>NZ_ATZA01000017.1 GCF_000427965.1 Olivibacter sitiensis DSM 17696 | reverse complement strand
ATAGGAGGCCTTGTAGACCCCTTTGGGATTACTGTTGCGCTTAACCTCTCGGCTGACTACCGATTTGTCCCTGCCGATGATAACGGCGATCTCCGAGATCTTCTTTCCGCTCGCTCTGTAAGCCTGGATTTCGTACCTTTGTTCCAGGGTTAAATGTGATTTTTCCATTCGCAATTCAAAAGTCGTTTTTTTCCCTTAAACATGCCAATTGGGGGTACCCCCAATTGGCATGTTTATTTCAACCTTTGTTGCATTTCTTAATTGAACTTACGCTATCCAAGCTAGATATTTCCAAAGCGCATTTTCAGGCTCCTAAAGCCGATAAGGTCAGTTTCGAACTGGAGATCTTTAGCGGAATTGTCCGAAATGCCAGAGTATGCCGGAGGGGTCATGCATAAAGCATTCCTTGCCCCAAATTTCCTCCCTGATAGGCGTCAACCTGACGCTTGCATATTTCTGATGCAATCCGAGACCTTGAAGTTCATTCCAATACCGATCGACATCGTCGACCTCAAGAAACAACATCGAATTGTCTACCCAGTCTTTGATGTAGGCATTTTGCAGGTAAAATCCCAGCATATCCGAAACCTTGAAATAAGACATGCTTTTTGAGATAATCGATTCTTCAAATCCCAGGTCGTTGTAAAAGTGACGGGATTCATCGAAATTTTTGGTTCCAATAAAGGCCCTTATTGATTTTGCCGTATGTTTCATATGACCGTGTTTTTATGTTAAGCGTGTTTTCTGTTTGTAAATAGGATTTTAGTTCCAACGGCTATGGTCCAACCAATGATGCCCAAAACGATTGTCCTAAATCCGAGTAAACCTATGAGATTATACTTGTTGAATAAAGCGAATATGCCGAGCAAGATAAGCAACAATCCATAATAGCCTATCCATTTTGGGAATTTCTCGCTGCGGATGATAAGTATCGACCAAATACCAATCGACAAGGCAAATGCTGCGAACATAAGGTAAGCCGTCGGCATATTGATGTTGTCGCCATAAGCGCGTATCGTATTGACGATATTGAAGTCGATATTTCTCAGGGCGGCTTTGGAAAGAAATAGGGGCAATGTGAGGCCATTGATCGTTGCTGCCACCATTGCGGCAAAAAGGCCGAAACAAGATATGATAAACGAGAGCATGGAAATCTTGCTTTTCGTTAGCAATGCATTCGACAGCCCCCAAAAGCCAAAAGCAATGAAAGGCAAGCTTAAAATAGCCAATGAATGGGACGTGATCAGTATGGTTTTTATGTTGAGTATATGCTCCATGCTTCCACCACTTGGATGCAGTACCAGGGTTGCAGCCATTAGCGTAGACCCAATTACAAGACTGATGCTGGAAATTCTGCTGAATTCTTTGTCCATTTTTTGATTCCTCATGTCGGACACAAAACTCAGGTTTTTATTCCGTACACTGACTTGACTGAAATCAAGAAATGAAAATCAATGCTTTCCTCTTATTCTGCTCAACGTTTCAGGAGCCATTTTCAGGTACGAGGCTATGTACTTCAATGGAAAACTTTGCAGTAGCCGTGGCCGATGTTCCAGGACATAATTGTATTTTTCGGCGGGCGTCATGGTATTGTCGAAAAACTGCGTACGCACGGCGGCTGGTTGTAAAAGTTTGCCCAGTTGAAAAAATACGGGCGAGATTTCTATCAATTTGTGAATGGAGTGAATATTCAGTTCCAAAATCTCGCTGTCGGCATACGCCTTAATGGTGTCAAAAGATGGTTTTTGCGTAATAAAGCTCGTGTTATTCAGGAACCATTCATTGTCTACGTGCAGTTCAATGATGTTTTCGTCCACGTCGTTCATCCGGTATTGATAGAAAGCCCCTTTTATGATAAAATAAATCGCGCTGCAAACCTGTCCCTCCTTAAGTAGGATATCATTCTTTTTCAACTGTCTAAATTGGGCGTGCGCATGGATCATGTTGAACTCACTTGCCGAAAAATCACCTATTTTTTCCAGCGCTTTATTGACTATTGATTGTTGTTCCATATTTTCCTGTTTCGCTTCATTTACCTCCTAGTTGTAATTATACGAGCTATTTTCCGTTGTATGTCATCCAAAAATGGCTTTTCTTGAAAAAGAATAAAAATATTAGAAACTTCGTATACGATATATGGTTTAAATTGTAATTTAGCAGAATGTCTAGTTGAGACGTAGAGGAATACTAAGCTAACAATTGTTATAACGGTGGAATTTAATTTGAACATTGGTGAATATGGGTTTCCTTGCCCCTTGTTCGTCAAATAAACAAAAAACAATCGAATGAAATCAAGTACTAAGGAGGCTATTTACAATAGCGAAGTGCTTACGCGCTTTGAGTTGTACAATAGTCTTTTTCAGACATTACCATTTTATCAAGTAAAACATACTGGTCGACTGCTTCCTTTTTTTGCATCCCACGTCGAGCAGTCTATTCAGGACAAGCTAAATCCAGAGGACATTATAGAAAGTTTTTTCGGTCAGTATGAACAGTATGTTCAAGTGTCGGACAGAATGGATTTGCTATTTCGTATTATCCAATATATAGAAAGGCAGGTCGTGTTGTTTGATGCCGTAGAAGATGCGGCATTCTTGAAAACAGGAAGGGCGGACGATGCCGGATTGCTGGATGATTATTTGAAACTAACAGATAGCAATTCCGAATTTCGCAATCAGGTATTGGATAAGTTGAAGGATTTCTCTCTTCGCCTAGTGCTTACGGCGCATCCCACACAGTTCTATCCCGGTGAAGTATTGGCTATTATCAATGATCTGACCCATGCTCTGAAAGAGAACGACATCAATACCATAAACCTGTTGTTGCAGCAGCTGGGGAAAACGCCTTTTCTGCGCTTGGCAAAGCCTACCCCGGTAGATGAAGCGAGAAGTTTGGCCTGGTTTCTAGAGCACGTGTTCTATCACGCTGCTTCGGATATCCAAAGAACCATTGACGAGACTTTCGATATCTCCCCAGAGGATGAAAGGCAGATAATAGAACTAGGCTTTTGGCCAGGAGGCGATAGGGATGGAAATCCGAACGTAAGTGTGGAAAGCACCAAAGAGGTGTCAGCACTGCTGAGGACCATTTTGTTCCGCTGCTATTACCGTGATTTTAGAATACTGAAAAGACGCATTACTTTCAAAGGGGTAGAGAAGTACATGGCGAGGCTGCAAGATCTTTTCTATGAAAACAGCTTTAATCCCTCGGACAAGCCGCAGGATGTAAAGGAAGAAATCATCGACAACCTGGAAGAGATTAAAAGGGTGATCCGCGACTATCACGATAGCCTATTCATCAATATTGTGGACGATCTTCTACGTAAGGTGAAAATCTTTGGCAACTACTTTGCTTCGCTTGATATCAGGCAAGACAGTAGCGTGCTGCGCGAAACATTTGCCTATCTGTCGGAGAAATATCCCGAGGAGACCACAATAAAAGCCAACTTTTTCGATCTTCCGGAAGAGGATAAAGTAAAGGCAATACAATTCAATGAATTGGACCTATCATTCGGAGACGATGCAGATCCATTGGTAAAAGATACAATAGCCACCATTCGATATGTAAAGGACATACAATCGGCGGGAGGGACAAAAGCTTGCCATCGTTTCATCATTAGCAATTGCCAACAAGCTTCGGATATTCTGGAGCTCATGCAGTTGTTTTTGTGGTGTGGTTGGAAGCAAGACGAACTTTATGTGGATTTTGTTCCGCTTTTTGAAACGGTGGACGATCTGGAAAGGGCAGAAGATGTGATGAGGACGCTTTATTCTCATAAGACATATGCTGCGCATTTGGCATTTCTTGGCAATGGACAAACCATCATGCTTGGATTCTCCGATAGCACAAAGGATGGGGGCTACCTCATGGCCAACTGGTCCATCTATAGGGCGAAGATCGATCTCACTTCCATATCTCGTGAGTTTGATGTTGATTTGACATTCTTTGACGGTCGTGGAGGACCTCCCGCACGCGGCGGCGGTAAGACGCATAATTTCTATGCTTCGATGGGAGAGGAGATTGCCAACAATCATATCCAATTGACTATCCAAGGGCAAACCATCAGTAGTCAATACGGTTCTTTTGATTCGGCAAGGTTCAATATCGAACAGTTGCTACATGCGGGGATTGCTTCGGCCATGCACAAAAATCCAGGGGATACACTTGACAGTGAAGAGAAGGAATTGATCGATAAGATGGCCCACTATAGCCATCAGAAGTTTATGAGTTTAAGGCACGACCCGCTCTTCTTGCGTTACTTGGAAGAGTTGAGCCCTCTTAAGTTTTTATCATCCATTAATATCAGCAGTAGGCCAGTGAAGCGCAACTCGGAGGCCAAGTTGCGCCTAGAAGACCTGAGGGCCATTAGTTTCGTTACGGCATGGTCTCAATTGAAACAAAGCGTGCCGGGCTTTTATGGTCTTGGCACTGCCCTGCAACAGGCCGATAAGGACGGTCGCTGGGATGAGGTGGCTAGGCTGTACCATAGTTCTGGTATGTTTAGAACGATCATTGACAACAGTATCATGGCCATGTCTAAATCTAATTTCGATATCACTTCTTATTTGGAGAAAGACGCGGAGTTTGGAAATTTTTATGTGATGCTGAGAGATGAGTTCTACCTCACCAAGGAATATGTCTTGCGTTTGAGCGATAGCAAGGTGTTAATGGAGAAGTATCCGATAGAACGCAAGTCTATTTCCATCAGGGAGAAAATTATCCAGCCACTCGTTATTATCCAGCATTACGCGATCAAGATGCTCCATAAAACGGAAAATAGTGATCCGCAATATGAAGTGCTAAGCAAGTTATTGACACGTACGGTTTACGGCATCGTCAATGCTGGAAGAAATTTGGTTTAATAAGTTTAAACTTTCCTAAAGTTCCGACGTTTTAAACTTTCCTAAAGTTTGGAACTTTAGGAAAGTTAGTCGAGGGAGGTTTCGAACTTTAGGAAAGTTTACGTTTAAAAGTTTAAAGGTTTATAAATAAAAAATATATTTTTGTAGACCATATAAGATAAATAAAGGCTATTAACCAAATGGTGGTCATCAAGCGATAGCGCGTACCGCCATTATAAAAATGTTTTTTAGATGAAGAGCAAAAAAAGAGGATTTCTCTCAGGGGCATTGGCTGTTGCGACATTGGTCTCTATGAATGCATGTACCACTGTAGGTGATAACAAAACGCCGAACAACTTGTATCTTACCAATGCTACCAAGGCCGATAACGAGGCTTATACCTTTTTCAGAGCGGTTTATCAAACTGCAAGTGACGAAGTTGCCTTTGCCAAGCAGCTGGATGCCAAGGGTAGTGGCGAGGCTAAGCAGGTGGCCAGTAAGGTATCTGTCCAGTATCAGGCAATATTGGAAAAGGTTGCCCAACTTGCCACCGATGCCGATGTGCTCATTCCGCAGCCCGGTTTGGCCAAATTTGAACTGGCTCATGGTCTTGACTCAGCGCAGGCGGATGTTTTGGGAGAAGCATACCTGAAATCATCGGTTAAGAACCAGCAAAAGGTAATAGCGCAGTTCAAACAAGTAGAGCGCAATACTAGTTTGCCATTGAGGGACTATGCCCAAGAGGTGTTGCCTGCATTGGAGGAGACGTTAGCCTCCATAGCACCTTCTGAAGGTCATTCTTCGCACCATTAAAGGTACATGGCACCATTTAAGGTGTTCTTGGAATAGATGTTTTTGAACACTTGTAGGCTGTGCACGAAACAAGCATGGGCTATAAGTGTTTTTTTATTTGTTGTTTTTCCTAAAAGAATATAGATCATGTCCATAAAACCCGTAGTAGCAGGTATCCTTTCCTATGGTATGTCGGGAAGGGTATTTCACGCGCCATTTCTTGAGATAAACAAGCATTTTATTTTTCGTGCCGTGGTGGAAAGATCCAGAAAGATAGCCAATGAGCGCTATCCTCATATTATCAGTTATGATACTGTAGAGGAGTTAATAAACGATCCGGATATAGAGCTTGTCATTGTCAATACACCTAACCAAACCCACTACACCTATGCCAAGCAAGCCTTGCTCGCTGGCAAGGACGTTTTGATTGAGAAACCCTGCGCAAATAATAGCAAGGAAGCAAAGGAGCTTTTTGAAATGGCCGAGAAAAGTGGACAAAAATGCATGGTGTTTCAAAACAGGCGTTGGGACAGCGATTTCAAGGCTGTGAAGCAGGTAATGCAGAGCGGCATACTTGGAGACCTGATTGAATTTCACGTGCGATTCGATCGCTATCGACTGGCAAAGAGTGCGAAACTTTTCAAAGAAATAAAGCAGGAGGCTAGTGGTCTAGCATATGATTTGGGGCCACATATGTTGGATCAGGTAATTTCATTGTTCGGCAAACCTTTGAAGGCCATCAAAGTTTGTGGTTCACATAGACCAGGTTCGGAAGTGGATGATTACTTCAGTTTTATACTCAGCTATCCCAATGGGTTCATGGTATATGTTACGGGAAGTCTTTTGGCAGCACAGCCACTGCCAGGCTATGTGGTAAATGGTGTCAAGGGCTCGTTCCAGAAATCCAGATCAGATGTGCAGGAATTGCAGTTGCAGGAAGGGGTGCTGCCTAGTGATGCCGATTATGGCGTAGAGGAAGCTGGACAGGAAGGTCTACTGACGGTAGTGGACGAGGTGGGAGATAAAGTAGTGAGTTTTAGGGACGGATTGAAAGGGAACTATAGCAAGCTGTTCGATGCCGTATATGAGCAAATTAGGCTAGGCAAACCTTATCCAATCACTGCCGAACAGATTTTATGGCAGATGGAATTGCTGGAGCTGGACGTATGGAATAACTGAATCTAAAGAAACCGCTTTTTTATGTCGTACCTAGTCACAGTGAATAGACGATTGCCGTATGTCAATAGGGAAATCAGTTGGCTGGCATTCAACGATAGGGTGCTACAAGAGGCCTCGGACCATCAAGTACCCTTGATAGAGAGGTTGCGTTTCTTGGCTATTTTTTCTTCCAATCTGGATGAATTCTACAGGGTTCGTGTGGCAACGCTCAATAGACTTAGCAAGCTTAATACAAAGACCAAGAACTTGCTGGGATTTAGTCCCAAAAGGATATTGAATGAAATTAAATCCATCGTGTTGCGTCAGGAACAACACTTCGATTACCTTTTTGAAAAGGAGATTATCCCACAGCTGGCTTCACATCGCATCTACGTTATCAAAAGTGGAGAACTGGATGAGGAAAAAGGGAATTACGTAAGGCATTATTTTCGAGAAAAGATTATGCCCAACCTAGTGCCATTGATACTGAAAAGTAACTATGCAAAAGGTGAGTTTCCCGAGCTCAAGGACAGACGGATCTATTTTCTGGTGAAGCTTATACAAGGTAAAAGGAAACGCTATGCCTTGGTGGAGATTCCTACAAAAGTTCTTGATCGGTTTTTGCAGCTACCCAGCTCCAGTGGCGGAAGGTATGTCATACTGTTGGAAGATGCAATTCGTTATTGCTTGGATGAGCTTTTTTTTATTTTTGAACATGATAAAATAGAAGCCTATGCTATTCAACTTACGCGAGATGCCGAGCTAGATATAGATCCTAATGTAAATGAGAAGTTTATAGTTGCTCTGACAAAAAGCTTGCAAACTCGTGGAAAGGGCAAGCCCATGAGGCTTCTGTACGAGCGCGAAATACCTACGGATATGTTGAACTTTCTTGTGCGAAATATGTATATCCCACAGGAAACGCTTATCCCTGGCGGTTTATATCTTAATTTCAGGGATTTCATATCATTTCCCAATATTGGAGTAGAAGATTTGGAGTATCAACCCATGCCGCCCTTGCCCATTGCGGGGCTTCAGTTGGGCAAGAGTATCTTCTCACAGATTGCCAAAAGTGATTTTCTAGTCAGTCTTCCATACCAATCTTTTGATTATATCATTCACTTCTTGCGCGAAGCAGCAATGGATCCCAAGGTTTCCGAAATCAATATAGCGCTGTACCGCCTGGCCGAGAATAGTAAGGTGATCAATGCGCTTATCAACGCGGCAAAAAACGGCAAACACGTCAATTGCCTCATTGAGCTCAAAGCAAGGTTTGACGAGGAAGCCAATATCTTCTGGAGCAATAAGCTCATAGAGGGAGGGGTGAAAGTTTCCTTTAGCCCGTTGGAAATCAAGGTTCACTCCAAGATTTGCTTGGTATCTAGGCGCGAGCACGGGAAAATCCAGCATTACGCCAATTTGGCTACAGGGAATTTCAACGAGAAGAGTGCGAAGACCTATTGCGATCACAGCCTATTTACAACCAACAAAGACATCACCTACGACCTGTCTTACATTTTTAAAAGGATGTTTGGTGGGAAATTGAACAAAAAGTGCAGGGTGCTCGTTCCATCACCAACGGATATGCGAAACAAGTTCATGGGCTTGATAGATAAAGAGATGAAACGGGCCAGGGGAGGAGGAGAAGCCTATATGATTTTGAAGATGAATAGTTTGTCTGATGAGCAAATGGTATTGAAACTATATGAGGCAAGCTGTGCTGGAGTGAAGATACAGCTCATCGTTCGGGGGATGTGCTGTCTTGTGCCAGGTGTCAAAGGCATTAGCGAAAATATCACGGTGCGCAGCATAGTAGATAGGTACTTAGAGCATGCTCGCGTATATATTTTTGGCAATGGTGGCCAAGAGCTGATGTATTTGTCTTCTGCCGACTGGATGACGCGCAATTTAGATAGGCGGGTAGAAGTTAGCTTTCCTATATTGGACAAGCGGATACAACAAGAAGTTCGGGATATGATCGATATCCAATTGCGGGATAATACAAAGGCTAGGGAAATGAAGAGCAATAAGAAATGGAAATATGCCACTCGGAAACCTGCCGAAGAGGTGCATAGGGCGCAACATGAAATATATAGGTACTTAAAAGCGAAAAACAATTGATATGAGATATGGAGCGATAGATATCGGGTCGAATGCCATTCGGTTGCTTATTGCCGAGAAGCAAAAGGAGTCTGATGGTAGGTTTGGATTTACCAAAAACACGTTGTTACGGATACCGTTGCGCTTGGGAAAGGATGCGTTTACGAAAAAATACATAAGCGATGAAAAGGCAGACGCTCTGTTGAAGTCCATGCAGGCTTTTCGAAATCTAATGGATGTATTTGAGGTGGGGCCGTATATGGCCTGTGCTACATCGGCCATGCGCGAAGCTAAAAATGGAGTATATCTGGTAAAGAAAATTGCTGACCTAGGTATCAATTTGGAAATAATAGACGGGGCTCGTGAGGCGGAGATCATTTATAGCAGTCATGTGGAGGAACGCTTGGAAAAGGGCAAGAATTACCTTTATATAGACGTTGGGGGAGGAAGCACAGAGCTTTCGCTCTTTGAAAAGGGAAAGCTAATAGATGCCTGCTCCTTCAATTTGGGTACCATCCGCATCCTGGATGGTCAGGATAAAAAGGAAACTTGGGAATCCATGAAGCAGTGGGTGAAGGGGTACAAAAAGCAGATAGGGGATTTTGTGGCCATTGGTACGGGAGGCAATATAAACAAGTTGAAAAGCATGGCCAATCTGAAGCCAGGTAATCCGATATCGTACATCAAGCTGCGGAAACAATATGAATTTATAAAAGAGCATAGCCTGCAGGAAAGGATAGATATCTTGGGCCTTAAGCCCGATAGGGCGGACGTGATCGTGCCCGCCTGTACGATTTTTTTGCAAGCCATGCGCTGGGGCAGGGCAAAACAGATTATCGTCCCTCAGGTAGGACTGGTAGATGGAATCATACAGCTTTTACTGGACGAAGAATATAAAAAGGCAAAATAAAAAAGCTTTTTGTAATTCGCTTCAATTGTTCTATTTTTAGCGCCCAATCTCCTAAACGCATCAGCTTAGCCTGATAGGCAACGTGCAAGAGCGGTTCGGGGTGGCAAATAACGGAAATAATCAAGATGAAAATTTTAAAATTTGGTGGTACTTCTGTGGGAAGTCCCGAGCGTATGAAAAAGCTTCTGGACATCGTCAATCCCGCGGAACGTCAGATCGTGGTACTGTCTGCCGTATCTGGCACGACAAATGCTTTGGTAGAAATTGCTTCGGCTTACTCGACAGGCGATAAAAAGAAAGCCGAAATACTGATCAAGGAACTGCATGCCAAATACAAGGATTTTGTCGATGAGCTGTTTGCGACGCAAGAAGGCAAGTTGAACGGAAAAGAGCTGATAGACTATCACTTCAATTTGATCGCTTCCTTTGCCACTGAGCTATTTACTCCTTTAGAAGAAAAAGTTATATTGGCACAAGGAGAGCTTATATCCACTACTCTGTACCATTTTTATCTAACGGAGATAGGGGTTCGCTCCAAATTGTTGCCTGCGCTAGACTTCATGAAAATTGATGAAGACAATGAGCCTATGATCGACTACATCGGTGAGGAACTGGGCAAGTTGTTGAAGGCCAACGCAGATCATAATTTTTTTATCACCCAGGGTTATATATGCAGGAATTCCTTTGGTGAGATCGACAATTTGCGGAGAGGGGGAAGTGATTATACGGCATCCCTGATAGGTGCGGCTATCAGGGCCGATGAGATACAGATATGGACAGATATTGACGGTATGCATAACAACGATCCGCGCATCGTCAAAAACACGAAACCCATAGCCCACCTCACCTTTGACGAGGCAGCGGAACTCGCTTATTTCGGAGCCAAGATACTGCATCCACAGAGTGTATTCCCGGCACAGCGCTATGGTATTCCCGTACGTCTGCTAAATACGATGGATCCCAGCGCATTTGGCACCTTGATCAGCAAGGACGGTGCTGCCAAAGGGCAAATTCGTTCCATAGCGGCAAAGGACGGTATTACGGCCATTCATATCCACTCTTCGCGTATGCTATTGGCATATGGTTTCCTGCGCAGGGTGTTTGAGGTATTTGAGCGTTATAAGACTCCCATTGATATGATCACTACGGCGGAAGTTGCCGTGTCGCTTACCATAGACGAAACTCGTTATCTGGCCGAAATCGAAAAGGAGCTGAACGACTTTGGGAAAGTGACGATAGATACCGACCAGACGATCATCTGTGTGGTCGGCGACTTCAGCATGAACGCACATGGCTATGTAGCGCGCGTGCTCGATGCCGTGAAACATATCCCCGTTCGTATGATCTCTTACGGAGGAAGTGAATACAATATATCTATCTTGGTGGATACCAATGACAAGGTGGAGGCACTACGCTCCTTGCACGATCGTTTATTTTAATGGGATATCAACACAACATGTTTACGAAAAATATTATTGCCGAGCTTGAACGAAGGGAAACTCCCCTTTACTATTATGACCTGTCCTTGCTTCGGGATACCTTACAAAAAGCCGTGGATGCTGCCGCACCTTACGGATACCATATACATTATGCTCTCAAGGCCAATTTCAACGATAGAGTTTTACAGTATATACAACAGGCTGGCATAGGGGCAGACTGCGTGAGTGGCAATGAAGTGCTGAAGGCCGTAGAAATAGGCTTTTCTCCCGACAAGATCGTATTTGCAGGTGTGGGTAAATCGGATAAGGAAATCAACCAAGCTTTGGATGCGGGTATTTTCGCATTCAACGTGGAATCTGTACAGGAGCTATCCGTTATATCGCAGCTGGCACGGGCAAAGTCGGCAAAAGCCCGTGTGGCCTTGCGTATCAATCCCAATGTAGATGCCCATACGCACCATTATATCACCACTGGACTGGATGAAAACAAGTTTGGCATCAAAACTTGGGAGCTGAACGACTGCCTTGCTACCCTGAAAGCCAACCAGGAAAATATAGAACTGATAGGGATCCATTTTCATGTTGGATCGCAAATCACGGATCTCAACGTATTCAAGAGCCTATGCACAAAGGTAAATGAGTTTAACCAGTGGTTTGATGAGCGAGGCTATAGAGTGAAGGTGTTGAACGTGGGAGGAGGCCTTGGTGTTGACTACCAGGAGCCTGATGAGCGGCCCATCGTCGATTTCGAAGCTTACTTTTCTATTTTCGATCAATTTCTCCCCAAGTTTCCGGGGCAGGAGGTGCATTTTGAGCTGGGCCGTGCCTTGGTGGCGCAATGTGGAACATTGGTAAGCAGGGTGCTGTATGTTAAAAATGGACTCAAAAAGAATTTCCTCGTTTTGGATGCCGGCATGACCGAATTGATGCGCCCCGCACTGTATCAGGCCTATCATAAGATAGAACGCCTTTCTATGGATGCTCCGCATGGCGAAGCTGTAAAATACGATGTGGTAGGACCGATATGCGAAAGTACAGACTGTTTTGGCAAAGAGGTAACCCTGCCTGTTTCCCATAGGGGAGACCTCATCGCCATTCGGACGGCAGGCGCCTATGGAGAGGTGATGGCCTCCAGGTACAACCTGCGCAATGAGATCAGGTACCTGTACAGCGACGAAATAGAAGAATAATCGTTCTCTGTGTTTTCAAAGCAATTGGTCTATCTCCTTAGCCAAGGCCTCGTCTTTCTCTGTCACTTTATTGCCTGCATCGTGCGATGAGAGCCATATCTCCACCTTGTTCCATTCATTGGTCCATTTGGGATGATGCTTATGGCTTTCGGCCAATAAAGCTACCCGAACCATAAAGGCAAAGGCTTGGGAGAAATTCTCGAACTCGAATGATTTGTATAGGCTATCTTGCTTTGTTTCCCACATGATGACATTGATTTAATGTTATAAGGGAACAAGTGCGGATGCGTTTTGTTCGATCTGTAAAATCACGTAAGTTTGTACAATGAACTTTTCATCCAAGCTGCTGGAAGCAGCGGTCAATGAATTTAGTCGTTTGCCGGGAATTGGGCAAAAGACGGCCTTGCGCTTGGTACTCCACCTATTGGACCAACCCAATGCGGAGGTATCTAGGTTCAGCGAGTCTTTGCTGAAGCTGAAAACCGAAGTTTGCTTTTGCGAGCTATGCCACAATATTTCCGATCAGCATGTCTGCGAGATCTGTAATTCACTTAAACGCGATAAGCGGATGATCTGCGTGGTGGAAGATACCCGGGACGTGATGGCCATCGAGAATACCAATCAATACCAAGGCGTGTACCATGTATTGGGCGGGCTTATCTCTCCTATGGACGGCATAGGCCCCTCCGACCTAAAGATAGAAAGCTTGATAGAACGGGTGGCTAAGGGCGAGGTGGAGGAGGTAATATTGGCATTGAGCGCTACTATGGAGGGCGATACCACCATATTTTACCTCTATAAGCGGCTTAAGGATTTTGACATACAGATAAGTACAATAGCCAGGGGAATAGCTTTTGGGGGCGAATTGGAATATGTGGACGAGGTGACGCTGGGCAGGTCTATACTCACCCGGGTGCCTTATGGCAAGAATATAGCTTAACGATCAATTTGCGTATGTTTTACAAGAAAAAGGTAGTAGTTATTACTGGTGCTACTTCGGGTATTGGATTGGCATTGGCTAGGCATCTGGCGTCCGAAGGGGCTAACTTGGTGCTGGGTGCTAGGCGATACGTAGACCTATGTCAGATAGCACAGGAGCTGGAGGCAGCTCATGGCATACGAGCCGTGGCCGTGGCTTGCGATGTCTCGGTAGAAGAGGATTGTAAGCAGTTGATTGCTCAGGCTATGATGACCTTCAAACGAATAGATATATTGATAAATAACGCGGGTGTGAGCATGCGTGCTACCTTTGACGAGGTAGCACTTCAGGTGCTGCGGCGCCTGATGGACGTCAACTTTTGGGGTACGGTCTATTGCACCAAATACGCCTTGCCCGAATTGCTCAAATCCAAGGGGTCTTTGGTAGCCGTTTCTTCCATTGCTGGTTATAGGGGATTGCCCGGACGCAGCGGCTATTCGGCATCCAAATTTGCCATACATGGTTTCTTAGAGTCCTTGCGCGTGGAAAACCTGTATTCGGGCTTGCACGTACTGCTCGCCTGTCCTGGTTTCACAGCATCCCATATTAGGCAAACCGCTTATGATAAAGATGGGAAGCAAACGGGCGAGACCAATATGGACGAAGGTAAGATGATGAAAGCCGAGCTTGTGGCCAAACGGATTGCAAAGGCCATGGCCAAGCGACAGCGAACGCTGGTGCTCACCACGCAAGGCAAATTGGCCGTATTTTTTAACAAATGGATTCCGGCGTGGGTAGATAAGAAGGTGTATAAGCTATTCGCAAACTAGTTCTCCCTAATGAGCAGCTTGGCGGCGAATACTTTCAATGCCTGTTTCCGTTGCTCGGGAGCTTTTATCTGTTCAAGGGCTTGGTATGCACGGTCAGCAAAAGTATTTTTCAGCTTCTCGGCCTGTTGTTTGATCTCGAGCTGGTCATAGATGGCAGTGATCGCTTTCACCTTTTCTTCTGCATCGTGGGGATTTCTATTGCTGATCCACGATTGCAATAAACCTAGCTTTTCGCCTGTAGCCAATTGCATGGCCTTGATGAGCAACCAGGTTTTTTTGTTTTCCAGGATATCTCCTCCCACCTGCTTGCCAAACTTGCTTGGATCGCCGTAGACGTCCAGTATATCATCTTGAATTTGGAAAGCAATGCCCATGTTGACACCAAAATCATAGATATGTTCCACATCCTCTGCGGGTGCGTTGGCCAATATAGCTCCAATCTTCAGCGCCGTGCCTATCAACACCGAAGTCTTCAGCCGAATCATTTGAATATATTCGTCCTCGCTTACCGATTCCCTGGATTCAAATTCCATATCGTACTGTTGGCCTTCACATACTTCCAATACCATCTTGTTGAACACGCGGAGTACTTCATATAAGTACTGTTGCGGTACTTCTGCCAATAGTTGATAGCTGAGTATCATCATGGCATCGCCAGAAAGGATGGCCGTATTCACCGTCCATTTCTCATGTACGGTAGGCTGCCCGCGACGCAAAGGAGCCTTGTCCATAATGTCGTCGTGCATGAGCGTGAAGTTGTGAAATACTTCGATCGCTAATGCCACAGGGATGGCCGGTTTGATATCGACTGCAAAGAGATCGCTAGCCATCAGCGTGAGTACAGGCCTTAACCGCTTTCCGCCCAAGCGCAGGAAATAGGTTATGGGTTCATAAAGTAAATGTGGTTCTTGAGGAAATTTCTTTTCTGCTATGGACTGGCTGACAATATCCTGTAGCTCGCTAAGTGAATACATGGGGCGAATTTAGCCATTATTGCCAAATAATTTGATATTTCGGGCGAGGTATTGATGCGGATACTTTTCCTCCTTTATTATTTGTGATTAATAGTTGCTAAAACGGTTTTTTATTTTTTACTTTACAAAAGTTATAAATCTATTTATTCGCAATTAGTTCATGGCTTCTATCCGTATTTGCTCGGTAGGCAGGTCTAATAGGGTGGTATATGATGCATATTTCCGATAAGGATCTTTTGGTGCGCTTAGGTCGCCAAGACGATCGCGAAGCTTTTCGTGTGCTCTATAGTAGGTATCTCCATCAGGTGTACAATTATGCGTATGCCATAACCGCTGATACTGATTTGAGTGAAGAGATTACCCAACGGATTTTTATTGCAGTGTGGGAACACCGGTCTGGCTTGTCTTCCGTACAGCATATCAAGGCCTATTTGCTTCGCGCTACGAGAAACAAATTGCTGAACGAGATACGGAAGCAAGGGCGATATGCGGCCATGAAGGTGGCCATTGCCGTGGCAGATGACGCCGCGTTCGAGAGCCCCGAAGAAACGGTGATCCTTAAAGAACATTTGCTATTGGCAGATCGAGCCATACAGCAATTACCCCCCAAAAGAAAAATCATTGTGGAGCTCAAGACCAAAGAGGATCTATCGCTCGATGAAATTGCCGCACGTCTCCATATTTCCAAAAATGTGGTCAAAAAGCAGTTGTACAAGGGATTGGCATCGGTCAGGGTCTTTTTGGCCAGCCATGGCGAACTGACCATTTCGGTTGTTTACATGGTCGCCATGATACAAAACCTCGGTTAATTTAATTTTTCTGAATTTCTAGAGGGGTCCTTTCCATAGCTATAGGTGTCTTTAGCTATATGAACCAATATAAATTTTTAGAGTTCCTGGAAAAGGTAAGGTGTGGACAAAGCACGGAAAGCGATATGGAAGCATTCCGTGCTTGGGTACAGCGTCTTCCCAAGAAGGAGGCTCGGAAGGTGCTAAACCTTTATGAGCAAGCCAATAATTTTGATACGGACATAGAAGCCGATGTGATTGCCCGTATCAGTAAGGGCATAGAGTCTGGTATAGGAAGCACAGTGCCTATACAAGGGCAAAGGATAAGATGGGGCTCGGTATTCCTAAAAGTTGCCTCAGTGGTATTGTTGTTTTCCACCGCGTGGTTTTTCGTAGATCTCCATAAAACAGAAAGGGATTTACTGTCTGAGGAGAATCCTGTAGTCAGCCCGGGCAGCGATAAGGCCATGCTGCTATTGGCAGATGGTAGACAGATTTATCTGGATGCAAACCCATCGGATAGCCTCATCGAGTTCTCTGGAGCCACGCACTTTAAGGAGAAAAAGGGCATATTGGAGGCTGTAGCTACGGCCAATCTGTCTGGCAAGATGGAAGAACATGTGCTGAGCACACCTAAAGGGGGGCAGTACAAACTCGTTCTGTCCGATGGCACGAAGGTGTGGCTCAATGCTTCCAGTACCATTCGTTTTCCCAGCAATTTCAACACCGATAAAAGGGAAGTACAAGTATCGGGAGAAGTCTATTTTGAGGTGGCCAAAATGGTTCAAAAGCCTTTTATTGTCCATGCTCCCAAAATGGACGTAGAGGTATTGGGCACCCAGTTCAATATAGCCAGCTATCAAGAAGATGCCAATTATACCACCTTGGTAGAAGGGAAAGTGAAACTTTCTTCCAAAGGACATGAAATTGTTTTGAAACCGGGAGACGAAGCACGCATATCCGATGATGGAAAGCCATCGGTCAAGCAAGTGGAGACCTTATATGCCACCGCTTGGAAAGACGGCTATTTTATGTTCAACTATGAACGCATAGAGCAGGTGATGGACAAGATAGCTCGTTGGTACGACGTGGAGATCGTATATGTGGATGGTATCCCAGATAAGCGATTTTGGGGTAGTATTTCCAAATACGATCAGGTAAGCAATGTGTTCAAAATGTTGGAGGAAACCGGGGGGATCAAGTTGGATTTAGTAGGAAGGAGGGTGATGGTGAAGAAACTATAAAGCGTGTTTTTTTAAGGGATAAGCAGGAAATATGATTCCTGTGAGTAGGTATACTGAGAAGGAATAACCAAAGCTAAATTTATGAACCTATTTTATTTTAAGATTCTATTGAAGAAAAACTGCGGTCTTCCACTACGTGGAGTGTTGATTGCAAAGATGCTTTTTCTGTCTATTGTAATACTGGTTAGTCAGGTCAATGCCAAGGGATTTGCCCAGGATATAACGATAAGGAAGAGCAACATACGCCTAGAAGAAATCTTCCTGGAAATACAAAGGCAAGCGCATGTGCGGGTTTTCTGCGATGCACAAGTGCTCGAAAAGATGGAGCCGATAACCATCGACATGACGAGCAAATCGGTCGATGAGGTATTGGACTATTGCTTTCGCAATACGCCATACACTTATAAGCGAGATAATAATACCATTATTATAGTTCAAAGGAACGGTACGGATGCTGCTACTACCATAACAAAGCAGATGAAGATATCGGGCAGGGTAGCGGACGAAAATGGAGAGACTGTTCCGGGTGTCAGTATCCGTACGGATAACGGCATCAATACGACATCCAATGCTGATGGGCTATATACCATCACTTCCCCACAAACGGTGAGCACCATTACCTTTAGAGCTATTGGCTTTGAGGACCTCACCGTAGAGGTGAATGGAAGGACATCGATAGACGTCGTCTTGAAGACATCCAATACGGCCTTGGATGAAGTAGTGGTCGTAGGATATGGCACGCAAAAAAGAAGGAATGTCGTAGCTGCTGTAGATCAGGTACAAACCAGTGCTTTTGAAGGCAGGCCAGTGGTCAATACAACACAGGCCCTGCAAGGTGTTTCCCCCAGTTTGGTGGTACAGCAAAGGTCGTCTGAACCCGGTGGGGGTATCAATCTCAACATCAGGGGGATAAGCACGCTGGGCAACAACAGCCCCTTGGTGGTCATCGACGGTATCGTGGGGGGAGACATCAATTTATTGAACCCTGCCGATATTGCTTCTGTTTCCGTGTTGAAGGATGCCGGAAGTGCGGCGATATATGGTTCTAGGGCCAATAACGGCGTGGTATTGATTACTACCAAACAAGGTAGCAAGGATTCGAGGAGCGTGCTGGCCTACAATGGTTTGTTGGGCATGAACGATCCCCATATGTTTTTCAAGCCCGTCCATGGTTATGAAAACGCCATGTTGCGGAATCAATCGGCCGTAAATGCCGGTCTACAACCCGTATACAGTCCGTCGCAGATTAGGCAGTTTCAGGAGGACGGAGATGAAGAATGGTTTGTAGACGGCATCCTGCAGCAGGCTATACAGCAAAACCATAACCTGAGCCTCTCGGGAGGCAATGCCTCTTCCACCTATCACGTCTCGGCTGGGTACTTCAATCAGCAGAGCAACTTCGTGGGGCCAGATTACGGCCTGAAACGCTACAATTATCGCATTAACCTGACCAATGAGGTCGGTAGGTTGCGTCTGGCCACGCAGATGGCCTATGCACGAAGCGAGAACAAGGACCATTCCTCTTCTACGCAAACGCTGATGGTCGATGCAGCCAGGGTGCCCTTATATTACCGCATGAAAGACGATGAAGGTAGGTACCTGACCAATGATGTATTGACTGAGTTCAATCCGCTAGGTGTACTGGAGCAAGGAGGTTTTCGGAACTATACGGACGATAATTTATTTGCCAATGTGAGCGCAGAGATGAAAGTAACCGACTTTTTGAAGTTAAGAGGAGTTTTTGGCGGTAGCCTGAAAGCAAACAACCAGTTTGCGCGAACCATGCGGGTGGATTTCTACCCATCGGGCGTATCGGGAGCAGACCAAAATACCAATGACGAAGCCTATAAAAGCTTGGAACTAAACACGCAATTTATGGCGGAGTTCAATAAGAGTTTCGCTCGGCACGACGTAGCCGTACTGGTGGGCGTATCCAATGAGAATTTTGGTAGCAGGATGTCTTCCATATATAGGCGTTATACGGATCCGGAATTGGGCACCCCCATCACCGAAACGGTGATCGGCACAAATTCCAGCAATAGCAACCAGACTGCGACGGAAAATAGTCTAAACTCGCTTTTTGGAAGAGCTTCTTATACCTATGACGAAAAGTACTATGCCGAATTTAATTTTCGTGTAGATGGATCGTCCAAGTTTAGAAAGAATAATCGTTGGGGCTTCTTCCCGTCCATATCGGCGGGATACAGGCTGAGCGACGAAAGTTTCATGGATTTCTACAAAGAACGGATCGGTGATGCCAAGTTGAGAGGTTCCTACGGTGTGGTCGGTAATCAAAACGTCGGCAATTTCCAGTACCAAACCACCTATTTTACCTTTCAGAACGCCTACGGCTTCAATAACGTAGGTGTGGGAGGCACAGGGTACAACTTTGCCAATCCCGATCTCAGATGGGAAAGGGCCGCCACCTTAAATATCGGCTTGGATTTGACTTTCTTGAACGATAAACTGACCGTATCGGCCGATTATTTCAATAAGGTAACAAGTGATATCTTGATTCCACCACAGGTGCCCGGTGTTTTTGGAACTAGCCTGCCCGATTTTAATGCCGCAAAGGTACGCAACCAAGGATGGGAGCTAGCGGCAACGTACACGCAGCAAGGTAGGCTTTTTAGGCATATGCTGACATTGAACGTGGGCGATTCGCACAATGAAGTACTTTATTTCGAGGGCAACCAACGCTTGCAAGGTGTGGAGGAATTGCAGATACTACTCAAGGAGGGATTTCCTTTTAATTCCTATGTGGGACTGAAAAGAGATGGCTACTTCCAGACCATCGACGACGTCAACGCTGGGCCAAAGCCTCCGGGGCTGAATGTGCAGCCGGGCGATAACAGGTACGTGGATGTAAATGGCGATGGGGTGATAGACAACAACGACTTGTTCGTGTTTGGCAATCCGTTTCCCAGGTTTAATTATGGTGCCCAATACCAGGTGTCTTTTAAGGGCTTGGACTTGAATCTTTTTCTTCAGGGAGTAGGCAAGCGTACCATGATGATCAGGGGAGAGCTGGTTGAACCCTATCATTTCAACTATGGATTGACCATGTACCAACATCAGCTGGACTACTGGACGCCTGCTAACCCGAATGCGCGCTATCCGCAACTATCGGCCAATAATAGCAATTCCAACATCAATAACTTTAGGAGGGGTTCTGATATGTATCTGTATAATGCCGCCTATTTGAGATTGAAAAACATCCAACTAGGTTATAGCCTGCCTTCGAGCGTGGTAGGCAAAATCGGTTTGCAAAAGTGCAGGGTGTACCTTTCCGGGCAGAATCTCTTCACCCTGTCTGGCGTGAAGTTTATCGATCCGGAAATCACCGAGTTTGATAGCAACCTCCGGAACGATGGCGCCAACAGTGGTAGGGCATACCCTACCTTGATCTATTATGGAATGGGTTTGGACATCACTTTTTAATGCAGTAAACGATTATGAAAAGAAGACATAGAATAGCGTTGACATTTTGTTTGATGTTGACGGCCGTTGCCTGTAAGAGATTGGATTTGATCCCAGAGAACAATTTTACCGATCTCAACTATTGGACAACGGAAGAGAAAGTGAAAAGTATCCTCAATACGGCCTACTCGCAGATGGGCAATAGCGAACGCTTTTTTTCCAATGAGGGCATGTCCGACAATGCTTTCAGCGGTCGTGGCGATTTCGGAGGTTCCACCTCATTGGCTGCGGGTACCTACGATCCGGCATTGGGGCGTATTCTGGATGAATGGAGGTACCATTATCAGGGTATAAAGACCTGTAACCTGATTTTGCAGAACATCGACCAAGTTCCTATGAATGAAGACGTGAAGGCTAGGATGAAAGCGGAAACGCGTTTTATTAGGGCCTTGAAGCATTTTCAACTTACTACCTGGTTTGGCGCCGTACCTTTGCTGGATCAAGATCCTAGCTTGGAGGAAGCGCTACACATAAGCAGAACCCCCAAAGGCCAGGTTGTGGAATATATATTGAACGAGTTGGATGCTGCCGCACAGCATCTTCCCATAAATACGGCATATGGCGCGGCAGATAGGGGACGTATTACAAAAGGTGCCGCCTTGGCGCTGAAGGCGAGGGTGTATCTCTACGAAGGCCGTTGGCAAGATGTGGTCAATACATGTGAATCCTTGATGAATGGAGCTAATGGCAACTATGCTTTATTTCCTTCCTATGAGGGATTGTTCCTGCCTGAAAACGAAAACAACAATGAGGTGATCTTGGATATGCAATATGTGCCCGAATTTAGGACATGGAGCAACTTTTTCGATTTTGCGCCCTTGTCTGTAGGTGCGAGGCTCAATAACCTTGCTCCGACGCAAGAACTGGTAGATAGCTACATCATGCTGAATGGCAAGCGGATAGACGAAGAAGGTTCTGGCTATGATGAAGATAACGCTTATGAAAACAGGGATCCACGGATGGCGTCTACTGTCGTGTATGACCAATACCAGTGGAGGAGACCGGATGGAAGTGTGCAAACGATCTATATCAAACCGGGAACGGCTCCGAGTTCGGGAAATGCCAGCGCCGATGAATATGCACCGGGCACCGCAAGTTCGCCCACTGGCTACTATTGGCGCAAGTACTACGATCCCTCTCATGGCAATAATTTCTTGTCGGGACTCAATCTAATTTTGATACGATACGCGGATATATTGCTCATGTATGCAGAAGCAAAGAACGAGCTTGTGAAATTGGGACAAGAAGATTGGGATTTGACCGTAAGGGCTATCCGCACCCGAGCAGGATTTACCCAGGCCGAAGCGCTGAATTATCGTGCAGACCTTTCGCAGGAAGGCTTGCGCGATTTGATCCGCAACGAAAGGCGTAGTGAATTTGCCTTTGAAGGGACGCGTATATTCGACATAAGAAGGTGGCGGATAGCAGAGCAGGTGCTTAACGGCTGGGCGCACGGTGCCAAGTTTGGCCCGGCCAATGAAGATAATGGCTATATAAGAGCCAATTTGCGCACCTTCGATAGCAATAAGCATTATTTATGGCCCATACCCAGGGATGAGCGAAATCTGAACAGCAACTTAGAACAAAATCCGGGTTGGGAAAACTAATTGAAACCATTAAATCTGAATTTGATCATGAATATGAAAATAAAACTTGGTATGCTATTGTGTGCGATAGCATCGCTGGTATACTCTTCTTGCAATAAGGATAAAGAACTTAGCCATACCGAAGTGAGCGAGGTGAGCAACCTATACTTGCCCAAAGATGATGCCTTTGTGAAGCTGGGAACAGGAAGCGAAACCTTTGAATGGGAAATGGCCAGAGCTGCCGATAACGGCTTGGTGATGTATGAGGTCGTGTTCGACAAAGCAGATGGAGATTTCTCCAATCCCCTGTATAGGTTGCCTTCAGATGGCAATGGCATGCAGCGCAACCTCACCGTTACACATGCTAGGCTCAATCAAATTGCCGAAATGGCCGGCATTGCGGCCATGGAAACCGGGACAGTGCTATGGAGCGTCGTCTCTTCCAAGGGCATCAATGCACAAAGGGCGGTGGCGATACATAAACTACACTTGGAAAGGCCGATGGGCTTTTCTACTTTGCCAAGTGAGTTGTACATCACGGGCGATGCCTCGGAAGGGGGAAGCGATGTAGGCAATGCGCTTGCCTTTAAGCAAATCGCCAATGGCGAATTTGAGATTTATACCAAATTGGGGAACGGCTCCTATAGCTTCTTGGATGGAAGGAATGAGAACGCACAGGTATATTCCATCAATACGGATGGGATTATCGTAGAAGGTGGTAGCAGCGAGCATAGCGGTGAAAAAATTTATCGCATCAAGCTCAACTTCAACAATGCTTCCGTGCAGATGACGGAAATAAATGAGCTGGCGCTTTGGTTTGCTCCCGACGACACGTTTTGGTTCACCATTCCATATACAGGAAATGGTACATGGGAAGTACAGAATGTAGATGTCGTGTTCAAGCAGGAAAGCTGGGGACGTGACGAGCGATATAAATTCAGGTTTAAGGTGATCGATGGAGGCGAAGAGAAAGAGGAATGGTACGGCAGCAGAAATACGGACAATAACCGACCTACTTCCACCACACAGGCATCTTATTGGTTCATGGTTCCCGTGACCAATGATAGATGGAACAATTCGTTTAAGTTTGATGGGGATGTCGATAATAAAAAGGCCCATGTGAAGGTCATCTTTAATCGTGAGGTGGAGGCCTATACGCATTCGGTCACGGTCGCAAACTAAGGAGGTAAATTATGAGATGTACTAGAAGTAAGATGTGGAAATGGACTGCGGCAATGCTCTTAGGCTTGTCGTGTGGCGCTTGCAGCGATGAAGCGGTTCCTCTGTATCCAGATAGGGAGACGGAACAGGTAAACTACACCTGGCATGCTACAGCAGATTCCTTGCAGGCTACCACTTATGAAGTGTTTCTATCCGCCAATGGCAGGTACTTTAAGGAGAATAATACCAGCAGCAACAATTTTCATTATTGGTGGAACGCGCACATGCTTGATGTGCTGGTAGATGGGTATGAGCGTACAGAAGACGCGGCCTATGTACCCAAAATGAAAAACTTGTTGCTCGGTATCCGGGAAACCAACAACGGACATTATCCCAACGAGTTCTATGATGATATGGAATGGTTGGCATTGTCGGCGCTTCGCGCTTATGACCTAACGCAAGATGCCGATTATTTGGACGCGGTAGAGATCCTATGGGCAGATATACAAACCGGGATCAACGATCATCAAGGCGGTGGTGTTGCATGGAGAAAAGGTCAGCTGGACTACAAGAATACGCCTGCCAATGCACCAGCCATTATATTGGCCTGTCGTCTATACGAACGGTTCGGTAGCGAAGAGGATATTGAACAGGCAGTCTCTTTATACGAATGGTTGAAAAACACGTTGATAGACCCTAGCACGGGAATAGCATGGGACGGAATCAATCGCAATGGAGACGGGGAAATCGATAAATCGTGGTTGTTTACCTATAACCAGGGAGTGGTCATTGGCGCAGGGTTGGAGCTGTACAGGAATACCCAAAATACGACTTATCTCCAAGATGCCGTTAGGACGGCTAAGGCTGCGCTGAACAGCATGTCCATAGCTCCTGGTGGTATTTTGAACAATGAGAACCAGGGCGATGGTGGACTATTCAAAGGCATTATGGTAAGGTATCTTACCCTTTTGGCCATGGAGGAGGGTATAAGTAGTGTGGACAGGGAGGATTTCCTGCGCTTTTTATTGTTCAATGGGCAAACGGTATTTTCAAAGAGCATCGCCCGTCCGTCTATGATGGTGGGGCCAGACTGGAACAATCTCCCTGGAGAAAGTACAGATCTGTCCACCCAATTGAGCGGTGTGATGATGATGGAAGCTATCAGTAAACTGCAAGATGGTGGATTGATAGAATAAACAAGCTTCTATTTTAGAAAATCCTATTTATTAAACGAGAGGGCTGTCCGAAAAGGGCAGCCTTTTTTTATGCGGCTATTTTATGCTGGTCAAATTTTTGGTTGCTATTTTGAGTTGATGCGAATATGATGTCCTCAAGCCCTCCATTGTTAATATTACAGGTGAATATAAGGGGCATTTTAGGCATTTGGAAGATAAGTTTCAGCGTGGAAAGGCCCTTGGCTGCCATTTTTCTAAAGTTGTGTCCAATTGTCATCAATAGGAACTCCATTTCTACTTTTTCCAATCCCATGAACGTAAACCGGTTAAACTTATTGTTGCTTTTGAGCTGTCCGAACACGGCTTTGGGTTCTGTGGCCCGTTTACTTCGGTGTCTCAGGCCTTTTTCGCTCATCAGAAGTTCCTTTGCCTGGGACTTGAGTTCGTTTAACCGGTGGTTTTCCTCTATCCTGCGATTGCCAGCAGCCTGGTGGCAGGAACCCCGAAGCGGGCTTTCCTTGCACATATACCGTTCAGGTAAGGTACACGAGAACCGTTCAGCTTTCCTTTCAAACCATCGATCTAAAACACATCATTGGTTCTTTGGGTGTTTAATGTTTTAAAAAACAACTTGGTCAAACATTGGCTGTGAAAATTTGATGGTTTGCTAAAATCTTCAAACAACTGATACATAAAGCGTGGACTTCCACCTGTCCGCTCTTGGTATCTGCATCAGAATAAAGGTAATATCTCTTTCCAAATGGAAAAGTCGAAGATTTGCTGTAAGCTATGTTTTAAGTCTTTTTCTTTCATTGTTTCAAATTATTTGAGCCCTTTGTGAGTCCATTATTTATTCTTTATTTCTCAATCTACGAATGCCTGAAACCCCACTATTGCTGCATTCTGAACAATTAGCGAACAAAACGAACAATTAGCGAACAATTAGGTTATATCACATATTTTGCTCCTCTACCTTTTAAACCTGACGATTTCAAAATTCCTTTATCTACCAATTCGTTAAGTTCTTCTGATGAAAGCGTCTGTTTTGTGTTATTCATTTTTTGGTAAATAGAATTTGTGATAAAACTATTTTCTTTGACATAAAGAATCGCCCTTACCTGTCTTTCATTCAAACCAAGATCAATCAGATATTCCTCATTATAAACATCTTTTTTGAACTCTACCCAAAAGTCAGAGCCATCAAAAAAATAATTAGGTTTGGGGAGTCCTGCCGCTACGCATTTTTCAGTCATTTTAGCAATGCCACGCCCCCACGATTCGATATAACCACTTCTGAATAATGTATTGGCAATATCAGGATTATATGGTCTTGACGCATGATTAATCAAAAGATTATTAATAGTCCAGTTTTCGGGTAATTGTCCATCATTCCAAATCATTAACCGGTCTTTGAACACTTTGATTTGAATGGGAATCCCACCCGAATAATCCTTGTGGGCAACAGCATTGAGTAAAGCTTCCCGAATGGCTTCTCTTGGGTATTCATAAGTTTCTACACGAGAAATTCCCTCGTAACTGATAAGAGCTTTGATGTATTTAGTGAACAGCAAATTTATTGAGGTTTCAATCTGTTCAAAAAGATTCCCGTGTATTTCATCCTGAAAAACTAAATCAACTTCATTCTCAAAAAAGCCAATTTTAACAAACGCTCCGGTGACAAACTTTTCAGGTTTGGGATGAAAAAGTAATATTCCGGCACGCTTAATCATTTTTTCATCTTCCAAATAGAGTTGTAGGCTTTCTAGTAACTCTTGATTCGTTCCTTCGATATCTTCAGGTTCTAATCGTTTGCTTTTGGCAGCTTTCTTTCTAAAGAAATCGAACGTATCGTTTTTAAGGCCATCGACTGTAATGTTGGGAACAGGTACCCCATCCCATTTCTTGCCTTGTCGCTGAAGCAAAAATTTGGTTAAGGCTGTGCCTTTTAATTCCTGTATTGTGCTTCCTGACCTATAATAATACTTGCCTCTCAGACTTATGGGAAAAGGATATGGCTCAACTATTACTTCCAAATAATCGGATTCATTTTCTGTATGCAAGTTTACATCTACCATCAATCCTAAAAGGTCTCTCACCTGGTTAGGAATGTCTTCCAAAAGTTTCTTCGCATTTGCTACGTGCTTTAGGTTCCCTCTATCATCCTTACCGATAAACAAAATTCCTCCTTGGGCATTTGCAAAACCACAAATCCACTTGAAATAGTCACTATGCCACGACTCTTTCCATTCTATGTTTTGATGTTCTTTTGTGCGCTGACTCATTCGCTAAAACTTTCAGTGATGATAATTTCGGGGGTTAGGTTTTTAGCCTTTATGATTTTTTCTATCAAAATCCTGTTCAGCTTCTTCGTTCATAAGCGGATACCCTTTGAGTATTTCAATGACTTTTTTCAAAATGATGACAGGCTTCAACGGGAATTTTTTCGACTTCCCGAAATTAAGACTGCGTAAATTTATAAAATTCTGTTCAATAAAGAGGCTGCCCGACTTTTCGGACAGCCTCCTCGTTTATTATGCTTAGTAACCGGGATTTTGCACCAAGTTTGGATTGATGGCGATTTGTGTGTTTGGTATGGCGTACAATTCCTTGTTCGGATCCCCAGATGGTTGGTGGTCCCACCAAGTAGCTGTTGTAAACTTGCCAAAACGGATCAAATCGGTTCTGCGTTTGCCTTCGAAGATGAATTCCCTGCCTCTTTCTGCAAGTAGTTCGTCCATAGTCAGAGAGGCTGGGGTATATTGTGCTTCTGGCCAGTCGGCTTCAGAAAAGGCACGCCTTCTGGAGGCGTTGATTAAATCTACCGCTTCCTGCGTGGCGTTTCCGCCATTTTGGCGCATCAAAGCTTCTGCTTTGTTGAAATAGATTTCCGTGAGGCGGTACATGACATAGTGGTTTTCCAAATAGTTTTGATCACTCAAGGTGCCAGACTTGTATTTGTTGAAACGTGCGCCACTATTCTCTTCCCCTTCGGCCATGCCACCTTCGCTGGTGGTATCTCCTTGGCTTTCGCGGCGAATGCTGTTGACCAAAATAAAAGGTTGCCCATCGTATTCTTCGGTGCCTAGTACGGGGGTAGTAGTACCATATCGGTATTGTGGACCAAAGAGAAACCATTCCTTCTTCCGGAGGTCATTTTCCGCATAGCTGTCAAAAGCCGTGGGAATGACCACAAACCCATTGGATCCGCCATAACCGACGTTCAGCACGTCGCGCATGTAATCATATCCCATCAACATGCCCCAGCCAATGGCAAAACCACCTTGCCTGCTGTAGGCAAATTGAAAGAGGTTTTCCGTAGCATTTTTATTGGTATTGCTAAACGTACTGTTGAGATCAGTTGCCAAACTGGGCGTTCCGCCCAATCCTCCGGCCTCGCCGCTGATAATCTTGTCACAGGCAGCGATACATTCTTCCCACATGGGCGTTCCTCTCCATTTCTCTGCGTTCAGGTAGAGTTCGGCCAGCATGGCATAGCCAGCGGCCATGGATACACGACCAATCAACTCGCTGGATAATGGGAACATCTGGGGTACATAGGTTTCCAATTCGGTTTGTACGAAATCGAACACTTCGGCCCTGGATTTTGTTTCCGGATTGTCTATGCCTGTAGATACCTCGGTGGTAATGGGTACATTGCCCCATAGATCCATGATTTTCATATAATGAAAAGCACGCAGAACACGTAACTCAGCAACAATGGCCGTCAGCTCCTCTTCCTCCATGCCCACGGTTTCTGGGTCTAGTTGTTCAATGTTTTCCAGGGCATTGTTGACATATCCCAAGCCTGTCCACATCAGAATCCAGCACCCACGCATGCGGCTTTCATTGTCTGTCCAGGTATGGTAGTGTTGTCTGAAGTGGTCTCCCGCATCATAGCCATGCCTTCCTTTTTGTGGCCAGGCCAACTGATCGGCGGACAGCTCACTGTGATAATAATAACCTTGGTCGCCATTGAACGTATACCAGGCCTGCAAATGGGTGAAAGGTCTCAACGCCGCTTGCAATACCTCTCGCCGATTGTTGAAAAATTGATCTTCCCTGATTTCACTATACGGATTTTCGTCTAGCTTGGTACACGCCTGCATCATCCATAGGGATAGAAGGCAGAAACAAATGTACAATTGCTTATTTGATATGATTTTCATAATTCTTTCTTCCTTTAAAATCCAACATTCAAACCTATGGTCCAAGAACGTGTACGTGGATAAAACCCACGGCTATCTATCCCCGTGGTGAACCCTGTATCCTGCAATTCTGGATCGATGCCACTATAACCGGTAAATGTGAGCAGATTTCTTCCTGTTGCATAGATCCGTAGGTTGCGGATATAATTGGTGTTTAGCTGAAAGCTGTATCCCAATGTCACGTTGTCCAATTTCACAAAATCCCCTTTTTCCAGGTAATAGTCAGAGTACTGAGGGTCGTCATCCAAGTTGCCATGCGTGGTGAGGGCGCTTTCTAGAACGTTATTTGGCAACCATTTCTTGTTGCCGAAATACATGTCCTGCGTATTCAGTATATCGAAGCCGAATTTCCCTCTTAGGAAAACCGTTAGATCCAGATTTTTATACGTGAAGCGGTTGCTGATTGCCAAATTGTATTTTGGTACGCCATTGCCTATCACCGTGAGGTCATTGTCGCTCATCTCACTTGCGGTGCCCGTGCTGCCATCGGCTTTGTAGAACAGCCACCTGCCATCATCGGTAAGCCCAGCAAAGCGCTTGCCATAGAAGTTGCCTACTCGTCCTCCCTCTTCTAGACGGATCGCATTCCCGAGGTTACCGGGAGATGGTAGACCGCCGAATTCCAAAAAGTTGGCTTGGAATACGTCACTGGACAGCTGATCCAAGCGGTTGTTCTGCAAACTTCCGGTAAGGTCAACAGTCCAAGTGAAATTTTCTTTTTTGATCGGTTCACCGGTCAGAAAAACTTCCACACCATTGTTGGCAATGCTGCCCACATTGGTATAGATGAGATCACGTACAAAACCCGGTTGTTGGGCATTGTATTCATAGAGTAGATCGTTTGTCTTTCTGTTGTACACATCTATGGCTCCGGACAGCCTATTTTCAAATATGGCAAAGTCGAGCCCGAAGTTCCATTCGGCTTTACGCTCCCATTTTAGGTCGGGATTGGCATTCCGGGAGGGGCCATATGTCTGGTAGTACACGCCCTGCTGCGGGTATACACCGCCATAGCTGAGCGTGAGCAAGGATTGATAGTTGTCTATGTCCTGGTTGCCGGTAATACCGTAGCCGGCCCTGAATTTCAGGTTGTCGAAAAAGTTGAGATCCTGGATAAAGGATTCCTCGCTCAGCGTCCATCCAATGGATGCTGCTGGGAAATTGCCCCATTTATGGTTGGCACCAAACCGTGAGGAACCTTCGCGGCGCAAGATAACTTGTGCAGAATATTTGCCTAGATAAGCATAGTTGATACGACCAAAAAAAGCGATCAGGGTATTGTCGTCCTTGAAGCTGCCCATGCCCGGTCTTGGCAATAGGGGATTGTTGATGGCGCTACCTCCGCCTAGGTCCCAATCTTCTGTCACATCGCTGGTGAAACCATTGTTGTTTACGTCAAACCGTTCAAAAGTAGAATATTGATAACTGTAACCTGCCGTTGCGTTGAAGGAGTGATCTTCCGCAAAGATGGTGGTATAGTCTATGGTCGATTCAAAAGTTTTTGTCCAGGTGAGGTAGTTGGCCTTTGATGCCCATCCCATTCCTTGGTAATCCGAATTTTCCCTTTGATCCCAATCTTGCGACGAGCGATACCGGCGGTCGTTATATTGGTTTCTTATATAGGAGCCAAAGGCAGTGGCCTTCAGACCGTCCATGATGTCCAGCGTAAATGTTGCATCGCCGCTGAGGGTGGACTGGTCGCGTTCAAAAATGCGATTGGCCAATCGAGCGACGGGGTTATAGTTGTTGAAACCTTGGGTTTCCAGAAAGCTTCCGTCCGGATTGTACAGTGGAGCCGTGGGATTCCGCTGTACAGCCTGTTCAAAGTCGGCACCATTGGTCGTCCCATCGTCATTTACCCCTCCACCCAGTAGGTCGGCCTTGCTCATATTGGCGGCTAGGTTGAATTGCATGCTTAGGCGGTCTTGCAATCCCGTTTGATTGACATTGATACGTCCGCCAAATTGTTCACGGTCATTCCGCTTGGCAATGCCATAGGCATCGTTGTAATAGAGGGAAGCACGGTAATTTGTTTTCTCGCTTCCCCCAGAGGCAGCGAAGTTGTGGTACTGGCTCAAGTTGTTCTTGTTTACAAGTTCATCATAAAGATCGGTGGAGCCGCCCAGATCCAAGTTCGGATTTATCACGCCTTGACTGATGTAGTCCCTGAATTGCGAAGCAGATAGGAACTTTGGTTTCCGGTCTACCGCTTCATGTTGGAAATAGGTGGAGTAGTCGTAACGAGGGTCTCCGGCCTTGCCTTTTTTTGTGGTGATCAGAATGACCCCCGCATTACCGCGCGTTCCGTAAATGGCCGCAGCGGAGCCATCCTTCAATACCGAAAATGATTCGATGTCGTCCTGTTGGATTAGATCCAAGTTGCCGCCAGGTATACCATCTACCACGATCAGAGGCGCGGTTCCGCCTGTCAATGAATTGATGCCACGTAATTGAATGGACGCGCCGGAGTTTGGGTTATTCCCTTGCGTACGGGTAATATTTAAACCGGCTACCTTTCCTTGTATAAGGTCTACTGGAGAGCGAGCGCCACCGGCATTGAAATCTTCTTCGGTCACATTGGCCACTGCGGAATTGATCTCGCTACGCTTTTGTGTTCCGTATCCTACGACAACCACTTCCTCCAGTTTATTGTCTTCTCCCTGAAGGGCGACGTTGATAGAAGTGCGATCACCTACTAGCTCTTCCTTGGCAGTATAGCCTATAAATCTGAAAATTATAGTCTGATTGTTTGATGCTTCAATGGTATACCTGCCATTTTCGTCCGTGGTGGTGCCATGATCGGAACCTTTTATCATAACGGATACCCCGGGCAAGGGTAAGTTGTCGGGAGAACTGGTAACTGTTCCTGAAACTTTTTTGGGCTGTTGGTTGCCAGCAGTGTTCTCTTGCAAAGCCATTACCTGCTGATAGGGCCACATGGCGCTAAGCCATAAAAAAAATAAGAGCAAAAATCTAATTGCGCTTATTCCAAAAGATTTGTTTTCTTGGTTAAGCATACTATCGTCATTCATTGGTTAGATAAAATGTGTTTGTTATCATATTGTTTGATATTGGCTAAATCGCTTTAGCAAATTAGATTCAAGGGGGGAATAGGAGCTGAAATAATAGACGTCTCATAATAGATAGTTAAATTAAAATAACATGTGCTACGGGAAGAGCACATAAAAAAAGCGAAGCTTTAAATGGAAGTAATCTTACGAGTTATCTGGCTTTTTTATGGATCCGGTAAAATGTAAAATGTAAGATTTGAAATCATATAGTTTATTTTATGTCTAATAATCGGTTAGCAATCAATGCTTGTTGCTTGTTTAATATAACTCTTAAAAGACAAAAAAATTGCCCAAGTGTTTTAACTTGGTTCAATGCAACATTAAAATGGCATACTTTTTCTGGTCGAAATAACCGTTAATTTTCCGATCGCCAAACAATTTTTTGGGGTAGCTGTTGCATAAGTAAATAAACAAAAAACATTGTTTACCTATTTTAAAGCAAAATAAATTATTATGGCAGATTTGAAGTTAAAAGGTGCTTGGAACACCGTGAAAGGAAAAGTGAAAGAGAAATATGCTGAATTGACAGATGACGACTTGTTGTATGAAGAAGGCAAGGAGGATCAGTTGATAGGCAAATTGCAACAAAAAACTGGTAAAACACGCGATCAAGTAGTAGATTGGTTAAATAGTTTGTAATAGCTAACCAATTTTGAACTGATGAGGGTGAAAGCGTTTCGATCTACTATGGTCGAAACGCTTTCTTTTTGTTATTTTCGTCCCATGACAAAAAGCAAAATGCCACATATACTGGTTGTCAACGACGATGGCGTGGATGCCCCCGGCATTCGCGTGCTGATAGAGGAAATGCAGCATCTGGGCAAGGTGACGGTGGTAGCGCCAGATAAGCCGCAGTCTGGCATGGGGCATGCCATTACCTTTGGAGAACCCTTGCGCATAGACGCCATGGATCTCTATGAGGGAGTGGAAATGTATAAATGTACCGGCACGCCCGTAGATTGCGTGAAACTGGCCGTTCATAAGATCTTTGGTGACAAGAAGCCCGACTTATGCGTTTCGGGAATCAATCATGGCATCAACAATTCCATCAACGTGCTTTATAGTGGTACCATGTCTGCTGCGGTAGAAGGTGCCATTGAGGGTATACCCAGTATCGGGTTTTCCTATGACGACTTTTCCTATGACGCCGATTTCTCTACCTGCAGAAAATGGGCCTCGTCCATTGCCAGTCAGGTCATTCGCAATGGCATACAGATGGGCACATTGCTCAATGTGAACTTTCCCCGAGGAGAGATTAAGGGAGTGAAAATCTGCCGGCAGGCAGATGCGCGCTGGGCCGAAGGCTTTGACGAAAGGATGGATCCCTATAATCGTCCCTATTATTGGATGACAGGCAAGTTTGTGCTCAATGATAGGGGAGAGGATACCGACGTGTGGGCCATCGAACGGGGCTATGCGACCATCGTGCCCACCCAGTTTGATATGACGGCTCATCATGCCATTCCGCAATTGAACAGTTGGTCATTCGATGTCAGGAAATAACATGGTATTTTTGCGTTACAATCACATCTTGTTTGGCTGCCTGCTAGGCAGCGTGGCTCCCTTGATCGCTTTTTTCTTTACGGAATACCATCTCGTGGAAACTTTGACGCAAAGAAAGCCGCTCCTAGCGTATGTGTTGTCTGCTGCGGTCAATTTAATCTTGCTTCGCTATTTATATAAAAACGAGAAGGACGGGACTGCGAGGGGAGTAATATTGGTCACTTTTGCCTGCATGTTGCTATTGTTGTATTTGAAAGGATTTAAGGTTTGAGGTATGGGGAAGGCAAAGTGATGTCTCAATTCTCATATCTCATATCTTTTTTATTTTTACTTTTTTATTTTTACTTTTTCAGCATGAAATACTACCTGGTTGCTGGCGAGAGCTCGGGAGATCTGCATGGTTCCAATCTGATTAAGGCATTGCGCGAGCGCGACAAGGGAGCCGATTTTGAGATTGTAGGTGGCGATCTAATGGCAGCGGCGAGTGGCAAGAAGCCCCTGTTGCATACGTCTGAAATGTCTTTTATGGGCTTTGTGGAGGTGGTGGCCAATCTGGGCACCGTGCTATCCAACCTCAAAAAAGTAAAAGCCGATATTTTGCAGAAGAAACCCGATGCGCTCGTGCTCATTGACTTCCCAGGTTTCAATCTCAAACTGGCGGAGTTCGCCAAAAAGCACGATATCAAGGTCTTTTATTATATCTCACCTAAGGTGTGGGCTTGGAATACGGGACGTGTAAAAAAGATAAAGAAGATAGTGGATCACCTATTTTGCATCTTGCCTTTTGAAGTGGAGTTCTACGAGCAGTGGGGCATGAAGGTCGATTATGTGGGTAATCCCTTGTTGGATGCTATTGCTAGCTACCCTTATCGTGCTGATTTCCTGATGGAAAACCATTTGCGAGCAGACAGGCCAATCATCGCCCTATTGCCAGGAAGCCGAAAAATGGAAATCTCCAGACTATTGCCCGAGATGATGAAGCTTGTGGGGCTTTTTCCCATGCACCAGTTTGTGATAGCAGGGGCACCCAATTTTGATACAGCCTATTACAAACGCTACATGGACGAAATGGAAGTGCCTATTGTGTTCGGTCAAACTTACGACCTGTTGAAACATGCCGAGGCTGCAGTAGTGGCAAGCGGTACGGCCACTTTGGAAACGGCACTCCTGCACGTACCACAGGTGGTGGTCTATAAGGCCAATCCCATCAGTATTGCCATAGCACGCAAAGTTATCAAGGTAGCCTTTATCTCCCTGGTCAATCTCATACTGGACGATGAAGTGGTGAAGGAATTGATTCAGAAAGAAGCCAATCATGATACCATTGCCGATGAACTGGATCTATTGTTGAACAATAAGGAACGGCGCAGCTATGTGCTAGCCGAATACGATCGCCTGGACGAATTGATGGGCAAGCCTGGAGCATCAGATAGGGTGGCCGAGCTAGTGGTAGGTTACCTAAAAGGCGATTAGCGCCATGAAGCGATGGCTCGATAAGCAAAGAGCAACACATAAGTGTTAAAATCCATAGCAGTTTAGGTAGAGAGAAAATTTTTGATTAGGTTTGGACGAAAAAAAGAACGTTTGCATGCTTAGATCCTATATTAGTTGTTTGCTATTTCAATTGTTTTTTTCTTTTGGCCTCTATGCCCAAGACTACTCCTTAATTGCCGATAAATATTCAAACAATAAGGGTGATTCGGTCATGTATGTGCTTTACCAGGGACGGGGATTGGACAGCACAGCCATTGCTCCTGAAACGGTTGGTAATCTGTCTGTTTTTAGTTATTTGCAAGGAGGGAAAAAGATCCCCGATTTAAAAATAGACTCAACAGCTTTTGTCCGTTTTTCGGCACAGCAGCAAAATACCGGACAAAGCTTATTGACCGTCGAATTTAGCGGAGGGAAAGCGGAGCACGATCACCTTACCGTGGAAGAATTTGCCAACGCCGAAAATCTCACCGATTTGGCTTCTGTTATAGATTCATCTGGATTTACTACGGAATATACCGCCAATACGTTCTTTACTGCCAAAGCTTTGACTATGACCGATAAAAATAGTGGTGGATTGCACAGCAAAGTAGAGGGAAAGCAATTGGAGATCATATTGCAACAAAATCCATATAAACTTCTGTATGGCGATGATATCATTGCGGTAGCCTACCTGAACGGAAAGCCACAAAAGGGGGTCAGCATTGTGATCTACACAAAAGCCATGAACGGGCAAATTTTTGCTGCCAGGTATAGATCGAACGATGACGGACAGTTTTTCTTTAAGTTGAATCGCTCTGGCTTGTGGCTTGTGCAGGCAGTATATGCCAATCCCAGTGAAGAAGAAGGCGTGAATTACAATTTCTATCAAAGCTCTTATTCTTTCCGCTTTCAATAGGTTCGGCCAACACCATGCTGCCAGATGCTTGCACTAGCGTTCTGTCAAATCCCTGAAAACCATTATTCCAACTGAGGTCGTGCTGGCGTATCTTTGTTATGATGGATGTGAAGCACGCAATAGCAGATAAAGACAGTTTTGAAGCAGTACACGCAAGACCCAATTGGGTTTTGACCTGGCTGCTTCGACTTTTGCTATTCGGCCTTATGGGATTGTTGCTACTATGTCTCTTCATGATTCCTGTGGGGTTTGCTTTGGACGATTATTATGGCGCCAGTCGCATAACAAACGTGGTGGTCATTGTATTTTCCCATTCCCTGCTTCTCGGTTTGCTGTACCTGCTCATCCGCCATATCCGCTCCTTGCGGAGAAAATCAGTGGTAGCACTTTATGTGGACCGAGAGGGGATACACTACCGCTATGCAGACGGTCATTCGGATGCCATATTGTATAAAGACCTGCAATGCTCCAACGAACATCATACGCCCGATGTCTATGCCCAGACCCAAAGGCGTGGTCCCACTTTGTTCCGTATTTTTGTAAATGGTGGGCCCAGGACGGTAACCTTCATGACCGATATTGGTCGTAGCTACTATACTGGCAATCAAAGGGAACTGATAGGGCATTTCGTGCGGGGCATCCGAAGATTTCGACCCGATCTGCATGTAGGTAAGAACGTGTTCTCGGAGTTTTACATCCATCCCGATACTTTTGCCTTCGACGGGCGGGAATGGGTGAGGACCTGGGTGGCTGTTATACTGATCTTGATACTGGTATTGTTTCTGATTGATTGTTACATGAGCTATCGCTTTGGGGCCTCGCTCATCTTTGATTGAATATTTTTATGTACGCTTTAGCATGGAAGATAAAAGAACAATAAAGGCGCTATCCCTTGCCAAATGGGCCATGGTAGGCATAGCAGTATCCGTCTTGGCGATAGTTGTGGTGTTATATAGTGCTAGTACTTATGTCAATATCGATTGGCTCATTGTGGTCAGTTTCATTTCCGCCTTGGTTGCTTTGGTACTCTCCTTGGCCAGTATATGGGAACGGCCCAGCACGAGAGGCATCTTGTCGCTCATCCTATCGGGGCTAATGCTGCTGTTTTACCTCTTGGCCATTTATGCACTCAAGGATATGTGCGTTATTTGCTGATGAATGAAGAATATTCATCCCACTAGCTGTATAAGAAGTTGACGATGTATGCATAAATATTCCGATGACCCTATGTCTGGCGACGAAATGGATAATTTTCGTAAAGAACCGTTGACGCCCGACGCGGCGAAACGTATGTTGCGTGAGCAACGAAATGATATGGGCTGTCTGCTGCACTTTGCCGTGTTCTTTGCATTTGTCTTTGTCATCGTATACGTCAGTGTTGAACTTGCTGCGACAGATCGGGTGAGCTTGGAGCTATGGTGTTTTTTGGGCATTTTCTCCCTTTGCTTTGTCGCTTTTTTTGCTGCTATTGGCTATTATGAACAAAGTAAGCTTCGCCAGACGGTGAAAGGAGCACATCTCATTACGTTGAGGGGCAAGGTGAAAAGACTTGCCCGCATAGAGAACAGCGGACCTAACATGCGAGTAGGGCCAACGACAAATATGTATTCCCTGTCGATGGATGTAGATACGGAATGCGCGCATGAAAAGCAGTTCCTGGTCACCGCGGCGGTGAAGAGGGGCCTTTCCAGGGGGCAGCCCATTGAGCTCACCTATTTGGACAGCAATAAGCAGTATATCAGCCTGCAACCCATACGTGGTGTTCGCTCCCCTTTAACTGGCGATGAGCGTATGCGATTGGAACATTTTCACCAAAATGAAATGGACAATACAGGTCTTTTGAATAAGGCCTATAACCGCTATGTCTTGCTTCCTGCCTTGTTGTGGGGAGGGATATCCCTGTATTTCGATCTATGGACACGGTACCTTATTGTAGTTTCGCTGCTGATGCTGCTTCTATATTACCTCGAACAGTTGCTGCTGAAGGGCGGATCGGTAAACTCCTTGCCTATGCAGGATAGTAAGGTGACATTTGAGGCTGCCGTGAAGACATTTCGCTTACACCCCAATGGCCTAGGGGCCACCATGCAGGTAATGGACGAGTACGGCTCGCTACAGGAAATCGAGCTCGACAGAAACCAATATGATCGTTTGAAAGGGACAAAGGCGGTCAGCATCTGCTATAGGCCCTTAGAGACTCATCAAATAGAAATTGGGAGAGAACAAGTGTTGAATATTAGCTCCACGCATACCGACCTTAGCATGAAGACAGGGAAGGCCTTTGAGCATGCCTTGCAGCAGTTGTTGCATTGGTGTGAGGAAAGCAGAGGTGAGAAGCCTATCCAGATGAATGAGGGAGCATATTTGTTTGAAAAAGACAGCAAGGGAGATAGTCCAGCCTACTTGATCAAGCAGCATTTTGTTCGTGCCGTACCAGCGGCTTTTCTGCAATTTATCGAAGTGGTAGGGCCGTGCCGCTTATTTGCAGCAGAGAACGGAAGTGAAGCAATTCGCTTCTTCAACAAGGCCGAATGGCTGGCAGCACAAGAGCAAGTTGATAGGAATGCCGAACAGGAAAGCAGGACATCACGTGGAGAGTTCCTGCCAGTAGGATGCCACGAGCGATGGGGACACTGGCTGGGTTTTGACCTGTCCAAAAAGGACGATTTCAATTTTGCCTTCTTCCCTGCAGATACTTCCGTACACACCTATAGAGATGTAGTGACAGTCTTGGAAGAATGGTACCGGTTTGACGAATGGCTCATTTACGTGGTAGGCAACGAAGGGTAATCTTTGCGTTAGTATGGGAAAGGAAGGGTATAGGGATGAAAAACGGAAAGAAAAAAAAGCCGCCGTATATGAGAGCATATTACGGCGGCTAGCGGATTCCTCCGTTACTTTTTCTTACTTCTTATTGGAGTCAACAAGGGGTCTTTGATCTCTATTGGCCACGTCCCAAGCTGTATAAAACACGAGTTGAGTTCTTCTGGCAAGCAGATTGAAATCTATCTTATCCACGGTATCGCCCACATTGTGGTAGTCCGCATGTACACCATTGAAATAGAAGATAACTGGAATACCGTTCTTGGCAAAATTATAATGATCTGAACGGTAGTAAATGCGCTCGGGATCTTCGGGATCATTGTACTTATAATCCAGTTTGAACTTGGTATAGCGGTTATTTGCTTCTTCACTTATAGCATGCAACTGTGAGCTCAATTTGTCTGAACCTACCAGGTACACGTAATTGGTATCTGCCTCATGTGGCGGATCTATGCGGCCTATCATGTCGATATTAAGATTGGTCACGGTATTGGCCAATGGGAATACAGGGTGTCTCGTATAGTAATCCGAACCTAGTAGTCCTTTTTCCTCGCCAGTGACAGTCAGAAACAGAATACTTCTACGCGGTCCCTTGCCATCCGCTTTTGCTTTTGCAAAAGCTTGTGCCATTTCGATGACTCCTGTTGTTCCGGAACCATCGTCATCTGCTCCATTGTTTATTTGTCCATCTGGATTTACACCGATATGGTCGTAATGTCCGCTGATGACTAACAGCTCATCTTTTAGGTCGGTACCTTCTAGGTAGGCCAATACGTTCTGGCTTTTTACGTCGATGGTCTCTACGGCAAAGCTGGTTTCTACACTGCTCTTTAAGGCTTGGCTTTGAGCTTTACCCGAGTCATCAATCGCCTTCTTCAGACTTTCATAGGTATGTCCAGAATTTTGGAGTATCTTATTGGCCGCTTCGGTGGTCACATAAGCTACAGTAGGCCGATTAGCGTTCGGTCCCGTTGGTTCTTTTACGTCTTCTTTGATTTGCATCCTGCCGCCGCTACCCATCATGCGTACACGTTCTAGCATGTTTGCTACCTCGGGAGAGGTAGCGAGTACTAGCGCGGGGCTTTTGCTCATGACAGTTTGTATCCTTTTATTACGGCTTGTAGCCCAGTCAGATAGGGTTTTGCTTCCAGTGATATAGCTTGTGCCGTCGGCTTTTGTAGGCTCGCCGCTATTGATAAGTAGAACTACCTTTCCCTGTAGATCCAGACCAGCAAGGTCGGAATATTTTTCATCATCTATACCGTAGCCTATGAACCAAATCTCGTTGGTGGAAATGGTGTTTTGGGCGCCACTATTGGGCATGAAAAAATCGTTTCCGCTGATAAGCTCTTGGCCATTCGCCTTGAAATACTTCACATCAAAGCGAGACTCAGCCAATTCCACAGGCTGAAAATAGGAACCATTAACGGGAGCCTTTAAACCCATCTTTTTAAACTGTTCGGCAATGTACGCCGCTGCTTTGTCGTTACCGGGTTTGCCAGTTTCTCTACCTTCCATCTCGTCAGAAGCAATGATGTGCAGGTGTTTGCTGGCATCTGCTGCGGTTATTTCATTGGCATATCGCGTGGCTATGCTTTCTTGGGCTAGGCTAGGAGCTAGGCTGCAGCTTAGCGCTAGAAAAAGTAAAGAGAAATTTTTGTTCATATTTAATGATTTACAATGCTACAGTTGCAAGGCGTTGCGAACCTAACATTAAATTAATTAATTATTTGCAGGCTATCTTATTGACTCTATTACTATGTCTGCCCCCTTCGAATGGCGTTTCGAGAAAAGTTTTCACCATTTCCTTCGCCAAATCTAGACTTACGAAACGCGCTGGTATGCAGATGATATTGGCGTCATTGTGCTGCCTGGCCAGGCTGGCTATCTCTTTTTCCCAACAGATGGCAGCACGTATCCCCTGGTGCTTATTGGCAGTGATGGCCACACCGTTCGCACTGCCACAGATTAGAACACCCAAATCGCATTTCCCATCTTCAACAGCAGTTGCCGTTGGATGTGCAAAATCGGGATAATCTACCGAATCGGCACTGTCCGTTCCAAAATTGTGTACTTCATATCCAGCATCTTTCAAGAAAGATATGAGTTCTTTCTTGTACTGAAATCCTGCATGATCGCCACCTATGGCTATTTTCTTTATCTCTTTCATATGCTTTGTTTTTTATTGCTGTGGACTATCGGCCATTGGCAATTAGCTTGTTTGTCAACACGCTTTAGTCTCTAGTCTTTTACTTCATTTCCTTTTCCCTATTCTTTTCTACTCTTGCGGCAATGACAATACTTAGTTCATACAAAATGAACAAAGGAAAACTAACCGTAAGCATGGTAATAACGTCAGCCGAGGGCGTAATGACAGCGGCAATGATCAAAATGATGACGATGGCATACCTACGCGTACTGCGCATAAAAGTAGGGGTCATGATACCCATTCTGGAAAGGATATAAATAACAATAGGCAGCTCGAAAACAATCCCCGTTCCCATGGTGAGCGTAGCTACGGACGCTAGGTAGCTGTCTATGGTGATCTGGTTGGATATGTCTTCACTTACAGTATAGTTTGCCAAGAAGTTAACTGAAAGGGCCGTGACGATATAATAACCGAAAAGCACGCCTAGGACAAACAGAAAGGAAGCATAGAATACAAAACCATTGGCAGACTTTCTCTCATTGTCGGTTAGCGCTGGTTTGATAAATTTCCATATCTCAAACAGAAGGTAAGGAAAACCCAATATAATACCGATTAGAAGCGAGGAATTTATCTGAAGGGTAAACTGTCCCGCCATATCGGTATTGATGATATTCATGTTGATCTTTTTGACACAAAAGTCCTCACCTAAATGGAATTTTTCGCTTAAGAGGCACATCATTCTATAGGTCCAAAAATCAACCTTCTTGGGCCCCATTATAATTTTATCGAAGATGAAATCATAATAGGCAAAGGCTAGTCCCATAAAGACGATGATAGCAATTGCCGAGCGGATCAAATGCCACCTCAGCACCTCCAAATGATCAAAGAAAGACATTTCTGCCTCAATGCTTTTCCCTTTATCCTTGATTGCGTCTATTAACTTCTTGCTGTTCGTATCACTCATAGCGCTTATGGTCCAAATGTGTGTTTCTCATCATGCTAAAACAAAAATACCATTCTTGTTGAAAGGAATGGTATTTTTGGCGTAATATGCCATCATCTTTGTTTAAAGTACGGTCTCCTTGATCTCAAAGGTTTCCATAAATTTCGTGGTAAAGTTACCTGCTCTGAAGTTTGGATCCCGCATCAACTGGATATGTAGTGGGATGGTTGTTTTTATTCCTTCGATGACAAATTCACTCAGTGCACGTTCCATTGTGTTGATCGCCTCTTCGCGAGTCTGTGCATAGCAAATCAGCTTGGCTATCATGGAGTCGTAATTTGGCGGAATTTGATAGCCGGCATATACGTGAGTATCTACCCTTACGCCATGTCCTCCCGGAGAATGGAAAGTAGTGATCCTACCTGGTGATGGGCGGAAATTGTTGAAGGGATCTTCTGCATTTATGCGGCATTCAATTGCGTGGCGGATGGGCTCGTAATTTTTCCCCGAAAGAGGAACACCCGAAGCCACCTTGATTTGCTCTTTAATGAGATCAAAGTTGATGACCTCTTCCGTTACAGGGTGCTCCACCTGTATACGGGTGTTCATTTCCATGAAATAAAAATTGCGATACTTGTCCACTAGAAACTCAATGGTTCCAGCACCTTCATAATTTACCGCTTTCGCTCCTTCAATAGCTGCAGCTCCCATTTTCTGCCGCAGTTCGGGCGTCATGAAAGGAGAAGGGCACTCTTCCAGCAGTTTTTGATGCCGTCTTTGAATTGAGCAATCGCGCTCTGACAGGTGGCATACGGTGCCGTATTGATCGCCTATTACTTGAATCTCGATATGGCGTGGGTCTTCCACGAACTTCTCCAGATAGATGCCATCATTGCCAAAAGCGGCCCCAGCTTCTTGACGAGCCGAGTCCCAGGCAGGTTCAAACTCCCCGTCATTCCATACCACGCGCATGCCGCGGCCACCGCCACCTGCAGTAGCTTTCAGTATAACGGGATAGCCTATTTCATTTGCCAAGGCAATGCCTTGTTTGACGCTGGACAACAGTCCCTCTGAGCCTGGAATGGTGGGTACACCCGCCTTTTTCATTGTAGCCTTTGCCGAAGACTTGTCTCCCATGTCGCGGATCTGTTCAGGGGTGGCACCGATAAACTTGATGCCATAGTCGCGACAGATAGCAGAAAACTTCTCGTTTTCCGACAGAAAACCGTACCCTGGATGTATGGCATCGGCATTGGTGAGCTCCGCTGCGGATATAATGTTCGGTATATTCAGGTATGAGTCTTTACTGGGAGGAGGACCGATGCATACAGCTTCATCGGCAAAACGTACATGCAGGCTTTCACGGTCTGCGGTCGAGTATACGGCTACACTTTTTATACCCATTTCCTTACAGGTACGGATAATGCGGAGCGCTATCTCCCCTCGATTTGCAATAAGGATTTTTTTAAACATAATGCTTGTTTGATTCGCGACTTTATTATGTTGCTGAGCCAATATATATAAGCTCAGAAATCGTTGTCTTGCCACCATATCTCAATTAAATTGAAATATGTTAGGTGAAAATAATTGTATCTCAAAAAATAGCCCGGATTTTGGTCCAGGCTATACGTAGCTAATTTTGCAAAAAGCTGTTACTAACTTGGATCAATCAAAAACAACGGTTGATCATATTCCACCGGTTGGGCATTTTCAACCAATATCTTTACGATTTTACCGGATACTTCCGATTCTATTTCGTTAAATAGTTTCATCGCTTCCAAAATGCACACTATTTGGCCAGCCTGTATCTCGTCACCTACATTTACGTAAGATGGTTTTTCCGGACTTGCCGAACGGTAGAACGTACCTATCATTGGCGATTTTATGGTGATATATTTTGAATTATCACTCGCTTCCTTGGCCGGTGTTGCCACTTCAGCAGCCTGTATAGGCGCCGCCGCAGCTGCTTGTACTGGTGCCGGAAGAGTAGCCGTAACATAGGTTGGTTCTTGGTTGGTTTTTATAGTGATTTTGAAATCTTTCTCTTCGATAGAAACTTCATTGACACCTGATTTCGCAACGAATTTTATCAGGTCTTGGATCTGTTTAATATCCATGCTCATTTTGCTCGTTTTTTGTTGTTTTGCTTCCAAAAGTATAATCTTAGGCCTTAATTAGCAATTATTGTTTATAAATTTATTTATCAGTATGCCCATTTAAGGTAGGTGGCTCCCCAAGTGAAACCGCCTCCAAAAGCAGCTAGGATCAGCTTGTCCCCCTTTTTTAGTTGACTTTCCCACTCCCAAAGGCATAGCGGAATGGTGCCACTAGTGGTGTTGCCGTATCTTTGTATATTGACCATCACCTTCTCGTCTGCCAATCCCATGCGATGTGCCGTAGCATCTATGATGCGTTTATTTGCTTGATGCGGTACCAGCCAGGCTATATCATCGGCCGTAAGCTCATTGCGCTGCATAATTTCGGCAGCAACATCTGCCATATTGGATACGGCAAACTTGAATACCGTTTTGCCCTCCTGATAGGCGTAATGCAAGCGATTGTCGACAGTTTGGTGGCTGGCCGGCATTAAGGAGCCTCCAGCTTTCATGTGCAAGTGTTCGCGACCGGAACCATCGCTATGTAATACGCTGTCTATTATTCCAAAACCCTCGGTGTTGGGCTCGAGCAATACTGCGCCGCAGCCATCGCCAAAAATGATGCAAGTGGCGCGGTCTTGGTAGTCGATGATGGAAGACATCTTGTCTCCTCCTACCACCAATACTTTTTTGTGCCTGCCGCTTTCAATAAACTGGGCACCAGTGGTCAGTCCGTAAAGGAATCCAGAGCAGGCAGCCTGTAGATCGAAGCCCCAAGCGTTTACCGCTCCAATTTTGTCGCTCAGTATATTTGCCGTAGCAGGAAAAGGCATGTCGGGCGTGGTAGTACAAAAAATGACAAGTTCAATTTCCTCGGCGCCTATTCCTCTTTTTTCCAACAAGCCTTTTACCGCTGGAACGGCCATGTCCGAGGTAGCTAGCCCTTCGCCCTTTAGGATATGCCTCTCTTTGATTCCGGTACGAGAAACGATCCATTCGTCATTTGTGTCCACCATTTGCTCCAGCTCTTTGTTGGTGAGCACGTATTCAGGGACATATCCATTAACAGCCGTAATGGCAGCGTGAATTTTAGACATTTGTTTTTTCTTGATTAAAAGCAGCCTTAACTTTATCTATGAATTTGGATTCTTTCATGGTACGCGATAGCAATACCATGTTCTTGATTGCTTTCGGGTTGGATATGCCGTGGCCTATGACAACAGGTGCGTTGATGCCCAATATGGGGCTGCCACCGTAGTTCTCATAGTTAAACCGCTCGAAGAAATCGTCCGTCATTTTCTTTTTATGCGTTATCGTATAGAACGATTCGGCCAGTTTCAGTACCACATTGCCCGTGAATCCATCGCATACCACTACATCCACGTCGTCATTGAAGATATCCCTGCCCTCTATGTTCCCCTTGAAATGGATAAGTTTGTTATCTCTTAATAGTTGGTGAGCAGCAATGGTGAGCATATTGCCTTTTTCTTTCTCTTCACCTATGTTGAGTAAGCAAACATTTGGAGACTCGGTGCCAAAAATATGCTCTAGATACAGACTTCCCAAGATACCGAACTGCAATAAATGGTCTGGTTTGCAATCAGCGTTGGCGCCCACATCGAGCATGATACCATAACCTGCCTTCAGGTGAGGCACGTAGGTAGCAATAGCAGGTCTACTCACTCCTTGTATTGGCTTCACGCTGAACATGGCTCCCACCAGCATGGCTCCAGTATTGCCAGCAGACGAGAATGCGTCGATTTGCCCTTCTTTTAGGAGCTGAAATCCGACGCTGATACTAGAATTTGGTTTTTGAGTAATAGCTTTAGTGGGATGTTCTCCCATGCTTATTACTTCCGTTGTGTGCACGTATTCGAATAGGGAATTGTCAAAATTGGCTTCGGCAAGTAGCGTTTTTGCTTCCGTTTCGTCGCCTATTAATACCAGTTTGTCTTCCGAATCCAATTCACTATGAGCTTCGATGGCTCCTAAAACAGCTGCCTTAGGAGCATAGTCGCCACCCATAATATCTAAGCCTATCTTCATTCTTGTTAAAGCCTTTTGTTTCTACCGTTAACTAAAAAACATCCCAAAGTACCGCATTTAATTGAATAAATGCGAACATTGGGATGTTTTTAATAAACACTCAAGGTGTTAAGCAATCGTAGTGTTTTCAATAAGCAATTTGCCATTGTAATATAGATTGCCGTCAACATTGTAGGCTCTATGTGGCAAATGGATGGCGCCAGTAGTTGCGCAAGTAGTCAAAGTAGGCAACTCAGCCTTGTAATGTGTTCTTCTTTTATCCCTTCTAGATTTAGAGGTTTTACGTTTTGGATGTGCCATCTCTTTATTTAATTAATTTAATTGTTTTTTATGTTCTTTAATATATCCCAACGGGGATCTGTTTTTGTTTGTTCCGATTCTTCTTTTTCGCTCGAAAGGCTCCTTAGCTTTTCAATCATGTTGCTGTCGCAGCTGATGCCTTCGCCTTGTATGTCGCATTTTGCATAATGGGGTACCGAAAGATTGATGTATTCGTAAATCGTATCTGCCAGTTTCAGCTCGTGTTCATTTCGTGGCAATACCATGATTTCCTCCGTGCTTTCACCCATCTCCTCATCGCCAAAACGGACAATTAGCTGCTCCCTAATCTCTATCTTGCCCATGAAATCTGCCAAGCAAACGTCGCAAGTGAGTGCAATGCTGCCATATATATGGAATGATAGCTGCAATATGCTCTCTTGCTTATCTAGCAAAACATGTGCTTTTAGACTCCCGTCCTTCACAATAGAGTATTCAAACGCATCGAAAAAGTCCTTGTCGATGTCGAACTCAAACTCATGTTTTCCCGTCTTCAGCCCCACAAATGGGATGCGATATTGTTGCATAGTTTTCAAGGCACGGCAATTAAGCCTGCAAATTTATGGAAATAATTACAACAATGGAAAGATTTTGGACAATAGTTTTTACGAGATATTTTTTATACCTCGTTAACGCGCTAATAAATGGGGTTTTAACGCAATTATTGACCTACTATTACCTCAGCTTTCATTTGCGCCAGTAGGATTTTGACGTCCAGTCTGAGGCTCAAATCTTCCGCATCAAGCAAGTCGATTTCTTTTGATGTCAGGTCATCGTAATGTGAGGCAGAATAGGTATAGACATCCCATTGCCCTTTGTTGTATTCCAGTGCGGTCATGTTCTCCACCCAATCGCCGGAGTTGAGGTATAATACTTCTCCTTTTCCTGTGCTGATGTTCCGCTTTTCGGGTTGGTGAATGTGCCCGCATACTACATAATCATACCCCTTCTCGACAGCCAATTCGGCAGCCGTATATTCAAAGTCATTGATGAATTTGACGGCGTTTTTGAATTTGGACTTCACTTTTTTGGAAAAACTCATTTTTTCCCTGCCCATAAAAGTAAGACAGCGGTTTACAAAACTGTTGAGCAGGATCAAGGAATCGTACCCTATGGCACCCAATTTGGTCAACCACTTGCTATGCTGCATGGTCACGTCGAATATGTCGCCATGAAAGAACCAAGCCTTGGCATTTCCCAAAGTCAGCACCAGCTTGTCGGACAATTGGAAGTTGCCTAGTTGGAGATCACTAAACTTTCGTAGCGTTTCATCGTGATTGCCGGTCAGGTAATGGACGGAGACACCTTCGGTGACAAATTTCATAATCCTACGCAAGACCTTGGTATGCGACTCCGGCCAGTAGGATTTGCTGAACTGCCAGATGTCTATGATATCTCCATTAAGGATGATTCGCTTGGGGCGAATGCTCTTGAGATATTGTAGCAATTCGTTGGCGCGGCAACCATAAGTTCCCAGGTGAATATCCGAAATTACTACCAAATCGACTTCCCTTTTCATTCGAAATCAAATTTAAATCATTATTGCCCGAAGGTAAGTGTCCATTATGAAGTGTGTATTAACAAAGTATTAATTGTCTGTTTTATAATGTTTTGTTTGTTTTTTTTGAACGGGAAATGTTTAAAGAAAATTTAATATGAAGTAAGCGTTCTGCTTATTTACGTAAAATAATTTTGGGCTGTGAAACCAAGATGACACGATCATGACGTATACCATGCTCCCTAAATTGCCCAATAGAAGAAAGCGGTTTTTCGTCTTTCCGATATTGATTCTACTTTTTGGCTTATTGTCTTTCCGTCCCTGGGAACATCGCCCTTTGTTGAGGAGGAGCAAAGTGGTCACTTTGCCAGAGGAGCCAGCGCCTTTGCCCCTTGCAAGCGCGGGAGAATTTTCGGTCATTACCTACAATATCGCAGGACTACCGGAACCTATATCCAGTGCAAAGACAAGCCGTGCAAGCAGCATTGCCCGTATAGGCAACCTGTTGAACGGATACGATATAGCGAATGTACAGGAGGATTTCAATTACAACGACGAGCTGTACCATGGAGGCAACGGCCATCCCTATCGAACCACGACCAAAGGAAGCGTTTTGTTCGGAGATGGACTGAATACCCTATCTAAATTCCCCATTCACGATGTTCGAAGGGTTGCATGGAAAGACTGTACGGGTCCAGATTGTCTCACCCCGAAAGGATTCAGTTATAGCCGCATTCAACTTGCCCAAGACGTATGGATAGACTGTTATAATGTGCATGCCAATGCCGAGAACCACTTGAAGGCCGCTGCTGCTAGGAGAAACAATATGGAGCAGCTGTCCAATTATATCAAGGAACATTCCAAAGGAAAAGCAGTCATCGTGATGGGCGATTTCAATGCCTATTACGGTGCACAATGGGACAATATGCATCAATTCATTATGGAAAATGGGCTGAAAGATGGATGGACAACGCTCAGGCAGGACGATGTACATCCCGTTCCGAGCTCAAGTTTTAAAGTAATGGATAATTTGCTGGTGACGGATAGCTGCGAATCCATTGATAAGGTGCTTTTTCGCAACAGCAAGGATTTGCTGCTCGAGCCTGACGATTACTGGGTAGAAAATAAATTGTTCGTAGACGATCGGGGCAATCCCCTTTCCGATCATTGTGCGGTCAGCCTACGCTTTCGCTGGCAGCTTACAAAACCTTAATATACAGTGCTTAGGTATTAACAGTTAAATAATGTTCTGTTAGCGATAAAATCATACTTGATTGCCATTTTTGAATTATTACATGATGAGACTATGGATAAAGTGAAGATCGCTTTTTTTGCCGAAGTATTGATAGCCGATTTTGATGGTGCTGCCCGCACCATGTTTCAATTGATCGAACGCATTGATTCCACCCATTTTGAATTTCTGTTTATTTGTGCCAATGGGCCAGAACGCTTGCTGGGATTTGAATGCGTTAAGGTGCCTTCGTTCAATATTCCCCTGAACAAAAGGTATCCCTTGGCCATACCTTACCTAGCACAGAAACAGTTGAAATGTCGTTTGGATAGCTATACGCCAGATGTTATACATATTGCTACGCCCTCTCTGTTAGGTCATTTCGGATTGCATTACGCAAAGAGTAAGCATATCCCCGTCATCAGTATTTATCATACGCATTTTATCAGTTATCTGGCCTATTATTTCAGCAAGTTGCCGTTTTTGATCGGTCTTGCTACCAAAAAGATGATCCACCAACAGAATGATTTCTATAATAATTGCGATTTGATCTACGTTCCTTCGGAAAGCATTGCCTTGGAATTGCAGTCCAAAGGAATGGAGAATAACCGTATTCGCCTCTGGAAAAGGGGGATTGATCTCAACCTTTTCAATCCGATGAAGAAAGATAAGCGATTGACGGAACGCATAACCGGTAATAAAAGGCCCTGTATTCTCTTTGCTAGCCGTTTGGTATGGGAAAAGAATCTGAAAACGCTTATTGCCGTTTATGAACTGGCACAGCAGCGAGAACTTTCGTACAATTTTATCATAGTAGGAGATGGGGCAGCTATGAAGCAATGTAGACTACGTATGCCGCATGCTTTTTTTATGGGGCAGTTGAGCCACGAACAGCTGGCACCATTGTATGCTTCTGCAACGGTATTTCTTTTTCCGTCAATCACGGAGACGTTTGGAAATGTGGTGCTTGAAGCGATGGCCTCGGGCTTGCCTTGTGTCATTGCCGATGGGGGCGGCAGCAAGGATTTTATAACAGATGGAGAGAACGGTTATAAATGCGATGCAAGCGATGTAAGCAGTTTTTTAGATCGGATTGAACAGATTGCCACCGATCATAAATTGGCTCGTCAACTAGCGGCAAGTGCCCTGTCAGTTTGTCAAAATTATGATTGGCCAATGTTGGCCGATACTTATTTCAATGATCTTAACAAACTTGCCAAAAAAGAAACCAATCCTGTAGCGTTAAAGAAATTGGCCTCTTAGTGAAATACATCAAGGTTTTGCTTGTTCTTGCAGTGGCATGTTGCCTGTTCTTTTTCATCAGAGCAACAGACTTCCGCCAGACATGGGAGGTGCTTAGAAACGTGGGGGCGAGGTTTATATGGGTCATGGTGAGTACTGCTGTGGCCTATTTCTTGGGTACTTTAGGTTGGTATTATTGCTTTACGGAAAAGGGGAGATCTTCCCTGAACCTTTTCAGGCTATTTATGGTTAGGCAAATTGGCGAGACGGTAGGCCAATTGAACCCTACAGGTGTACTGGCTGGTGAATGGTCGAAGGTACAACTACTCAAAGCTCGGGGTATTGACCAGCAAGAACTCCATAACTCCGTCTACCTTTCGCGCATTATCATGATCTTTAGCCAGCTTAGCCTCTTGTTGCTGGCCATGGTATGGCTCGTCTTTTTCTCGGCTATGCAATTGACCCTCATTGCTAGGCTAACCTTATTGCTGATTCCTTTGTTTATTTTGTTGATTATCATTTCATTAGTTTTTTGTGATAGTAAAAATACACCATTCAATAAGCCACCTGTCAAAACCGAGGGTCTTTTGGGAAAACTGCTGGCGGAGTTACGAAAGGTAAGGGAGGCTATATATCATTACAGGACGCGACACCTACGATCGTTTCTTTGTTCCACATGCTTTTTTTCCCTGCACTGGCTGGTCGGTTCGTTGGAACTGGTACTCCTCCTATATTTCCTAGACCAACCGATCTTGTTAATACAAGGACTCTTAATGGATATGGGCATTGTTTTTGTCAAATCAACAGCTTCTTTCATTCCTGGACAGCTGGGTATCGAAGAGCTAGGCAATAAAATGGCATTGGATCTCGTGGGGATAAATTCTGCCGCTATTTGGCTGGCCGTTTCCATCCTCAGAAGAGCTAGGCAATTGTGTTGGATGGGCATCGTTGCCCTTTTCTATGCTGTTTTGCATATGTCAAAAAATACTTACCCGTCTATAAAAAATGGAAATTCTATTTGTTAGTCACAAGTATCCGCCAGCTATCGGCGGCATAGAAAAGTATAGTTTTGAGCTGATAAACGGTATGCGCAAATATGCCAAGGTGCATGCCATTGTATATGAGGGTAAGGAAAGCCTGCCCGTCTTTTTCCTCAAACTAAGGAAAAGAATACTGAAATGTATTGCGGAGAATCCCGCGATAGGCCTTGTCCATTTCGGCGATGGCCTGATGGCTTCCGTCTGCTCCTTTCACCGTGGCTATAAGCATCTTAGACGAACGGCCACCTTACACGGATTGGACGTGGTCTTCCCCAGTAAACTATATCACAGGTATATACTGCCACGCTTCAATTGCTACGACCATCTTTTTGCCGTGAGTGCCGCAACAGCAGAAAAGGCGGTCGCTTTTGGTCTGGATCGATCAAGAGTGTCGGTGATAGCCAATGGCGTTGACCGGAATATGGCCTTCCATACGCGCGCCTCCAGAAAGGAGGTAGAGCAGTGGTTAGCTCAGAAAGAGGACGGTATTCGGGTAGGCAACAGACGTATTTTTGTGCTGATGGGTCGCCCAGTGCTTCGCAAAGGTTTTTCATGGCTTATCCGTCATGTAGGTCCGCATTTGGGGGAAGATGCCATACTGCTCATTGTCGGACCGTTCAGCAAACGGAAAACCTTGCTCGAAAAGGTTTTGTATGCTATTCCAAAAAAATGGAGGCATAAACTGGTGCTGTTCTTGGGCTTTCCGTCCGATAGTCAGCATATCAGGGAGATATTGGCAGACAGTTCATTGGGTGCTCAGGTAAGGCATGTGGGGAAATTGCCGCAGGACAGAATACAACAGTTGCTGGCAGTTTCCGATGCGTTTCTGATGCCCAATATTGCTATAGAAGGGGATATGGAAGGTTTTGGATTGGTTTGCTTGGAAGCATCCGTCATGGGGACGGTTGTGCTCGCAGCCGATATAGATGGTATACCCGATGCTATTCGGCATGGCAGGAATGGTTTCCTATTGCCATCGGGCGATGCAGCGGCTTGGGTCGAACAGGTCAATCATATCATAGCGGATACGTCATTATATGACCCTTATAGAAAGAGTTTTCAGCGATATACGTTAAACCACTGCGGTTGGGATCTCATGGTTAAGGCCTATCATAAGGTATTTCGGGCATTGGTGGAAAACAATTGCCGTACTGCATACGGCGAAAAATCTTAACAGAAATAAAACAGTCCTTTAACTAGTGCATAATATGAATGATGCATCTTTGCATCAAGAAATCATACGAGATTTCATGTTAGGTTTGGATTGATTAAATTGAGGGATAGGGCCCGCTGTGAAGCGAGTCCTATTTTTTTGTCTATTGCAAGGAGATCTGATTGCCTTTTTATCTGTTGAAAGCATGCAAGGGAAGGTTCTTCAACTGGAGCACCATCAGTCCGTCCAAGCAGTCCTCAAACTTGGGGTCTATGTTGAAGCCAACGATGGTTGCATTCAGTTCCAGGTATCGCTTTAGCAAAACCGGAAACCGCAGGCCCCCACTTTCATTGAGCGCGATCAGCTTATCCAAAAATCGGATAGAGGCCGTTTTGTCCAATAGGGCATGTCCCCCGATTTCGGTAAGCTTGGGCTTGAATTTTTTCTTTGCCTTGACACTTTTTGCCAATTCTTCATCAAAATGATGTAAGCGGATATAGTCGACGATGAGACATCTCGAAAATTCCGAATATTGCTTACTGATACTGACCGGACCGATCAAAAATTCGTACTCTGGGTGCTGTTTAAGATGTTGTAATATGCCTTTCCATAACAGGTATAGGGGAAGGGCCTGCCGTTGGTATTCTTTTCGTACCCAGCTCCGTCCAAGCTCTAGGCCGTGCTGCAGTATGGGCATGAACCCCTTGCCTAACTTGAAAAGCTGTGAGATATAGAAGCCACGTTTGCCCAATATATGGAACAGTTCCTTACCTTTTCCCATGCGGTACGCCCCTACGATGCATCGTGCCTCCTTGTCCCAGAGAAAAAGGTGGAGGTAGTACACATCAAATAGGTCCGTATCGGTCGCTTTGTTTGTGCCCTCGCCCACATCTCTGTAGGTTATTTCCCGCAGTCGGCCTATTTCTTGCATGATTTGTGGAAGTACTTGCGCAGGCGCCAGGTATAGCTCGTATTTACCGCTTTTCAGTAGTTGAAATTCGCTTATTTTGGATATGTTTTCTTCCAACGCCATCTGTGGCACGGGAGGCGCGATGGCTTGCTGTTCTTTTCTGAAGTAAGGGATTGGGATTAATTTCTTCTTGTCGTATCCAAGTCCCATGGCCAGAGAGTAGGTATAGGCCCTCAGGTAAATTAGCATTTTCTCAGGATTGCCGTGGAATGGGATATCTTCATAGGGTTGAAGATGGCCGATATGGATAGGTACGCGATGACCCGACTTGTTGAACAGTTCTGCGGGGAGTCTTGCTGTCCGTAGCATGGGGTGGACCATGCCCATCAAGTTGAACAATAGGCTGTTATTTCCTTGAAAGTACACGGGCAGGATAGGTACTTTTACTTTGGCAATGAGCTTGCCGACTACGGGGTGCCACGGCCCGTCAGTGATGCGTTTCTTGGATAGGTGAAACGCGGAAACTTCTCCCGCGGGAAAGATGATGACAGGGTGCCCACATTGGAGGCTGTTTACTACCTGTTTTATACCCAAGATGTTCTTACTGCTTCCTTTGGTTTCAAAAGGATCTACTGCTATGAGGCAATCGTCCAATTGGCTGATGTTTTTCAGCAGGAAATTGGCCATAAGCTTTACATCTGGTCTGATCGCGCTGATCAGTCTAAGCAAGATAAGACCGTCTATGCCGCCATATGGATGATTGGCAAGGACGATAAACGCACCTTCTTTCGGTATGTTGTGTAGCATGGTTTCATCAACATCAACATCAACTTTCAACAAGCGCAGCACTCCGTCCATGAATGCCGTGCCCTGCATGTGCTGCACCTTTTTAAATTCCCGGTTTAGCTTGTGCAGTTTCATAATATGCATCAACAGGTTATTGATGCCGGCCATGTGTCGGCCACGGGTTCCTATGGCTTGTGAGAATTTCCTCTGATTGATGATTTCTTGATCCATCGCTTTGGTGCAGGGGTGATGAAGTACTCCCTATACAAAAATATAGTTTGTTTATTACCAGAAAGTTAAGTTATTGTGTGGCAATCGTTATGCTATTTGTTGCTACTATTTGGACCCGAATATCACCTTATCGTCATGAACTATAACATAAGGACAATTTAACATCAAGTTAATGATGGTACCTTACCTTTATGCCAAGAATGCACAAAAGCATTCCTGCTTCGTTATGGGAAATAAATATAGAAAGCCTATTTTCTTGAACCAAAAGATAGACGATTCGCATCGTTTGCAATTTGAGCCACAGCCTGTTGGTAACTGGCCATACCACCTGCCCATCGAACGTATATTGCCACGTGCTGGGATTGATATGGCCGAGCGGATGGTTTTTCACGTTATTGGCGATACGGGAAGTCTTAGGCCGTCCCGTTTTCAGTCTATTGTGTCGCGCGAGATATCCAAACAGGTTCAGGCTGACCAGAGCGCATTTCTATACCACTTGGGCGACATCGTGTACGACCATGGAGAAGCGAGCGAATATGCTAGGCAGTTTTTTCGGCCCTATGAGCATTATCCGGGCGCTATTTTCGCCCTTGCGGGTAATCACGATGCAGATATCAACCCCGATAGCGATGTTATGTACCAGAGTTTGGATGCTTTTATGGATGTTTTTTGCGATTCCGAAAGGCGTGATATCTCCTTTTCGGGCGGAAGCAGGCGCAAGAGCATGATCCAGCCGAATGTCTATTGGACATTGGAGACACCATTGGCGAATTTCATTGGGCTTTACCCCAATGTTACCAAATATGGTTGGATATCTAAAGAACAGGAGGAGTGGTTCGAGCAGGAACTGCTGTGGTGCCAGGCCGAGCGGGAGAGCAAGGCACTGATCGTGTGCCTGCACCATGCACCGTATTCGGCCGATACCAATCACGGATCAAGTGCAGAGATGATCGTGATGCTGGAGCGGGCCTTTGAGCGTACCGGGGTGAAGCCTGACTTGGTGCTTAGCGGCCATGTACACAATTACCAACGATTTTCCAAAAGATATGAGGATGGAACAGTGGTGCCCTATATCGTAGCTGGTGCCGGGGGCTATGATGGCTTGCATTCGGTAGCTATGCAGGACGATCCTGCCGTGTCGAGCCATTGGCCTGTTCTCGAGACGGTGCATCTCGAGAATTACTGTGACGATCGCTATGGCTTTATGAACCTGACACTAGAAAAAGGTAAGAATGGCTTGTTCCTGACTGGTGCCTATTATACCATAGCGCCAGAAGCTGCAGAGGACGATACGGTATCGGCCACTCTGTTCGAACGGTTTGTGATGCCTTTGCGAATGGGCCAACCACGCATGTTGAAGTTCTATTAAGTAAGAAAACTTCACCACTGCGCCGCTGCCTGGCGTGCGACTTTGGTGAAGTTCTTAATCAAAAAGAAGGTGATGGAAGCTATTCAAAATATTTCTTGGACGACCTGCCTTTGGCTGATGGTAGATGGAGGTCCAGGTATTCTTTTACAAACACGGTCACATCTCTCAAGTCCATATCCCTAATCTCCACACCTTTCTTTATATTGGGAGCGACGGCCAGAAAACCAGTCTGTATGTTGCGTGTATCGGGGAAATAGCCGTGGGTGCCCCCCTTGCCTTCGCGAATGGCATCGCCCGTGGAGGCATTGCCAAAGGCCGCACCTTCCAGTCCCGAAAGACCAAAGGCCGCATGGGGATTGGCTCCGATTTTCTTCATTTGCTTTTCGTCTATGATCCTGAAATAGCCTTTCTCTTCATTAGGAAGGGATTTCAAGAGGTTTAATACTTGTTGTTTGGTCTTTTTGTCCTGCTCGTCGCGTAGAAAGAGGAAGGCCGAGCCGCCTACTGGAAAAAAGCGTGCTTTCCAGTCGTCCTGTTTCTCTGGGTTGAGCAATCCAGCCTTTGCCAGCCATACATTGGGATTCACCTGATGGGTAACGTCGTAGAAACCGTGATCGCCCGTGACGATGAGCAGGGTGTTGTCTGCCATGCCTGCCTCCCTGATTGCCTCGCGAATCAATCCTATACCCTTGTCGGCTTCATGTATCGCGTCGGCTACCATCTGACCTTCACGCCCCACGGTATGTTCTGCATGGTCTACCGAAATGAGGTGTATGGTCATGAGCTGGGGTTTGTACTGACGTATTACCCAGGCAGAGGCGGGGGCATTATACTCGTCTTCTCCCCATTTGACCTTATCATTTGGAAAAAGCAATCCTTTGATGCTATCGGTAATTCCCTGAGGTGTGGCATATTTGTCACGCACTGCCTCGCCCATGCTTCCGATATCCGAAATGTTGATATCTATTGCTGGCGCTTCAGCCGACACTGGCCATAACATGGAGGCTACCGTCATGCCCTTTTCCTTTGCCGCTCCCCAAATGGTGGGTGAGGTGATCTCGTTGAAATTCCAGTATATCTTTCCCGTACTACTATCGGGTTCAAAGACGGCATTGGAGGTGATACCATGCTCGGCAGGCTGCACGCCGGTGACTATCGTGGTGTGTGATGGATAGGTTACCGAAGGAAATACGCTGTTGACCCCATATGCATGGACGCCTTCTTTGAGTATTTCTTTTAGGTGGGGCGTATTCCATTTGTCTTCCAGGTAAAAATCCGGGCGAAAACCATCAATGGTCACTAGGATGACATGTTTCTGTTCCTGCGCGTTTACATTAAATATCCACAGGCACAATAAGAGTAAGGACGCAATTTTTTTCATGTTGAATTTAGTTTATACTACTAATCTCTGCAAAGTTAGCTTTGCGCTGTTAACCCTATGTTAAATCTGACTTTATGTAACCAGATTGATATGAATATGGACGCAGCCATTTTTCATTCGTAACATTGAGGTAATATTGACTTCGTAGATTTGTGCGGAGCAATAGCAAGGCCTTATGTATGTCGTAACGGGGAGAAGTCATTCGGATAAATTATTGTTGACGAAATTAGCCGCTGGCGATGTCCGAGCGCTTGAGGAGTTGATGGAGAAATACGAAGCGAAGGTATATCACTTCATTCTTCGGTGGGTGAAAAATGAACAGCTGGCGGAGGAGATAACGCAAGACATATTCGTCAAGATATGGGAGCAAAAGGAAAAGATGCAAGACGTTGAGTCTATGTCGGCATGGTTATACACCACCAGCAAGAACAGAGCGTTGAACAGTTTGCAGGAATCCTTGGCTCGTCAAATCCGGGAGGCGCACTACGCGCAAGAACATGAGTGGCATGAAGATGGCGATGAGGTGATTATGCAGAAGGACTTGCAGCGACTGGTGGGCGTTTACGTGGAACACTTGCCCCCACGTTGCAAGGAGGTTTTTCTACTAAAGAAAGAACAGGGGCTCACCAATGATGAAATAGGGGCTTCGCTGAACATTTCGACCCATACCGTGAAGAACCAGCTAAAGAAATCTTACGCCATGCTGAGGAAAATGCTTTCCGAACATGCCTACGCCTTCATTATCATGCTATTTTTGTAATACACAGCTCCATTAACCCTATTTGGCGCTTAACCTTTTCTTAACCCAATATTAACCTAATGTTCATTCGATCGGATAGCCCGTGGGCGAGACCTGCTCGGTCATATAGGTGATGAAAACATCAAGACTGAGCGAACTCGTTGGAAAGTACCTGGAAGGAAATCTGAGCGATGCCGAAAAGAAAGAGCTCCATTTGCTTATGGATAGTCCAGATAACCGTACGGAACTGGAGAAACGGTTTTTGCAAGAATGGGAAAATACCGAATATGATAAAGGTAAATCCAGTGACGAGCAAAGCAGGCTTCGTATCGAAAGGGTACTGGAAAAGGTGCACCCCAAACCGAAGCGCAATACCTATACATGGCCTTGGCTATCTGTTGCCTGCTTCCTGCTGCTATGTCTCCTCATCCCTTTTTTTTGGCAACAAGGATCAAAGGAAGTACCGGAAGTTGCAAACGTGCCTGCGCGCCATGAGGTTCATACGGCCTATGGACAGAAGAAAACACTCCGCATGGCCGATGGTACTATCATATTCCTCAATGCGGGGAGCACACTGGAATATACCGATGATTTCAGTCGCAAGAATCGGAAAGTAAAGCTGACAGGCGAGGCCTATTTTGAGGTGTCAACCGATAAGAACCTGCCTTTTATAGTAGAAGGGCAGGGGATATACGCACACGTATTGGGTACCTCGTTTAATTTCAGGGCATTTGAAGAGGACAGTGAGGTGGCAGTGGCATTGGAGTCGGGAGCTTTAAGGGTGGGAAAGCTCGATGAATCGGTAAGTGATGAGTCGCTATTTGCTACTTTGAAGCCAGGGCAGAAAATGATATACCACAAAGCAGCAGGCAAAATAGCTGTCCGCACCATTGGAAAGTTGGATGCTTGGGGTATTTGGCGCAATGAAGTATTGGCCTTTGACTCCAAGTCGTTTGGTCAAGTGGCCCTTATCTTGGAGCGGTGGTACGATGTGAAGGTGCATTTTTCTGACAGCAAGACAAAAAGCTTTCGGTTTACTGGCTCTTTTGATAATCTATCCGTCAATAGGGTGCTGGATTTGCTCAAAAAAGGCCATCATTTTTCATATCGCATAGAAGGAAAGAATATTTATATAGAATAGTTTATTCAAAATAGGGGTAAAAAAATAAAGCATATCAAAATGAAGAAAACATAGCGTCAATAATCAGCGAAAAGGGCCTTCGGCATAGTGCCAAAAGCCCCCAAAAGTTTTGATGCCACGCGGTCTGGACAACTTAGTAGGCATCATGGTTTTAACAAGTGATTGTTCAACTCATCAAAAACGTTCAAAAATAATGAAAAAGAATGTACCGTTTCTTTACAACTACATTTTTATGACCATGAAATACAGTTCGCTCATCCTAGGGTGTATAATGCTCGGCTTCACCATTATTCAAGCCCATTCCTTGGAAGCACAGTCACTTCATGCAACGACTATCAAGGTAAACATCCAAGATAAGACACTGAAACAGGTGTTTAAGGATATCGAAGGAAAATGCGATTACCGTTTTGTATACAGTGACAATACCATACCCGAAAACCAACGGATATCAGTCCGAATGGAGGGAAGTTTATACGACATATTGAAGAAAATAGCTCAAAACACATTTACAACTTACGAGCAGGAGGGAAAAAACATTATTGTGACCTATCACCCACCGCAGCAATCGGGGCGTCTGGAAGGAACTGTTACCGACGAAAAGGGAGCCCCTTTGATAGGTGCCAGCGTAAAGGTGGTGGAGCTCAATCGCACGACAAGTACGGATCAGGATGGAGCATATAGCTTGTCGCTTCCCAAAGGGATATATACCATAGAAGTAAGCTATGTTTCTTTCGAGATGCAACGCAAATCAAACGTTTCGGTCGAGGAGGCGCAAAGCACTACGGTTCATATTGCGCTGAAAGAAGCTTTGGGCACATTGAGTGAGGTGGTCGTCGTGGGATACGGCACACAGAAGAAGGTCAACTTGACTGGAGCGGTAGACCAAGTGGGGCCCGAGGTGTTTGAAGGGCGTGTGGCTGCTAATGCCACGCAGATGCTCGCTGGCGTAGTACCCAACCTGAATATCGACCTTGCCGATGGCAAGCCTACGCGCAACCCGAGCTATAATGTTCGCGGAACTACTTCCATCGGTCAGGGAGGCAGTGCCCTGGTTTTGATAGATGGGGTGGAGGGCGATCCGGGAGCGCTCAATCCAAGTGATATTGAATCGGTCTCCGTGCTGAAAGATGCATCTTCGGCTGCCGTATATGGTTCCAGGGGAACTTTCGGTGTGATATTGATTACCACCAAGAAAGCGGCACAGGGGAAAACCTCTTTTACCTACTCTGGTAATACTTCCTTGCAGAAACAGAGTACAAGACCCGATTTTGTAACGGATGGTTACACGTATGCTGAACGTTTTTATGAAGCCTATAATGCTTGGAATAACTATTCTTCCGTTCCTGCTAGGTTAAACAAGACCCAAATGTTTACCCTGGATTGGCTGGAAGAATTCAGAAGGCGCAAAGAACAGGGTATAACCGAGGAAATTACGGTAAATGAAAATGGGGAATATGTGTACTATGGCAACGAAGACTACTATAAGGTATTGCTGAAAGACCAGGCATGGGCACAGGATCACAACCTTTCCGTAAGTGGTACCACGGATAAGGCGGATTTTTATCTTTCGGGCCGCCTTTACGACTATGGAGGTATTTACCGCTACAATACAGATCAATACAAGAGCTATAATATGCGCGCCAAGGGTGGCTTGCAGGTCACGGATTGGCTTACCCTAAACAATAACATGGATTATTCGTCCATCAAATACCACGATCCGCAGACAGCTGGCGAAGGAGGAAATATCTGGCGGAATATAGCCGATGAAGGACACCCTTCCTCACCGATATTTAATCCAGATGGCTCTTTCTCTTATTCAGCAGCTTATACCGTAGGCGATTTCATCTATGGCAAGAATGGGGTTGACTCCGAAAATGCCAACTTGAGGAATACCTCTTCATTTGAAACCAGGTTTTTCGACAATGCCTTTCATGTGCGTGGCGATTTGACCTTTAGGAATCGCGATTTCTCCTCTACAAGGATAAGGGTCCCCGTACCGTATAGCATCAACGAAGGTGAAATCCTTATGTTGGAGACATCCTTGAACGACAACATCTACGAAGTGTCTCAAAAATATAGGTATCTCTTTGCCAATCTGTATGCCGACTACGAAAAGACCTTTAAGGAGGATCATTATTTTAAAGGTTTGATAGGGTACAATTACGAGCAAAGGACTTATAACTCCACCTATATTACAAAGAACGGATTGCTTACGGAAAATACCGAAAATATCAACTTGGCATTGGGTGAATCTGTCACCGCTACAGCGGGATACAACAAGTACCGAATTGCGGGTGTGTTTTTCCGCGCAAATTACATCTATAAAGATCGTTATTTGTTTGAGCTGAACGGACGTTACGATGGCTCTTCCAAGTTTCCTACCAACGAGCAGTGGGCATTTTTTCCTTCGGCCTCTTTGGGGTGGCGTATCTCGCAGGAGTCTTTCTGGAACGTCAGTCCGAATGCCATTTCCGATTTGAAAATAAGGGCATCTTACGGATCACTCGGTAACGGAAATATAGATCCTTACACCTTCCTGGATACCTATTCCATTTCCACTTCCGGGCGGGTTCTAAATGGACAGCGAAATCCCTTGACCAGCGCCCCGGCCGTTATTCCGGACAATCTTACCTGGGAAACAGCACGTACGGCCAACATCGGTTTGGATATCTCGGCTTTGAATAACAAGCTGACCTTCACTGGTGATTTGTACACGCGTAAGACGTTGGATATGTACACCGTGGGGCAAACGCTTCCGGATGTCTTCGGCGCAGCTTCTCCCAAAGGAAACTACGCCGATATGACTACCAAAGGCTTTGAAATTTCGCTTTCGTACAATGATCGTTTTGATTTGAACGGCAAGCCCTTTGGTTTTGGCGTGAAGGTAGGCTTGGCCGATTACCGTTCTACCATAGACAAATATAATAACAGTACGGGCGTTCTGACAGACTACTACGCTGGCCAACGCGTGGGCGAGATATGGGGCTATGTGACGCAAGGGCTGTTCCAGTCTCAGGAAGAAATCGATGGTGCACCGTCACAAACATTGATCAAATCATCCAACTCCGGGCAAGTATATCCGGGAGATATTCGGTTTGCCGATCTGGATGGCAACGGCGTGATAGATTATGGGGCTAATACCCTGTCCGATCATGGCGATAAAACCATCATTGGCAATTCAGACCCTCGCTACATCTATAACTTCAATTTGAATGCCAGCTACAGTGGATTTTTCCTAAGCGCGTTTTTTCAAGGTGTAGGCAAGCAGGACTGGTACCCTGGCAATGAAGCTATTTTCTGGGGACAATATAACCGTCCATATAATAATTTGCCTACTTGGCATTTGGATAATTACTGGACAGAAGACAATCGGGATGCCTATCTTCCAAGATACGCGGGGTACAACACCTCCTTTAAGGAAACCGTACAGACACGTTATTTGCAAAACGTGGCCTATATCCGGTTGAGGAACCTTCAAGTTGGTTATAACCTGCCGCAGCGATTTGTCTCCAAGTTCGGTATGCAGAACATCAGGGTGGGGCTTACGGGCGAAAATCTCTGGACCTGGTCGCCCTTGTACAAGCATACGCGAGACATCGATGTAGCCAATATCGGTTCTTCGGATCCTGATATAGGTACTGGTTCGGGGCAAGGTTTCAATTATCCTACCATGCGAAGTGTCAGTTTCAATCTTATGTTAAACTTTTAAATGCAACAATAAATGAAAAAGATAGGGTATTTTATGGCGTTACTTGTGTTTTCGTTATCTTCATGCGAACTCAATGAGCTGCCAAAGGCCACTGCTACGCCAGAGGATATTTTCGGTACGGAGAGTGGATTACGCACATATAGCTATTCCTTTTACAATGCGTTGCCTTCCGTGAGCAACGCCTACCAACTGGATGCCATGGCTGATTATGGTGCTGTCAACAGTTTAAACACCTTTATACGCGATGGCGCTTTTACCGCAGAGACCAGTAGCGGATGGGACTGGTCCCAGTTGCGTAATATCAACCATTTTATAGAAAATTGCGCTAACTCACAGGTAAGTGAAACAACAAGAAACAACTTCTTGGGCATAGCTCGTTTTTTCAGGGCCTATTTTTATTACGAAAAGATTGTACGCTTTGGCGATGTGCCCTGGGTGGATCAGGCCTTGGGCATAGAGGATACGGATGTTTTGTTTGCCGGTCGCGACTCGCGCACAGTGATTATGGACCGCGTCATGGAGGACCTAGACTTTGCCTACGCCAATATTACCGACAACGGCACGGATGGTACACTCATTAACAAGTGGACTGCCCTCGGTCTGAAAACGCGTGTGGCACTTTTTGAGGCATCGTTTAGGAAGTACCACGATGAACTGGGACTACAGGGCACGGCCAATACCTTTTACCAGCACGTAGTGGACGCTGCTACCGAGCTGATGGCGAATGGCCCGTATTCCCTGTATACCGGTCAAGGGGTTGAATTGTCACAAAGGCAGCTCTTTGTGAGCGATGCTCCCGTCACCACGGAAGTGATGCTGGCCGTGGCGGCCAGCAAGGACCTGGCGGTTTTGGGCGACGCCAATTGGTGGTGGACATCGGCCACTTATGGCCCCCGCTACAGCTTGGTAAGGCCTTTTATCAATACCATCCTCAATATCGATGGCACGCCTTATACCGATAGGTCGAGCTATAACACGGAAACATTTTACGAAGAATGCCAGGCACGCGATCATCGCTTGGCCCAGTTGATACGTACACCTGGATACCAGCGAAATGGCGTGACTACGGTGCCCAACTTCGCCAGCCATACCTATACGGGCTATCAGCCCATTAAATATGCTTTGGATGATCCCCAGTATGACAATTCTGGCCTCAATACCAATGCCCTGCCTTTGATGCGCTATGCCGAGGTATTGCTCAATTTTGCCGAAGCCAAGGCCGAACTGGGAACTTTGACGGATGCCGATTGGAGTGCTTCCATAGGTGCTCTAAGGGCTAGATCGGGTATAACGGGTGGTCTTAATAATCTGCCTACAACAGCAGATACCTATTTGCAACAAACATTCTTCCCTAATGTATCAGACCCCGTACTATTGGAGATCAGAAGAGAAAGACAAGTGGAGCTGGCCTTGGAAGGTTTTCGCTTCAACGATTTGAAGCGTTGGAAATTGGGCGAATTGATGGCCGAGTTGCCTTGGACGGGTATCTACGTGCCAGCGTTGAACCAATTGGTGGACTTGGACAACAATGGCACGACCGACGTGGTTTTCTATGACGGAAGCACCAGCGGACCTACCATTACCGTTCCATCTGGCACAGCCCGCGTGCCTATTGGCGGCCCCAGCACCAATTTCCAAACGCTTACGGCCGACAAGCACTTGGAATGGTTCAAGGCGCAGCCTAGGACATGGTATACCGATGGCCGTCAGTATTACTATCCTATACCGGCCACCGCTATCACTAAAAATAATAACTTAGAGCAAAACCCTGGATGGTAGTAAATTGCTTTAATAATAAAGTAGAAGAATGAGAAAAATAGAAATCCAAGCAAAAGCAGGTCTGATCCTGCTTTTGCTTTCCATTATGAATTTAGTAGGATATGCCCAAGGCCTACGTGTGGCATCTTTTAATTTGCGATACGCCAATACGACCGATACGGGCAACCTTTGGAAAGACAGGGCATTGCCGGTGAGCGAATTGATCCGTTTTCATGATTTTGATGTGTTTGGTACCCAAGAGGCATTGAAAAACCAATTGGATGATATATCCGCTTATCTACCTACTTATGACCGTTATGGACTAGGTAGGGATGACGGGAAATCAGCAGGTGAACATTCTGCCATCTTTTTCAAGAAAGAACGCTTTTCTTTGCTTGATAAGGGAGATTTCTGGCTTTCCGAAACACCCGAAAAACCTGGCTTGGGTTGGGACGCTACTTGCTGCAACCGTATCTGCTCCTGGGTAAAACTGGAAGATAAGCTGACTAAAAAGCAATTTTACTTTTTCAATGTACACTATGACCATCAAGGTGTAATAGCCAGGCAGGAGAGCAGCAAGCTCATACTTCAGAAGGTGAAGGAAATTGCCAAGGGCAATCCGACCCTTCTTACCGGCGATTTCAATGGCTCGGAAGAAACGGCATGGTACCAAGCCATCGCACAGTCCGGTTTGCTGTTCGATACGCAAAAATTGGCAAAACACCCGTACAAGCCAAATGCCTCCTTCAACGGCTTTGGCAATGCGCGTTCCCTGGCCAGCGATGATATCATAGACCATGTCTTTGTAACCAAGGACTTTCAAGTAACAAAATGGGGAGTGCTCACCGATACTTATCACGGCAAGTTCCCTTCAGACCACTTTCCGGTCATGGCCGATCTGATATATTGATCGTGTACCGTCATCACAATATGGATATCTTCACAGGTCATGGCTGATCGATCTCTGAGGAATATACCTAGCTATGTATGTGTGAAGGAAAGCGAAAAGCCTCATGGACTAAAACTCCATGGGGCTTTCTCGTTTCATTCCATTGTAGGCTACCACACGGTGATCCGTTCATCTTCGGGCTTATACATCTTATCACCAGGCTGTACATTGAACGCTTCGTAGAATGGCGTAAAGTTCATCAATGGCCCGTTCACGCGCCACTTGGCCGGTGAGTGGGGGTTGGTGTTGACGTACATCCGCAAGAACTCGTCCGTTGTTTTTACGCGCCATATCCTTGCCATGGAGATAAAGAAACGCTGATCTGGCGTAAAACCATCGATCTTCGTCGTGTCCTGTCCCTGCTTGGTGAGTTTAAATGCGTCATAGGCAATGGCTATCCCAGCTAAGTCGGCCGTGTTTTCACCTACCGTTAGAGCACCCTTTACGTGTACCGAGTCGAGCACGGTAAACAAGTCGTACTGATCAATCACCTGTTGGGTCTTTGCCTTGAACTTCTTAAAGTCATCCGCTGTCCACCAGTTTTTCACGTTACCGTCCTTATCATACTGTGCGCCTTGGTCATCGAAGGAGTGGGTTATCTCATGACCGATTACCATTCCAATACCACCATAGTTCAGTGCGTCGTCGGCACTTAAATCAAAATAAGGCGATTGCAAAATGCCAGCGGGAAAGACAATTTCGTTCAGTGGCGGATTGTTGTAGGCCGTCACCGTGGGCGGTGTGGTGTGCCATTCCGTTCGGTCGACTGGTTGGCCCACTTTCTCTATGTTGTAGAGGTAATCGTTCTTGTTTGCAGACAAGCGATTCTCAAAATAGGTGCCTCGGTTTACCTCCACCTTGGAGTAATCCCGCCATTTATCGGGGTAACCGATTTTTTCCGTAAAGGCCTGCAACTTTTCCTTGGCTTTTGTTTTGGTAGAGTCGCTCATCCAGTCGAGCTTATCCATCCTGCCTTCAAGGGCTATTTTCAGGTTGTCGACCAATATCCGCATACGCTTCTTGGCTTCCTCCGGAAAGTATTTTTTTACATAAATCTGTGCTAAGGCATGGCCCAGGGATCGGTCAACGGCTTCGGTAATTTCCTCTCCACGGGGTTTTCGTACGGCCTGCCCGGTCAATATTTTGGAATATTCAAAAGAGGCGTCCGCAAAGGGTTTGCTCAGGTAATTGGCAAAGGCGTTGATGGATTTTGCTTTCAGGTAAGCTTTCCAATCGTCGACGGAAACAGATTTCAGTAGTGTATTCAGCTTGTCGTAGTAAGCTGGTTGCTGCATGTTTACGGAGTCTGCCTGCACGCCTAGATCACCGAATAAGGTGGGCCAGCCAATGTTGGGCTGTTTTTTGGCAATGTCGGAAAGGGCCAATTTGTGGTAGTTGGCTTGCACATCCCGCCGTTCGATATTGGTCTTGTGCGAGGTGGCCAGCTGTTTCTCAATCTCATAAGCAGCCGAGGCGTTTTTTGCTGCTGTGGCTGCATCGCTGCCCGTCAGCTCAAGAAGGGTGGCAACATATGCTTTATAGGCCTGCTGGATGGCCCGTGTCGACGAGTCTGTCCTGAAATAATAATCCCTTTCGGGTAAGCCTATCCCTGTTTGTGATAACAGTACGATATTTACCGAGCTGTTCTTGATATCGGGGCCCACGCGAAGGCCGATAATGGATCCGTTACTTACCTGTAGCTCCTCGGCCACGAATTTCATTAGCGACGGCACGTCGGAAATGGCGTCGATACGCGCCAGTATAGGTTTGACAGGCTCATAGCCCCGCTTGTCTATGGTGAGGGTGTCCATTCCAGATGCATAGAAATCGCCCACCTTTTGTTCCATGCTGCCAGCAGGATTGTCGGTGCTCGAAATGCTATCCAAAATCCCTTGCAGGCGTATGCGCTGCGGGAAGTTCAAAAACGAGTACGAGCCCACACCCGTTTGGGAAGCCGGTATCTGAACGGTATCGCACCAAATGCCATTGGCATACATAAAGAAATCGTCACCTGGCTTTTTAGTGGTGTCTATTCCTGTTATGGCCACATGTTTGGTTTCGGAAGCCTGCTTACAGGCCGCTGCAGACAACAAAACCAGGGAAAAGTAAAAGAGTTTTTTCATGTTTTAGGGTTTTTATAGCAAATAGCTTCTAAAAATAGGGAATCAAACTGAATTTGGGTCGAATACTTCCTTATGTAATGAGAAAAATACGCTTTGTTTGTTGATTTTACTTTATATTCTAGAAGCTTGGAAGGAGAAGCAACGCAGAGGACAGCCTGCAGAGGCCAATAAACTTGCCTTTTCTGATATAAGTCTTACCACCATTTAGCAACTGGCAAGGCATAATAAGCGGTGTCCTTCACTTCCTGCCACGGGGCTTGGTGAAACTGCCAGCTTTCCTTTATCCCATCGAAATCCCTGCTTATGGATTGACTTCCCCATTGATAGCCCAATTTGTAGACTTTGCCACCATCCTTTATAACGCCAAACAACATGGGTGATGAAAAGCCCGAAACACCATTGGTATACTGAACAGCTTTTTCGAATGTTAACTCGGTGCCCTTGGGAAAGGTTTTTATTCGCACCAAATCTGGTTCCGGATGGGATAACTGGCTTTCTGCATACCGCCATCTTGGGTGCAAGCTGTCCAATAGTAGGAACGGATAGCAACTATTTAATGTCAGATTTTCTTTGAACAAAGTCGTCTCGCGGTTTAGCCTCACCGTTTTACCTACCCATGCTTTGTAGGGTTGGTATTTGTCAATGGGGGTGGATTTTGTCTTTATTGTAGCGTAAAGCACGAGAACAAATATGGGAATCGCCAAAACTGCAAGCCAAATGAATACTTTTATTAGTTTTTTTACGCGCATTATTTATTGAATTGCATAAGGTTATCAAAAATTCGCTGGATTTGTTCTGCCATTTAACAAAATCTGGTAAGGCGTCATAAATAACAGCAGAATGGTCACTGCATGATCAGCAAAGGTATTGCCATGCTTTTAATAGTCTTTCCTCAATTTCTTTTGGCTATGTGTTCGTTATAAAGCTGGATTTTCTATCTCTATTTTACTTTTCGTGTATGGCTTTAAAATTAAAAAATATCCAATTAATATGGAGCGATATTGTCTGTCATTTTTGTTGGTCGCGACCAGCGATGGATGGGCAAGAGTTATGAAAGCAGTACCTAGACCTTTTGTTTACGCCCAACAGCCTTGTCTGCTCTTGGCGAATCAGAAAGATGGGAAGACGGTTTGTCGGCTCAAAAAAAAAGCCGGCCGCTGTTAAGCGGCCGGCCGGTAGTGTAATTATATGATAAAGGGGAGAGTTCTTAGCTGTTTACAGCGCGGCAATGGCGATGTTGTCCGCAGTATGGTCAAGCTTGGCCACCAGGTCGTTTGAGCGGGCGAAGCTGTTCTCCACTTCCAGCAGCAGGGGCAGTGTCTGCGTGTTTATCAAGTGGCTGTACTCTTTCTTCAGGGACTTGAAGCTGTCCTTTTCCTGTGCCAGCTCTACCTTGAGCTGTGCCTGCAGTTTGGCGATGGCCTTGGCCTCGTAGGCATCCCTGTCGGCATGTTTCTTGGCGTAGATGGCCTCTATCTCGGCGATGGCCTTCCTGCTGTCCTCCACGCGGAGGCCCTTGTCGATGTCGTCCTGGTAGACACCCACGAAGTAGGCCTTGTCGGCATCCAGCTCTTTGTGGCTGCCCTTGCTGTTGCGTACGCGCTCTGTTGCCAGTTCATACTGTTCCCAAAGGACTTCCACGTTTCGCTGGTGGAAGGCGATTCCGTCCCTGAAGTGGTTGATGGTGCCTTGCTCGTAGGAGAGGGCGTGTCTGTTCCTTTCGTTGCCCCTGTTGATGTTCGAGTTCGTGTTTGCAAAGCCGCCTGCTACGGTGGCTGCACAGATCATTGCGGTTAATGCGATAGTTTTCATGATTTCTATATTTTAAATTTTTATACCTTATTTTTAGAGAGCGTCAAATTTATTGCTCTTTTGTATATAAGACGTTGCGAAATCGAAAAAGTTGCATGGTGTTTGGGCACTTCTAGACGAACGGGCAGAAGTACTCGACGAACGCCCCACCCACTAGACATAAGGGCTGTTTTGGTAGACGAAAATTTGGTTGTGAGACATCGGATATGAGATGTGAGATATGAGATTAGGCCATCATGCTGCGCTAGAAAATCTCTCCTTAGGGTAGCAGTATTCATAGTAGTAGGGATAGGGTTACACGTTGCGATGCAGGCCCTGCCCATTCCACAGCAATGGAAACAGGGCAAAGGGCTGCTCTACCGATCATGCAAGCAGTGCCGAGCCTCCTTTTTGCGGTGGTGTTGCGGGAAAGGTCTGTGCGGAGCAAAAAAACAGCGACTCTCCTTTGCCCTGCACGGGTGGGCCGTGGGAGAGATTGCCTTGGAATGGGCTAGCGCTTTGGTTACTTTGGGGCAATGCCAAAGTAACGGAAAAAAAAGTAAAAGCCCTGGCCCGGCATGAGCGACGGAAAGGAAAGAGCGCAGGGAAATGAGACACTGGATATGAGACGTGCGATTAAACCATCATGCTGCGCCAGAAAATCTCTACTTAGGGTAGCAGCATTCATATTAGTAGGGATAGGAATACATTGCTATGCAGAGCGGCCTTGGAAGATTTGCGTCTCGGGCCACTAAAGCCCGGCAAATTTTCCACAGCCTGAAACGGTTTGACAAGTGTTTACACTCTCAGCGAGCCGCGGAACCCCCTGACGCCATAATAGGAATCGGCACCATTGTGATACATGAAGACCTTATCATAACGGCGATCACAAAAGATCGCTCCGCCAAGTTTCCTGATATCGGCAGGCGTTTTGACCCAGCTTGAAGTTTTTGTGTCAAATTTGCCAAGTTGCTGCAGCGCGCGATATTCTGTTTCTGTCAGCAACTCTATGCCCATGGAAATTGCCATGTCGATTGCCGCGTTTTCCGGCTTATGTGCCTTTCTTGACTCCAACGCTTCGTGGTCGTAGCAAATGCTTCTACGGCCCTTTGGACTTTCTGCCGAGCAGTCATAGAAGATGTATTCACCTGTCTTGCTGTCATGACTAATTACATCTGGTTCGCCACCGCTTTCTTCCATTGCATGGAGCGACCACAATTTTTCGGTATTGGCTTCCAGCCTCACCCGTATTTCTTTCCATACCATGCCTTTATGTCGGTTCATATTGTCGTCAAAACGCGTCTCTAGCGTGTCAAGTAAAGCTTCTATTTGTGTTGCGGTTAATTTTTTTTTGCTGTTGTTCATGCTGTTCGTCTATTGAAAAAAAACTATGCTCCGTGTCTAGAATACGAAGGTACAACAATTGAGGTATAGTAAAATATGAGAATGTATCGAGCTTTAGTGCTTAGTATAATACTGACAGGTACGGTGCTTGAGAATTTTCCCTAGGCTGAAAAAACTGTCGTAATAAGGTGCTGGGTGGTGGCGAGCAATGGAAGGAAAAGCGGATCGCATAACAAACTGAATAGCAGTTTGCGGAGCCAAGAGATGAAATAAGATATCAGAAATGAGATATAGGGCATGAAAGATCGTGCTTTTCGGCTTGACGGCTGTTTCCATAATCATTACCTTCGTAGCCGTATGAGACGCTTGGTTTGGATATTAATGGTTCCCCTATTGCTGGCCCATGCCCTTTCGGGCTTGCTGGTCATGGCGGCCTTTTATACACACCAGGAGGACATAGCCCAGCAATACTGCGCAAGGCGTTTTGATGCTGTAAGTTCCTGTGCCGGGAGCTGTGTGCTGCAAAAGCGTTTGGACAAAAACAGGGAACAGGAACAAAGCCAGATGAACCAAAAAACACAGGAAGTTTATGTGGTGGAGCAGGCATCGCATTTATTGCCCTCACCAGCCGTTGTTGCCTGTGCTATCAAAGAGTATTACAACCTCTATCGTCACCCATTTTATACCCATGGGCAAAACACGTCGCTATTGAGGCCCCCCATTTCCTAGATTTGATTCCTTATTGCAAAGCATCTCTTTGCTTTGTAAGTAGTAAGTAATAATCCTCTTTTGGACTATTTAAAACTTATAACGTACAACGTATCTTCCCCTGATTTTTTGGCTGTTCATTTAAATGAAATTGGCTTTGCGTAAATTTATCAGTTTTTTGTTGTTGGCATCCTTGCTGTCTCAATGTTTGGGGAGCTTGGGCGTGTTGGCCTGGTTTGATACCAATAGGGATTACATTGCCCAAAACCTGTGCGAGAACAAGGAACGTCCCTGGATGCACTGCGGGGGGCAGTGCGTGCTCATGAAGAAAATGCGCAAGTTCGAAGAACAGCAACAGCAACAATCGGATAATAGTAAAATGAGAGTCAATAAAGTCGAGTGGCTGGGCATACTGCCCACATCGATAGCCTTTCCAGTTGTGTCAACTCTCCAGCTCACCAACCGCTACTTCACTTGGTATCGGGCAATTTTGCCCGATGGATATGTGGGCCTTCCTTTGCAACCACCAAGGTAGGATTATCGGTCAAATCTCATGTATTGGATGAATTTCGGGGTGCTCAAAAGCGCTCTATGGGTATTTCTATGGGCTTAAACCCCGCCCGAAATGGTGAAAGGAATGAATATGAAAACATTGAAGTTTTATACTATTGTACTGTCTTTGGCAGTAGCGTCCTGTACGAAGGACAAAACGGATTACGAAGCGGAAATAGACACCGTAGTTACCGAATATGATGAGTTTAAAGAAGCTGTTGCCATCCGTAGCGAAGGCTATGACGTCAGCATTGAAGCACTGAATGGAGCTTTCTATAAAGGCTACAACGAAATCCGTTTGAAGATTACGAATAGCCAGACCAACGAAAAAGCAGATGCTTCTGCCGTAACCTTTCTGCCTATCAAGACTGATGCGGAGGGGAGCAAGTTTTCCTGTCCTCATCTGTACGATTTGGTTTCTAGGCCGGACGATAGCTATTTTTCGGGATATTCGGTATTCACGGATGAAAGCAGTACAAATGGAAGCTGGGAGCTTTACATCAGTTTCACCATTGCCGGTAGAACCTATGCTGTAAAGCAAAATGTCTCCGTTCAGGAACAGGCCAACAAAAACCTGAATATGACAACATTTACGGGGAAAGATGATGAACAGTATTTCATCGCATTGGTATCCCCGCAAAGGCCGAAAGTTGGTGAAAACGAATTGGTTGCCGGTATTTATAAGTTCAACAAACCAATCAATCCCCCATCCGGAGATTTTCCCGATCTCTCGCAGTTTTCATACACCGAAGTAAGCGGTTATACCCTGCAGTTAGACCCACGAATGCCCGAGCCGTCTATGGGAAATCATTCTTCCCCCAATAATAAAGATCTGACACAGCAGGGCGATGGTCTGTACCATGGCCTTGTCAATTACACCATGACGGGAAATTGGACATTGAACTTCATCATGCTGAATCAAAAAGGGCAAATATTAAAAGGTACGGTAGTGCCGGATGATTTTACGCCGGGCGTTGAGGGGGTGAAAAGTGAACTGCATATCGATATTCTATTCTAAGACTTATGAAGAAGCTATGCATTACTTTTTTTGTTCTTGTTCTTGGAATGAATGCCCATGCCCAACATACGCACGAGCAAAGCGACAGTACCAAACGCCTTGAAGAGGTGAAAATCACGGCCATTGCCAAACGGAAAATAGAGACCGAACTAAAAATGGCCGTTTCGGTGGATGAGTTTTTAGCTTCTTCCGACAATATCAGCTTCATCAAACGGGGTGCTTACGCATGGGAACCTTTGCTCAATAATATGAGTACGGAGCGCTCCACCATCACCATTGACGGGATGCACATCTTTGGTGCGTGTACGGATAAAATGGACCCGGTCACCTCCTATGTGGAAAGCAACAACCTTTCTGCCATCGATATCACATCCGGCCAGGCCGGTAGCCTGCATGGGGCAACTGTGGCGGGAAGCATCGACCTGAAAAGGAAAAGTACGCCATTCGGTCTTGAAAAAAACTGGAGCGGGGCTTACCAGACAGGATTTGAGTTCAACAACAATCAGTTTTTCAACCTGGGCAACCTGTCTTATTCAAGCGATAGGTTTGTGGCGGACGGAAGCATGGCGCTCCGGAAAGCGGGCAATTATTACGATGGAAATAACGATGAAGTAAACCATTCGCAATACAATAAATTCAATACTTCATTGGGCCTGGCGTATAAAACAAGTCCGCTTTCCTCGGTAAGGGTTGATGCCATCTATGACAGGGCAAAAGATGTCGGCTTCCCTGCGCTTCCTATGGATTTATGGCTTTCCCGTGCGATTATCACATCGGCTTCTTACAAGCAATTATTTGAAGACGGCATGTGGAGGGTTTGGGATACCAAACTTTATTTCAATGCAGTAGAACATTATATGGATGATACCAAGCGTCCCGAAAACCTGGTTCACATGGATATGCCGGGTTGGAGCACCACTTATGGATTGGTCTCCCGAGCCAATTTGAAGCGTGGTGATTACAGTGCCGAAATCCAGTTGAACGCATACGATAACCTATCCATTGCGGAAATGACGATGTATCCGCAAGACCGGAGCAATAAAACGATGTTTGCGTACAGCTGGCCTTGGGTTACTACCCGCTTTGCAGGCCTTTCGGTGAACAATTCCTGGGATTTTTCAGCAGTAAGCCGGTTGAATTTCGGAGGTTCCTTGGGTTGGAATTACAATTATTCCAAATATGTGGAGTTCAACCGGATTTTCCACCCCGGCACACCACGGGAAAAAAGCAGGCTATTGCCGGGCTTGCACGCCAGTTATCAACTTAACGTCCATCAATTTGATTTTTCTGTCGGAACAGGCTACGGACATAGGGCGCCATCTGTTTCGGAGGGGTACGGATATTACATCTACAACAGTTTTGACCGTTACGATTACATTGGAAACCCCGACCTCAAAAACGAGATTTCCTATGAGGCCAATGCGAGTGCAGGCTTTAGAAACGAAAGGATGGGCATAGAAGCCAAAGTAAACTATTTCCATATTCAAAACTATATCGTCGGCAGGATTTTGAGTTTGGGAAGCCCGATGAATTATCAATCGGTCGGTGTAAAAGGGTATACCTCATTGAACCATGCCAGACTTTTCAACGTGGCATTGAATGCCAATTACGATATGCTGCAACACCTGCATTGGAAAGGAACGCTCACGTATGCCCGGGCAACGGACGACAAAAACGGGAATTTGCCGTTCATTCGCCCTTTGAGCTACCAGACATCGCTTCATTTTATGTATGGGAAATTTGGCATTCAGACTTCGCTGAACGGTGATTTTGCACAGGAAAATTATAGTCCTGAATATGGTGAAGACCCGACCCCGGCCTATATGGTCTGGAACATCTCGGCAGACTACACGTTCAACTTCACAAATTTTAAAGCCGTCTTGCAGGTGGGAGCGGAGAACCTGTTCAACGAATATTATAGCACCTATGCAGATTGGGGCAATATCCCAAGAATGGGACGCAATATGTTCACTTCCTTAAAAATCAATTTTTAGAAATAATAAATAATTAAAAGCATGAAAACATCAAAAAACTATCTTCCATTATCGTTCTTTTTATTGGTAATAGCGTCCTGTGGCAAAGACAATCCTGTTGCCAATAATATCACCTTGCATTTCGACAACACGTTCAGCAGCACGACTATCGTGCTTGGAGACGCTACCTCTTCCACGGCAACGGTGAACACTTCTGCCGACGGACAGCTCCATCACTTTTCAGAATTGAAATATGTGATAAGCAATATCCGCCTGATAAAAGCGGACGGTAGTGAAATCCCCTATAATATCAATGATTTGGATAATGGGGCTACGGTCGTAGACCATTCAAAACCGCAGACCTTGGATTACATCCTAAGCAATATTCCAGCGGGCGAATACAGGCAGCTGAAATTCGGGTTGGGTGTCAGGCCGGAGCTGAACACGTTAGACGAGGCAAGATTTCCCGATTTTTATGCCAAAGCAGGGGCCAACGATACCCAAATGCATTGGGAATGGGGAACCGGTTATCGCTTTACTAAAATCGAAGGTTTTTATGATACCGATAATAAGCAATTATCCATTCATACCGGAAGCACCGTGGAGGGCACTAATGGAGAGCCTGATACCTACACGCAGGGAGTGGACGCATACCGGGATATAACCTTGACACTTCCCGATAATGCTGTTGTCGGCAGCAATGCTCCCAAAATCACTATCAAGGCAGATTTTGACAAACTGTTGAGCGGAAAGACCAATACGATTACCTTGGGGGAAGGCAATGCGACACCTAGTACCCATGCGGCAGTTAATATGGTGTTGTTTGTCGATAACTTGGGCGGCGATGGTTCAAGCGACATTTCGGGCATGTTTTCCACCGGCAGCGTAGAGAATTAAAATTAGTGTCGTGTCACGCATAAAATGTCCTTTTTTTCTCTTCCGCCAGCCGGTGGACTAAGACGCAAAAGGCATTTCTTTGCGCCCCCGAGCAATCGGGGGCAGGTGCTGCGGCTTTGCGAGATAAGTTTTAAGAAGCAACCATGAAAAGGGTACTCACAATTTTATCCGTCATATTGCTGTTGCTATCTTGTAACAGAGCGGATATTATGGAGCAAATAGCTTACGACAATCCCGAAATACCTTTGAATGTCCCTCAGGGTTTTCCGTCGTTGAACACTTCGGTAGACAAAAATAAGCCCACGAAATATGGGGTAGAATTAGGCGAAAGGTTATTCCACGAGAAAAAATTCAGTGGCAATAACACGATTTCATGCGCCAGTTGCCACAACCAATCGAGTGCTTTTGCGGATAATAATGTTCAAGCCGTGGGGATTTATGGCAGGGTAGGGCTTCGGAATACGCCACCCATTCAAAATTTGGCGTTTATGAAATTTTATAATTGGGATGGTAACAAGCTTACGTTAGAAAACCAACCACTGGTTCCCATTATTACGCATGAAGAGATGAATTCTTCTATTTTGGAAGTCATCGGAAAAATCAGTGCTGAACCCGAATATAAAGATTTGTTCAGAAAAGCATTTGGTGACGAAAACATTAGCGCTGACAGGATTTACCGAAGTATTGCACAGTATGAATATACGCTCTTCTCCGTCAACAGTAAGTATGATAAAGTAAAACGAAATGAGGGAGAAACATTTACGGAAAGCGAAGCAAGGGGATACCAAATTTTCCAGCAGAAATGTGCGGGTTGCCACAGTACAGAATTGTTTACCGACCAGAGTTTCAGAAACGTAGGTTTTCCTTTGAACCCAAGTACAGAAGAGGCTGGGCGTGCCAGAGTGACAGGAATACCTGCTGATTTTATGCGTTTTCGGGTTCCCTCTCTACGAAATGCCGAATACACCGCACCTTATGGCAGTTTTGGCCAGTTTCCGACTTTAAGGGCGGTTTTGGATTATTTCGACGATGGCGTTTTGGAGGCCGATAATCTCGACCCTATTTTAAAAGAGAATGGCAATAGGATACCGATGACGGAACAGGAAAAGGACGCTATTATTGCCTTTATCAAGACCTTGAGCGATCATCACTTTGTAGGCAGGTGAATTTGATATAATGAGTACAGCTTATTTCTTGATGTAGGATATCCATTGCTTTTTGATGAAGTATTCATCATTTCAATTTCATATTGTTGAAAGTATGATCTATATCATTTCGGGCTAGTTGATATTTTCTATATTTGGCTGAATTAGATAAAATGTTGTTTTTTCTTGTTTAATTAATACACGAATTGCAATCAATTTTTATCGTTTATTGTTATTAATAAAAATAAAATATCATGACAGATTTAAAAGGAAAAGTTGTATTGGTCACTGGCGCAGGTGGCGGTATCGGTAAAGCGGTTGCTATAGCTTTTGCAAAGGAAGGCGCAAACGTAGCAGTAGCAGATATCAAGGAAGAGTTTTTGGCTGGCACTGTACAGGCTATAGAGGCTGAAGGCGTAAAGGCGTTGGGCGTAGCTGCAAACGTGACAGACTACGACTCGGTAAAAGCCCTCGTTTCCAAGGTGGTTGATACATTCGGCTCGCTAGATGTAGCGGTCAATAATGCTGGAGTGGTAGGCATCGGTAGCATAGAGGAGATAGATACGAAAGAATGGGATCGTGTACTTGGCGTCAATGCAAAAGGCGTTTTTGTATGCACCAAGGCAGAGCTGGAAGTGATGAAACCAAAAAAATCTGGTGCGATCATTAATACGGCTTCTATCGCAGGTAAGATGGGAATGGCCCATTTGTCCCACTATGTGGCTTCCAAGTTTGCCGTCATCGGTTTTACCAACAGTATCGCAAAGGAAGTAGCAGCGGAAGGGATCACTGTCAACGCTATTTGCCCGGGCATCATCGGTACCGGCATGTGGCGCGGCGAGGGCGGTATAGCCGACCGTTGGAAACGTGAAGGCGAAACCGAAGAGCAATCCTGGGAACGTAACAAGAAAGACTTGATCCCTCAAGGCGTGGATCAAAGCCCTGAGGATATTGCCGAGGCAGTGGTATTTATAGCGAAGGCAAAACACATCACTGGTCAGGCTATAGCCGTAGACGGTGGCATGACTATGTAATTTGACAGAAAGCGTAAAAAAGAAAGGCGCAAACCCATTGGGTTGCGCTTTTTCTTTTTGTCATACGGTAATAAGTACAGACTGTCCAGGGTGGCATTGGAAACAATTAGGGATATTTATGTAAGTTTGTGAGCGCTATATTAACCCACATAGCCATAATGGAATTATGAAGAAAATAGGATTTTTATCGTTTGGACATTGGTCCGATCATCCAGCGTATAAAACCCGTACTGCTAGCGACACCTTACTTCAGTCTATTGATTTGGCTGTTGCTGCCGAAGAAATCGGTTTAGATGGGGCGTATTTTCGGGTACATCATTTTGCGGCCCAGCTGGCATCTCCGTTTCCCTTGCTATCGGCCATCGGTGCCAAGACGAGCAAAATAGAAATTGGCACGGGAGTGATTGACATGCGATATGAAAACCCCTTATATATGGTAGAAGATGCTGGCGCTGCCGATTTGATTTCGGGCGGTCGGTTGCAACTGGGAATCAGTAGGGGTTCACCAGAACAGGTGATTGACGGTTGGCGTTATTTTGGTTATGAATTGGCCGAAGGAGAGACCGATGCAGACATGGGGCGCCGCAAGGCCCTGGAATTCTTGGATAAGCTGAAAGGTGTGGGCTTTGCCCAACCTAATCCCTATCCGATGTTCCCGAATCCACCTGGCTTGTTGCGTTTGGAACCATACTCGGAAGGATTGCGGGAGCGGATCTGGTGGGGCGCTGCATCTAATGCAACGGCGGTTTGGGCTGCGGAGAACGGCATGTACCTCCAGAGCTCTACTCTAAAATATGACGAAAGCGGCAAGCCATTCCATGTGCAGCAGGCCGAGCAGATCAGGTTGTACAAGGAAGCCTGGAAAGAAGCTGGACATCAGCGTGAGCCACGTGTTTCTGTAAGCCGCTCCATTTTTGCGTTGGTAAACGACCAAGACCATTATTACTTTGGGCACGAGGCCGATCGGAACGACAAAATCGGCATGATCGAGCAGGACAAACGAGCTATCTTCGGAAGGAGCTACGCGGCAGAGCCAGATCAGCTCATCAAGGAACTGGCGCGAGATGAAGCCATCCAGGAAGCGGATACACTCCTTTTAACTATTCCCAATACGTTGGGCGTGGATTACAATGTACACGTGCTGTCCGCTATATTGGAGCATGTGGCACCTGGTTTGGGGTGGCGTTGACAACGGCTAACGGTATCCGTAAAGCAGGGTTCGTAAGCATTTTACACCAATCCGTACTTTGCTGCCAATTTTATCAGTCCTGCGGTGTTGTTTACATCAAATTTGGTAAGCAGGTTTTTGCGGTGGCTGTCAACCGTGTAGGGACTTACAAATAATTTTTCAGCGATCTGTGAATTGGTGAAACCTTCGGCTATAAGGGATAGCACTTCTTTTTCACGGCTCGTCAGTACTGGTAACTTGCTCATTTCATCCTGTTCCTTGTTGCTTAGTTCGAGATCTAAGCTCATATACAGTTTGTTTCTGCTTACGGTGGATATCGCTTCTTCAATCTGCTCCCGGGAAGCGCTTTTGAGCAGGTAACCCGATGCGCCTTGCTGTACCATTTGTGAAATGAGGCTCCGTTCGTTAAAGGTGCTCATGGCAATCACTTTGACAGAGGGATATTCCTTTTTTATTTTTGCCGTAAGCTCTACGCCGCTGATCTCTGGCATGTTAATATCGGTAATCACAATATCCGGTATAGCTGTTTTTATGTCTTCCATAGCCAGGTAGGCATTTCTTGCAAGACCTGTAATCTGCACAAAGTCGATCTGGGAAAGCATGGCCTGCATCCCCTCCAAGACCATGGGGTGATCGTCTACCACCAACACTTTTATTTTATCCATTATCTTCTATTGTACATTCTATATATACCGAAGTGCCTTTGCCTGGCTGCGATTTAACGTCCATATGACCACGTAAATAGTTGACCCTTGAACGGATATTCTGCAGGCCCGTAGTATCCTTTTGCTCCCATGATGTGGTATCGAAACCTTTGCCGTTATCTTCTACCGTAATCGTGAGTGACTTGTCGTGTCGCACAACCTGAACGAGTACCTGCTCTGCACCTGAATGTTTTATGGCGTTATTGACCAATTCCTGAACGATGCGGTAAATGGTTACTTCCGTTGTGGCATCCAGTCTTTGTTCAAGGCCGTGAAGTTCGGTGTCGATAACAAAAGCACCAGAAGCGCCAATGTTTTTGCAATAATCCTGCAACGCCTGCTCCAAGCCAAGACGGATCAAGGCTTCGGGCATCATGTTGTGCGCTACCCGGCGCATCTCGGAGATGGACTCGTCGAGTTTGTTCAGCGCACTGTTGAACAACATGCCATTTTCTTCAGTTAATATAAGGTTTCCTTTCATAGCCCCTAATTGTAGTTTTACGCCGCTCAGCATGCCGCCTAACCCGTCGTGCAGATCTTTGGCCAAGCGACTGCGTTCATCCGCCTGTCCTTTCAGCAGGGATTGGGTGGCTAATAATTGTTTTTCGGTTTCTAATTCTGCAATTTTTACTTTTTGCAGCTTTTGCTTATGCTGATAATTGCGATAGCCCAGCAGCAGGATAAGCGCCAACGCGGCTGCGCTTCCGAAAAGGATATAATTGAGCGTGTTTTTTTGTTGGATAGTTGCCTGTTGCAATTCAATCTGTGCTTCTTTCTGAGCCGTCTGATATTGAATGGTCAGGAAATTGGCATTGATTTTTGATTTATCGTTAGAAATGCTATCAGATAAATTCAACTGTAGTGTTAAATATTCCGCTGCCGATTTATAATTTCCAAGTTTGCCCTCTATTTCCGCCAGGGCACTTGCAGCATACATGACATACTCTTTTGAACCTGCTTCTTCTGCAATGGTATAAGTACTATCCATGTAGGATTTGCTTTTTGAAAAATCGTTATCTACAAAATGAATGTACCCCAAAAGATAATAGGTGGCCAGTCGATCAAAAGGCGATAAGTTTGCCTTTGCAATTTCAATTGCCTGCAATGCGTTTTGTATAGCCTCTTTGTATTGCTCGTCCTCCATCAGCCGATGTGCTGTATTATTATAAAATAGCCACGACATGTAGGGGCTTTGCAAGCGGGGCAGCAATTGCTCAAAGTCTTTGAAATACCTGGTAGCGGTCGTTTTATCGCCCGCATTTAGGTAAGCAGAACCTAAATTATTGTAGGCTTTTGCAAGAATTAGCGTATCAACCGGGGATCTGCCAGCAAAAGCCAGGAACGCTTTGTTGTTATCAATCTCATGTTCGAATTGACGTAGATAATCATAAGCTTTGCCAACTCCACTGTAGCAAATGGCAGTCAGGTATTTAAAATCTGTTTTTTTTGACAGCTCAAGTGCCTTTAAAAAACTGGCTAAGGTTTCTTCTTTAAAAGACCCCTGCGGCAGCAGTATCATGCCCCTTGTAAAATAGTAAATAGATAGCGACTCCGTATTTTTTGAGGTGTCGGTTTGATTTAAAATATCCTTTGCTCTATTCGTAGTATATAGTGCGGTGTCATATTTTCCGTTTTTCGTCATTGCCAGCGCCTTATTCAGCAATGCAAAAGCTGTTTGTGCTTTACTGTTGCTTCGCTGGCTCACTTGCAATGCTTTTTCCACCATTGTGTCAGTGCTGGGAACGCCATAATCTTCACCCATCAAGACCAAGCGGTTATAAGCCAATGCGCTTGCACTATCTTGTTTATTCTGTTGAATGAGGGCTTTCAATTGACGCACATATCCCGTTTGGGCAAAACCAACGGCAGTATGCAAACAACAACAAACAAAAATCAGCAAGCATTTTCCCATATTGCAAATTAAGATTAATTAACCTCATTTCTCAATCCCCTTTTCAGGGGATTTTTTCCTCCTTAAAATTCAACTTTTTTCGGGATTGTAGCAAACGACAAAGTGTTTCAATTTTACACTGCAAAGCAATTTAAATTTTATGATTATGAAAAAGCACTTTTTATACTTAATAGTTATATCGTTTACTGCGATACCATCGTGTGCAAAAAATGAAATTAAACCAGATGATGACAATAAGAATGGCAGTAACCCTCCCTTTGAAATATGGATGGGCTTAAGGACCGGCTCAACTGGTAACTGGGCTAATCTAGACTGGAAGATTGTCCTGCCCAACGGTGATTATTTCAACCAACTTCCGACAGAAGGATTTTTGGATTTCTCCAGGAATCAGACTGGAGGTACTTGGGGCACTTTCACCATGAATGGCAGCACAGGAACCTTTACCAATCCCTATGAAACTATCCAGGTAAAAAAGATAAGTGAAACGGAATTGGAAAAAGTTGGCTACACTAACCGCTTATATAAGCTCACCTCAGTGGATGATGTAAAACTTTCTGGAAAATACAATACCATACCCAACTGGTCAACGATACCCAACTACCCATATAATGCTACTGAACCGCAGCCTATGATTGAATTTACTTCAAATGGAACATTCAATGACATGGGGGCATTCGTCAGCAATTTCAATATACCCAACCAATATCCGGAAAGGGCTCCCGGAAATGGCACTTACGAAATAAAAAACTTCACGTTGATACTCCATTATGCTGACGGTAGAAAAATCACCAAATCATTTAGCGGCGTATTTAATAATAAGGTTACGGCTACCAGCGAGCTTGTCTTTATTGGCGGAAACCCCTTTTACAATAAGTAAGGAACGGAAAGATTTTACGACTAAAACAAAAAATCATGAACACATCAAAACCTATACTATATGGTGGATTGTTGGCCATATCATTGGCATGTTTGCTGCTATCGTGCAAAAAAGACAATCAGAGCTCTGGCGAAGAAATCGACTTCTCGAATCTGACACCTGCTGTTACCTCAAAAGGAACATCCACTGGCAGCGTTTATACCCAGCAGGTAGGTGCAGGTGGCGGGCGCGTACAGTCGCCCGATGGGCAGATTATCCTTGATATTCCGGCAGGTGCGCTCGGTACCAATACCACCATCGGCATACAAGCCATTACCAACGAGGCGCCGCTGGGTGCCGGCAATGGTTACCGCCTTACGCCCGAAGACGTAAATTTTGCCAAGCCCATTACCATTACCATGAAATATGGGGCAGACCTACAGCCTGGCCTTTGCTGGATAGCCACACAAAAAAGCGACGGCACCTGGCTGGGCTACCGCAATACCATAACGGATGAAACGGCCAAAACACTATCTGTGCAAACCGACCATTTCAGCGATTGGGTTACGGGCAAGCTGATAGACTTTCGGCTGGCGCCCCAGAATGCCCTCGTAAAAACAAAAGGACAGGTACAACTGTACGTAAACGGTTTTGCCAAAACCAAGGGTACAGCGAAGGAAGAACTGGAGGATTTGGTCCCGCTTACCCCGATATATCCAAAAGATGCCGATGATGAGGATCTGGCGCCTCTGCCGAAAATAGTCGACCTGAGCACCAGCTTGGAGCAATTGAAGGCTTACAGGCTGGATTTTAAAGCATGGCGGCTCTCGCCGGCAAGGGGCAAACTACAGTCTTCCGGCTCTAAAGCCACCTATACGGCACCAGACCAGGTTCCTACACCAAACACGGTATCCGTATCTGTGGATATAGAAGCTACACAGGCCAACAAGACCACTAAGCTCATCCTGTTGAGCAATATAACCATTGTGGATAAGTATTACGCCAAATTTACCGTCAATGGTGTTGAGTCCGTTTTTTCAGAACGGGATATTGTCAGGCTCGACGGAGGTTTTCAGCCCACCGGCAATATGGCAGTATTATATGTGAGCGATAACGGCGAGCTTGGCATTACATTTACACATACCGACCAAAAAACGGTAACAATAGCTGCCGAGCGTCCGCAAATCGGCAACTTACCCTTTTTAACAAGCGCTGCTCCCGCAGGTACTGTAGCCATTATTTATCAGAAAGGACAAAGCACCGATGGGTACACCAGTGTTAACGATGAGTTGCTGAAAGATGGCAATGGCTGTAAAAGCGGGAAACCCTCTGCCGGGTCGCTCACATTGACGGAATATAAGAATGAAAACGGAGCCATCGTATCCGGAAGTTTCAGCGGCATTATTTGGAATATGGGTGATGTAATGGCTTGCAAAAATGAATCGGTAGAGATATCAGGTGAGTTTATCATGCCTGTGAATAAACAATAATAATCGATCATTTGATAGAAAAAAAGCAAAAAATGAAATCTCATTTTGTTCCGATTTAGCCGTATTAGGCTATGTGTCGAGTTAAGCAGGTAGTAGGCTGATATATCCCCCTCTCGAGGGGGAGGAAAAAATTGATAAAACAAAAATTAAAGCAGAAATGAAAACGATGCAATCACTTTTTGCGGTACTGCTGTTCGTGGTGGGCAGCAGCCAGGCACAATCGACACGGAAGGCTTACGCCGATATCGATATCGGCTGGCTGAGGAAAATCGAGTTCAAAGAACCGCCCAAAGCGATAATCAACCAAGACCGGAACTATACGGCAAAACAGGCAGGATATGCCCAGGCCATGCTCACCTGGATACAGCAGACCTATTCGCCGAAAGGAATGCTCGGTGATATGAAATGGTACACCTTTGTGCCTGACAAATCCGAACCGGTAACGAGCAAGGATTATGACTACAACGAAGCGGAGAAAAACAACCGGAATGCCTGGCCGAATTATTATGGAGCTTATGCCAAATTATCGCTCTTCCTGAAAAAAGATGCCAGCGGGAAATTTGTGCCGGAAACCGGCCACCATATCAGGTGGCTGATCGAGGCGAACGGCGTGGAGACCATCTCGAAGCAACTAGTTTCGCTGTCCACACCCGAGGAATATTATTTTTTAATGCCACGCTATGAGGTCGGCTTGAAAGGGTCGCTCGACAAAACTTGGTATGCCGAGGCAGCGAAATTCCGGAATTTCACCAACCACCCAAACCTGAAAAATTACGTACACTATTACATCCCGAACGGTCAGGTTACCGATGGTAAAGATGATTTTTATGTGGTCATTATGACGAAAAACCGCCAACCGCTGCCCTTTGAGCAGGTTACCGTCGGGGAGTTCATCAGGCAAGTGGAAAAGCAGCTTCCGCTGATGTACCAGATGGCCATCAATGGGGGCAGCAAAGACATTAACCTGAAAGCGAGGGCAAACGGCGGGTTTCAGATTTTCAAAAAGCGGTTCGCTGCAAAGGCGAACGAAAACGTGTATTTGTCGGAAAACAACCAGCTTGGTCTTTTTGATTTCGCCAATGCGGACGAAAACTCCACGTTTCCATGGTTTCAGACGTCATCCGGTACCTTTCAAAATAGTGATGGCTACCCCACTTTTTTCCCCTTGCTGAAGCTTAAAAAAGGCGTGAAAGAGGCGAGCGTTTCCGGCGACCCGCAATGGCTCGTCGTCCGGTGGGCTCCTCCGCTGAGCAAAAATCTTGCGGGCGACATTCATTATATGGATACCATCCTCAACCGCTTTAATTATGAATATGTCTATAACTACTTTTTTGGTGATAAGAGGCCAACAGAATCTTATAAACCTTTGGATTAAGCCACACAGCTTATGATAAAAAAATATGTTCTGTTTTAGTGTTTGATAAAAAAATGAGAATAAAATGAAAACTATAAAAGCGCTTTTTGCAATATTGCTGTTCATGCTATGCGGCAGTAGTAGCCAGGCACAGTTGCTCAAAAAACTGGAGAAAAAGGTAACGCAGGCGGCGCAAAAATCGGCGGATAAAGCCGCCGATAAAGCGGTGGATAAAACGGTGAGCAAACCGATTGATAAAGCGGCAGACAAAGTACTGGACGCGGATGTGAAAAAGAAACCTGCATCCGGTGCAAATCCGCAACAACATCCTGATTCCGCCATTCCGCCACAAACCGACGAAAAGGAAGGACTTGCAGCAACTGAAGAACCTTTTGTGCTTACCAGCGGAGCGCCGCCTAAAATAGGGGACCCCTGTACCTCAAAGGAGGAACTGGCAAGAATGCCGGGAAAATATTTTACGGCTGAAGAATATCCCTGGCCGGCGGCAAGGGCAGAATACTTCAAGAAGCTGACGACCGCACAGGAAAAAACAAGCGCCAAACAGGTGCTTGGCACCATAGAAAAGCTCGAACAGCAAAGCCGTGCCGACTTTGCACTTGCCGGTGGCACTTGGGAGGCCCACTATTCTTCTGAGGGCTATCATTACTTCGAAAATAGAAAACTAGCTGATTATCGTTTCCAGACGGCCTTTTATGAGTATCTCTGTATCAAAAACAAAGTTGACCGAAACGACGAATATAGCACCGTGCTCCGGGTATTCGTCAATAGCCTAGCTATTAATGTCTTGCAGAAACACCTGTCCAACGCATTTTCTGATAACCTGAGCAACTATGCCTACAAAGACTGGAAAAATTATAAGTCTGGTGCGGAAGCACCAAAAATAGCGCTCATGAATTATCTAGCCGGTAAGAACCCGGACCTGATAGCCGCCGTCAACTCAGGCACAGGTTACTGGCAGGATGTACCGGAAAACGAAATCAGCAAAGATACCTACGATCCTATTTGTCGCTATTGGCTCGTAAAAAAAGCCGATGTGCCGTTGTTGGTGCCAGTCAGCAGAAAAGAATATTTAGAAAGTCTGTTGGAATATTACGAGAGGGAGGCACTGTATATACCCAAAAGCAACAATTACGGATTTAGTTCGGCAGAGCAAAGGCAAAGGTATTTCGGCGATTTATCGGCTGTGTTGACCAACAAAAAAGCGCTTGTAAACAAGGTGCTGAAAGAAAACTCCGCCGAATGGCTTTCCAAACAGGCAGTGGTTAATCCGGTTGAAGACACTTATCTGAACCAAAAACAAAATCTGCCAGAGTATAGCTCCGATCTTACTTTCTATAAATTTTATGATAACGAAAAAGAAGCCAGCCCTTTGTACAAATACAACCCCGACTATTTTTCAGACAATGTGGAGAATGCTGCAAAACCTCAGTTCATGACCATTGCCTTCCGGTATGTATCAAAGCCTGCCCCTCTACGATTGATTAAAAACTTTACGGATAATTTTGATCAGGAAGCATGGACAGGACTTCTCCATTGATGCAATCAGCCCACAAGGAGAAATTTTGTGCTAGAAAAAAAGCAGAATGGAAAATACTTAGTAAACCAAAAATGGTTGTCCCTAAGGGGCAACCATTTTTAGCTTATATATCCAATATATAAATAGAGAATCACTACCAAACGGATAAACTTAAAAACAGGCAATAAACTCACTTAACTTACTGATTATCAGTAAATATTTTCATTAGATAAAAAAGCC
>NZ_ATZA01000016.1 GCF_000427965.1 Olivibacter sitiensis DSM 17696 | reverse complement strand
TAGGGTCTGCTCGGCAACTATCTTCTTATACTGTGCCAGCTCCCGTTCCATATCTTTCATCTGTTTGAGCTGTGAGGCATCCATGCCTGAATATTTACTCTTCCATCCGTAAAAGGTGCCTTGGCTGATGCCATGTTCACGGCAGATATCCGTAACCGATGCGCCCGATTCCTGCTGCTTCAAAATCTTGATGATCTGTGATTCACTAAACGTACTTTTTTTCATTGTCCCTAAATTATAAAACTACATTAATATTCGTAGCTGTTTTCGGGGAAGATTACAGATCAGGAAGGGTTTGAAAAAACATTGATTACTCACAATCATCTTGAGCTTCTCAAACGTATAAAAAAGAATCATACAGTCAATTTGGGCAAGCAACACATAAAGCTGTTGCAGTTTATAAGTAACTTTTACAAATCTACACGCTATAGTCGATATAATTTGGAATCAGTTTATGAAAAAAATCAAGATCTACATGGGTTTGTGAATTTTCTTAAAGAAGAATTGAACGTAACAGAGGAACAAGGCATTCAACCTATGGTTGCCAATAGCACGCGCGTTAAAAAATTCATTGGTAAATTAATTGGCGAGATCACGACTGAATTTTACGAAGTGGTGCGTAAGGAAACCGCTAGGCTTGGTCTTTTCACACATGAGGTAACAACGTATTCTAAAGCATATAAAATATTTGTTGCAAAGGAATTTACGTTTGAAAAGGAACGGCACCTACAAAAGGAAATTTTAATTCTATTGCATTCCGGGAAATTAGATGATGGAATGACAAGATTAATTAAATCAATTGAACCACTTCCCCTTGAGAACTATAATAGTACAGAATATATTAGATTTCTAATGGACATTAGGAATAACAACAATATTCTGGATGAAATGGAATCTGTACTGGAAGATAGATCAATGACCAAAGAACGATGTGAACAAATTAGCTTGATAGGTAGGGATGACTTATACTTTCCAGAAGAGGACGAAGATTTTGAAGACCTATAAATGAATAGGGAAATTTCCCCTCGCTCATTTGTGGCTTGCGAAACCCCACCGCTCTTGCCCTGCGCTGTTCTCGCTTTGGCTGTTTACGGAATTGATTTGTCGACCTAATTCTATGAAAAAAAGATTGTTATTATCGGGAGATTTTCGTATCTTTATGATAACAAAGTACATTGACTGATTGGAAAAGGTTCTATCGGGAGAACAAAAAAGCCTACAAAGTAGGTCAGATTAAAGGAGACCTATTCGGTTACCTATCTTGACAGATTACTTGTTAACATTAATATAATCAACACATTAGAGGTGCGGTGGAAAATCCTGCCACCCCGACTTTTTAGGTGTCAAAATACACCAAAAGCCCCTAAAACATGTGTTTTAGGGGCTTTTTTCTTTTTATTTCACCCCAAACTGTTCATATAAAACCAAAGTTCCGGTGTACTATTCGGTGAACGATTCCGATGATGTACATTTGTTCACTGGTATTCAATTAAAGTGTTGGTTTTCAATGTTTTGCGTATTTTATCTTGATGCCTTTTGGCATGCTTTGGTACCGTTCTATTTGCCGTTACGGTGAACTGCTTTTAGATAGTGTACAAATGTATCCACATGTGTCGGGGGAAAACGTATGAGAACTTAGAGTCGGAGGTAGATATGGAAAGCAGGAAGAGCAGTTTTGGGGTCGTTTTTTACATCAGGAAGAGACCCAACGAGCGGGGCGAATGCCCGATATATGCGAGGATAACGGTAGACGGCAAGAGGAGTATGACGATAGTATTAACGTTTGGAATGGTGGAACATTGCCCGAAGGGATTAATTCAGAGGCATTAAAAAGACCACATTGGTCAAATCCACGTAATCCGATTATTGCCGATGTTTGTTTTAAAGGTGGACTGATTGACAGTTGGGGAAGTGGAACAATTCGTATTATTGAAACCTGTAAACAAGCTGAACTACCCGAACCCGAACTTGTTGAACAAGAGGGCGGATTTTCGGTAACCCTATTCCCGCTTTGAGCATTTGGGGCTGACTATATCAGCTTTTGTTCAACCGCTATCTTGACCAATACCGCTGTGTTTTTAGCACCGAGCTTGAGTAGAAGGTTCTTGCGATAACCACGAATGGTTTCGGGGCTTAGAAAAATCTGGTCCGCAATTTCTGTGTTGGTAAAACCTTCCGAAATGAGTCGAAGCAGTTCCCGTTCGCGAGGACTTAACCAGATATTTTTTTCAGATGGGCGCTTCATCAACAGGTCAATCTCGTGGCATAAGAACGTTTCTCCTGCCGCAACGGCTTTTATTCCGGCCAACACCTCTTCGGCCATGGCATTCTTGATCAGGTATCCCGAGGCACCATTGTCCAACATCTGTCGAACGACGGTGTACTCGCTATGGGTAGTTAAGGCCAAAACCTTGATGACAGGAAATTCCTCCTTTATCTCTTTACAGAAATCCAGCCCACTGATATCGGGCAATCCAACGTCCAAGAGCAACACGTCCGGTTTCCAGAAGCCGAGCGACAGCCTGCATTCGGCGGCACTATGTGCCACGCCGACAACGATGGCTATACCCGATTCAGTAATCAGGCTCTCCAGTCCCTCGGTGAGGATTTTGTGGTCGTCTACAATAGCTACCTTAATCATTTTCATCTTTTGCTAATTCCAATTCAACATGAATTTCGGTGCCCTGTTCGGAAGAATAAATATTCACCTCCCCTTGGAAAGCTGCTACACGTTGCCGCACATTTTTTAAGCCCATGCCCTCCGTCACCTCCTCCTGGTTGAAACCTATGCCATCGTCTTGCACCGTGAAAGATATGCGGTCTTCTTCTTGTACCAGCTGCACGTTAATGTGGCTCGCTTGCGCATGCTTGAGTGCATTGCTCGTCAACTCGTGGATGCAACGGTAAATCATGATCTCCAGTTTTTCGGGCAAACGGGTTTCGTTGCCAAAATAATGAAAATTAGCATTGGGAATGGCCGAGCAGAAATCGGACAAGGAAGCCTTTAGCCCATGGCGCAGGAGGGATTCGGGCATCATGTGATGTGCCACGCGGCGGAGTTCCCGTATGGAATCATCGAGCATGCCCAATGCTTTCCGAAAGCGGGAAACATCTACGGCTTCCAATACCGCATCGCCATTTACCTGTGGCAGGTTGAACTTCACCAGCGACAACATACTGCCCAGCCCATCGTGCAGGTCTTTTGCCAGTCGCGTGCGCTCGGCAGCCTCTCCATCCAATGTAGCCTGTACCGCCACCAATTGCTTTTCCTGTTCCATGCGCTGTGCCTCTTTCTCGGCCAGTTTTCGTTTGCTCACGGCCAGGCGGTAGCGTATAAAAGCAAACGCTAATGCAACAAGCAGAATAACAGCAGCTGCAACACCCAACCAGATATACAATTGGCGTTGTTTCTCCAATGCCTGTATTTTGAGTTGTTTCTTCTCGGTCTCATATTTTACCTCCATGCCGGAGAGGGAGTTTTGGTATGTTTCGTTAGCGTAATGATCCAACCTTTCACGGTAATGATCCAGGTACTTTTCGGTAAGCTCTGGATGTCCGAGGTAGGCATTGGCCCGTGCCAGGTTCACATAGGCGTTCATGGTGATGTTATTGTCTGTGGAGTCGGTCTCTAACACCTCTCTTGCCAGCTCAGCCGATTGGGTGTATTGTCCTTGATGGAAGTGTACATTGGAATTGATAATTAAGGCAGATGCGGTTAAATGGGGGAATCCCAGCTCTTTCGCTTGCATCACGGCTTCTCGAGCCATAGGCTCCGCGGCAATATAGTCATCATGATGGTAATAGGCTTTTGCTAAGGTCTGCAAAGCATAGTTTTCCGAATGTTTATTGCCGATTTCTTTGAAAATTTCAAGCGCTTTCCGGGCATAATCTACCGATACCTCTTTGGGCTTTTCCTGATAAAGTGCCATATCGCTTAGGGAAACATAAATGCTGGCAAGACCTTCCCGGTCGTCCGTCTGTATGGCCAATTTCTCGGCCATTTCGAAATATTTGATCGCCGGGGCATAGTTTTTCATCCGCTGATAAACCCCGGCAATATTGGAATATAGTAATGTAAGTTTTTGGATATCGTTATGGTCCTCCAAAATCTTTACAGCGGCAAGATAATTCTCCAGTGTCTTATCGTATTGGCTTTGAACAAGATAGATATTGGCGTAGGTGTTGTATATAGCGGCTTGCAGCCTATATTCCTGCAGTTTTTCTACAATAGGCCAGGCTTGTTCCAGGTAGATCATTGCGGTATCATGTACACCTCCCATGTAATAGGCTACGCCCAGGTTTTTGTAGAAAGTGGCTTCCATTTTTTCGTCCTTGTTTTTTTGGGCTAGTGTCAAGCCTTTTTTACCGAAATCTATGGAACGGGTTATATTACTGTTAGTATAAAACCAAGAGAGATCATCGTATATCTTGATTTTTTCTTCGTAAGTCAACTTCTTTGTTGACAATACTTGCTCCATTGAATCCAAAGATTGTTGTGCCGATACAATTCCCGGTATCCATACCCAAACGAAGCACAGCAAGAGCTGGAAGGTTGATATGTGTTTATTGATCCGTCTTTTCATCGTATAGAAATCAATATACTGGTATAGTTGCCATTTCCTTTAACAAAGTTAACTCATTTATGCCGAATAAAAACCCCTTTTTGGGGGTAAGTAGGGCGTCGTCGCGATATTACCTTTGTCTACCAATTATTACGAAAAGGGAATATTATGGAAATAGAATGGGAAATACCCAAAGGAAAATTTAACCTTATCAATGCATTATATCGAAAATAAAAAATAGTTAACATGAAACAGTACATCAACATTAGCTGGCTGATACTATTGGTATTAGCACTTGGTTCCTGCTCCAAAGACAAGGAAGACTGCGATCCCGATGATGAGGAAAGCCCCTGCTATGCAGGATTGGGGGCGTCGAAAGGCGAGTGCTGGTATAGTCTCGCCATTGATGGCGCAACTACGCTTCCAAATACGTTTGGTCAAGACAAAATGATACTCGTTCTCAGTGCAAATCCTGAAAACGGAGGAGGGTTTGTTTTTGATATCTCACAGGCCAAGGCAAACTCATCCAATAATGCTTTATTTACCCTGGCGGGATATGCACTCCTGAACAGTAAATTGCCCAAAGGCTCTTATCCTGGCGTAGTTTTTCAAACTATGCCCTTTAGCACGCCCGAGTTTACAGCATTTCCTCTTTATACTCATACAGAGGGCGGCTATATGCATCCAGGAGGATACAAATTGCCAAACTTTACGGTTGACGTTCTGGAAAATTCGGCCCAACGACTATGGCTGAAAATGTCGGGAATGGCTTTCGTGGTCGATGTAGATTCTCCAGGGGTGGAACGGACCGCCGAGGTGGAATTAGAAATGAAAATGGGAAGAAAGCATTTCACCGAGATCGTGCAGAACGGCGAATTAGTCGGCGGTGCCACGTGCGATTGTCAGAAATAACAGGTAATAGGCTGCATGGTTAGGGCGGTTCTTTATTCAATCGGCGGATATTGACTGGGGTTCATCAATCGGGTATCTACCGCTTCTTACAAGAAGAGTATCAAATATTTTAAAACAAAAACAAATAAATTCAAAAACGATGAAAAAAATAATCTTTAGCCTCTTGGCAATCTTCATGACTACAGCTGCCAGTGCGCAACCTTTCCAAAAAGGAACAACAGCTGCAAATATTGGTATTGGTTTGGGAACGGCTTTAGGCGGACTTGGGAACGCCCGCCCCGCCATTAGCCTGTCGTTGGATCATGGAGTGTGGGATGCCGGCGGTCCTGGGGTTATCAGCCTCGGGGGGTATGTGGGAAATACCGGCTACAAGTATACTGATTTGGGGTATACGGCCAAATGGAACTACGTGGTGGTGGGGGCACGAGGAGCCTATCACTATAACGGTTTTACTTCGACTCCTAAATTGGATGTCTATGGCGGAGCGATGCTGGCGTACAATATCGTGAAATACAGTGCAGAGGGAAATGGCGCGGATCTATCGGGAAATTACGGCAGTGGGATCGGTCTATCGGGATTTCTGGGTGCCAGGTGGTTTTTGGGAGAAAATCTAGGTGTCTATGCGGAATTGGGATATGGAGTATCCGTATTGGGAGTAGGTATAAGTTTTAAATTCTAAGCTCAAGAAAAATTTCCCGGTATCAATTCGTTTGCACGAGACAGTCTAATGTGTGGCTGTCTCTTTTTTATGAAGTGTCGGTTCAAAATGATGTATCATGAGAGCTGTCATTTCAGCAGGGTTGTTTGCACGCTTCCGAATAGGATTTTAGGTGATTTTGGTTCGGTGGATAGCTATCATGATACGCTTTTGTCGGGAATTTTACTGTAAGAAAACTTTTAGTCAAAAAATGCGTTCTTAGATAAGAAAACTACTTTTGGAGAAGTATTAGTTTAAAACCAATTAACAAATTTTATGAGTTTGCCCTTTAGTTTTTTTACGCTATAAAATAAAACCATTTTTCTTTAGTCAATAATAGGGCTGACATTTTAATTTGCCGATTTAGAATTTTTTGGCTGTTAACTTTGAAAGTATCGTAGACCAAAATGCCTCGTATGAACCGCAACATAGCCAATTAATTAATCTATAATTAAGATTTATGTCACTTGCCAGATGTTTTATATTGTGTTTTATCTTTTTTCCCGTTTCATCGGCAACTCACGCACAAACCGATTCCGGAGATAGCTATACGCTCAAAGGGGATATAAAAGGAATTAGCGATGGGATAATCAAATTGTCCTATTCTGACGTTAAGGGAAATTGGGTTGTTGATTCTGTAAACATAGAAAATGGCCATTTTCAGATCAATGGCAAAATAAGCGAGCCTACATTCGCTAGGTTGCAATTGCAAAACGAATCCGATACGCTTGATGAGCTAAATCAGATATTCCTCTTTTTGGAGATTGGAGACATGATGGTTCATTTGGTACACAACAATTTTAAAGACGCAATTGTAAAAGGATCTCGCTCTCATAGTTTATTGTCCGAACATGAAGGTTCGAAAGAGGATCTCGCTTATTCCATTGACTCTTTGAAATCAAAGCTGTCGGCAGTGCGGGATTCGTCATTTATTGGAAGTGAGACGGAGCGAAAGAGGATCGTAGACGATCTGATTAAACAAATTTCAGGATTAATTGACCTTATTCAAGCAATAGATTTGCAGTTTGTAAAGCATAACAAAGATGAGGTAGTAAGTGCTTTTTTGCTATGGTTTCACGTAGATAAAATGGATATTGATACCGTTGAGTACTATTATAACTATCTTGATCCTTTAATTCAAAACACCCATTACGGGAAAGAAGTATCGAAAAAAATGTTTGAAGCAAAGAACATTGCGGTACTTAACGTTGGGGATATTGCGCCGAACTTTCTCCTGACAGATTCAAATGGTATTTCTTTTTCACTAGACTCCTTATGGAAGGACAGCTTTGTGATACTGGATCTCTGGGCGACATGGTGCATACCATGTATGGAAATGGCACCCTTGCTTCAGGAAATAAGTGAACAATATGCTAACGATGAACTACGGGTTGTTGGAGTTTCTTTTGATTTTAACGAACAGAAATGGAAAAGTGAAATTTCCAAAAACGGGAATGGTAAATGGAAACATGCTTTATTGGGAGTGACCTCTGACGAATCTAAGGATTTCATAGGACTGTTTAATATTGCGAGTATTCCAGCTTACATATTGATAAAAAAAGGCGGAATCGTTCTAGGAAAATACGAGATGCTGGACAGAGAAGCTGATTCTGGACTATTTGTAGACCTTGAAAAATATCTTCGGGAAAATTAATATCCTATCCCGTACTCAGGTACTCTTTTATTCTCCCTATTGGAGCATAATGCCAATTTTTTTAGAGGATCATTTCATGAGAGGTTCCATCACTGTCCATACGTTTTCGGCAACGATTTTCTGCCCTTCTTCCGTGGGATGTATGCCATCTCCCTGATTCAGTTTCTCTATGCCTGCTACCTGATCCAATAGGAAAGGAACCAAGGTCATCTTATATTCCTTTGCCAGTTTGGGATATATCCCTTTGAATTCATCAAAATAAGTTTGTCCCATGCTGGGCGGGACCATCATGCCCGCCAAAACCAGTTCGCAATCCGGATATGCCTTGCGGACTTTTTCTACTATCTTGGCAAGATTCTCGTAGGTAGATTCAGTTGATATTCCCCTAAGGCCATCGTTGGCACCTAGTTCCAGTACAAAGATATCAACGGGTTGTTTCAATAGCCAATCGATGCGCTCATTTCCTCCTGCGCTAGTCTCTCCACTCAAACCGGCGTTGATGCACTGGTAAGGTAATCCCAAGGAGTCAATCTTCACCTGAATAAGCGCAGGAAATGCCAGCTGTTGGTCATCCAAGCCATAGCCGGCTGTCAAACTATTGCCAAAAAACAGAATGTTCCGCTTTGGCTCCGTATTTTCTGCCACATTTTCCTTATCCTTGTTATCTTGTGTGCTTGTATTTCCTTTGTCATTGTTATTGCAAGATAGCAACATACAGGTAACAATCAGGTAGGCGCAACGTCTAATAAATATCATGGGACTAAATTAAGCATTATCCCAATTACATCAATCATTTATGGCAGCAAGTATTCTTCAGCTACAGCAGGTTTCCAAGAACTATACCCTTAGGGGGGTTACTATTCCAGTATTAAGAGATATCAGTTTTGAGATAGAGACGGGGGCTACCGCAGCCATTGTAGGCCCTTCCGGGAGCGGCAAAACAACCTTGCTGGGGCTTTGTGCCGGGCTCGATCAGTGTAGTGATGGAACAGTATTGCTCAATGAAATAGCGCTTAACGGGCTTAGCGAAGATGAGTTGGCCCAGGTGCGCAATGCCCATGTGGGTTTTATCTTTCAAAACTTCCAGCTTTTGCCCACCCTTACGGCCCTGGAGAATGTGATGGTGCCCATGGAGCTTCATGGCGTCAGGGATGCGTCCGGTATGGCTATTGAATTATTGGAAAAGGTGGGTTTAGCCAGCAGAGCTGCGCATTATCCGTCGCAGCTTTCCGGTGGTGAACAACAGCGGGTCTCCCTGGCCAGGGCATTTGCAAACAAGCCCAAGATCCTCTTTGCCGATGAGCCGACGGGCAATCTCGATGCAGAAACCGGCCAGTTGGTGGAAGAACTGCTTTTTCAGCTCAACCGGGAGGCGGGTACGACATTGGTACTGGTGACGCACGATCTGGATCTAGCGGCAAAGACGCAGCGCATCATACATATAAAGGGAGGGAGGATACATTGAACTGGCGATGGATTTTCCGAATGGCATGGCGCGACAGCAGAAAAAGCCGATCGAGGTTGTTTCTCTTCATAGCGTCCATTGTATTGGGTATTGCGTCATTGGTAGCCATGTATTCCTTCAATGCCAATCTGAAGCGCGATATCGACGATCAGGCAGCTGGCCTTATTGGGGCCGATCTGGAACTGGAAAGCAGGCGCAAGCCCAGCGAGGCTGCGCTGGCATTTGTCGATTCTCTCATTGGTCTGAGTGAAGATCATGCCCGTGAAGAACGTTTTGTATCCATGGCACGTTTTCCCAAGGCCAATGGATCGCGTCTGGTCCAGGTGCGTGCTTTGTCTGGCGCTTTTCCTTTCTATGGCACTTTGGAGACAGTACCGGTGGAAGGGGCCCTGCACTTTGGACAGGAGCAATCGGTACTGGTAGACAAAACCTTGATGCTGCAGTTTGGTGCCGAGGTGCAAGATACCCTCCAATTGGGCGTGAGCGATTTCAGTATCAGTGGTAGCTTGATCAATTCACCTGGACAGACAGCCTTTTCGGGCGCCATGGCGCCAACGGTATATGTTCCGCTTCGCTATTTGGAAGGCACTGGCTTGCAACAAGTAGGCAGCCGCATAGAATACCGTTACTATTTTAAGTTTCCGCAAGGTTTCCGAGTGGACGACTTGGTAAAGCAGCTGGACGATCGATTGGAGGAACTGCAATTGCAAAGCGCTACCATAGCCTCTACCAAGGAAAGTGCCGGACGTTCTTTTTCGGATGTAGCAGATTTCATGGGCTTGGTGGGGTTTATAGCTCTGCTCTTGGGCTGTATAGGTGTGTCCAGTGCCGTACATATCTATGTACGTGAAAAATTGGTTACGGTAGCCATATTGCGTTGCCTCGGCACGAGCGCTAGGCAGGCTTTCTTCATTTTTTTGGTTCAGATAGCAGGGATTGGATTGGCGGGGGGCATATTGGGGGCCTTGCTGGGTACTATGATCCAATACTTCCTGCCTTTGGTGATGCAGGATTTCCTTCCTGTTGCTTTGAGCAGCCAAGTCTCCTGGCCGGCCATCGTACAAGGTGTGGGATTGGGCATGGTAATTTCTATCCTCTTTGCCTTGGTACCCTTGGTGGCAGTACGCCATATTTCGCCCCTGAATACCTTGCGCGTGAATGAGGAGACCGCCCCGTCATGGAAGGATCCCCTAAGGTGGTGGATCTATTCATTGATTGTCGTATTTGTGGTGGTCTTTGCCAGATGGCAGTTGCGCGACTGGATGCAGACCTTCTTTTTCATGCTAGGCATAGCTTTCACTTTTGCCCTGCTGTATGGTGTGGCAAAGGGATTTGTCTATCTCATAAGGCGCCATTTTCCAAGCAAGTGGCCCTACCTTTGGCGTCAGGGGTTGGCCAACTTATATAGGCCACATAACCAAACCTTGGTGTTGCTAGTTTCTATTGGTCTAGGTACGGCGTTTATTGCCACCTTGTTTTTTGTGCAGGATATGCTCTTGGAGCGGGTGAGCATGGCCTCTTCTAACAATCAGGCCAATATGGTGCTTTTTGATATACAAACCGGACAAAAGGATTCGGTAAAGCACTTGACCCTGGATGCCGGTTTGCCCGTGATGCAGGAAGTGCCCATTGTGACCATGCAGATAGCGGCCATAAACGGGCATACGATGGCCGATATACGGTCAGACAGCACAAGCGAGCTGTCGCAACGCGCTTTTCGTGGAGAGATTAGAGCTACCTATCGCGACTCCTTGTTTGAATCCGAGAAAATTACGGATGGCAAATGGATAGGAGAGGTCATGCAAGGCGATACGGGACAGGTGTCATTGGAAAAGCGCTATGCCGAACGTATCGGTGTACAGGTAGGAGACAGGTTATTGCTGAACGTGCAAGGGGTGACGGTGCCCGCGATAGTGAGCAGTTTTAGGGAAGTGGATTGGAACCGCTTTCAGACCAATTTCAGATTGGTCTTTGCCAAAGGGACGATAGACCAAGCGCCCCAGTTCCATGTACTGATGACCCGGATTAATAGCGAAAGCGAGTCGGCCGCTTTCCAACAGCTGATCGTAAGCCGCTTTCCCAATATATCGGTGCTCGATCTCAATATGATCTTGGAGGTGCTGGACAGTCTATTGGAGAAAATTGGCTTTGTCATCCAGTTTATCGGCGGTTTCAGCATATTGACGGGACTGGTTGTGTTGATCGCTTCGGTCATGATCAGCAAATACCAGCGTATTAGGGAAAATGTGCTGTTGCGCACTTTGGGCGCCAGCCGTAGGCAGATTTTGGTAATCACCCTATGCGAATACCTCTTTTTGGGCGTGCTGGCTTCCTTTACGGGTATAATGTTGGCCGTGCTGGGAAGCAGTCTATTGGCCGTTTTTGTTTTCGAAACTTCTTTTATCCCTCCTATGGGAGGCGTATTGCTGTTGGTGCTCTCCGTTTCTGCTCTGACCGTTTTCATCGGGGTGATCAATAGCTTATCTATTTTAAGGCAGTCGCCATTGGAGGTACTTCGCAAGGAGTAATAGGCCAGTGGGAAATTACACTTTTGCCGATAGGCTTATTGGAGGCTTTTAATTATCTAGCAAAGCTCTAAGCTTTTTTGGATCTTGTCGATTGTCCCAAAAAGCCATGATAATGATTTGATTGTCTACATGTCTGTAAAAGAGACCGAAGTGACCCATAGTCGTCATTCGGGTGTTTGGAAAATCAGTGGGTATACAGGCTTCGGGGTGATTAACGATTAAGTTTATGCGTGACTTTATTTGTTTTAAGAGTTTCTTAGCGTATTCTGGAGATCCATTTCGTTCAGTCCAATATCGAAAGACAGCCCTTCGTTGCTTTATCGCCGTTTGGGTCCATACTACAGTTGGTCTAGCCATTTCAAATCTTCTTCATCCAATTTTTCTTGGGAAAAAAGGAGTCCGTGCTTGATGTCTTGTTCGCTCATCATCAGCATTTCTGTTTGGGCTTCTGTAGGTGAATAAGTGTCTTTGGTTACTCCGCTTTTATCGATAAGATTGTTTAATGCCTCTAAATAACCTTCGTTATTGATAGCCATCAATTTATCGATTAAGGTACTTCTAAGATGATTTACCGAATTGGCCATGATAACAAACCTTTGTGTCGTACAAATATAACAACGGAAATCCATAATAACAATTCATATCCATATCATTGAGTTATAGTACCCTAAATTCTTGTTTCTTTCCGGCAGCTCTTTGTAAAATGATACAGAGCAAACAATAGTGCACGCACAAAAGCATAAATTACCTGTTGTTATTTCACAGTGTTTAAGTTTTTCATATGAAAGCGGCAGTATTGGAAGGAATAGGAACCTCCCCGAAATTTAGGATCAAAGAATTACCAAGCCCAGTTATTAAGGCGGGTCAGCTATTGGTGAGAAATTTCGCTTCTTCGGTCAATCCGGTCGATGCCATCATGCGGATGGGGAAATCTTTGCTCAACCTAATGGGAACGAGCAATCAAATTATTGGAAACGACTTTTGCGGTCGGGTTCTTGCCTCTAAGAGTCGTTTGTTCAAGGAAGGGGACGAGGTTTTTGGGATGACGCCCGTGCTGCACGGAGGAACGTTTGCCGAGGAAATAGTGGTTGACGAATCATGGGCCGTTTTGAAGCCGGCCAATTTAAGCTATTTGCAGGCAGGCATCATTCCTCTTGTAGGCCTTACGGCTTATCAATCCCTATTCAGTATAGGCCATATACGTAGGGAAGATACCGTATTGATTACCGGGTGTACCGGAGGTGTTGGGGCTTCTGCCGTACAATTGGCAAAGGGATTAGAGGCGCATGTCAGCGGTGTGTGCAGGGAAGGCCACCGCGATCAGGCCAAAGAATTAGGCTGCGATGTGGTGATCGATTACGAAAGGCAGCGCATACCCAGCGAAGCCAAATATGACCTGATTTTTGATGCCGCAGGAAAATATACCTATAGCGATATGAAAGAGCATCTCCATGAGCACGCTCGCTTCATTACCACGCGAGGAGCTACACAGCATATCAAGGGTATGGTAACTACAGCAATGGACATGCTTTGTGAAAGCAAGATGAAAATGGTAAACGTAAAACCTCGTTCGGCCGATTTGTTGTATCTGAAACAACAAGCGGAAGGACATCTGCTACTGTTGCCACTAGCGGCCACCTTCCCTTTGGAAGAGCTGGAGCAGGCACATCAACTATTGGCCCATGGAGGCATTGTAGGAAAGATAGGGATTACCATCAGTTAGTACTTAGACATTAGATATATAATCCAAGCTAAAAGGTTAAAGCAGAAAGACGAAAGCTTTGCGTAAGTTGTCAGCAGCTTTAATCTCTGGTCTCTTTGCTTTTAGCAATCATTATTCATCGCGTAGCGAATCAACGGGATTGGCCAAAGCGGCCTTAATGGTTTGTGTGGCCACCGTAATAAGGGCTACCAAAATTGCCGCTAATCCTGCCAAGGCAAATATCCACCATTGTATATCAATGCGGTAGGCAAAACTGTTCAGCCAATTTTCTAGCGCATACAAAGCCAATAGCGTGGCAATGATGATGGCTAGCAGTATTAATTTGATGAAATTCTTTGATAATAGGTAGACGATGCTGATTACTCTGGCTCCAAGCACCTTCCTGATGCCTATCTCCTTGAATTTTTGCTCCGTAACAAAGGCCGATAGACCATATAAGCCCAAGCAGGATATGCCTATGGCAAGTATGGCAAACAAATTGAACAGATTTGCCAGCCTTTGCTCGCCATCGTATAAGTTGTTTAAATCCTGATCAACAAAACCATAAGTAAACGGAAAGTCCGGATTGAGCTTCGCATTGATTTCTTCCAGCGCCTTGATGGTCGCTTCAGTGGCTTTTGGCTGGGTGCGTACCACTGCTATACCTCCCCAATTGTTCAATTGCAGGACAATGGGCTCTATGGATTGGGTAGCCGGTTTGAAATTGAAATCTTTTACCACGCCCACAATCATCCCTCGTTTTCCCCACAGGCTAAAGGGTTTGCCTATGGCCTCTTCGGGATTTAGGTCCATGATGCCTGACAGTTTTTCGTTTATGATATAATTACTTGAATCGCCCTTGAAATCAGTAGAGAAAGCACGTCCAGCAGCCAGCTCGGTCTGAAACACCTCAAAAAAGCTTTCGCTTACATCCATAACTGGTATGACGATTTGCGAATTGGGATCTTTGCCTTCCCAGTCGTGATCAATGGTGCCACTTTTCAGGTTGCTAGGTATCGCATCAATTACCGTAAACCGTGTGGTTAATGGGTTTTCTTTCAGTGCATTTTTGTAGGCTTCTTGTTTGCCCCATATCTCCCCACTCATGGGGACGTACATCAGGTTTGATTTTTCATATCCTATATTTCGATCTTTCATGTAGTGCAACTGACGGTATACGACCATCGTGCCGACCAAAAGTACTATGGAGACAACGAATTGCGTAATGACCAAGGTATTGCGGAAGATACGCCCTCCACTTCCTTTGATGGATAGTGTCCCTTTAAGTACTGCAATTGGTCGAAATCCGGACAAGAACAAGGCGGGGTAGCTACCGGCCACGATCCCTGTCAATAAGGCAATGCCCAAGAGCGAAAGTAAGGTCTTGCCATCAAAAAGTGTAATAGCTAATTCTTTTCCAGCCAGGTAGTTGAAGGTGGGAAGCGCGAGCCAAACCATGCCTATGGCTAGGAGAAGCGAAATGAGAGAAATGAATATAGATTCACCCAGAAACTGTCCGACAAGCTGGCTGCGGGCAGCACCTACCACTTTGCGCATACCCACTTCCTTGGCCCTGCGACTGGAGCGTGCCGTGGCCAGGTTCATGAAATTGATGCAGGCTACTAGTAGGATAAAAATGGCCACTATAAACAAGATGTTGACGTATTGGATGTTTCCATGTCCCGAAAGATCCACCTGCAAATTGGAATGTAGGTGTATGTCCCTTAACGGTTGGGCTGTGAAAGCAGATTTGAGCACGGATTCATCCTGATGAATCTTGTAGATGTCATTCATCTGTTTTTCCAATGCCAGAAGATTTACTGTTGTCGGCTCGAATGTTTTTTCCAATTGGATATAGGCATAGTAGATAAAGTTTCCCCATTCATCACTGGGATAGGTCCAATCATTTTTATCAAGGGACGACAAAGGCATGAGGTAGTCAAATTGCAGGTGCGAATTGGCTGGAATATCGCCCAGTACTCCAGTAACTGTCTTGGATTGGTTGTTTTCCCTTCGTAGCGTCTTGCCGATGGGGTTGGTATCGCCAAAGTATTTTATTGCCATGCGTTCGGTAATCAGGATGGCATCGGGACTTTTCAAGGCAGTAGCGGCATCTCCTGCCAATAGGGGGAATGAAAAAACATCCAAAAACGTGGAATCGGTATAAAAGCCTCCCTTTTCTTCAAAGCGCTTATCATCGTACCAGAAAACACTGGTCATTGGATGCGTCAGTCTCACTATGTTTTTGATGGCAGGTATCTTTGCTTTCAGCTCTACCGACATAGGCGGAGGATTTACGGCAGCATGAAATTCATCGCCAAACTCAACGGTAATTCGGTATATCTCGTGGGCATTCGCGTGAAAACGATCGTAGCTTTTTTCGTTTTGCACCCACAGCAGGATCAGGATGCTGGATGCCATGCCAACAGACAGTCCAGCGATATTCAACAAGGAAAACGACTTGTGCCGAATGAGGTTTCTAAATGCAATTTTGATGTAGTTTTTTAGCATAGTTATCAGATATCAGCAGTCAGCTTTCGGATGACTGCATAGTTAATCTATTTTTTCGGTTATCGGCAGTCAGAAAGTAAGCCCCTGGCCGATTTCAGATGGCTGACAGCCCAAAATCATTCATCCCTTAGACTGTCGACCGGATTGGCCACAGCTGCCTTTATGGCCTTAAAGCCAATGGTTATCATCGCAATGGCCATGGAAATGACAATGACCACGACAAAGAGACCTGCTCCTATGCTGATTCGATAGTTGAAGTTCTCCAGCCAACCTGTCATAAGGTAATAAGCTATCGGCGTGGCCACAACAAAAGCAATCAGTACCATGAAGATAAATTCCCTGGATAGCAAGTAAACGATGCTGCTTATCGATGCTCCCAATACCTTACGTATACCAATTTCCCTTACTTTTTGCTCGGCCATAAAGGAAACCAATCCGTAGAGGCCTATACAGGAAATGACGATGGCCAATAACGCAAATATTTTATATACCTTGGCCAATTGGTTGTCCTCTTTGTAGAAGTTGGCAATGCTTTCGTCCAGAAAATTGGCATTATAAATATCTTGAGGATACAGATCATCATAAATGGACTTGATGCCGTCCAGTGTTTTTGCTCCAGCGGATTTGTCCAATTTGATGCCTGCCAATTGATACAGTTCCTTCCTGCTGGAAATAATAATGGGCTTGATCTCTTCTTTTAAGGAGTTCGGTACAAAATCCTTTACCACGCCGGTGATGGTCAACCAAGGGCCGCTACCTATACGTATGGTTTTCCCTAGCGCATCTTCTGGTGATTTCAGCAAGAGCTTCTTGGCCATGGTTTCGTTGATAATGGCATCGCGCAGGGTGTCACTTTCGCGATAACCCTGCCCAGTTATGAATTGTAATTGGTAGTTGTCGAAATAATCGGCATCGGCAAACTTCAAGAAGGTAGGGAAGGGGATGTCCTCATTGCTATGGTCAAAATAGAAGTTGGAAGACCATTTATTGTCCGACGAAGGTACGTCCGTGGCGAGGCTGACGGACTTCACCGCAGGTACCTGCAGCAAGCGTTGCTTGAAGACATCCATGCGCTTGTTAGCCTTGTCATCACTAGGCACGTTTACATAATAGATTGCTTCTTTGTTAAACCCGAGATCCGCCTCCCGAATATAGGTCATTTGCTTGACAGCCACCAAGGTGCCGACCATCAATAACTGTGCAATGGCAAATTGTACCACTACCAATCCCCTACGCAAGGACACGCCGCCTATCTGTGCCACATGCATCTTGTTTTTCAGGGCGAGTATAGGCTTGAAACCAGAGATGACCAATGCGGGGTATAGACCCGAAAGTAGGGTGATAACGAGCAGTGTCAGTAGCAGAAAAAGGAGGGAGCTTGCTTGCAGCAAATGTGTCTCACTTGGGATATTGGCGATCTGGTCGATAAATGGAAAAGTGGCATAAGCTATGGCGATGGCCAGTAATGTGGCCAATAGCACGGTGAGAAAGGTCTCTCCAAAGGACTGAAAAATGAGGTACATACGATTGCTTCCCAAAACCTTACGTATACCTATTTCCTTACTTTTGCCCACCGCCTGAGCCGTGGAGAGGTTGACGAAGTTGATGGAAGCCATAATGATGATGAATATTCCCACGATGGATAAGGTCTGCAAGGTGGACTTTCTGGTCAGTTTGTCATCCAATGGCGTGTACCGCTCATCAAAATGCATCTCCGCAAGCGGTTGGAAATGGTGGATCTTCTTAGAAACTCCCAAGCCCTCAAAATGCTTTTTGCTAAAAGCAGCCAATTGCCGATCCATTTTCGCCCTATCGGCATGTTCATCCATCAATACATAGGTCTGGAAGTCACTGCTCGTGGTATTCCAGTTAGTAGGATTATATTCGAAAGGCAATCCTTCCGCTTTCAAAGAGTTGAAGGAAATGAGCATTGCTAGTGGGAAATTGCTGTTCTTGGGAGCATCTTCCACGATTCCGCTAACTTTTAGCGTAAGGACATTAGCAAATTTGATAGATTGATTGACGGCTTTTTGCCAGTTCCCGAAATACTTGGTAGCTGTTGTCCTGTCAAGGACTACATTCCCTGGAGCAGTCAATGAATGAGGGTTCCCTGCTAGCCACTTGGCATCAAATAAATCGAAAAACTCATCGGTGGTAAAAAGTACCATGTCTTCATGGAACTTTTCGGGTCTGTCCGACCCCTCTTTCAATACATTTACCTGGCCATTTTGATTGAACACGGGTACTATCCTTTTCAGTTCGGGCATATCCAGTTTCAACGCTTCGGGGGTAGGAAAGGCCACGCCCTTGTTGTAGTCGACATCATTTTCGTACCTATCCTCGGTCACCACCCGGTAAACAGTACGATAGTTCGTTTGAAACTTATCGTAGCTCCATTCAAATTGTACGATGACAAATAGCAGTAAAGATGCTGCTATCCCAATGGCTAAGCCAAGGATATTGATAGTTGATGTCTTCTTGTGACGAACTAGATTGCGCCAAGCGATTTTGATGTAGTTTTTTATCATGGCTATCAGGTATGAGTAGTCAGCTTTCGGATGACTGCCTGGTTTATTTAATTTATTTATTCGGCTATCGGCAGTCGGAAAATAAGCCCATGGCCGAATTCTGATAGCTGATAACCAAAAATCATTCAATTTTTGTAAGTTATTTATTAATAGTTGTTTATGTTTTGTAGTGTCTTTGCCATTGTCCGAAAACGAACACTTTTTGTGCATTATCGGACAGTTATGATTGAGAGATAAAAAATAATCGTTAGCATGTAGCATTGAATCAATTATCACCGTTCTGTTACATAAATAGACATTCGTGTTTTATGATAATTCATTCTTTTTAAGTTCATTCATAAGATCCATGAGGCGACGTGAACCCATTCGATCCAAGATAAAGGTATACTTAGTTTGTTTTGCTATATCTACTCTGCTTTTCTATTATTTCCAGAGGTCTGGACGTGCCGGCAGCGAGGGTAGGTCAGTGGGCAAGGACTTTCAGGAGAAGGGTGGTCAGAGGGATTCCATTTATGAAGAAGTGTCCGACAGAAGTGTGGTAATGCGGTATTGAGCTGGCGATAGCAAAACACGATTGAATAAAGTCTATTGCCAAAGAACTTTAAGACCAATGGATTGATATCTTTTGACATCCTTGTCTTTACTTATAAAAGTCAAGTTTCTTTTTAAGGCTTGCCAGATGAGCATTCTGTCAAAAGGATCGCGATGCCAGTTTGCGTCTAGACGATGAAAAGAGCTGGATTCTTCAGGTTCCAAAGAAAGGAGCTCAAATCCAGTCATTTTGGCTAGTTCAGGAAATTCTTCCGGGACAATACCCTGTAAATTTAGCTTGCCTAAGGCATATTTTAATGAAATTTCCCAAAAGCTAACCGTACTTACGAAAATATCCTGACTTCTATCTTCCAGTACATGACGGATTTTGGCAGGTAGTTTTTGAGGATCAACGATGGCCCAAATTAAGGTATGTGAGTCGAGGAGATAGTTCATAAGCCCAATAATTCTTCATCCGTTATCTCGAAATCGGATTTGAACTCAACTGTCGCCTTTCCCTTTAGCAAACCGAGTTTGCGCTTTGTATTGCTTTTTACTGACTTGGGGACAAAATAGCCTATCACCTCCTTAGCTTTTCCGTATGTAACAGCTATTTCGGCACCCGCCTTTACTTGCTCTAGCACTTCTGAGAAATGAGTTTTAAACTCACCTACTGTCATTGTTTTCATAACCATGAAAGATTCATTGTCATCAAAGATAGTTTTTATTTGTCAACTTGTCAAGTTAGACATTCATTAGGGCGCAATTATTGAGTCTCTACGGCAACCTCTTTCTGGCCTCTCGTATATATAGATTGAAACGCGAAAATGTGATAAAAATGACAATTACCTACAGATAATCCCATTGCTTTCAGGATGCAGCATGGGACTGAGGTAGGGAATATCCAGATTGGCCCCCCTAAGGATAAACCACAGACCGAATAGACAGAAAATATAGGGCAACCATTTGTTGACAGAGAAACGAATCTTACCTTTTAGGGCCTGACCTCCAAGGGAAACACTTAATAACAGAGGCAGGGTGCCCAACCCAAAGAATAACATGTATTTTGCACCATCTAGGGCCGATGGCGTATTGGCCGCAACGGCAAGCGCCATATAGATCATACCGCATGGCAATAGCCCATTCAATGCGCCTACCACGAAGTATCCCCCTGGTCTGGCCATCCATTTGCCCATTTGCTTCAATAAAGGAGCTATAAACGATTGTTGCCTTTGGGATATGGAAGCGTTTGAACTGCCCATGATATGGTATAATCCCAACAAGAGTAATATACCTCCTGTGACGACGGAGACGTAATTTTGCCAGCCCTGGGTGAAAAGCGCAGTGCCAATACCTGCCAATAGAAATCCTAGTAGGGTGTAGGTACAGATTCTGCCCAACTGATAAAGGCCAGTGGTACTAATGAGCCGCATAAACCTATTTCCCGCCTGTGGCAAGGCCAGCATAATGGGGCCACACATCACCACGCAATGTATGCTGCTGAATAACCCCATAAAGAAAGCCAGATAGATGATGTTCATTTTTTAGTATAAAAGTATCAAGACATAAGTATCAAGACATCTTGGGCTTAAAGCAAAAGACTAAAGCTATTGAAGGTATGCACTACTTTAGTCTCATATCTCTCATCTAAAACTAAGGCACATACAATTCTTCTTCGAAGAGATAGTCCTTTTTGTTGTTTTTCCAATTGATGCGTATATGCCATGCACCATTTTTCAGTGCGCCCAAAGGAATCTGATATTCGTTTTTCGTGATGTCAAAAGGAAGCGTCATATCCATACTCTTATCGGAAGGACGCTTAAGGAAAACCTGTCCTTTATTGCCTGCCGATTGGAAACGTATCTTGAGGCTATCGTTCAATAGACTGACCACAGGTACGGCATGTGCCTGTACGGCTTGTTCCTTTTGGTTATAATCTTGATCATAATTTAGACCATTTTCGTAATAGTCGCTCTCTTCCAAACTATCCGTGTCATGGCTTACCATGTAGATGCCCGCACTTACTATGGCTGTCATGGCAATGGCCATTCCTATTACTATGCTTGTTCCCCAGTTCATACCTGCTATTGCTTTTTGTTGTTTATGCTTACCGGAGCGATAAAGGTGGTTTTCAAGGTTTCAACTACCTTTTCGTTTGAAATCACCTCCACGGCCGTTTTCGATTTATATTGTGCTACCTTTTCCTTGGGCTGTATCAAGAAAAAACTCAGTTGGACATCTTCGCCCGGTTTGATTTCGTTTATATGGCCTACGTTCAGTAGGCTATAAGCATCATCAGCTACTTTCAGTTCGAATGGGAGCGTTTCGTTAGTCTTATTGGTGAGATTGAGATTGTACAGGTTCGCCACCGTGCCATCGTCGCGCATGATATAGCTGGTGCCTTTGGCACGCAGTAAAGTACCATTTATTATGGAGCGGCTGAACAACATATACGTAAATACGCCCATAAGTAGAACCAATACGATGGAATAGGCGACGGCACGTGTGTTTTTTTTCTTGGATGCTTTCCCCTCTATTTCATCCAATGTGTAGAAACCTATGAGCCGCTTCGGCTTATGGAGCTTTTCCATGACGGCATCGCACGCATCAATGCAGGCCGTGCAGTTGATGCACTCCATCTGGATGCCATTGCGAATGTCTATTCCCGTAGGGCAAACCTGCACACAGAGCTTGCAGTCTATGCAGTCGCCACAAGCTCCTGCACTTATTTTTTTCTGATGCTTAGTGCGTGGCTCGCCTCTTTTGTAGTTGTATGCAACATTGGTAGTTTGATTGTCTATCATTACCCCTTGTAAGCGACCGTACGGACAGATAGCCGTGCATACGATCTCGCGTACATAAGCATATACAAGGTAAAAGACGAAAGTAAACAGAATGATGGAAGCCAGTCCAGCCCAGTGCTGCCCTATGGGATCGATGATAATGGCAAAGAGTTTTTCATAGCCTATAATGTAGGCTAAGAAGGTATTGGCGATGATGAATGAAATGAGAAAGAAGATAGCATGTTTCAGCACCTTCCTATAACTTACGGAAGAGGCTATGTCCGCATCATCGGCTTTACGTTGTTTGGCCGCATCACCTTCGATAGCGTATTCTATCTTGCGGAAAACGAGTTCCATGAAAATGGTTTGCGGACAAGTCCACCCACACCATATCCGGCCATAGACCACGGTGAACAAAACGATGCATACCATGGCAATGAGCATACCAAACACGAAGATGTGAAAATCCTGTGGAGTAAATACGTTGCCGAAAATGGAAAATTTCCGCTCAATAATATTGATCATCAGCAGCGGTTCTCCACCGATTTTGATAAATGGTGCGATAAAGAAAAAGGCAAGTAGGAGATAGCCTACTACCTGCCTATAGTTATATAGCGTGCCTTTTGGTTTTTTCGCGTAGACCCATTTCCTTTTGTCTTTCAAATGGTAGGTCAGTGTGCTCATCTTGTTCGTATTTAGTACTTAGTAGTTAGACATCATTAAAGTTTTAAGGGGGTACACGACAAAAATCCCATTTGAACAAAAAAAGCGTCATTGCGATGAATGTAATGAAGAAGCAATCTGCTTTTTTGTTCGTCAGACTGCTTCGCCGTTCCGTTTCGCAGTGACGGCCGACTGTAAGCAGAAATTTGTCGTGCACCCGTTGTAAGGATAAGGCCTAAGGTTCCTTACGCCTTTTACCTTACACCTTCAGCCCCTAAATAGCTTTTTCTTCTGCTTCCTTTATAGTGGCTTCATCTGCCGGTTCTTCCGGTGAGTTCGTTTCCGGCATCACCAATTCGCCTTGTGGCTCTTTTGCGCCGGGAGGTTTTGTGCCTCTCAAGGACAGGATAAAGTTAGACACTTGAGCTATTTGCAGTGGGCTAAGTTGTGATTGCCATGGCACCATTCCTTTGTCTGGTACACCATATTTGATGGTCTTGAAAATGGCTTTCACATCGCCACCATGTAGCCAATAGTCGTCTGTCAGGTTAGGGCCAATGCCGCCTTGTCCCTTATCGCCGTGGCAAACCGCACAGTTGGTTTGAAAAGCGGCTGCTCCCGCAGCGATGGTTTCAGGACTTTTGTCTTGTTCCACGTTGTTTTCATCCACATTGTTTGCTTGGCTGGCCAGGAATAGCTGACGCTCTTTTTCTGCAACCGCCATTTCATGCGCATATTCTTGATCCTGTGACGCCCCGATACCAAATACATGGTAAACGGAGAGGTAGACCACGCCAAATAAGATGGTGCCGTAAAATAGGCCCATGAACCAGGCAGGTGTTGGGTTGTCCAACTCTTCGATGCCGTCATAAGCATGGTCCATGATTTGGTCTTTTTCTTCTTCAATGGGCCGTAGTCCCATCAATTTGTTCCAAAAAGCCTTTCTTTTGGTCTTGCTCAATTCCTTTTTCAAGACTTTTTGTTTCTTTTCTTCCTCCACTACTTCTGGTAGGGTAACCTGTAGTACCACCCTAAAGGCTCGTAGCACTACCAGCACGGCAATGAGCACGATGCTCATGACCAATATAAGTGCCAATAGCAATATTTTGCTGTTTATATTACCATCGCTCCAGAAACTGCTGCTTGAGTCGGCAGCGATGGCGGCATCTATCAATATCCTGTTCATATTGTTTAGTTATTTTCGTTCTACTTGTCCTCTTCTTCGCTGAAAGGCCTATTTTTCATGTATTCTACATAATCCTTGCTCATCTTTACCAATAGGATAGCTACCATGATAAAGAATAGGAGAAATATCCATAGAGAAGCGATGAGGTACCATTCGTCTCCATTCAATGTAGTGATTTGCTTAAACATCTTTCTTCGTATTTAGTACTAAGTACTTAGTACCTAGACATGATTTACAACTTATAAAGTATGACTCCAATTCTCAATCTTTTTTTGCCACTTCCTGAGTGTCCTCTGCCTTCACCTTTATATCCGTTCCCAGCCGTTGCAGGTAAGCGGTGATGGCCACTATTTCACTGGTTGGAAGCACCTCTACTTGATTGGCTTTGAGATCTTCGGCTATTTCATTTGCCTGTTTAAGCAAATCGTCGTTGGCCTTATCTTCATAGCCTGCAGGGTAGGGAACACCTAAGGTACGCATGGCATTGATCTTGGTTGGCGTGGTACTGATATCCAGTTCCTGCTCTATGAGCCAAGGATATGCTGGCATGATGCTACCCGGTGAGGTGATAGTAGGATCCAGCAAGTGATCGTAGTGCCACTTATTGGGATATTTCTTTCCTACACGGTGCAGATCCGGACCAGTACGTTTGGATCCCCAAAGGAATGGGTGATCGTAGACGAACTCACCGGCCTTGCTAAACTCGCCGTAGCGAACAGTTTCCGATCGGAATGGCCTGATCATCTGCGAGTGGCAATTGACACAACCCTCTCTGATGTATAAGTCCCTGCCCTGTAGTTCGAGGGGAGAGTAAGGTTTTACGCTACTGATGGTAGGTACATTGGAAGATATCATGAACGTAGGCATCATCTCCACCATGCCACCTATGAGGATAGCAATAAGTGCCAATACCAAAAATAGGATGGGCTTGCGCTCCAAGCGACGGTGTAGCGTTGGCTCGTTTTTGGTGATGGGTTCCAATGCGGGTGCTTCAGCAGGCTCATTGGCTACCAACTTGCTTCTCAGCATGGTTTTGGCCAGGTTGACGGTCATTAAGATCACGCCTGCCAAATAAAGGGCTCCACCTATAGCACGCATCATGTGCATGGGAATTATTTGTAAAGTGGTCTCCAAGAAATTGGGGTATTTAAGCACTCCTTCTGGAGTGAACTCCTTCCACATCAATCCTTGTACTACGGCAGCCCAGTACATAGGGATGGCATAGAACAGGATACCTAAGGTGCCTATCCAGAAGTGGGCGGAAACCCATTTTTTGGAGTATATCTCGGTTTTATATATTCTTGGGATGAGCCAATAAAGCACCGCGAATACCATGAAGCCATTGAAACCTAAGGCACCTACGTGTACGTGAGCGACTATCCAGTCGGTAAAGTGCGCAATGGCATTTACCTGTTTCAGGGAAAGCATTGGGCCTTCGAAAGTAGCCATACCGTAGCAAGTGAGCGATACGACCATGAATTTCAGGATAGGCTCTGTCCTCACCTTGTCCCAAGCACCCCTAAGGGTAAGCAAACCGTTGATCATACCTCCCCAGCTTGGTGCAATAAGCATGATGGAAAATACTACTCCCAGTGATTGGGCCCATCCTGGCAACGCTGTATAGAGCAAGTGGTGAGGGCCTGCCCATATGTAGATAAATATGAGTGACCAAAAGTGCAGTATACTCAGTTTGTATGAATAGATTGGCCTGTTGGCCATCTTGGGCAGGTAATAGTACATCAATCCCAAGAAAGGAGTGGTAAGGAAAAATGCAACCGCATTGTGGCCGTACCACCATTGTACCAACGCATCTTGCACACCGGCATAGAGGTAATAGCTCTTCCATGCGGAAATGGGCAATTCAAAAGAATTGACGATGTGCAGCACAGCAACGGTCACGAAGGTAGCTATCCAAAACCAGATGGCCACGTACATGTGCCTTTCCCTTCTCTTGATAATGGTGCCAAACATGTTGATGCCAAAGACCACCCATATCAAGGTGATGGCGATATCTATCGGCCATTCCAGCTCGGCATATTCATGCGAGGTAGTGATACCTAATGGGAGCGTAATGGCGGCCGCCACGATGATGAGTTGCCAGCCCCAAAAGTGGATATAACTCAGCACGTCACTGAACATCCGGGCCTTCAGCAGCCTTTGCAGGGCATAATAGACCCCCATAAAGATGGCGTTGCCCACAAAGGCAAAGATTACGGCATTGGTATGCAATGGCCTTACCCGTCCGAAAGTGGTGTACTGGTTGTCTAGATTCATAAAGGGCCATATCAATTGGACGGCAACCAAGAGACCGACCGTCATGCCCACAATCCCCCACACGATGGTGGCGATACCAAAATTGCGGACGATTTTGTTGTCGTAATTGAACTTTTCTAGCTGCATTGTATTAGTTTGTTTATGGTGGTAAAAGTAAGTTGGCCTAGCTGACTATGGTATGACATTTATTTTGCTATTAAATGACTTTAATCACTTATTTGATCTTTGGCATTGACAACTGGATGAGGCTTGTTTTCAGAGTTTTTCGAAGCCGTCGTTTCTTCGGTGTCATCGTTAGATTCCAGGTTGTCCTGGTCAAATAAAATACGGACAGATGGCGTGTACGTATCTTCATATTGGCCACTTTTGTTGGCCCAGAAAAATGCTGCCAAGAAAATCACCGCTACGATGATACTGCAGGCTATCAGAAAATATATGGCACTCATGGTTTTGTTCGTTGTTGATTGTTTGTATGGGCGAATGGCCATTCACCCATACTATAGCTTGTTTCTCTTTGCAAAAAAATGTGTGGCCAAACTGGTGAAACTGATGATGGTAACCGTACTAAGGGGCATCAAGATAGCGGCAAATAACGGGGACATTGTGCCTTGTACGGCAAATGAAAGACCGACGACGTTATAACACATGGAAATAACGAAACTGCTATGGATGACCTTGATGGTGTCTTTGCTGAACGACAAAAACCTTGGCAGTTTACCGAACGAGCTGCCATCCAAAATAGCATCGCAGCCTGGCGAAAAATTGTTGATGTCATCGCTAATGGCGATGCCTACATTGGCCTGTTTCAAGGCTGCGGCGTCATTGAGTCCATCTCCTAGCATGCATACCCGTTGACCTTTGGACTGCTGTACTTGGATATACCGTAGCTTGTCCTGTGGCGACTGCTGAAAATGCAGTTGTTGGGCATTGGGAAATATAAGGGACAATACATTTTTGAGTTGATCGCCGTCACCAGATAGCATGTGCAGATCGTATTTGCTTTTTAATGAGCCAATGACATCGTTTAGCTCCTTCCTCCATTGCTGATTGAGCAAGAAACACCCCTTGTATACCCCATCTATGCTGACGAAAACGCTACCTGTTTGTTGAGGCATGGCGCTGCCAGTCTCTTTGGCGATAAGCGAGCGACTGCCTATAGCTATTTGATGTATTCCGTATGTCGCTTTGATGCCCGAGCCTATTACCTCTTCATAATGCAAAGGCTGCACCATATCACTGTCATATGAAGCCAACGATTTATGGATTTCCCTGCTCAAGGGGTGTGAGGAGTTTTGGCAGGTATTGGCAACCATGATTTTTTCGAGATCGGTCAAATGACCTTCAAATACGATATCTACCGCTTTTGGCGAGGTTATAGTACCTGTTTTATCAAAGATAATCTGTGAAATGGTGGCCAGTTTTTCTACGGTCAATGTGTTTTTTAAGTAGAACTTATTCTTGTCAAATATGCTCAAGGCCGCAGAGAGCGTGAAAGGCGAGCTTAGGGCCAGCGCACAAGGGCAGGCAATGATCAATACGGCGGTGAAGGCAGACCATGCCTTCGTCGCGTCACCTGCGTACATCCAATAGGAAGTTGCAGCTATGGCTATGGTGAGCAATACCGGCGTGAAGTAACGGCTCACCATATTGCTGAAGCTTTCGAACTGATTCTGCTCATTTTGGTATTGTTCGTCATTCCACAGCCGTGTGAGGTAACTTTGTGAGACCGACTTGACCACCTCTACTTCTATGGCTTGTCCCATTTGTTTTCCGCCCGCATAGACGATTTCCCCCAGTGTTTTGCTAACTGGTTGCGATTCACCCGTGACAAAGCTAAAGTCAATGGAAGCTTCACCTTGCAATAAAATGGAGTCGGCAGGGATGACCTCATTATTCCGTATCAACAAGCGATTGCCTACCTGTATGTCGGCTAAGGGAACGGATTGATGCTTTCCATTTTCAATTTTGGTGATGGCTATTGGGAAATAGGAGCGGTAATCGCGTTCGAATGATAGGTGATAGTATGTCCGTTGCTGTACCCATTTGCCGATGAGCAGGAAAAATATCAATCCACAAAGCGTATCGGAAAAGCCGATACCGTGCCCACCGATAATGTCTATGGCCGACCTAAGGAAAAGGATGAATATGCCAAGTGCTAGGGGCACATCCAAATTGAGCCGTTTTTGCCTTAGGCTGTGCCATGCCGAGGTAAAGTAATCCCTGCCACAGTATAGCAGCGATGGTATGGCGAGCCCCAAATTGATGTAGCCAAAAAGCGAAGAATACTGGCGCTCGAAACTGGCCATGCCGAAATATTCCGGAAAGCTGATCATCATGCTGTTGCCAAAACAAAAGCCTGCCAAAGCAATTTGTCTGATGAGCCTGCTGTCGTGATTTTTTTTCTTCTCCTTTACTACATCTTGCAAACTGATGGTCGGCTCATAGCCAATGGAGATAAGCAACTCTACTAAAGCCTTTAACGTGATACCGCCATGCTTGTAGGTGATGCTTACCTGTTTCTTCATAAAGTCTGTTCTCGAAGAAACAATGGAGTTGTTTATCTTGTACAGGTTTTCCAAAAGCCATATGCAAGAGCTGCAGTGCATATTGGGAACGTAGAAAGTAATAATGGTGATTTCATCGTTTTTGAAATCTATGAGTTGCTGCTCTATTTTGGGCTCTTCCAGGTAGTCGAGATTCGTGTCGTTTGCGCTGTTTGTCTTGCCTGGATGGGTATTATATTTGTAATAATTGCTGAGCTTGTATTGGTTCAGCAAGAGATAGACACTTTGACAACCTACGCAGCAAAAAAGGTGTTGATCTACGGTATAGTTCGTGTTGAGTGCTTCCTCTCCACAGTGGAAACATACGATGTCTTTTTTCTCTAATAGTTTTTCTTTTTCCATGAGTTAGGCTAATCTAGGTTATACAGATTTACTAAAGATGGGAGATTCAGATTGGTTGTTTTCCAATTGATGAACCAGTCTTTCGTCAAAGGCCATGCAGATATTTCTTAAAAAGGACTTTCCTAAAGAGGTCACCATCAGATGATCATGATTTACCGATACTAAGCCATCCATCACGAGCGGCTCCAGCCGTTTTAAGATAGCCTCGTAGTGCTTCCCTTTTTTGTTCAGGACTGTATTTCCCTTGCACATAATGTTTAGTATGTGTTGACGAATAAATAAGTCTTCTTCGGTGAGTATATGACCCTTGAAAACGGGGATTTCTCCCTTGTTCACAAGATCGATGTACTCTTCTACTTTTTTTACATTCTGAGCGAATCCTCTCCATGCATCGCTGATGGAAGATACGCCGAGGCCAATGAGCAGCGGCGCATGCCTATCGGTATAGCCCATAAAGTTGCGATGCAGCCTGCCTCTTTTTGCTGCCACGCTCAGTCCATCTTTTGGTAGGCCAAAATGATCCATGCCGATATCTATGTACCCTGCTTCTTGAATTAATTTTTTCCCGGTTTCATATAGGCGTAGCTTTTCCTCGTTGTCAGGTAGGTCCAGCTCCGTAAACTTTCTTTGACCTGGCTTCACCCAAGGCACATGAGCATAGCTGTAAAATGAAATCCGGTCGGGGTTCATGGCCAATGCCATATTGATGGTGTCTTGGATGTTGAAAAGGCTCTGCAACGGCAATCCGTAGATCAAATCAAAATTGATAGAGGTAAAACCTAGGCGTCTAGCCTGATGCATCACGCGGATGACGTCTGCGGGTGATTGCTTGCGATTGATGACTTCCTGAACTTTGGGGTCGAAATCTTGTATGCCCAAGCTTAACCTCCTAAAGCCAAGGTTGTAAAGGATGGTGAGATGTTCTTTTGTAGTATTGGCTGGGTGTGCCTCAAATGAAAACTCGGCGTTTTCAGATATAGTGCAGCCGTTCGTGATACCTTTAATAAGAAAAGCCAGGTTTTCTGGATTGAAAAAGGTAGGCGTGCCGCCACCAAGGTGTACATCGCTCAAGACGATATCTTCGCCTAAGTGTTGCTTGTACAAATTCCATTCCTTCAGTAGGGTATCGATATAGGGCTTTTCTACCCCATGGTTTTTTGTTATTCTGGTGTTGCAACCACAATAGGTGCATAGGCTCTCACAGAAGGGAAGGTGTATATAAATACTTATTTCCTTTTTGCTGTTTTCTTTCTGAACTTCTTCTACTAGTTCTATCCATTGCTTGGGAGACCACGATTGCTGATCCCAAAAGGGAACGGTGGGGTAGCTAGTGTATCGTGGTGCCGCGACATTATATTTTCTGATCAATTGACTCGTATCCATAAGCTAAAAGTTGCTACAAAATTAGCTATGGGTAGGATATTAGGTCATGTTAGTTGTCAGCGCAGAAAATGATGTTGGTCATTATTAGGGAAGGATGATGCATTGGGATTGTTGTTTCTTTATATTAGCTTGTGTCATTGCGAAAGGTAGGGTTGGATGGTGCCGAGAGTGAAGCAATCTCATTTGCAATGACGATCCGTCTGTGTGAGACTGCTTCGTTCCTCGCAGTGACGGTCGTGCCGGTGTCATTGCGAATCGAGGAGTAGCGTGTATGTGAATGAATCACTTATTATAGTTGGATATATTGTAAAGAATGAATTAGATGAATTAGAAAAAATGAAAAGAGGTGGAATTGTTTATATCATCACCAACAAAAGCCATAGGGTTTTGTACACTGGAGTTACTTCCGATTTGTTGTCAAGAATAAAGAAGCATAGGGATAAGGAATTCCCAAACAGTTTCTCTGCAAGGTATAATGTCTACAAATTGGTGTATTACAGGTTTTTTTCTACTATTCAAGAGGCTATTGCGGAAGAGAAACGTATAAAAGGTGGTAATAGAAAGCAGAAGCTCAGACTTATTGAAGGATTAAATCCCGATTGGAACGATTTATGGGATGAGATTGTTGAGTGGTAGTCCCGTTTGCAATGACGATCCGTTTGTGTGAGACTGCTTCGTTCCTCGCAGTGACGATGGTGCCGGTGTCATTGCGAACGGAAGGGGTGTGGATGGTGCCGAGAGTGACGCAATCTCATTTGCAATGACGATCCGTTTGTGTGAGACTGGTTCGTTCCTCGCAGTGACGGTCGTGCCGGTGTCATTGCGAACGGAAGGGGTGTGGATGGTGCCGGGAGTGACGCAATCTCATTTGCAATGACGATCCGTTTGTGTGAGACTGCTTCGTTCCCCGCAGTGACGGTCGTGCCAGTGTCATTGCGAGGATATCCTTTACTGCTTTATCTTACTAAGCTTATCTATAGAATGAATACGAATGGCATTGCCCTCTTTGCTGAGCAATTTTTCTTGTTTGAAATCGGCCAAGGTGCGGCTGATGGTTTCCTGTGCAGTGCCGGCCATGGCTGCGAGATCTTCCCTCGAAATGCGCAATACGACTTGATCTGCATCCTCCTCAGCAAATTTTCTGGCAATAATTACCAAAGTGTCTGCCACTCTTTTCCTGACGGAATGGTAGGCCAAACGCAGCATCTGTTCTTCTTTGTTTCTGATGTTTTCCGATAGCAGATTGGCAAATCGTCGGGCTATGGACGGATTTTGATAAAGCATTTCATAGAAGTACTCTTTATTGATCAGGTTTATCTCGCATTCTTCAATTGTTTCGGCATTGTCTCTATGGGCTTCGTTGGCAAAGAGTGCCTCGTAGCCTAGGTAGTCGCCCGCTTTGTGTATATTGGTGGAAAGTTCCCTGCCATCACCATAATAGAGAAAACTTCTCACTTTGCCTTTGATAACTTGGTAGATATAGAGCGGGGTATCGCCTTCTTGGTAGACAATTTGTTTTTTTGCATATTTTCTCTTTCTGCCTTGCATATTCAGCTTTTCCAAAAGAGCAAATTGCTCATGTTCATTCAATACGGATTTGGAGAAACGTTGTCCTTCACTCTTTTTGAACCTAGCCTCTACGGCATTAAGTAATTCCATGTCATCAAAAGGCTTAGTGAGGTAGTCATCGGCTCCCATTTCCATTGCCTTTCTCATATCCGCACGCTCGGATTTGGCAGTTAGGAAAATGAACGGAATGTGGGCTGTTTCATTGTATTTGCCTAGCATGAACAATACGCCATAGCCGTCAAGGATAGGCATCATGATATCGCACAAAATTAAGTCTGGGTATTCTTTCAGCGCCAAATCCACTCCGGTTTTCCCTTCACTTGCCGTTATGACATCGTAACCTGCAAGCAGAAGAATTTCCTCCGTACTATCCCTGATGTCATCGTTGTCTTCAATAACTAAAATTTTTTTCTTAGTATCGTTCATTTGGTTTAAAGCTGTTTGTTTTCTTTAGCAGTTAGTTTATTCACCAATATCTTCCGTTTTTTCGTCTCCCTTTCTGATCCTGACCTCTATGGTGGTTCCTTTATGCTCTTCGCTCACCAAATCTACTTGGCCTCCCATGAGCTCTACATAGCGTTTTACGATATTCAAGCCAAGGCCAGTACCGGGGATGCTTCCGGTATTGTTTGCTCTGAAAAAAGGTTCGAATAGGTTTTTCTGTTCCTCCAGAGGGATGCCAATGCCATTGTCCTTGACTGTAATGAAGCATTCGCTGTCAGTGACTTCTGTACAGAATAATATGGTTGTATCTTCTCCCGAATACTTAATTGCGTTGGATATCAAATTGATGATGCAGTTTTTGACAAGATATGGGTCCAGCTCAAAATTGTGATGCTCACCACTGTGCTTGTAGATAATTTGTTGGTTCTTTTTTGAAATGAGCTGCATCTCCTCCACGATTTGCTGGCCAAGATCCAAAAGGTCTACCTGTTCTTTTTTGATCGTCATCTTGCCAACTTCCAGCTTTTCAAGAGAAAGAAAATCATTCAAAATGCTGGTGAGGAGTTGCACGGAATTTTTGATTTTGTTGGTATGTTTCAATACCGAAGGATAATCAGGTTTTTCTGCGTACTTTTCTATAAGCGATGCCGAAAGTTGGACGGAGCTCAAAGGAGTGCGAAACTCGTGTGAGGCCATGGACACAAAACGCGATTTTAATTGATTGAGGTCTTTCTCCTTTTCCAGTGCTTGGCTTACATCTTCTTTGGCTTCTTCCAGTTTGGAGATCATTCGGATGAGATCTTTGGTACGCTCTCTCACTATTTGTTCTAGCTGGGAAGTGTACTGCATGAGTTTTTCCTCGGCTTCCTTTTGTTTGCTGAGGTCGTGGATAAACCCCGTAAAGATGCGCCTGTCGTTCATCTTTACCTCACTTACAGCAAGCCTGAAAGGGAACGTATTGCCATCCTTCTTTTTTCCCCTTACTTCACGGCCCACACCGATGATGTGTTTTTCACCGGTCCGCAGGTAGTTTTCCAAATATTGATCGTGCCTGCTATGGTCTGGTTCGGGCATCAGGCACGATATATTTTTCCCCGTAAGCTCTTCCGCTTCGTAACCAAAAACTCTGAGCGCAGCAGGATTCATGGATTCAATATGCCCCCTCTCGTCAATGGTGATAATGCCATCTATGGCATTATGGATAATTGCCTGCAGTAATCTTTCTGTTTCCATGGCTTGGTATCCCACAAACCTAACAAAAACTGCTCAACAAAAAAAGGACATCCATTGAAGATGCCCTTTTTTTGTTTTGCTGAACATTTTGTTCCTAATGGTACAGGATTCGTTTTTCTTATCCCTTTTGACCTTTTTGTTGCTGCTGGCGCATGTAATCTTCCATTCGCTTTTGGAACGTAGATTTCTTCTTGGCCGATTCAGGCTTCTTTTTGTTTGCTTGAATCATGGCGTGTATCTTTTCGTCATTGACCGACCGGCGTATGAAGAATTGTATCAAAAAGGTGAAACAGGTAGATAGAAAATAATAATAATTCAGTCCGGAAGGGTAGCTGTTCAATACGAAGAAAAACACTAAAGGCATAATATACCCTATGTATTTCATCTGTCCGGCCGCGCCACTCACGGCATTGTTGTACCAGGTGGTTAGTAAAGTAGCGCAAGTCATCAAAATACACATCAAACTGATGTGGTTTAGATTGAGGATAGGTACCGTGCTAAACGAAATAAGTGAATCGTATGTAGACAAATCCTTCATCCACAAAAAGCTTTCTCCGCGCAGTTCGAATAGATTCGGAAAGAAAAAGAAGAAAGCCATCATGAAAGGCATTTGGAGCAGAACGGGTATACATCCACCCATCGGGTTAACGCCCGCTTGCTTGTAGAGTTTCAGGTATTCCTGTTGCAACAAAGTCTGGTTGTCTTCACCTACTTTTTCTTTAATTTGATCCATTTCTGGCTTCAAAACCCTCATCTTGGCCATGGACAGATAAGATTTGTAAGTCAATGGCGATAATGCAATCTTGATTAAAATAGTAAGCGCGAGGATAATAAGTCCGTAGCTCCAATTGAGGCTTTCCAGTGCGTTGAAAACAGGCAATGTTACCAAGCGATTTATCCAGCGCATAGGCCCCCAACCCATGTAAACTTGCTTCTCTAGGTCATGCCCTTGGTCTTTCAACGTATGGAACTTATTTGGCCCAAAATAGAAATGCAACGGATAGGTATTGATTTCTTGTTTGTTGAAAGCAAGGTTGACGTTTGCTACAAACGATTTGACGATGGTGTCATTCGTAGATGTCATTACCTTGATATCGCCACCATCAAAGCCGTTGTCATTGATCAATACCGACGAAAAATAATGCTGCTTGAACGATATCCATTCCGTTTTGCTTGGAAGTGTCTCACTGTCATCTTTGGTAGTACTCAGGTCTTCTACGTCGCCATTCAGCTCCTTAAAATAAGCTGTGGACTTTTGGCGCTCGTCGTTCAAGTCTTGTTCTTTTTGAGGCAAAGAAGTGGCCAACTGCAAGATCAATTCCTTTGTAGAGGCCGAAGCGATATTTTGCAGCCCCTTGGTCATGATGGTAAGGCCTAGTTGATAGCTATTTGACTTCAGCGTGTAAACATAATCGACGTATTGATTGGCATTATAGCTCAACCTCATCGTTAGCTCTTTGCCATCTTGATTTTGGACTATATAATTGTTGTTGTCTCCTTGAGATTGAAAATAGAAATCATTGGTGTTTATCAGCACATTCTCTGAGGTAGTGAAAATCAAGCCAAAACGATTCTGATCACCTTGATATAAAATAAGTGGCGCACCGGAGAAAGTTTTATCACCTTTTATTTCAACCGATTTGACCCTTCCTCCCTTGCTGGAGATTTCGGCCTTTATGAGTTCGTTTTCCAGTACAATCAATTGTTCACTACCCATGCGTGCGGCACCAAAAGGACCACGCATAGTAGAGGAATCTACCTCCGTGGCCAGTTGCGATTGTTGTGCTAAGCTATCGCTTAGGCTTTCCTTAGGGGCCTCGGTCTGAACAAGGGCAATGGAGTCTTGCCGCTGCTGTTCTTTTTTTATTTCTTCTTCTGAAGGTTTTGTTAAGTAGAACGAGCCAACTAGGATGATCAAGATCAAAAATAGGCCCGTGAAAGTACTTCTATCCATTTATATGTCGTTATACTGTTTTTTTTATTGCATACCTTTAGCAGGTGAGCATATTTAATTTTTTACTGTTTCTTCGTAGCTCGCGCCATGGAAGCGGCCACAAAGTTAACAAAAAGTGGGTGAGGATTGGCAACCGTCGACTTTAATTCTGGATGAAACTGTCCAGCCACAAAGAACGGGTGGTTTTTTAGTTCGATAATTTCTACCAGTTGATTGTCGGGATTAATACCAGAGGCAATCATACCCGCTTTTTCATATTGCTCTAGGTAGGCGTTGTTAAACTCATAGCGGTGACGATGCCTCTCTGAAATTCTGGTCTTGCTATAGATGGCAGCAGCTTTGGTGCCTTTTTTTATCTCGCAGGGATAAGCGCCCAATCGCATGGTACCTCCCATGTTGGTGATGTTTTTTTGGTCTTCCATCAAATTGATGACGGGATTTTTTGAATTTTTGTCCATTTCATAGCTGTTGGCATCTTCTAGTTGTAATACATTTCTGCCAAACTCTATGACGGCACACTGCATGCCCAAACAAATGCCCATAAAGGGGATCTGATTCTCTCTCACATATTTGATAGCAGCCAATTTTCCGTTCAATCCTCTTTCGCCAAAACCGGGCGCTACTAACACACCATGGAGCCCTTGCAGTTTTTCTGCTACATTTTCCTCATTGATGCTCTCGGCCGCGATGCTCTTTACCCGTACTTTGCACTCATGCTCTGCGCCTGCGTGGATAAATGCCTCGTTGATGGATTTGTACGCGTCAGGCAGTTCCACATATTTGCCTACTAGTCCTATTTTGATTTCGGAGGTTGGATTTTTAACTTTTCCCAAAAATGCTTTCCATTTTTCAAGGTCAGGTTCGTTTTTGGTAGGCAGCTTCAGCTTGGCCAATACCGTTTTATCCAATTGCTCTTTCAACATGAGTAGGGGCACATCATATATCGAGGTAGCATCGGCAGATTCTATGACAGCGTTAATTTTCACATTGCAAAACAGTGCCAATTTCTTACGGATATCTTGATTGAGGCGGTGTTCGGTGCGGCATACCAAGATGTCTGGCTGGATGCCGTATTCGAGCAGCATTTTTACGGAGTGCTGGGTGGGTTTCGTCTTCAGCTCACCGGCTGCGGCCAAATAGGGTACTAGTGTCAAATGGATAACTAATGAATCGCTATTGCCCAGCTCCCAGCGTAATTGCCTTACCGCCTCAATAAAAGGGGTAGATTCTATATCGCCCACTGTTCCACCAAGCTCGGTAATCACAATGTCATAATTACCTGTTTGTCCCAGAAGCTGCATCCGCCTTTTTATCTCATCGGTAATATGGGGAACTACCTGGACTGTCTTTCCCAAATAATCGCCTGCCCGCTCTTTGTTTATGACGTGTTGGTATATGCGGCCAGTAGTCACATTATTTGCCTGTGAGGTAGGCGTGTTCAAGAAGCGTTCGTAATGGCCAAGGTCCAAATCTGTCTCGGCACCGTCTTCGGTAACATAGCATTCGCCATGCTCGTAAGGGTTGAGTGTGCCTGGATCGATGTTGATGTAAGGGTCAAATTTTTGAATAGTAACACGATAACCGCGTGACTGAAGAAGTTTTGCCAATGAAGCTGAGATAATCCCCTTTCCTAGAGAAGAGGTAACACCGCCCGTAACAAAGATGTATTTTGCCATGATAATGATGTGGTATTTTCTATTGTACGGGGTACAAAAGTACAAATATTTTTTGTGCTTATGCACGATGTGAGTACAATTGTTGTGTACTTGTGGGTTGTAAAAGGTTTGGGGCCATTTATGCGATTGTATTGCAGGAGGTTGGATCGTAATTGTATTTCAGCGCAAATTTGCGTAGGTTTGTTTGCAACAAAAAATAAAGACATTGACATTTAACGAATTTAACTTCGATGAGCGGCTGTTTGAAGGCATAGACAGTATGGGCTTCAAAACTGCTACCCCCATCCAAGAACAGACCATTCCTTTGATAGCCGAAGGAAATGACCTAATAGCCTGTGCCCAGACTGGCACGGGCAAGACCGCTTCCTACCTACTACCTGTACTGGATGCCTTGTGCAAATCTGATGAAAAAGCACCTATTTCAGCATTGATTTTGGCTCCAACGCGAGAATTAGCCATGCAAATAGATCAGCAGGTAGAGGGCTTGGCCTATTTTACTGGCTTAAGCTCAATAGCCATATACGGCGGTGGCGATGGGATGGGCTTTGAGCAGCAGCGACGATCTTTGAAAGAAGGAGTGGATCTGGTCATTGCTACCCCTGGGAGGTTGCTTGCACATATGAATACGAGTGCCATCGACTGGAGCGGCTTGCGCTTTTTGGTGTTAGACGAAGCAGATAGGATGTTGGACATGGGTTTCAAAGATGACCTGATGAAAATAGTCAGAAGCGTTCCCACGCAGCGGCAAACCCTCTTGTTCTCTGCTACCATGCCTCCAAAGATAAGGCAATTTGCTGGTGTATTACTGAGCAAACCGAAGGAAGTTAATATTGCGATATCGCAGCCTGCGGAGAAAATATTGCAGCTACAGTACAGAGTGTACGATGAACAAAAGATAGGTGTCGTAAAGGACATCCTGAATCAAGGAGATTACAAGAGCGTCATTATTTTTGCATCCACCAAGGAGAGTGTCAAGAACCTGGACAAGGAAATGCAAAAAAATGGTTTTTCAAGTAAGGCATTCCATTCTGACTTGGGGCAGGAGGAGCGTGAGCAGCTTTTATTGCGTTTCAAAAACAGAAAACTGAACATATTAGTAGGTACAGATGTATTATCGCGTGGAATCGATATAGACGGAATAGATTTGGTAATTAATTATGACGTACCTCCAGATCCCGAAGATTACATACACCGCATAGGAAGGACGGCAAGGGCAGAAAAAACTGGAACGGCCATTACTCTGGTCAATAATCGCGACTATGGCAGATTTAAGGGGATAGAACGACTCATGGGCAGAGAGGTGGATGAAGCGCCAGTGCCAGAAGAGCTGGGACCAGCTCCCAAAGGAGCACCGCTTAGAAAGTCAAATGACACACAACGAAAAAAGAAAAAAAACGGAGCACGAAGAAAATTGGGAAATAGAAATGCCAATAGAGGAGGGGATGTAAAAGCTTCGTAAAAGACTAAAGCTGAAAGCCTAGAGACTAATGACATGATGCGTTTATTAAGACATGTCCATAAGATATATGTGTTGTTGGTCACAGCGCTATGCTGCTTACCCTTTTTTCCCATATTGTACTTTTTGATCAAGCATCCGCAAAAACATTATGTCGCCATTACTTCCATTAGAAAGTGGATATTGAAGAGCGTTAGTTTTTTGTCGGGAATACACTTTGACGTACATTACCTGCAAGAAATAGATTGGGAAAGTAGCAATTATATTTTTTGTGCCAATCATAGTTCCATCATGGATATATTCGCTATGGAACATTGTATTGAGCAACCATTCTCTTTTTTAGGGAAAGACTCTTTGCTGCATAATCCATTCACTTCCATGTTTTTCCGTTCCGTAGATATACCGGTCAATAGATCTAGCAAGTTGTCATCCTATAGAGCTTACAAAAAGTGCCAGGAGCTCTTGCGGGAGGGACGCAGCTTGGTCGTCTTTCCAGAAGGCGGCATTGCCACGGAAAATTATCCCCCCATATTACAGGCTTTCAAGAATGGCACCTTTAAAATGGCTATAGAGAGCCAGGTGCCAGTTGTGCCGATAGTGATACACGATTTGTGGGAGTTATGTTGGGACGATGCGCAATTGGGAACCCGACCAGGTGTTTGCCATGTGGAGGTGCTCGATCCCATTCCTACGTCTGGATTGACCATGCAGGATGAGGAGTCCTTTAAAGCCTTGGTTTTCTCTCGCATGCAAGAACGGATAATTATGTTTCGTGAACATGTAACATTAGCCTAAGGAAACCGTCAAATACATAAAAACGACATGGCTGAAAAGGCACTCATAGACATCAAGGATATTGGACGGAAATATGTCATAGGCACCGAAGTGGTACATGCGCTGAAATCTGTTTCACTACAAGTAAACAAGGGTGAGTTCGTAGCGTTAATGGGCCCCTCTGGATCTGGGAAATCCACCCTGATGAACATCTTGGGATGTTTAGACACGCCTACGCGGGGCGAGTATATCCTAAATGGTATCCATGTAAGTGAAATGAGTGATGATGAACTGGCCGAGGTACGCAATAAGGAAATTGGCTTTGTCTTTCAGACATTTAACCTGCTGCCTCGATCTACTGCTCTGGACAATGTGGCGTTGCCGCTTATATATGCGGGTTACAGTAAGGCCAGGCGGGAGGAAAAAGCGAAAAAAGCACTGGAAAGCGTCAATCTGGCTAATAGGATGGAGCATAAACCAAATGAACTTTCAGGAGGTCAGCGACAACGTGTGGCGGTGGCCAGGGCGCTCATCAATGATCCTTCTATCATATTGGCCGATGAGCCAACGGGAAATCTGGACACCAAAACATCTATAGAGATCATGGGCTTACTGGAGGAGATTCATTCGAAAGGGAATACCATAATCTTAGTAACTCACGAAGAAGATATAGCACAGCATGCCCATCGTATAGTACGTATGCGCGATGGATTGATAGAGGATGACTACCCAAACACCGATATTAAGCGTGTGTCGCCAAGGTTGGATGCCTTGAAAGCGAAAGGTACAGACTGGGAAGGGATTTGATTAATCATTAGTTTTTGGTCATTGGTGGGTCGGTTTATCAGTCAGCAGGCCATTCGTCATTCCGAGCGTAGTTGAGGAATCTAATTCGCCCTTGGCAGAAAGAAGTTCTGAAAGCTGGCTGGGCATTGTGATTTGTCATTGGGTTTTACTTTTTCATTTTTACTTTTTATTTCTCAATGAAAATCTATACAAAAACAGGCGATGACGGCACTACCTCCCTGATAGGGGGCACAAGGGTATCTAAATCCCATACCCGTATCGAAAGCTATGGCACCTTAGACGAACTGAACTCCTATATCGGCTTTTTGCGCAGTTACAAGCCAGATGCCCACATAGACGGAACACTGATCCAGATTCAACAGATACTGTTCGATATAGGGGCGCTACTTGCCTTTGATGCCTCGCGTTCCAAATTGCAGTTATACCAAATTCAGGATGCCGATATTTTGGCTTTGGAACAAGCAATAGACGAAATGGACAGCCATCTTGCCCCATTGAAGAGTTTCATATTGCCGGGCGGCTCAGCCACAATTTCTGTTTGCCATATAGCGCGTTGTATTTGCCGAAGGGCGGAGCGACTGGTTGTTCATCTCAGTGAAGATGAACCTGTACATCCAGAAATCATTCAATACCTTAATCGCCTGAGTGACTACCTGTTCGTGCTGGCAAGAAAGATGGCACAGGATAGTGGGGTTGAAGAAACTCTTTGGATACCTAGAAAACCTTAGTAGGCAAGTCCTTCAATATACTTTTTGCTATAGTCGTCTGGCGCCCGCCATCTGGATGAGGGTTCAAAATATTGCCACAACAAAGCCGATAGGTTACGCGTCAATTGCCAAGCTGCATTGTCATATTTCCAGCTTTTATCCTTATTGTCCTTGGTGGCTATGTAAAAGACATAATCACCATGAGGCGCGTTTACCATGACAAGTTCTGATCTGGAGTCGTTGACCATACCTTGTTTGCTTGCGGTCTGTATATATGGAGGGATTTGTGATAAGGCATAATCATCATAATAGATGTGGCTCATGAGGCGATACATGCGTTCGCAAGCGGCTTGGTCTATGATTTCTCCCTTGCGAATTTTCACCAGCAATTGAGCCATTTCCCGAGGGCTAGTTTGTCCCCAACCGTAAATTTTCCATATATCTTCCCTGCCGCTGGTTCGTGAGTTTACGCGGGTTGCTTGCAGCCCGTAGCTTTCCATGAGCGCATTGATGGTCGCACCACCGCCCGCCAATGCTTGGCACCAGAGTGATGTTGTGTTGTCGCTATAACTGATCATCAGCGCGGCCAAGGTGCTTAAATCCGTTTTCACACTGTCTTGGAAAAACTGCATGAGGCCAGAACCACCATATTTTATAGAGTCTCGGTACAGAAGGGGCTGGTGGTATGACAGATCGCCCTTGGCTATTTTGTCGAACAAGCCAACCAAAATCGGCACCTTAACAATACTGGCAGTAGGAAATATCGTGTCTGCGTTAATAGCAGCTTCTTTTCCTGTCTTCAGGTTGTACACATAAATGCCCACGGTGCCTTCATATCCCTCGCAGAGTTGTTCTAGTTTTGATTGTAGTTTTTTATCCTTTTTAGCTACTTGGGCGTTTGAACTTTTATGAATACACAAAAGCAAGCAGGCTGTCAGAAAAAAATAAGAAATATTTTTTACGCGCATTGCAAGAATCGAGTTTAATCTAATGCGTTTTTACAAGGAGAAACTTTCGCCACAAGCACAAGTCCTAGAGGCATTGGGATTGATGAAATTGAAGCCTTTTCCCGCTAAGCCATCGGAGTAATCCAAGGTAGTTCCTGCGAGATATAAGAACGACTTGATGTCAAGCACCAGTTTAACGCCTTTGTCTTCAAATGTTTGATCACCTTGCTTTTCCGTGTTGTCGAAGTCCAATTTATAAGTGAGGCCGGAGCATCCGCCACTTTCTACACCTACGCGAACGAAGTAAGAACTGTCATAACCCTCTTCTTTCCAGATGTTCTGGATTTGGTCTTTTGCTTTTTCTGTGACATTGATCATGTTTCTGACGATTAGAATACTTCAAATATCGTCATTTTGTATATAAGAAAAAAAAGGATATTCACTTACCTTTTTTTTTGACCTGCTGAAGACTTAATTGGTTTTGGGATATGGTTGTCCTGGTGCCTTTCAGGATTTGCCTTGACATAAAGTTTTCAGTTCAATAAACCTGCTTTAAATAGCTGCCAGATGGGCGATTTTTCCCGAATTTGATCTACAGCATTCTTTACTTGGTCAATGGTTTGGTGTATTTCCTTTTCCGTGGTGTATCTGCCTAGGCTGAAGCGAAGCGAAGAATGCACATCGTCTGTACTTAGTCCCATCGATAGCAGCACATGCGAAGGTTCCAGTGATCCTGTAGCACAAGCCGAGCCTGAAGACAAGGCGATATTGGGCAATTGTGTCATGATTTCACTGCCCCTAATATGCCGGAAACAGATATTAGATACATGTGGTAGCCGATACGGGGTTTTTCCATTTAGCTCGGTGGCTTCCAACTGTAGAATGGACTGTTCCAACTGATCCCTAAGTGCGCTTAGTCTAATTAGATCACCTTTTTTCTGTCGATGTGCCAATTCGGCGGCCGTACCCATGCCCACGATTGCCGGAACATTCAATGTGCCGCCCCTTAGCCCATTTTCTTGTTTTCCACCATGGATGATGCTGTGTATTTGTATGGGCTGCCTCGGTTTCCGTTTTATATAGATAGCACCAATGCCTTTTGGCCCATAGAACTTATGGGCACTCAGCGACAATATGTCTATACCGTCTCGATTTGGATCAATATCCAATATGCCAACAGCCTGAGTGGCATCACAGAAGAATAAGACATTTTTCTTTTGAGCTATTGCGCCTATTTCCTGAACTGGGTGGGTGACTCCTGTTTCATTGTTGGCCGCCATAAGGGCTATGAGGATGGTCTCTCGACTAATGGATTCTTCCAGTATGGATAGATCTATATGACCGTAAGCATCTACATCTAAATAGGTCACACGTGCTCCCTTGCTTTCTAAGTATCTACAGACCTCCAGTACGGCCGGATGCTCGGTTTTGCACGTGATAATATGGTTGCCCAGGGAGCTGTAATGTTCGTATATAGACTTGATGGCCATATTGTTTGATTCTGTAGCACCCGAAGTGAAAGTGATTTCCTTTGGATGAGCATGTATGAGGGCAGCTACCTGCTCGCGTGCAGTAAAAACGGCCTCGGCAGCTATTCTTCCCGCCTTGTGTGCCGTGCTGGAAGCATTGCCATAATTGCTTTCCATAAAGGGCAACATACTGGTAAATGCTTCTGTCGCCAACTTTGTTGTGGCGCAGTTGTCCATATATATAAAAGGGTGGCTCATGTATATTAATATCACTTATAAAAACGCATTAATGAAGTTTTTGCTTACATTTGCGACATCATGGGCAATATAGTTCCTTGCCCTTAATATTTCTCTAAAGTAAAAATTTCATTTTTATATGAAGTCCTTTCCGTATTTAATTTTAGTGTTATCTTCAATAGTGTGTACAACAATCGTTTCGTGTAAAAAAGATTTTAACAAAGAGGTGATCTATGCAGCTGGCGATTATCGGATTTATCATGATAGGGTAATACAAGGGGCTTTTGAGGCGAAAGCAAACTCGGCTAAGGAAATAGTCTCCAATTATCATAGTCTCGCCGCAGGCTATCAAAGCCCCAATATAGTTTTCAAGTTCAGCATCAATGGGCAGGACAATGAAATGCCAAGTGGACAAGACCACAACATAGTCCTTCTGCCAGGTAAGCAGTATGAGATTCCCCTTATCACCTTTGGCAAGCAATATAATGATGAGACGGAAGTTCCCGAAAATGTGTTTTTATCTGATGATGAGCACTTTCGCGTGCGTTTGGATATGCGCCCTGTCTTTAAAGAATGGGAGGAGCAAGGTTTTTTTACCACTTATTCAGGAAGGAAGATATATAAGGAAGATTTCAATGGCGTATACATAGCTGGAAACACCGCTCCCTTGATATGGGACTTTGACAACTTGGTTGGGCACGAAGAACTGAAACTTCATGATGACGATGGCGATCATATCTATGAAATTGATTTGAGGCTAAAACAGCAACCCCTGAGGGAGGGGGAGCGACGTTGGGAGTTGAAAGCCGATATAAGTGAACTGCCCGCATACGAATCGAATTACGTCTTGCATAATGCTTTGTATAACCTTTCATTGGAAGAAATGCTTCGCGATATAGAGGATGATGGCACCTTTAGGACCGGCAAGGAATGGGGAGGTGTATGGACTAGGGATGTCAGCTATTCCATCATTTTGGCCATTGCTTCCATTAAGCCGGATGTTGCCAAGGCCAGCCTCTTGCGAAAAGTCCGAAACAAGCGCATCATTCAAGATACGGGTACAGGTGGATCTTATCCTGTCTCTACCGATAGGGTGATATGGGCGGTTGCTGCATGGGAATTGTACCTGGTTACGGGAGATCGCCAATGGCTTGAGGACAGCTATGACATCATAAAAAATTCTATCGACGACGACAAGGTAAATGCATATAATAGGCAAACGGGCTTGGTGAAGGGCGAATCTTCTTTTTTAGATTGGCGTGAACAAAGCTATCCGAGGTGGATGCAATCGGTAGATATTTACCAGTCGGAAAACTTAGGGACTAATATGGTCCATTACCAAGCAAATAAAGTGCTGTCCCATATGGCTAGGTTACTCGGCAGAACAGAAGAAGGGGCTGTCTACGCCAATCAGGCTGAGGCAATCAAAGAGGGGGTGAATAAGCATCTGTGGCTTGCAGACAAGGGCTATTTTTCACAGTACCTGTACGGACGTACTTATCTGTCCAAATCCGTCAAATCAGAAACCTTGGGCGAGGCTTTGAGCATACTTTTTGATGTTGCCGATGAAGAGCAAACAGCAAGCATCATGCGCTATGTTCCTTCTGTAGCTTATGGAACACCTTGTTTTTTTCCACAAATAGCGCTTATTCCGCCATACCACAATGATGCCATATGGCCATTTGTACAAGCCTATTGGGGGCTTGCGGCCGCCAAGGCAGGGCATGAAACCAATGTGCTGGCTAGCATTGCGGCCATCATGCGACCAGCGGCGCTGTTCCTGACCAATAAGGAAAACTTTTCTGCGAAGAATGGAGACTATAGCCTCACACAAGTCAATAGCGACGAGATGCTTTGGAGCCTTTCGGGAAACCTAGCTATGGTATATAAGGTGCTATTTGGAATGCAATTTCAAGAAGATGGATTGGCATTTAGCCCTTTTGTGCCCAAAGCGCTTCGTGGAGAACGCATCTTGTCTGGCTTTCCTTATAGAAATGCCACGCTGAATATTACCTTAAATGGTTATGGCAATAAGATCAAGTCTATTTCCCTGGATGGGAAATCACTGGAAGAAGCGCTGGTGCCAGCTAATATTCAAGGCGAGCATGAATTGGAAATTGTCTTGAGCGATACCGAATTTGATGAAACGAACGTCAATCTCCTGGAAGATCTCACCTCACCTGCCACTCCAATGGTAAGATATGAAAATGGCCGTATCCAATGGAGTCCCGTAGAGGGGGCCGAAAGCTATAAAGTGTTGAAAAATGGCAAAATAAGTACCATAGTGAAAGATTTTCAGGTACCTATTACCCAGACAGATTACGCCGAATATCAAGTGATAGCCGTAAGTCAACAAGGTCTAGAATCCTTTGCTAGCGCTCCTTACGTAGTCTATTCAAAAGGTCTGGAAATCGTAAAAGAGATAGAGGACTACGCCCCTGGACGGCTTGATGCCAATAAGGGATATATGGGGAAGGGATATGTGAAAACAAGCACCTCCGAGAATAAGCAAATCGCTGTTCCAGTTACCATTCCGCGTGAAGGGCGTTACGTTATCGATATACGCTATGCAAATGGTGAGGGGCCAATTAATACGGACAATAAATGTGCTATTCGTACCCTTCGTAATGGAGACGAGTTTTTAGGTACGGTGGTGATGCCACAAAGGGGTAAGGACGAATGGTCCAATTGGGGTTTTTCCAACCGGATACTGGTGGACTTGCCGGCAGGTGAGCAGGTGTTTAAAATAAATTATGAGGAGCCTGCCAATAGGAATATGAACATAGAAACAAATGAAGCTACGTTGGATCAACTGCGCATTATTAGGGTAAAATAATTAGGCTGCTAGATAGCTATTAAATAGGTTGCAATTGAAACAGAAATCAGGTGTCCTTGCTAAGCTACATCAATGGAGAGTGACGAAAATTTCCAACAAGAACTTTTTGGTCATACTCTCGGTGCTAGTGGGGATAATAGGTGGACTGGCGGCATCGGGATTAAAAGTATTGACGCACACTATCGAGTCATTTCTGCAAAACAACGTTCAATGGGAGTATAAGTATTATATTTATATTTTTTTTCCTTTCGTGGGTATCACATTGACGGTCTTGTATATACGTCGCTTTTTTAGACATAATTTTGAAAAGGGAATAACACCTATTTTGTACGCTATATCGCGTAGGTCTAGCAATATCAGCGCCCACAATATCTACTCGCAAATTTTTACCTCGGCCTTGACTGTTGGATTTGGTGGGTCTTCTGGCCTAGAAGCACCAATTGCTTATAGTGGATCGGCTATTGGCTCTACAGTGGGCCGTTTTTTTGGGCTCAATTACAGAGAAGTGACCATGCTTTTGGCCTGTGGAGCCGCAGCGGGTATAGCAGGCGCTTTTAACAGTCCTATTGCGGGCGTGGTATTTGCCATAGAGATTTTATTGCCGGAATTTTCTATTCCAGCTTTTATTCCTTTGTTGATGTCGGCAGCTACCGCGTCGGTAGTGTCAAAGGTGTTCTATAGCGATCCGCTTTTTCATGTTGTTACAGATAGCTGGGTGATGCCCGCGCTGATTTTTTATGTGATTTTGGCAGTTTTGATAGGTGGTTTTTCCATCTATTTTGCCAAGATAAATGATTTGGTAAGAAATTGGTTTACCGCCATATCAAATCCATACCACAAACTCATTGTGGGCGGACTGAGCTTGGGCGTACTTATTTTTATTTTTCCAGCTTTATATGGCGAAGGCTATATTAGTTTGCAGCAACTGATGATGGGCAAAGGAGACAGCCTACTTGCCAATAGTATATTTAGCGAATATAAAGATATCGGAATCGTTGTGGTATTGTACGCCGTTGTTACGGTATTCGCCAAATCTTTTGCTACCTTAATTACTTTGAATAGCGGAGGCAATGGGGGTACTTTTGGGCCAAGTTTGGTAATGGGAGGGGTGTTGGGTTTTGCTTTTGCCTATGGTGTTAACCTGACTGGCATCATACATCTCAATGAGACTAATTTCCTGATGGTGGGCATGGCGGGCGCCCTTAGTGGCATTATGCATGCACCCCTTACGGCCGTATTCCTTATTGCGGAAATTACGGGAGGTTATACGCTGATGGTGCCGCTGATGCTTGTGTCAGCTATTTCCTATTTCATCAATAGGGGAGTGCTTAAATATTCCATATATACGAAAAAACTGGCCCAACGTGGAGATTGGCTGTCGTATGGAGATAAGGATAAGACAGTATTACGCATGATGAAACTTCGCTATGTGCTTGAAAGGAATTTTACCGTGTTGCGTCCAGACGAGTATCCGAGCGATAGAAGATCGGATATTATCCATACCAAAAGAAATATATTTCCGGTGGTAGATCATGAGGGTATCTTGGTGGGAATCATTTACAGCGAACGCCTACTTTCTATTTTGATGGGAGAGGAAGAAATGAATAAAAACATGCGCGAATTGGCTCAGGCACCGAATGAAGTGGTGCGGATGGATGCCAATATGTACGATGTGATGTTGAAGATGGATAGGGAAGATATATGGATCCTTCCAGTAGTAGATGAAAATGGGCATTACCTAGGTTTTGTTTCAAAATCTGCCATATTCAATAAGTATAGGGCACTTCTGGTGCGGCAGGCTTCCTATCTTGGGTGATTTTTAACTTTTCTTAACGGGTAGCTCGCCTTTAGGGCCATATATTTGCTGGTAAACTAATGAAAAAATAAAATATCGGATGGTAAGGGTAACATATAATTATTTCTTCTTTACGCTGGTGGCCGTAGCCATTTTGCTGACCAATGCATGCGGAATCAACCAACAGGCCAAGCAAATTAAAGCACTCGAAAACTGTGAATATCGGGTAAAAGAAGTCGATAGCCTTTTTGTAGCAGGGACGGACGTTTTGCCGATGATAAAAAATGGACGTTTGGACCTGTCGCGTATGGGTGGAATAGCATTGGGTATGTTGAGCAAGGACATCCCTATGCAAGGCGTCGTAAGTGTAAATATTAAAAATCCGACTAAAGACCTAGCCGGCATCAATCAGTTTCGCTATGTGCTTTTGGTAGATGGACATGAGGTTGCCGATGGCCTGATGGATCAGAAGATCGCAGTGGAGGGTGGCGAAGAACATATCTACCCTGTAAGGGTAAACGCAAATGTCTACGGTTTACTTTCAGATAGAGCCCTTTTGAACAGGATCGTCAGCTTTGTTTCTTCGGGTGCCCATAACGATGAAGCTGTGTTGACTATCAAGTTGAAGCCTACCTTGGCTTTGGGGAATAAAAGCGTAAATTATCCCGGGTGGATAAGCTTTGATAGAAAAATCAATCGACAATTGTTTTTAAAGGATATGCGTTAAATTATTGTTATTTTTGAATGGAATTATCATTAACAAACAATGATACATTCAACGATTTTATTGGTTGATGCCGTCGTCTAATGGAAGCAATTAAAATATGTTTTTTTAGTTTGGTATTTTGCTTATTCTTAATATATCTTTAATATGTCATGAAAATATAATAATAATTGACGAAATCGCCGTTCTTTAAAGTCTCGTAATTAATTCAGTTTGTTTTCCAATTGTTTGATTTTTAGTTGTTTTGTGTTAGGTAGGTGCCTTTTGCAATTTGCTGATGTCCTATGCGAACTAGTACGGAGCAACTTTTTATTTTTAAAAGTCGATTTAAGAATTGATATTTGCAGGGTCAAATTAGTTGATAGTGTCATGTGTATTTTATGCAAACAACGCAAATAAATGTTAGAGAGGAGCCTACTTTGTTTCATGTCAATAACTTGAATAAGCTATTGGCACAGAAAACAAATCAATATCTTTCTTCACAAGGCATAGATATTCGTGTAGAACAGCTTCCAGTATTATTATCTATCCCGGAATTTGGAATGACCCAACAAGAAATCGCTGACGAAGTGGGAAGAGATAAATCTTCTGTATTGCGTACTATTACCAGTTTGGAAAAAGATGGATTAGTTGTTGTGGAACCAAATAAAGAAGACAAACGCAAGAATTGCGTTTCATTAACTATATTAGGTAAATCGCTGGTGGAGAACATTAGGGACAAAATGGTCAATTTGGACAAGATAATATTTGCCAATATGAGGGCGGTAGATAGAGATCGTTTCATCCAGTTTTTGAAAAACATAGGTGACAATCTGCAAAATGTACATATTATTTAATATATGTGTGAATAATTAACAGTTGGTATTATTGAAAAACAATTACAATAAAGCCTGCGAAGGTTTGTAAATATAGAAAAATGAGTGCAAATTTTAAGAAAAGAATAGCCGAATTTAAAGATGCTGAGGCCATAAAGGCAAAGGGGTTGTATCCGTATTTTCGACCTATTGAGTCTGGTCAGGACACGGTAGTGACTATAGATGGGAAGTCTGTTCTTATGTTCGGTTCCAATTCCTATCTAGGGTTGACAAACCATCCCAAGATTATCGAGGCTTCTTGTCAGGCGGTGAAAAAATACGGTACTGGATGTGCTGGTTCGCGCTTCTTGAACGGAACTTTGGATATTCATGAGGAACTTGAGGCCAAATTGGCGAAGTATGTAGGCAAAGAGAGTGCTGTTCTTTTTAGTACTGGTTTTCAGGCAAACCTAGGAGCTTTATCTTGCTTAACTGGGCGAAATGACTATATCATCTTGGATGAAAGCAATCATGCCTCCATTATAGATGGCAGCCGCCTCTCTTTTTCCAAGGTGGTCAAGTTCAAACACAACAATATGGAAGACTTGCGACGTAAGTTGAGTCAGCTTCCAGAGGATGCGGTGAAACTTATAGCCGTAGACGGTGTGTTCAGCATGGAAGGTGATTTTGTGAAGTTGCCTGAACTAGTGGAGGTTGCCAAAGGTTTTGACGCAGCTATCATGGTGGATGATGCACACGGCTTAGGTGTCATAGGTGAGAAAGGTGCTGGAACTGCTTCGCATTTTGGACTTACCAATGATGTGGAATTGATTATGGGAACTTTCAGCAAGTCCTTGGCATCACTCGGCGGGTTCATTGCCAGCGATCATGAAACCATCGAATTTTTGAAGCACCGTGCCCGCTCGCTCATGTTCAGCGCTTCCATGACCCCTGGTGCCGCAGCAAGTGTTTTGGCAGCCTTGGAAATCATCCAAACAGAACCTGAGTATATTGAGAACTTGTGGAGAAATACACAATATGCGAAAGAAATGTTACTTGAAAATGGATTCGATCTTGGCAAAACCGAAAGTCCTATTTTACCTGTATATATTCGAGATAACGATGCCACATTCTTGATTACGAAAGAATTGCAAGAAAATGGCGTGTTTGTGAACCCCGTTGTTTCTCCTGCCGTTGCTTCCCAAGACTCATTGATTCGTTTCTCGCTGATGGCTACACATACGTTTGAGCAGATAGAAGAAGCAATAGACAAGCTCACCAAGGTATATAGGAAAATCGTTCCAAGTGCGATTGAGAAAATAGCATAGTATTATCGTTGATAGAATATAAAAAGGTGAGCATCACGAAAACTGATATAGTTGAGGTAACATCCAAGAAACAGCTGGCGATCTATATAGATTTTCCGCACGAGCTGTACAAAAATGATAAAAACTATGTGCCAGAGCTTTTCATCGCTCAACAGGATATATTAAGCCCTGGCAAGCACCCCTTTTTTAAACATTCTCAAATGCAGCTATTCTTGGCCTATCAAGGTTCTAAAGTGGTTGGTAGAGTAGCTGCAATTTACAACGTCAATCATAATGCATTTGCAGGTACTAACGACGGGTTTTTTGGTTTTTTTGATACCATTAATGATCAAGATGTAGTTAATGCACTTTTGGACGCATCTTCTAAATGGATGAAAGAAAGAGGCGTTAATCGCATGGTGGGACCTGTTAACCTGTCCACTAACGATACCTGCGGTTTACTTATAGAAGGATTTGACTCTCCGCCCGTTATCATGATGCCCTATAATGCTCCCTATTATAAGGATCTCCTCGAAAAATATGGACTTAGTAAACAAACCGATCTATATGCCTACATCATACGGAGAAATAAGATCAATGAGCGATCTGTACGTTTGCTGGAAGTGTTGGAAGGTCGTTTGAAGAGAAGCGATATCATCATCAGAAAAATAGATGCAAAAAATTTAAAGAAGGAAATACCTAAAATTAAGGAGCTGTACAATAAGGCATGGGATAAGAACTTGGGCTTTGTGCCATTCACCGATGAAGAGTTTGACCATGTTGCAAAGGACTTGAGTTTATTGCTTGATCCTGATTATTGCATCATAGCGGAGCAAAATGGCAAAATGGTGGGTTTTGCATTGGGTATCCCAGACATTAACCAGATCTTGATCAAAATTAAAAAGGGAAGATTGCTGCCTACTGGTATATTTAAACTTCTCTTCGGTAGAAAAAAAATAGATGGGGTACGTGTACTCATGTTGGGTGTATTGGAAGGTTATCGTAAGTTGGGTATAGAAGCGTGTTTGTATGGCCATCTCATACGAAATGGAATCTCCAAAAACATAAGATATGCCGAATGTTCGTGGATGCTGGAGCAGAACTATTTAATGAACAGGGCTATAGAGCAGATTAATGGCGAGTTGTATAAGCGCTATCGGATATTCGAAAAACCTATCAATTAATAGCACTGGCTTATAAATTCTTCCTTTCTTTATGGTTGCTTTTTTAAGCATGGGCGAAGGAAACGTCCGAATTTGCGGTGCCTCTTTTCATATTGAACTTTTATGACAATCAAATGAGTGGATTTTTTGACCATTCAAGGTTGATAGTCATATTTTTGTAGTCTGATTTCTGAAAAGAAAATGAAGACTGTTTTTATAGGTCAATTATTTCAGAAAATACAAATAGTTTGTTGAATTTTGTATATGTAAATCAGATCAGGCGCCTTTTGGCAACTTGATTCTGTGATTGGATAAAAGTAAATTATAACAAGATATGGCAAAGAATTATGTTTCAAATTCCGAAGAATCTACTCGTATGTTTAAGAGTGATTTACTGGAGCCCCTAACAAAGGTTCACTTTTCGGTACCTATCATTATTTATCTGCCCGTAATAGTTTATTTCGTTTTTCAGGCATTTAATAAATACAAATTAGATGTTTTGCATTTTGTAGGATATTTTGCTTTGGGCTTGGTAATATGGTCTCTGACAGAGTACGTGCTCCATCGGTTTGTATTTCATTTTACACCCAAGGGGAAGTTCATGGAGCGTATTCATTTTATATTTCATGGAGTTCATCATGATTATCCGCAAGATAGATTGCGCTTGGTAATGCCGCCTGTAGTCAGTATTCCGTTGGCACTATTGTTTTACTTTCTGTTTAAATGGCTTTTGGGTGAGGCCTACGTATCTGCATTTTTCCCTGCCTTCATGATCGGTTATCTGTTTTATGATATAGGTCATTATGCGATGCACCACTATAACTTTAAGAGTGGTTTGATGAAAAAAATCAAGCAACACCATATGCTGCATCACTATGCAGATGCCGATAAAGGATACGGTGTCAGTTCGCCATTTTGGGATAAAATTTTCGGCTCTGATTTTCCTAAAAAGAACAAGAAGATTTAACGTATATTTTTTTATATTTTTTTGCAAAAGAGAGTGCGCAGCGCGTTTTTTATGAAACTTAGCGGCGCTCAGATTGTTGCTTTTGCATATGCACCATGCACATAGGTATAATATGGTGCAATTAATACAGTTGTAATGAGTTTGAAGAATGAAAATGAGGGGTTGGAACGGAGTGGGCGATTGGAAACAAAATCGCGAATTTTCAAAGACCGTAAGCGAACGAATGTCTTAAGGAAGGCAGAGCAAAGTGCCATCTCCTATTTAGTAGCAAGAATGCCTGCTTTTATTACGCCAAATGTTTTGACGGGTATTGGAAGTTTTGGAGGCTTAGTAGTGCTGCTAGGCTTTTATTTAGGAGCTCTTTTCGATAGATCATTCTTGTTGCTGGGTATACTCGGGCTGGCGATCAATTGGTTTGGGGACTCTTTAGATGGGAGGATTGCTTATTATCGCAATATTCCCAGAAAGTGGTATGGCTTTTCGCTCGATATTATCATGGACTGGATCAACACAGTAATGATGGGATTCGGTTTTCTTATCTACCTCACTTCATGGCACGAACTGCTTGCTTATTTCTTTGTTGCACTTTATGGCTGGGCTATGATTATTTCACAGCTTCGCTATAAGATAACCGACAAATATACAATAGACGCTGGAGCATTAGGCCCCACCGAAGTACGCTTTATCGTAGCTTTTATTATTGTCATGGAAGTCGTTGTTCCCAAATCACTCAATTATTTTTCTATACTTATCGTTGTCGTCTTGTTCATAGTCAATATCAGTGATACGATGCGTCTGCTAAAGCTGGGCGATGAGCGCGATAGGGAAGAGAAATCAGCCAAACGCGAAAAAGAGCGTAATGAAAAAAGTGCTGTCTAGCAAGGCAATTCTCGTTTTCTTCAAAGCACAGTTTTCTGCATTTGCCGGCGGTATAGTTGACTATGCCATCATGATTTTTTGCACGGAAGTGCTTTCTATCCACTATACTATATCCATAGCCATAAGTGGTGTGATAGGCGCAGTGGTCAACTTTTCCATCAACCGTTTTTGGACTTTTAAGAAAGGTAACCTGCCAGTGGGAGGGCAATTGGTGAAATTTTGCCTAGTCGTTCTTGGCAGCATTGCCCTGAAGTCTAGTTTTACCTATCTGCTCACCGAGAATTTACATTTGGACTATAAGATCAGCAGAATCCTGATTGACATCGCCGTTTCCCTGGGTTTTAACTATACCTTGCAAAAATATTGGGTCTTTGGAAACACGAAAAAAGAAGAGAACTTGACGTCTTCCGTGGACCAATAGGTATTTCGAGTTTAAAGGGGAACGGCTTGGTAGATGATGAAATAAAATGGGAACTGCTTTCTTGCAGTCCCCGATATAATGTCTTAATAATGATAACAACCGCGCTTACTTTAGATGCTTGCCCGCTTGTGGGATGCATTGCTGGTGCCGTTAGCCTGTTGTTAGCTATTCCCACGCTCGGATCTTATCCGTGTACTGTTGCTGTTTTCGGATTTCGTGGATTTCGTACGGCTACTTTGGACAGCGCGCTCTGACTGTCTGTTTGTAGATTGCCTACTTGTCTCCGTTTTATTAGGAGAGGCAGCCCTACTTGCGTTGCTCGTCGATCTTGCTGCATCTGGCCTAACGCTGCTTTGAGATGGGCGAACGGTAGGAGAAGTTCTCGTCGCGCTGTTTTCAACAGCTCTCCCTGTACGAACAGGTGTGCTATTTGATTCCTTTTGTGAACTACGTGTATCCTTAATAACAGTGGTTGGCGATTGACTGCTGCTGCTTTGCCTTTGCACCACATTGCCCTTGTCTCTTGACGAAACATTTTGCCTAGCTGGCGTGGTATTGGTAGTTCTTTGTGTGGAAATACCTTCTCTGTTTACTGCCTGGCTTGGCCTAGCTGTAGCCCTATCGCTTCTGTCCACAGAAGGCCTGTACATGTTCACGGTCCTATTGCTTACGTTACCTCTGCCAGGTCTGCTGGCATCGGCTATTTTGTGTACTGTGACCGGCCTACGTGTCGCTTGTTGAATGTCCCTGCGGGCTGGGCCAGCATAATAGGACCTGTTGTTATAGACGTAGGTGTTGTTTATGATAGTAGTGCGCTGATAAACATTTACTACTGACCTGTGTGGTGCGTAATAGCGACGAATGTTGCTGCTCAGCAAGTAGCGTTGGGGAACAAATGTCCAATAATTCATCGGTAAGTTGACATTTACCTGAATGCTCATACCAGGGCCTAAAGGTGCCCAGCCATAATACCCGCCACCAGTACGCCAGCTTACCCAGGCTGGAGCCCATTCATAGCCTGGAACCCACGCCCAACCTAGGCGACTGTTATAATGCCATCTTCCGTAGTGAAAAGCGGCCCAACCCCAATCATAGTTGGATACCCAGGTATTGCCATAGTCTGTCATTACCCAGCGCCCATTGGTGGCATAGGGTTGAAAGCCACTTTCAACACGTGGCACCCATATATAACCATAATTGGGATCGTCAATCCAATCGCCATATGGGCTCAATTGATTGTAAAACTGCTGGAAGGAAACGCTGATACCCACTTGGGCTTTTGAGGCCTTGGGAACAAAAGAAAAGATGGTGAACAGGATTGCCATTAGCAGAAGTGTTCCGTTTTTTTTAATCGTTTCCATAATGTCCGTTTTAAAAGATGAATAAATAAATTTTATAACCTTAAGACACGAAGCGTATCCCTAAGGTTTAATCGCCCTGTCTTTGACACGCAAGGAATAGGAATGTTCGCTCTGCAAAGAACATTAAACCTTTATGCACGAAACTTGTTCAAGTGTATAACAATATCAAAATTAAATGGCAAAGAAAATCCTATATGTTTTAATCTTGCTAGCCTTGATAGCGGCCGCAGGTTTTTTTTATAAGTCGGCAACAAAAGATAAAGAAGTTGTCGTTTCGGAAGATGTGATGGTAGAGCGTATTACCAATATTGGAAAGTTGGAATTGGTGAAGTATACCATGAAAGACGTAATAGAACGCAAGGAATTGCGCTCCTTCTATTTGCCGGACCAACGAGTGCTATTTGTAGCAGTAGGAGAAGTGACGGGATGCATAGACCTTACAAAAGTGAAAAAAGAAGATATCGAAAGGCATGGGCCAGATTCATTGACCATTTATTTGCCAGAACCAGAGATCTGCTATGTGAAGGTAGATCATCAGAGATCAAAAGTGTACGATGTTTCGGGGGCTTGGTGGCCTGGCGACACGCAGAACTTGGTGGAAGGTATTTATAAAATAGCGGAGCAACGATTGCTTGACAATGCCAAAGAGATGGATGTCTTGGGCAAGACCCGGGAAAATGCAATGACTATATTTAAACCCATGGTGGAAAATATTGCTGGACAGCATATTGAAATCGCATTCCGGTAATTCGGGAATGTCCGCCCAGTGTAAGTTTCCCCTTTCTGAAGATGCGTATTTTTAAATAGTTTCCCAAATGTTTAGTTTTACTTCGTTATGGCAGAAGAGATACAGCTTTCCGTAGGGGATAAAAAAGCACAATATGAGTCGTTGATTCCTCAGATAAAAGCATTGATTTCGGGAGAACCGAATTTGGTGGCAAATCTAGCAAATGTTTCAGCGGCACTTAAGGCACAGTTCGATTTTCTTTGGGTAGGTTTTTATTTGGTAGACAAAGAAGAGCTGGTACTGGGGCCATTTCAGGGGCCAATAGCCTGCACCCGGATTAAAAAAGGAAATGGCGTATGCGGTGCTGCCTGGGCTAGGAACGAGGCTATTGTCGTGCCTGATGTAGATGCATTTCCTGGGCATATTGCTTGTAGTAGCTTATCCCGTTCGGAGATTGTCGTTCCCTTTTATAGTTCTGGCGAGGTTACGGGTGTATTAGATATCGACAGTGCATCATTGAACACATTTGATGAGCTCGATATTCATTATCTGACTTCTATAGTAAACCTGTTTTCTTCGTAGTTTTTAACTAACAAAAGTCCTTTCAGCATGTTTTCATCTATGACAAAAAGGGCTTAATACTTGACTAGCAGTCGATAATTATGAAATTGCACCAACAAATAGCTATACTGAATCTTATCGCTTTTGCTGCCGCATTCCTGTTTTCCATGTTGGGACAGACCGATATAGTTGGGCAGTATAGCATGGCAGAAATATCGGCCATGCACGAGACAGCTATTACTCCAGCAGGATTCACGTTTTCCATTTGGGCATTGCTGTACCTTGCTTTGGCAGTAATGACCGTTGGTCATGTGCTCATTGCCTTTAGAAAACCGGAAAATTACGTGGTGAACAGGGAATTGGAGATTATGGGGCCGTTGTTTGCCACCAATCAGGCCGCTATAGCCCTTTGGGTGTATTTTTGGCTGAATAATTATGTTGGCATATCACTCGTATTGATATTGGTCCAATTGCTCTCTCTATATGGTATCGGGCAAAGACTTCGGTTGCTCAACCCCAAGCTAGGCAAGACATCGCTTTTTCTGACACAGTTTCCTTTGAGTATGTACTTTGCATGGATTACCATCGCTACGCTGGCCAATTTCGCCGCATGGATCCATTCGCTAGGCTGGCTGGCATCGGTATCTGCCGATGTGTATATGGGCTATATACTTCTATTGGTTGCCATAGCTGTGGGCTTTTCCACCATCTATTTCCGACACAACGTGTTTTTCGGCTTAGTCTATATTTGGGCTTTTTACGGCATTGTCATGAAGCGAATGCAGATAGACGATACGGCGTATAGCTATATAGTCTATTTATGCGCTGTTGGAATAGCAGTTTTTCTCCTTTCTATCATTGTGGTGGTTCTTCGGTTTAGGAATATCGAGGCAAAGCCGTATCAATTGCGCAAAAAAACGAGTACGAGCAATTCTTTTAAACCCGAGGAGAATTCATAAAAATGAGTGCAGACCATCGGCTAAAAATTGCTTTCGATCCATGTTATATTCATCCATTACCGCCTGGTCATCGTTTCCCCATGCAGAAGTACGAGCTGATACCACTGCAGCTTTTACGCGAGGGAGTAATCGAAGAGGGCAACTTGTTTGTTCCGGGAATGCTTGACGAGGATGACGTGCTTCGGGCGCATACAAAAGACTATTGGGAAAGGCTTCGCGATCTCAGTTTGGATCCCAGGGAAATTCGGAGAACAGGATTTATATTAGATCGGGCTTTGGTAGACCGCGAATCCAGCATCGTGCAAGGCACAATAGAGTCTGCCCACAATGCCTTAGAACATGGCTTATCGTTCAACATAGCGGGAGGAACCCACCACGCGGGCAGCGATTGGGGAGAAGGATTTTGTTTGCTGAACGATCAGGCGATAGCGGCGCAGCACCTTTTGGCTATTGGATTGGTGGAACGTATACTGATTGTTGACTTAGATGTACATCAGGGCAATGGAACGGCAGAGATATTCGGTACCAATGATCGTGTTTTTACTTTTTCTGTCCATGCGGAAAAAAACTTTCCTTTTCGAAAAGAAAAATCGGATCTGGATATTGGTTTAAATATAGGAATAGGGGATGAGGATTATTTAGAAATACTGGAAGAAAACCTGATAGAGGTACTGGAAAGCTTCCATCCCCAATTTGTGTTTTATCAATCTGGAGTGGATGTGCTGCAGACCGATAAACTGGGGCATCTCAACTTAACTATGAATGGATGTGCGTTGCGTGATGAGCTTGTTTTTCAGCTATGTAAAATGCGAGGTATCCCGGTTCAGGTGAGTATGGGAGGCGGATATTCTGCCGAACTTCGATTTGTCGTTCAGGCACATTGCCAGACGTTTAAAAAAGGAATCGAAATCTTTTTTTGATCGAGGACAATCAAAAGTTTTATCTGTTACACCAACATAAAATTAGTAAACTTGCAACCATGAAATATCAAACCAAGATGCGTTTTGTTTTTTTTATTTTGCTGTTTGCTTGTAGCCGTTCATATGCTGCACAAGTAGATACTGTGATTACCTTTAGTAAGGTGATGGGCAAAGAGATAAAGGCCGTTGTGATAAAGCCGGATAGCTGTAGTACTTCTAGGGGCTGCCCCGTGGTTTATTTACTGCATGGATATGGTGGCAATTATGGAGCATGGATCAATAATGTGCCAGCTATCAAAAAAATGGTTGATGAGGGGGGCTTTATGGTGGTATGCCCAGACGGTGGATTTGGCAGTTGGTATTGGAATAGCCCAATCGATGCACAGTTTCAATATGAGACCTATGTTTCCCAAGAGCTGGTCGCGTGGGTAGACAAGACCTACAGTACCATTGCCGATAAAAAAGGAAGAGGTATTACTGGTTTAAGTATGGGAGGGCATGGCGCTCTTTATTTGGCCATTAAACATCCAGATGTGTTTGGAGCGGCAGGTAGCCAATCGGGAGGAGTGGATATTAGGCCTTTTCCCAATAACTGGGATATGGCAAAGCGGTTGGGCCCATACTGGGAACAAAAGGAACGTTGGGAAAATCATACCGTTATCAATCTGTTACATCTGATAAAACCAAATGAACTTGAAATTATTATTGATTGTGGTACAGAAGATTTCTTTTATCAAGTGAACCAAAACTTGCATCAGGAAATGTTGTATCGCAATATCAAGCACGACTATATTGTGAGACCGGGTGCACATAATTGGGATTACTGGCGCAATTCAATTTCTGCCCAATTGCTCTTCATGCGCAACTTTTTTGAAAGGGAACTGACTTTGTAGTCAAAGCTCTTTTTGTGGTGCATAATTATCGGCCTTTTTACATGAATTGTATATTAAGTGTTGTTTTTTAATTAATTGATTATCAATCTGTTATGCTAACTTTTTTCGAGGCTTTTATCGCCCAGCTATCCATACATCGAGTGGGCAATAAATTGCAGGATGAACACTATATCTTGTCGGAAGCTCCCATTCAAATAAATGACGAGCTTTTGTCCAAGCTGTTGATGCAGTATTTTCTTTCTCCATTTGAAAAGGTGAATGAAGTATACCGCTTTTACCATAGCAGTGAAGATCTTCAACTAAATGAACTTCATAGCTTTGCGTCTGCTTATTTTAAGGGTGACTTAAAGTTCCATGAGATGAGCGAGCGGGTAACCAAGCATTTGCACGAAGCATCCAATCATCCAAAGATTAAAGCGGGGGAGGTTTATGTGGTGTTTTTCAATAATGTACAGCTGGAAGGTGAAGTGTTGGATGCAATAGGGGTGTTCAAATCGGAAAATAAGGAAACATACCTAAAGGTCTATCCGGAGCAGGGAGCTTTTCGCGTAGACTATGAGGAGCAGGCCATTAATATCCATAAGCTTGATAAGGGTTGCCTTATCCTGAATACCGAAAGGGAGGAGGGCTTTAAGGTGTTGGCCATAGACCAAACCAATAGGCAGCAAGAAGCGGTTTACTGGAAAGATGATTTCCTGCAGGTGAAGGTGCGAAATGACAATTATCATCAGACTGGCAACGTGCTTCAGTTGTGCAAAAAGTTCGTGACCGAGAAGCTGGATGAAAGTTTTGACATGGAACGTGCAGACAAAATAGATCTGCTCAATAGGTCGGTGGGCTACTTTAAGGAGAAGGAACAGTTCGATCTGGACGAATTTGCCGAGGAGGTATTAGGGAATCCTCAGGCTACGGAGCTTTTCAAATCATATAAGCATTCCTTTGAGGAAGATTTTGATACTGCTATACCCGAACAGTTCGACATATCTGAACAGGCGGTGAAACAGCAAAACAAAAACTTCAAGTCCGTACTTAAACTGGACAGGAACTTTCACGTGTATGTTCATGGAAAGCGGGAATACTTGGAGAAGGGCTTTGATGAAGACCGTCAGATGAATTACTACAAGCTATATTTCGAAAAGGAAAGCTAGCATGATGAATGGGGTTAAAAGCGTATGGCGTTCTCCCATGAAGCGGGAATGGTTATTCATGGGGCTTTTCGCATTGCTCTATCTGTTTTTCTGCTGGTTCACCAATGATGCCGATAGGGTAGAACATTATTATGGACGGAAACTATTCCCTTTCTTTGCTACTGGGGGGCAATGGCTTTGGCGTTCGGTGCCTTTTAGCGTGGGCGATTGTTTTTATTTACTGTTGATACTCGTAGCGGTATTATTCGCATTTTTCGTCATTCGATCATTTGTTAGGAAAAGACCCCTGGAGGCCATCATGTGGTTCCTTCGGGCTTTGAACGTGTCTTTTGGATTGCTTACAGCCTTTTACCTTTTTTGGGGTACCAATTACTTCCGCCTTCCGATGGCACGGCGATTGGACTACACAGCGCCTAAAGCCCACCTTTTGCCCTCTTTGGCAGAATGGTTAGTGGATAGGGCCAATGAGCAACGCGCTGCTCTGGATAGTGTTTCTTTTTCCGTGGACAAGTCGAGTATCTATGCAGAGGCCGAACGCCTAATGGCTCTGCAAGAAGTTGATGAAGCCCTGTTTGTATATGCTCCCAAAATCAAAGAGCCAATGAGCAATGGCTTCACCAGCCTAATGCTCGTGTCTGGCTATTTCAATCCATTTACGCAAGAGGTGCAAGTGAATGGCGACGTGCCTCTGGTAGGGCTTCCGTTTACAAGCTGCCATGAATTGAGTCATCAGTCTGGTGTCGGGTTTGAGGATGAGGCCAATTTTTTGGCATTCCTCTTGTCGGTACGGAGTAAGGATAAGCTGTTCCAATACTCGGCATATTATTCATCCCTTTGGCCTGTATTGGGAGCCATTTATGGACAAGACACGGTAGCTTATCAAAGGCTTTTGGATCGCCTGTCACCTGCGGTGAGAAATGATATGCGTGCCGAGCAGGCTTACTGGGAAAGATACCAAGGGATGGTAAATCGAGTCAGCTCCTACTTCTATAACGGATACCTGCAGGTGAATAACCAACCCGAGGGACTTGCGCGTTACAATGCGATGGTGCTATTGCTTTTGAGCTGGTACGAAAAGACCATTTTGGCACACACCTAGGTCCCATTGTTCCAAGCGATAGGCACTGTCCCAAAACAGCCATTCCAGCTGGCATGCCTTAATGTAAGATGCGGTCATTTGTGCCCTTACATTGTCGGTAGTTTCCAATGCTAATTCATTGGCTATGTGCAAAGCTTTCGCTACAGATTGACCAAAATCCTCACTGGCGTACGTTGCTATCCATTCCCTAAATGGATGTCCTTCCAGCTCGGCATGCGCATATACGTAGTTGCCTACCTCCTTGTATATCCAGAAACAAGGCAATATGGCGGCTATGGCGACTTCCAGTGGTTCGGAATACACTTGTTGCATCAAGAAAGCAGTGTAGTAATCGGCGCTTGGCGAAAGCTCAATGGTAGGTGAGATTGCCAATTGCTGTATATAACCAGCATGCAATGCCCTTTCTACCTCAATTGCTCCTTCGGCAAAACGCAAAAATTGCAGGGCATGCTCTTGCTTCGGCAAGCGAGCGGCAATGACCGATAAGGCTTTGCCAAAATAGAGCAGATAATAGGCATCTTGCTTGATATAAAAAGCAAAGCGTTCTCCGCTCAATGTTCCTGCTATCAATTCCTTGATAAAGGGTAACTTCAGTATTTTCTGGTAAACAGGTTCGGCAAGTACTCTATTTCTCTGTGTCCAAGACATATTTCTTCAATTTTTCGGGTTGATGGAAATGATTGATAGGGCCATTGCCTGTACCGGTGCGTACATCGGCACCGGCAGAGATGGCTTCATGGATATAAGTTGCAGCATTAGACACGGCCTCATGCAATGGATGGCCCAGCGCCAAAAAAGCCGCTATGGCCGACGAAAGTGAGCATCCGGTACCGTGTGTATTGTTAGTGTTTATGCGTGTGGAGGAAAACATCCTTTGCTCTCCATTTGCTGTGTGGAATACGTTGAATAGCTCCTCGCCTTCTAGGTGGCCCCCTTTGATCAGCACGGAAGCGGCGCCGTGCTTTAGTAAATCCGCACAAGCTATTTTCATAGTTGGCAAGTCATTGATCCTTTTGCCGAAAAAAATGGCCGCTTCGTTCAGGTTCGGAGTTATTATCATGCTCAGTGGGCAGAGTCTTTCCTTCAGCACATCGACCGTATTGTCGCTTGTAAGCCGATCGCCACTAGTGGCTACCATAACGGGATCCAGCACCAGGGGAATATTGGGATAGGCTTTTAACTTGTCGGCAATCGCCGCAATCAAGTCCTTTCGATCCAGCATGCCTATCTTGATCGCATCTGGCCTTATATCTTCCATTACGGCATCTATTTGTCCTATAACGGTGTTTATGGGGATGCTGTGGATATCTTTTACTCCCTGGGTATTCTGTACCGTTACCGCCGTGATGGCAGTAGTTGCATAGCAGCCCAGGGCGGAGATAGTTTTCACATCTGCCTGAATACCTGCTCCACCGCCACTGTCAGAACCCGCGATACAAAGTACTACTGGATACCTATATTGTTTTGCTATCATATTAGAAATAAGTTATAGCTCCTTTCCATAGCTAGCAATGGTTAAGCGAACACCTTTGGTAAGAAGCGTATTGATGTTGTTTGTCAACAGCGTATTTAAATAATGTTAAATCGAGCTTCAGGGGGTATCTTTGCGGATGGTGACTTTTCCCTACGCCGGCATAATCCGGATCAGGTAATAAGGGTCTATCTCAGCCCGCGCATAAGTACGGGCACCCCTAAAGCTTGGAAGTAAAGGTAGGGAAATAAAAATCAAAAAAAGAGCTTTAATGCAAACCTGCGCCAAGCCCGGTATATTTCCTTTTTCGGAAGGATATCGGGTGCCACCGTCGAGAATGGCGACGGGAGGTGCTCTTGATAGGTAGGTTTTTTTGTCTTATTTTGTGTGCAAAAAAACAGTCGACTTGATTAATTCGAAGATGAAAGCATCTATTGACGATAAATATATGTATTTATTGCGGTATCTTATAGGTAGTTTCTTGGTGGTAACAAGCAGTGGATTTGCCCAGGCCCAGCAACACCCCTTATGGAGCAAGGTTATATGTGTCGATGCCGGACATGGCGGCACAGCGGCTACCGATAGTTACCGCAAAGGTCCAAGCGGGGAAAGAGAGGAGTGGATCAACCTCAGGGTTGCGGGCTACTTGCGGGATATGCTGGAGGCCAGAGGCGCTAAGGTGATAATGACACGAAACGAAGACGAATTTATACCATTAGCAAAGAGAGCCGAATTGGCTAGGGACAATCAGGCTGATGTGTTTTTGTCCATCCACCATAACGCAACTGCCGATTCCAGTGTTAACTTTCCAATTATTTATTTTCACGGTCATGTGAGCGAAAATGAGGCTGGTGTGGCGTTAGGGAAGGCCCTGTCTAAAGCTTTTTTAAAGCATATCTACATAGGCGAAGTACCTGTTAGTTTGGTATCCGATCAGACTATTTTCGCAGGTTCGGGCGCAGCTGTATTGCGAGGTACATATGGCATACCTGCCGTGCTTGCAGAGGCTTCTTTCTTTTCAAACCCAACGGAAGAGCAGCGGCTGAAAGATACCGTTTACAATCGTCGGGAAGCGGAGGCCTATCTAGAAGCATTGACAGAATTTTTCACCAAGGAAACAATGGCTCCGATTCGAGATAAAAACAGTTTGGTCGACAGCTTATCGCCGTTCCGGGGACTTCAGGAAGCAGATAGGATGAGTCCAATGGCGAAGACTTGGTACAAGGACTATCAAGAGGGACTAAGGTTAATGAACGGTACGGATTCCCTGACATGGCAGAAAGCATACGAAAGTTTTACGCGCTCTGCCCGCTCATTTCCAGATTCGTATGTGGCCAGGGTGTGCCACAAAAACCGGGCTATCTTAATGCGTAAGTTAGGACGTGACGACGAAGCCAATGAAGAGGCCTTACGGGCAAGGGAATATTATACTCTGGGTTTTATCGACAACTAGTTCTTTTATCTACCATTTCGTTTGTTAGATTGGGAGGCATGCTACTTTACACCTTATGCTGGTAGACGGATGGTCTGAGGGTTGGCAATAGCTGTGTTAATCGGTATCACAGCACATCATTGAAAAGCGTCACGAAGGTTTCTGCATAGGAGGGGTGCACAAAGATGCTCCACCGGATGTCCTCTGCCGTAAGCCCTCCTTGCATAGCCATTTGTATCACCGATATCAGTTCACCTGCCTCGGCTGCGATGATGCATGCACCCAATATTTTCTTGCTCTTGGGATCCACTAAGGCTTTCATCATGCCCTGCGTAGCCCCCGTGGTGATGCCCCTGGCGGCAATCTTCATGGGAAGTTTGGCGATATCTACGGGAATGCCCTTGGCAATAGCCTCATCTTCGCTCAAACCAATTTGGGCCATTTGCGGATCGGTATAGACGCAATAAGGTTCCAGTCGGTTTCTTTTCGATAAACGCTTGCCTTCGATTAGATTACGATAGACGATGGCGAAGTCGTTGTAAGCCAAATGGGTAAACTGCTTGCCGCCATGTACATCGCCTAATGCATATATTCCCTTGACATTGGTTTCCAGCCTGTTGTTGACCTTGATGTACCCTTTGCCGTCTAGCTTGATGCCACTGGCAGCAGGCTTGAGCGAGGCGGTTTGCGGTACTCTTCCGGCAGCAACCAGCAAATGGGTGCCCGTGATGGTGTGTGTCCGCTTGTCTTTTTCTTTTCGGTAGCTTAGGGTAATGGATTCTTTTTCTTTTTGTGTCACCTTTTCGATGTGTACGCCTGTTTGTATATGCAATCCCTCCTGTGTCATGATGTTCAACAGGCAATTGGCCACATCACGATCTTCCCTGTCGAGAAAATCTGGGGATGCCTCAAGGATATGAACATCGCTTCCAAGTCTGGCAAAGAGCTGTCCCAATTCCAGGGCAATGTAGCCGGCACCTATTATCAAGAGTCTTTTGGGCACCTCTTCCAGTTCCAATAGAGTAGTAGCGGTGAGATAAGTGCTTGTGGCAAGTCCGGGAATATCGGGCACAAGAGGCTTAGTTCCCGTATTGATAAAAATCAGTTCTGCCTTTAGGAAAATCGTTTCTCCTGTATCGTTCATCGCAACAGACAGCTCTTTCTTTCCCGTGAAAGTTGCCTCGCCCATGATGATGTCCAGTTTGTCCTTGTAACGGGCTAGGTTTCTTTTGGTGCCTTTATTGAAACGCTCCACGATGGTATCTTTCCGCTGTTTGATAGCGGGCATGTCTATCACTGTTTCCTTGTTGTGTATTCCCACTGTGGCCGATGTTTTGCTGAGGTAGGCAATTTTTGCCGACGAGATCATGGCCTTGGTGGGGATGCAACCATCGTTGACGCAGCGGCCGCCTAAAGCTCTTTTTTCTATCAGGGCCACTTTTCTCCCGGCTTTTGCCATCTTCATGGCCAAAGGATTGCCTGCCTGTCCAGATCCAATGATAATGACGTCGTATTGTTGCATTCGAAAATTTAAAAGTAAAAAAATGAAAAGGGAATCTGTTCCGTTTCTGTTTAAACAAGTAGGTATAGGTATTGTTCATTTGTGGGTATATTGCTATTTTGTTCGGCTATTATCATGCAAAGGGTAGGCGATGAAGTTTTAGAAGGTGAGGTATAAGGATCATTATGGTAAGTTTTACGGCAGAGATTTATAAGTTCGCCCAGAATGGGGAGAAGACGGGCTGGTCTTATATTGAGGTTCCCATAGCAATGAGCGAACAACTAAAACCCGGTTACCGTCAAAGTTTTCGGGTGAGGGCTACTTTGGACGGAATTCTTTTTACAGGCCTATCGCTCACGCCTATGGGCAATGGGAAATTTATTTTGGCACTAAAACAGGAAATCCGTAAGAAATTGGGTAAGGAGGAAGGGGATATATTGACGGTAGGAATGGAAGAAGATAAAGATTTCAAGGTGGTGATTCCAGATGACTTGCAATTGTGCCTACTGGATGCCGAAGGAGCGGCAGATCAATTCATGAAATTGGCTCCTTCTCACCGTCATTATTTCATCAAATGGATCAACGAGGCCAAGACCATGGGAACCCGCAGCAAGCGCATTGCCATGACGGTAGACGCCATGGAGAAACAATGGGACTACGGTACCATGATCAGGGAGAATAGAAAGAAGGCTTAGAACTAACTTTAGTCGTATGGTGGTTCTGTGCCAAATTTCTTTGGGATCTCGACCGTTACGAGGTTTATTCATCGCGTAAAGACTCAATAGGGTTAGACGATGCTGCCCGGATAGCTTGAGACATAATTACTTGTATTTGTTGCGGACGATTTTCAGCCCATTATGATGACATTACATAAATGGCAACAACAAGTTTGCCAATCGGAAAAGGTTCGTTAGGGGGGCATAATCGGGATGTGGTAGATTGAAAATGTACTGATTCGAACAAGAAACTGTTCGAATCAGTACATTTTAGTTAGTTTTCCAGTGTCGCATCTACCGTGATGGTAGCGCTCAATAGCTTGGAAACGGGGCAATTTTTTTCGGCATCGGAAACCAGTTCATCGAACTTTTCCTTTGGGATACCGGGCACCACGGCCTTAAGGGTAAGGTGCGATTCGGAAATGGTGCCATCGGCCAAGGTCACATCGGCCTTGGTTTCCAGTTTCTCGGCCGTGTAGCCTGCTGCATCTATATTGAAAGTGAGCTTCATGGTGAAACAACCGGCATGTGCGGCGCCTATCAATTCTTCGGGATTGGTTCCTATACCATCTTCAAAACGTGACTTGTAAGAGTATTGTGTTTCTTTCAAAACACCACTTTGCGTGCTTAATGTCCCTTTTCCCTCTTTTCCCGATCCTTGCCAAACGGCAGTTGCATTTCTTTTCATAGTATTTGATATTTCCTTGTTTTCTATGTTATAAGAACAAGGGAAAACCAGATAAGTTTGAAAAAGTGAGTTGTAGGTGATAAATCCGCAAATCTCTAGCTAGACCAGAAATTTTAGAACTTATCACTCAAAACTTATCACTCAGTTTTCCCTGATGGGATAATGCCGATTTCAACTATGAAAGATAATGGATATAGCTTTCTTTTGGCCTCCTTACCTTTTTTAGGTTTACGAGCCAATCATTCTCTTCGTCCCGATATCCCAAAGGGAGCAAGGTAACACTTTTCAGTCCCTTTGCAGGAAGATCGAGCAGCTGATCCAGCTTTTCATTATCGAAACCTTCCATGGGTGTACTGTCTATCTTTAGCTCGGCGGCCGCGGCAATGGCTATACCGAAGGCAATGTAAGCTTGGCGGGCAGCATGTTCAAAGTTTTTTTCCGCATCCCTGCTGCCATAGGCGGCCCACAATCTCTCCCTGTAGGCATCCATTGCATCCGCTGGCAGGCCACGTTCTGATAGCGTGTAGTCAAATATGCTTTTTATTTTTTCCTCGCTATAGTTGTCCCACGCAGCAAATACCAGCAGCGCGGAACAGTCTGTAATCTGGCTTTGCCCACTGGCAATAGGTTGTATCTTGGCCAAGAGGTCGCGATCGGTAATGACAAAAATTTCAAAAGGTTGTAATCCAGAAGAAGAAGGGGCAAGGTGAGCCGCCTCAACAATGGTGTTCAGGTCTTGGTCCGAGATCTTCTTTCCATTCATTTTCTTGGTGGCATAACGCCATTTCAGGGCATCTATCAATTCCATATTTTTTGCTGTTTGAACATTTAATAAAACAAATCTGAAAAAAAAATTAAATAAACCTAGCTATGGACTATACAAACGACAATTGGATGATGCAGGAGGGGGCAGCTGACAAAAGGATGAAAAATTAAAAAATACCTGTTTGGTATTTGAACATTATTTGCATATTTGTACCCGCAAGTTTTCGGCGAAGTTTCCATGCCCGGGTGGCGAAATTGGTAAACGTTGCGGTCTCAGAAGCCGTTGGGAATTGTCCCTTGAGAGTTCGAGTCTCTCCTCGGGCACAGAGCCGGAAACTTGCAAACCCTGCGCGAGTGGCGAAATTGGTAGACGCACCACTTTGAGGGGGTGGCGCCCGTTTGGGTGTGGCAGTTCGAATCTGCTCTCGCGCACCAGCATAATGGAGGCCTTTGCGAAAGCAAAGGCTTTTGTTGTTTTAGGGTGAGCCAAGCGTGTTTGAGCTCAACCGAAAATAACAAAAGCAACGCCACGCAGTGGCTTGCCTCCATGATGCTGTAGCCACCCCACCACAGCTGGCTGCGGCCTTGCGCATGGGGAAGCGGGACGCAGCCAATCTGCTCTCGCGCACCTAAGTGGACAAAATGGATGAATTTCCGTTTTGTCCATTTTTATTTTCATGCAACTCGTTGTTAATTAGGTATCTCGTTCGAACGATGTCGTTGGGGCAATCGCTGGTGCTAGAATGCTTCCCAGGTCTCACAAACCCATCCTTAATATTCAAAACGATCGTTTTTCATCAAATATTCAATGGCGTAATCTTGGTATGCTTTTGACAAATGCTTAAAATCTTTCAGGTCGTACGCACCGCCGTCCGTGCTTTTATCTGGAAAAACAAGCAATTGCTCGGCTTCCAAGCGGTATGTTTTGTTTTCCTTGTTTACCATAATGACCTGTACTTCAGCAGGACTGACGTCTCCTTTGCAGGCTTTTTGCGCTATGAGCCAGACTCGTATATGCCTGATTTCTCGGGATCGAAATGAGAATTTTATAGCTTTATGGACTTTTTGGATAGTCCCTGCCCTTCTCAATACTCCGAAGCATAATTGCCCACTACAGGCAGATAAGTTCCATCTTCGTTGAGATAGCGCCATTTCCCGTCTTGGGAGACCAATAGTGGAAAGATGCTTTCCTCAGACGTCCAATTGTAGTACACGGATGTGCGGAATATGATATGGTCATACTCCACCGGAACAACGATATTGCCTTGAGAATCTGCGATACCATATTTTCTCTTTTGTTCGAGAAGCAACCATTTCCCGTTCTGAATTGTCCGCATCTGCTCGTAGTCAATGGGCAGTAGGATTTGGCCACTTTTCACATTACCCAAACCATATAGATAACCTCGACCTTTGCGCTTGGTAAGTTTCACTGTTTCGCCCACAAAAAAAGAATCTTCATGGTTCAGATCCAGATTGTCAAAATCAAATTCCATCGGAAAAACAGGCTTGCCCTGCTTGTCTATATAGCTCATTTTAAAAAGGTAAGTATTCCTGTCGCCATCCTCAGATCTACAGACCATGGCCACGTCCCCGACAAAATCAAAGGCCCAGTCGTACTGTGGTTTCACAACCTGCTTTCCATTGTCGTTGATATAACCATACCCGTTTTTGTTATATATGAGTGCCATACCCTCCTTGAAACGAAACAATGTGGGTTCGCCATTTGGATTTTCGGGCAAATACCCGCTTTTGATCCACGAAAGGTTATAACTTCCCTGAAGTTCTTTTTGTGTTCGGATATCATAAAGCTTCCCCATATCCTCGTTGTCGGCCACCAGCAAAAGATGTGGAGATTGCACGGGATATACCGCCTTGTAGGCCAATTTTTGCGATGACCGTTTTCTGTGATCCCACAGGAGGTACCCCCCATCTTTTATCTTCAGCAATAATACATCAGACGTTACGCTATCTATTTGCGCTATATCGGCATCAATCAACTTTTTCCCTTGCATATCGTAAAGGTGGTACGAAAGCGCTCCGGAATAAGGGGCATGTGCCTCAGAAAATAGGTTAGCTTTGATGGCTTTTTCGCCTCCGATCGGAAAGACATCGAGATGGGTATAGAGAGGCGGAACGATTTCCCTACGCTGGTCAAGGTCAAAAATCCCTGCCTGATCATTTTTGGTGAAAACTATAAAATTATCCGGCAATCCGTAAGAATACGACACCTTGCCACAATCTTCCAGCAACAGGTTTCCACTTAGGTCAAAAGCCGATATCAGCCCATTTCTATCCGTCTGTATTGTTTTGCGTGCTTCTTGTTTATTGTTCTGGGACTGGGTGACATAAACCGTGTAGAATGCCGGTTCAATGTACGTGTCAGTTTCGGCAAAATACAGGCCATAATAGCCCCGATTTTTGACCTTGAAAATAGCCAGTCCATCGCTACCGGAGGAGTAGAAATAATCGTTTATATGTGATATGTCCGCATTTTCCAGTTCCAGCAGAACATCCTGCTTTTCGTTCAACAGATAGGACACATTGTTTCTCTTTCCAACAAAATAGTTGTCATACACCATGATGTGTTCATAGGCATTGGGAATAATGGTACGTCCCTCCCGATCGGTCACGCCTTTTTTGTCCGCCTTGGTCGTGATGAAGTATTGGCCATAGTAGCCTAAATACGAATTGTCGTTTGGCAATTCAATCAGGTCATACTCAAATGGGATTGTTAGGTTTCCTTCTGCCCCAAAAGCCCCGTATTTGTCATTTTCTTTCGTGACCAATACACCCTCCATTAGCGTACCATGGAAAAATTCTTTTTGTGTAGGGATATGGACAATGACGGGCTTTCCATCCTTGGAAAACGAAGCGACCCAATGATCATTGCGCATCTGGTGGTGGGCGTGTTCATATTGAAAGGGAACGAGTACTTTTCCATCCCAATCGATGATGCCCCATTTCCCGTTTCTCTGTGCGTACAGATAGGACGAGCGCATGGCACATCCCCCACAGTAATCGAAGCCATCATAGGCCTCTGTCGTGGTGATCTTCTGTTGGTTTTTGTTGTAGAGATGCCATTTTCCTTCCTGCTTCACGTCAAAGTATTCGCCATCCAGATAACCGATCTCTTCAAAAAAGGGTAAAACGGTCCTGTCGGGCAACAGATAACTCACTTTCCCGCTTTTTGACAGTTTCCAAAAATTACGGTTCTGTGTATCGATGTAGTCATACCCGGCGTCCAACAGCACTTCGGCTGTCGGAGAGAGCATACCGAAACCTTTCTCGGTGCGGTATTGCAGAACCGATTTGGGCAACAGCTGAGGGTTTTGCTCCAGTTCATTTTTGTAGTCTCCAATAGTATGCTTATCTCCGAGACTACTTCGACCTCCAGCAAGCACCTCAAATCTCTTGCCCTCTGTATTGATATAATATACCGTGCCATTCTCCACGACCTTGGCTACCCCATTTTCAAAAGGAGAAAGGCTGATCTGATCGTCCCTATAAGGAGAGACCGCAATCTGTGCGACCGCTGTCAAGGAAAGGCACGATAGGGTCAAAAAATAAATTATAAACTTTGTCATCTTTCTATTAGTCTTTATTGGTGCTGTCCGAAACCCGAAAACTATTGCCTCAGTACCATTCCTAATAATGCTTCTCCTTTGCCTTCATCGGATATCTTTTTCCATCTTCACCTACGAAATAGTACCATTCTCCTTCCTTAGCGATGATCGGCCAAGTCTTCTCTTTTCCCTCAAAATTTCTATCGATCCTGTCGTAAATCGGTTCGACCTTGATGATGCCGGACTTATCTGCCAACCCATACTTTCCTCCTTGTTGGATCGTGATGTAGGGATAGTCTTCGCTGTACGAAATGTAATTGTATTGGGCATCCAATACCGCACTTCCATCTCGGCGGAACAATCCCGTCAAATCCCCTTTCCGGAATTGCAAAAGATCATCTTGTCCGCCAGTTCTTTCCACCAGATCAAATTCAAAAGGCAACACCGTTTTCCCTTGTCGGTCGATCATACCATAAATGTATCTGGGTCTCGAACTTTGTGGGTCGTCTACTTCTTTGGCGCCGATGGCAAAGCCTTCGTAAAAATCATCCACCTGATCGAAACCCTCAAAGCGTATTTCTTTGCCTGTTTCATCGATAAAAAGATTTCCTTCGGTGGCATAGATTTTTTTCAAGCCGTGGTAGAAGTGTCCATGGGGCAGATCGTTCATTTTTGGGAAACGCACCAAAAGGTACGATCCGCGTGTTTTCCAATCCGTGTTTTCGTAGATAATACGGCCCTCCGGATCAGCAAGCTGGTAGAGGTCTTTTGACTCCAACAGCAAAAAAACATCTCCCACCAACATTGCATCGATCACATCTTCTGCGAGAGGTGTTTCTTTTCCAAGCTCAAGATCGTAAATGGATGTTTCGGTTTTGTAGTCCTTCCTTTTTCTTACCTTGATAAGCCGGTCGTTCAACACATCGATATATTGATCGTCAGGGGGAATAATGATCTTCTTCTGCGCTAAGTCAAAAAGGCCTATTTTTTCTCCCAAGGAATTATCGCCTTTACCGGCCATAAAAGAGATAAACCGGTCACGCACGTCAAATTGCTGGTCCACCGCTTTGCGCGAAAATTTATAGGGGCGGTCGTGTTCATATTTTACTGGCAGGATTTCCTTGCCCTCCTCGTCTAAGATTCCCATCCTTTGAGTTGAGCTTACTAGATATAAAGTATTTCCCTTGTAATAATGCGGACTCACGCGATCATATTTTCCTAAAGGGACAATGGGTTGTTGGTCATTATTATAAATACCCGTCGAGTTACCTTTGGTCACTTCGATCAGGTAAGGACGTTCTTCGATTTCGGCTTCATATTCCCTGCGTCTCATTAGTTCCTCTGTCACCTTTTCATTTTGCACCTGTGGCGGGGCAAATATAGTCGGAGAGGAACCCGTTTTAAAACCGCCACTTGCTGAAAGTAGGCTGACCTTGTCAAACTCTGCAGGCAATTGGGGAGCTCCCTGAGTGTCGATTGTTCCGAATTTCCCGTCTTTTTTGACAATTGCAATTCCTCTCGTAAACGTTTCTATGGCTTCGTAGGTAGGTGCAATCAACGCTTGATTCGATGCCAAGTCAAACAGTCCATACCGGTTATTTTCCTTGAAAAAAATCAAATTTTGCTGGTGTGCCGAAGTGTATTGGTCGTGCCCGGAAAGCAGAACATGGCCGGAGGTATCCAGTAAAAAAGCTTTTTCCTCCTTGTATCCGATGAAAAATGTCTGGTGTTCCGTTTTCAGATAGCGCATATAACGGTCATATTCTACGGGAACGACCACCTCACCGTTTGTCCTCGCGACACCCCCCTTGTCTCCGTCACGTATTTCGACAAAATCATCAGAGACAAAATCCCTGACGTATTCATACTTGGGCGGATGCAGGATTTCTCCGTCTTCCAGAGAGGCCCATCCCCAAAGCTTCCCTTCGGCAATGGCGACAGCTCTCCCGTTGATGGCTTTCGCATCCTGAAACTGTAAGGGAACAGTAATTTTTCCATTTTCGTTCGCCACGCCAACTTTACCATCTTTGTGAAGAATAATGGTTCTGTACGTATAATCGATCCCCTCACGCCATTGTCCCTCATATTTGGTCTCCAGCTTGATTCGGTCATATTCAAACGGCACAATCAGGGTGCCATCGTTTTTCAGCACGCCATAGTATCCGTTTTGTATCACAACAGAAAGGCCTCCCGCACGCTCTTCCACCTTATCGATCCAATGCTTGCCATCGAGGTGATAATAATAGTTTTGTCCGTCCTTTTTTATCTTCACCAAGGGCGATAGGTGAGCGCCAAAGGCAATGGATTGAACGTTCTGTTCCTCCTGTGGCAGGCAGACCGTCGCTTGTAGAAACAATAGTATGATCGCTATATACCTCATCTGTCAATACTTTAGTGATTAATTACCATCTTAATTGCATAGCAGTTTCTTTAAGGCGTTACAGATACATGTCCTCTATCAATAGCACACCACTTTCGTGTTCATTAATGCGTATGTTGAACACTTGTCCATATTCCATAATGCCTTCCATTTCAAAGTCGTTACCACTTTTTCTGATGAGCACGGTATTTTCTCCCCCAAAAAGACCATATCGCCGGAAGAAATGCAAAGCCATCATCGTAACTTCATGTTTGCTCGAGAGGGGAAGGTAAAGGACTTGCTGAGCATGTCCGCACTGTTCGCACGGGCCAAAATCGATATAGGTGTACCGAATGCCATTTTCAAAATTGAGTTCAGTTTTCGCGCAAAATTCTTCGGTCTGTCCCTCCGATCTCTCAAAGACAACAGGAGACAAGCTCTTCAGGTAATCTTCCAGCATAAAGCCGGCGCCATGTGCAAGATCAGGTGGTGGAATGATCGCCAAATAAGTGTTCAGGACATAACCATATTGTCCTTTCATCCTCACTTTTGCCCAATTCGAGGATTGCCGATATTCAGGTAAGTATTCGTCCGAAATCCAATGCTGTTCATTGTGTTTATACATCGTTACCCCAACATTTTTACCCTCCAGCATTTCTACGATCTCGATCACTTCCCCATATCCAAATCGAGCAACGGAATCAGTCGCCAAGGAAGGCTCTGCATAGACCGCAATTCCTTCTTCTTGCCATACATACATGTTTTTCGTCGGATGCGGTATGCCGGCATGCGTATTCGCAGGAAGATGCACAGCAACGAACAGGTATAGCCATCCAAAAAAAATAATGGTCTCCATATTCCTAACCGGAAATAATGCGGGTATGCTCTGACAGCATCTCATAGCGTGTGTATTTATAAACAAAGGTAACGGTTTCGAAAGAGAGAGCTTATCCCTGTTTTCGTGGATTTTCGGTTTTCGTTTAGTGATTAGGTTGAATGGATTACCAGATTTTTGATATTATATCGAAGTTATTGCATGTAATCGACAGCGGTGTCCCAAACTTAAGCCATACCCCTCCTAGAAGCCAAAGGTGCTTATTGGGCGGTCAACTTGTTCGGGAAGGTTTTGTTCATTGTTGCTGTGTTACCCCAATTCTGTCTTCTCCTCTATGGCCTGGCCGATTTGAATGTAGCTGTCTTTGTCCAATTCTCCCCAAAGCTGTGCCCATTCTTGTTTTACGCCTCTTCTAATTTCCGTTAAGGTTTCGTCATCCTTCTTGCACGTATAATAGGGTACTCCATCGGAGGTTTCCTGGGGAAATACCTGTAAGGTTTCCGTTTTTCCATGTATCATGACGTCTATGGTGAAGCTATTATTGGTTTGCTGTATCATGTTCTTCTTTTTTATTAGTTAGCTGTTGGAAATTTAACACATAGGATAGGCCATTGTTTACCATGACTGTAATTTTAAGGTGACCTATGTGCCGTTTTGTTGGATGTACCGCTTACAATACGGATATTTATAGCGTAAAAAAATAATATGATGCATAAACTTTACGCTTTTTCGTTTTTATCAATGCTTTTGTTCTATGGTACCCGAGCCATCGCCCAATCAACCTCATTTGAACGAGATCCCGAACATAATACCACGGCTACCTATGAGGAGGTTGTAAACTTTTACCAGCAGTTGGATGAGCAATATAAGGAGGCCAAGCTGTTTACCTATGGAAAAACCGATGTAGGTAAGCCGCTGCAGGTAATGGTATTGTCTAAGGACGGCGATTTTGACGCAAAGAGCATCAAGCAAAAGGGAAAGAGCGTAATCCTTTTCAATAACGGGATACATCCCGGTGAGCCGGAAGGGATAGACGCTTCCATGATGTTGGTGCGCGATATGCTGAAGGAAGGGCGTGTGCCAGATCGGGTGGTGTTGTGCTTTATTTTAGTTTACAACATAGACGGCATGCTCAATCGCGGTCAGTCCAGGGTAAACCAAAATGGCCCAAGGGCATACGGTTTTCGCGGCAATAGGCAAAATTTCGACCTCAATCGCGATTTCATCAAAAGCGATTCGCGCAACAGCAAGGTTTTTCAGACCATATTCAACGCATGGGATCCCGATGTCTTTATGGACAACCATTCCAGCAATGGGGCAGACTACCAGTATATCATGACCCTGATAGATACGCAGCGGGATAAACTAAACCCGATACTGGCGGAATATATGCTGAAAAACTACACGCAGGAATTGTACAAAAGAATGGAAAAGGAGGACTATAAGTTGATTCCCTATGTCTCTTTCCAAGGTGAAACGCCCGAATCGGGCATTGTAGCCTATTTGGAAAACCCACGTTATTCGACTGGTTACGCCGCTTTGCACAATACCATAGCCTATATGCCTGAAACGCATATGTGGAAGCCCTATGAACAACGTGTCCAGTCTACCTACTCCCTGATGCAACATTTGATTGCTATTACCACCGAGCAAGGAGCGGACTTGCTAAAGACAAGAGCTGCAGCAAAAAAGGCAGTGCAAGAACAGGAATCTTTTCCGCTGGCTTGGGAAGTAGATACCACCAAGTACAGCAATATTCCTTTTTATGGCTATGAAGCCGCACATGAAGAAAGTGAGGTGAGCGGTTTAGATAGAATGTATTACGATAGGTCAAAGCCATATACGCGCGAAATTAAACTATACGACCGCTACAAACCGACCATTACGGTGCAAAAACCCAGAGCCTACGTCATTCCCCAGGCCTATGAAAAGGTGATTTCACTTTTGGCCCTCAATGGCGTGCACCTCGATACCTTGGCACGTGATACGGTCATCGAAGCAGAGATGTATTATATCAAGGATTTCAGTACCGGGTCCATGCCTTATGAAGGCCATTATATACACAGTAAGGTGCAGTTAGAGAGCAAAAGACAGCAAGTACCCTTTTATGCGGGCGATGTCATAGTGACCACAGACCAAGAATCAAATAGGTACATTGTGGAAACCCTAGAGCCCCAAGCGGTGGATTCCTACTTCAACTGGAATTTCTTCGATGCCGTATTGGGACAAAAAGAATATTTTTCATCCTATATCTTCGAGGATGAAGCGGCCAGGCTGTTGAAGGAAATCCCGAAATTGGCCGAGGAATTCCAAAAAGAGAAAGAAAGAGATCCCAAATTTAAGGCCAATGGACGTGCACAATTGGACTGGATTTATAAGCGATCGCCTTATTATGAAAAAACGCATATGAGGTATCCCATTGCCAGGTGCTTGCCTTAGATTTGAGTTGACATTATGATAAAACGTAATTTTCTTGTTGATGTATGGGAAAAGCTTAATAGAGTTATGTTTTTTATGCCTTTTATGTTAAATTTATAGCTTTGATTCACGAATGCATTAAATGTAAATCGAACTTAACCATAGGCACCATGAGTAAAACACAATCAATCTACCTACTGGCATTTATTTCCTTTTTTTGCCACGGCATGGCCATAGCGCAAACCTATGATGATCCTAAAATAAAAGAAAAGGCCGGTGCTATCCACGCGGCAGCGTTGAGCTTGGATACACATGGCGACTTGCCTACCTATGCTATTGGAAGGCCCGATTTCGATATATCGGAAGAACATGATGTGAAGACTACACGTTCACAGATAGATTTCCCTAGAATGAAAAAAGGGGGGCTGGATGCCATGTTCTACGCGGTGTACCTCGGACAGGGCCAACGTACGCCCGAAGGCAATGCGCTAGCAAAGGAAAAGGCCCTGAAATTATTTGACTTGATTCATGAAGCCGTCAACAAGCATCCCGATATGGCTGGTTTGGCTACCACTCCGGAAGATGCCTATCGCTTGAAGGATGAAGGGAAGCTAGCCATTTTCATCGGCATAGAAAATGGATGGGCTATCGGCAAGGACCTTTCTTTATTGAAAACCTATTATGACCTGGGAGCGCGGTACATGACGCTGTCCCATACCACCAATAATGATATCTGCGATTCATCAACGGATCCAAAGGGGGCGGAGCACCATGGCCTGAGCGATTTTGGCAAGCAGGTGGTGGCAGAGATGAACCGTCTGGGCATGATGGTGGATATCTCGCATACCTCTGACGAAACCTTTTACGATGCCATCAAATATTCCAAGGCGCCCATCATCGCATCGCATTCATCAGCAAGGGCCTTATACAATCATCCGCGCAATATGGACGATGATATGATCAAAACCTTGGCAAAGCATGGGGGAGTGATACAAATGAACATGCTGAGCGGTTACCTGAAAGATGGAAATCCAAAACGTGCGGCGGCCATGAAGGCCTTGAGGGAAAAGTATCCGAATAATGCCAATCTTACCGACAGCGAAAAGGAGATTCGCAGAAAGGCCATGGAGGAGATTAACAAAAAATATCCAGAAGAATTGGCCACTTTACAGATGGTGGCCGACCATATAGACCACATTGCTAAACTGGTGGGAACAGATCACATTGGTATAGGTGCTGACCTGGATGGCGGCGGTGGCGTCATCGGCATGTACGATGTGAGCAAAATGGGCAATGTGACCTATGAGTTGGTAAAAAGGGGCTATAGTGAGGAAGATATCAAGAAGATCTGGAGCGGTAATCTCTTTCGCGTGATGAAGGAGGTAGAGCAGGTAGCCCAATCGCTGCAAGCCCAATAGGCCTTTCTATTTGTCGAATTATACCTGATTTTTTAATCCCATATTTTCAAAATAATATGGGATTATTTATATTAGCAAACGACAAGTATGAACCACCTAATAAACATATTGTGTGCGTACATGGCTTTCCTGCGGAGCGCCTGTGCCAATATTCCGTGATCCTTTTCCTGTTTTTCTGGGAATTTTACCCGTTTTCCCTTTTTTCTGGTTTTGCAAGCGGCGATCGTCACTCATAGTCTGTCATTGGGCTATTGCCGATGATTGTATAGCTTCATATTATCTAATTGACCATTTAAAATATGTTTAAAAATGAATCATATAGCGATTATTGGATTGGGTAAGGTAGGCTCATTGGTGGGGACTTTATTGTCGGAAGATTTTCAGGTAGAAGGCTTGGATCGCTTTTTATCTTCCGATGATTTCACTTTTCCCGTGGTAACAGGCGATGTAACCGATGAGGCCTTGCTGAAAAGCTTTTTGAAGAACAAGCAAGGGGTAGTGTCCTGCCTGCCTTATCACTTAAATATAGGCGTGGCAGAAGTGGCGCACGAGTTGGGCATCCATTATTTCGATTTAACGGAAGATGTGATGACCACCACAGCCGTGCGCAGGCTGGCCCAAACGGCACGAGGGGCTATGGTGCCACAATGTGGCCTCGCGCCTGGTTTCATAGGTATTGTAGGGGCAGATCTCTGCAAGCGCTTCACCAAGCTGCGCGATATAGAACTACGCGTTGGGGCACTTCCCAGGTACCCGAACGGACTATTGGGGTATTCCTTCACTTGGTCTCCCGCTGGGGTCATCAACGAGTACATTAAGGATGCCGAGGTGATACACAATGGGGTACGCAAGTTCGTGCCCTCCTTGGAGGGAATAGAAACTATTAATATAGAAGGGCAAGAGTTTGAGGCTTTTTCAACGTCCGGAGGCTTGGGGACATTATGTGAAAGTTTGGAAGGTAGGGTCGATACGCTCAACTACAAGACCATCCGTTATCCCGGACATGCCAAGCTGATGCGCTTCCTGTTGTATGAATTGATCCTGAAAGACCGCAAGGAACTCTTGGAAGAAATCCTCACGGAAGCCAAGCCTCCCGTGCGGGAAGACGTCGTATATGTATATGCCGTGGTGGAAGGCTGGCAAGGCGACCAATTGCGTCGCGAAGAGTTTTATGAAGCTTATCTTCCCCGGGAGATACACGGGAGGGAATGGAGGGCAATATCCTGGACCACGGCGGCTTCCATGGCAGCCGTAGTGGAGTTGGTATTCAATGGCAGTTTGCCTTCGCAGGGCTTCATCAAGCAGGAGGATATCACGCTGGAACAGTTCTTGGCCACCAAATGGGGAAGCTTCTATGTTGCCCCTCGCGCGGCCAATCAGGTACAACTTAAAGCAGTCTAGGTATGAAATCCGAAAGAGTGAAAAAATGGGAAAAGGTGCTGGACGGGCTCATGGGCCGATACCGTCAGCGCGTGCCCGATGTTGGGGCTATTATAGCCGCCATGAAAACGGAGGGGATCATCGATTCTGAAAAGGAAATAGAAAACGATCACATTGCTTTCCGCTCCTTGGGTGTGCCTCATCTGGGGATAGCCTCCATGGAAAAGATCTTTTTGTATTATGGATACGAAAGGAGGAATTTTTACCAGTTTGACGAGAAGAAGCTGGATGCCTATTGGTATTCCCCGCCGAGGGAAGACTTGCCCAGGATCTTTTTGTCCGAATTGCGGGTACAGGATTTGAGTGACAAAGCCCGGCAAGTGATTCATCGCTATACGGACGTGGTGCAGCACGATCCCGTAGATAGCTTGGATTTGGAAGACCCAATGGCTGTAGATGCCTTTTTGCACACGGCCCAATGGCCGGTACCCACCTGGGAAGACTATCGGGCATTGGCCAATGAGAGCGAGTACGCTGCCTGGGTGATATATAATCGCTACTACCTGAACCATTATACCTTGGCCGTGCACCATTTCAAGCAAGGTTATAATACCATTCCAGAATTCAACAATTTTTTGGAACGTCACGGTTTTAAGCTCAACGATGCGGGCGGTAAGGTCAAGCAAAGCCCCGATGGAGGCCTCTTGCAGAGCAGTACGGTGGCCGGAAAGGTCGAAGCGAGCTTTGCCGATGGCAGGAAAGAATGGATTCCAGGTTCCTATGTAGAATTTGCGGAAAGACGTGTGCTGGAACCATACAGGCATTTGCCGCCAGACCAAGTGAAACGGGAGTACCGACGGGAAGGTTTTGAGGCGCAGAATGCGGATAAGATCTTTGAAAGTACCTATTTGGGGCAGGTGAGGAAAGAGGTTTAGGGCTAGTAGATATTGGGTTATAAGGCGTATGGTATAGGGCTGTAAGGTAATAAGTCGAACGTTTTAAGTTGTAAATTTTTAGGGGAATTAGGCCAAAGCATATAAGTCAGATGGCTGATTGCCGATAGCTAACAGCTAAAGAATTAAAAAATGAAAGATATACTATTAGCATTAGGGATAGAAGAAATAAATAAGGGAACTTCTACGGGAAATGATTGGCTGGACTCATCGGGAGACAGGCTGAGCAGTTTTTCTCCGGTTGACGGTGAGCGCATAGCTACCCTGGTAGAAACCGATGAACAGTCTTACGGGAGCGTTGTGGATAAGGCCCGGTTGGCCTTTGGGCAATGGCGTTTATGGCCAGCGCCCAAAAGGGGAGAGGTCTTGCGGCAAATAGGAGAGGCCCTACGCGAGAAGAAGGAATACCTGGGCAAATTGGTTTCCTATGAAATGGGCAAGAGCCTACAGGAAGGCTATGGGGAGGTGCAGGAGATGATAGACATATGTGATTTTGCCCTTGGCCTTTCTCGCCAGTTGTACGGCCTTACCATGCATAGCGAACGGCCAGCACATCGCATGTACGAGCAATGGCACCCCTTGGGTATCGTTGGGATTATCTCTGCTTTCAATTTTCCGGTGGCCGTATGGAGCTGGAACAGTATGTTGGCAATGGTATGCGGTGATGTGTGCATTTGGAAAGCTTCGGAAAAAACACCTTTAAGCGCCCTGGCTTGCCAAAAGATCGTGGCAGAGGTCTTCTTAGCCAATGATGTGCCCGAAGGTGTTTGTAACCTGATAAGCGGTGGACGATGGCTGGGGGAACGTATGGCACAGGACCATCGCATTGCGCTGGTATCGGCTACGGGATCTACCCGAATGGGAAAGGAAGTGGCAGCTACGGTAGGTGCCCGTCTTGGCAAGGTACTGCTTGAACTAGGCGGCAATAATGCTATTATTATCAGTCAACATGCCGATTTGGATATTGCCGTTCCTGCGGCCGTTTTCGGCGCTGTGGGCACGGCAGGCCAACGTTGTACTACTACCCGTCGGCTCATCGTGCATCAACGCATTTATGCCGAGGTGAAAGAGCGATTGAAAAAGGCCTATGGCCAGTTGCGCATAGGCAACCCCTTGGATGAGCATTACCATGTAGGCCCCTTGATAGACAAGGAGGCCGTAAATGCCTATGAGCAGGCGATAGCAAATTGCTTGGCGGAGGGAGGCAAATTGATTACCGATAGCGGTGTGCTTGAGGGTGCAGCTTTTAGTAGCGGTTGCTATGTGAAACCTTGCATTATGGAGGCGCTTGGTACGTATGCTACCGTGCAGAAAGAGACATTTGCTCCCATTCTCTATTTATTGTCATATACGGAGTTCGACGAAGCTATAAAGATTCAAAATGCGGTGCCTCAGGGCTTATCTTCATCGGTCATGACTTTGAACTTGCGGGAAGCAGAAGCTTTTTTATCTGCGGCAGGCTCCGATTGTGGTATTGCCAATGTGAACATAGGTACGTCCGGAGCCGAAATAGGAGGAGCATTTGGCGGTGAAAAAGAAACCGGTGGCGGGCGCGAGAGCGGGAGCGATGCTTGGAAAAACTACATGCGTAGGCAAACCAATACGATCAATTACGGGAGTAGCCTGCCTTTGGCACAGGGCATCAAGTTCGATTTATAACAAGGCTAGCGGACAGGCAAAAATGATACTGAAATTAAATGGTTGAAAATCAAAAAGCTATTGTTTCTCATAGGGAGGCGCTGTGATTTTTAATAAAAAAGATTTGCGCAATTGCTAAATATCGTTACTTTTGCCTCACCTTAAAAAAAGCGATGCTTTTGATCGGGGTGTAGCGTAGCCCGGTATCGCGCCACATTTGGGATGTGGAGGTCGTAGGTTCGAATCCTGCCACCCCGACAACACTTACACTAAGTAAGGTCAAAAACCCGCAAATTGAACGAATTTGCGGGTTTTTTATTTTTTTCCATACTAATAAACCCCAAAGAATACCAATCAAAATGTGAGTAATTGCGTGAGTGATTTTGATGATTTAATTTTACTCACCTATTAGCGATTAACTAATTGTATTTCAGTAATTTGAATACAGTTGTTTTGATGCTGATTGTTGCTGTTTGATACCCTTTTGAATGCACATAGGTGAGTAGTGTGTGCCGAGCCGTGCTAAAGTGTATCAGTTAAACAAAAAATAGATTGGTATGAAAAGTAGGAACACCTTTGGAATCCACTTCGTCTTGCGGATTCCCAAACAACAGAAAAACGGCATGGCAACGGTGTACGCAAGGATAACCGTGAACGGTCGCAGGTCTGAAATCTCCCTTAAAAAGAAAGTTGCCCCCAAAGAATGGGATGATGCAAAGGGCAGGGCAAAAGGCAAGCGAGAGGAAATCGTAAAGCTGAACAGCCACATCGAACGGGTCCGGACACTCATTGCCGATGGCTACCATGAATTGGTACAGCAACGGAAAACGGTTACCGTGGATGCCGTCAAATCGCTTTTTCTTGGCGAAGCGGAGGAAACGATGACCGTGCGCATGTTGGTCGATTACCATAACAGGGAGACGGTGCATAAATTGGCGCATGGTACGATGAAGAACTACCATACTACCCAACGGTATATCGAGAAATTCCTCAAAGAGAAATACCGCAGGAACGATATAGCCTTGTCGGAACTCAATTACAGGTTCATCATGGATTTTGAGGGCTATCTAGGGCTTGCTAAACAACTATGAACAAATTAAAATTCAGTATATTAGAGCGTCCAAACACGAGTTCAGATGCAAGGAAAAGTAGTCAAAGGGCGCAAAAAGCTTGCAGCGACGCCCAATTACGTGAGCCCGGCCCAGCTAAAGCTGGAGGGGTTTGACACCCCATTTGAGCGTCGGCTCAACAAAAACAACCGCTGGGTACGACTGGCCGAAGCCATCCCCTGGGATAAGATTGTACCCATTTACGACCGAACGTTCCGCAGTGCCGAGGGTCGCCCACCCATCAGCGGCAGGGTTGTAATCGGTGCGATGATCATCAAGCATATCGAGTCGTTCACCGACCGGGATACCGTCCAGCACATTACCGAAAACATGTATATGCAGTACTTTCTGGGGTATAGTAGTTTTACCGATGAGCCTCCCTTTACCGCACCGCTTTTTGTCGCCATCCGTAAGCGGATGACATTGGAGTTAACGGGTAAGATAAACGAGGTGATAGTAAAGCATTGCATGGAGGCCAGTCAGGATCTCCCACCGGAGGCTAATGACCCCATACCCGATGGCGGAAACCGTGAGGATACGGGCTCGGTTCCACATGGGGCCCAGCAGGATCCCGTATTATCCGTACCCCCGCCCGCCCACAATAAAGGGAAGCTACTCATGGATGCTACCGTAGCCCCGCAGCATATTACCTTTCCCACCGACCTGAAAGTACTGGATGCGGCCCGCCGCAAGAGCGAGGAGCTGATAGACTTGCTTTATTCACCGGCACTGCACGGCCCGGTAAAGCCACGCACGTATCGCAAGGTAGCCCGTAAACTGTTTCTGGGTACAGCAAAGAAGAAAGCCAAGTCGGCCAAGGCCATATACAGGGCAAACGGCAGCCAGATACGGTTTTTGAGGAGGAATCTGGGCCATATCGACAAATTGCTGGATGCCTACGGCAGCTTCCCCCTCACCCCGTCGGAACAAAAGTACCTGATGGTACTGCATACGGTCCATGGGCAGCAGGACTACCTGCACCGTAGCCAGAGTAAAACAGTGGAACACCGTATCGTGAACATCCACCAACCACACGTGCGCCCCATCGTTCGGGGCAAGGAAAAGTCCAAGGTGGAATTCGGCAGCAAGCTACAGGTCAGCCTGGTAGAAGGGTTCACGTTCATTGATAAGCTGAGTTGGGATGCCTTCAACGAAGGGGGAAGCCTCCGGGAAAGCGTGGAGCGCTATCGGCAACGTATGGGCTATTATCCAAAGGAAGTATTGGCCGATAAGATTTACTGTAACAGGGAGAATCGAAAATGGCTGGCCCAGCACGGCATAAAGCTATCGGCAAAGCCCCTGGGGCGCCCGGCTAAAGCGGCAGTGGCAGACCACATAAGACCGGGTGATCGTAATCCGATAGAGGGAAAGTTCGGACAGGGAAAACTGGCTTATGGCTTGGACTGCATCCAGGCCAAACTCAAAAACACCTCGGAATCTTGGATTGCCTGTATAGCCTTAGTGCTAAACCTAGTCAATTTGACTAGGCAGGCACTATATTGCCTAGTCCGTATCATTTGGGACTGCATCTACGAAAAATGCAGTCCGATGGACAGGCTGAATGGATATGCGCCAACTCCAGTTATTTAGCAAGCCCTATCTACGAAAGTACAAACCGAAAGATCACCACAAACCGCTCAATAACAATGGTATCATGAAGCACATTGAGCGATTTCGCAAGATGGTCAACATGGCTGTAATGATGGACTGGCTTGCGAAAGACCCTTTTGCCAAATACAAGCTCCACTTTGATAAAGTGGAAAGGGGGCATCTAACACAACAAGAACTGGACATACTGGCTGATAAGACGTTTTCCATCGAACGCTTGCAATCGGTACTCGATATGTTTCTTTTCAGTTGCTTTACAGGGCTTGCCTATATTGATATGGCAAACCTTACAAGGGGCAACATCGTGAAAGGCATAGACGGTGGGGATTGGTTGGTCACCAACAGGCAGAAAACGGAAACGGTGGTTAAAGTACCCCTTTTGCCACAGGCATCCGCACTCATAACGAAGTACCATGACCATCCGAAAGCATCCAACGGTGATAAACTGTTCCCTGTAATTTCCAACCAACGGATGAACGGATATCTAAAGGAGATAGCGGACATATGCGAAATCAATAAAACGCTTACATTCCATATCGCACGACACACGTTTGCCACCACGGTCACATTGAGCAACGGTGTACCCATCGAATCGGTGAGCAAGATGCTCGGACATACGAGCATCCGCACTACGCAGATTTACGCAAAGGTGGTCGAACACAAGTTGAGCGAGGATATGCAGAATCTAAGGGAGCGCATGGCAGCCGCAAGGTAAGCCAACGTAAAAATCCCCCTGAATTAAGTAATTTTGTAAGAGACAGCCCAATAGGTGACTGTCTCTTTTTTATTTCAAGTGTTCAAAAGTGATTGCCATGAGGGATACCTATTTCAAGATACGCCGACCTTTCAGCAGAAGAAAACACCGATACGACATCGGTAGCCCCATCGGGTTTTGGAACTACTACGATGACAATCATTTTCTTACACGGCTGTACGTAATAGGTAACGAAGAACAGGAACAATATTATCATTATCACATGGAGTATGCCGTAAGCACAGGGAAATGTACCGAAGCAGAGTTTTATGAACTCGTAAGGGAAATCGTGGCAGACCATATCGAATTTATCCGCAAACAATCCCCCTTTTCCCGTAAACATGCCCGGAACCGTGTCAACCTAAAATGCCTGCGGACATTCCGTGACTATCTCATATCAATCAATACCTACGGCTACCGTGATCCCGTGGACATCACCATCACACGGTACGATTCGGAGATTGCCTCGCTGAAAAAGGAACTTGCGGAAAAGGACGAGCTTATCAAGGAGATGAAAGCATTTGAAACCGACCAAAAAATCAGGATAACCAAAGGCTACCTTTATCCCTTTGTTGACATCATCCAGCAATTGCCAGTTTTGACACTTCCGGAAAGGGATGATACCCATCTATTAGCCCCATCGACCGAAACCGTTTGGGTGAAGCTGATATGTAAATATTTCCAACATGGGGAAGAAGAAATCAACCAACAGACACTAAGGAGTTATTTCCCTGCAAACAAAGATAATCCGGGCGTTAAATATCGGCTAATACAGGAAAAACATAAATTGTATAGCATCGTGACTAAAAAGAACGATGTGAAAGGTAAATAATGCTTTCTCTCCTTCACTAATTCCAAAAACTTCCATTTTAAACAGAAGATGGAAGTGACCTATAAGTGACCAAACGCCCACAATGGTCATCTTTTACCTATCGTTCCCCCTTTACTTTGTACCAAAAGCGACTGGAAATGTATTTGGATTCCGGTCGTCTGAAACATGGTTTAACGTAAAGAAAAGGAGGAAAGATGAACGTAGAGCTTATCACGAGGGATGACCTCGAAAAATTCAAAAAGGAACTGTTCGAGGAAATCAGAAAGCACAACCCTCACCCGAAAAAACATGGACACGAGCCGAGGGCATGGCTCAAAAGCTACGAGGTGCGCAAGTTGCTCGGCATATCGGCGGGTACACTCCAAAACCTGCGGATGAACGGTACGTTGCCCTACACCAAAATCGGTGGACTGATGTACTACAAATACGAGGACATCCAAAAGCTGATGGAGGGAGGGGAAGATGGCGAATAGCACCTGTAAAGAGCGGAAAGAACACCGGAAAGACACGCTATCCGCAGTCAGTACTCCAAAGGTAAACCTTTGTCGCCCTGTAAGGAGCAAGTTTATTTTTTTGCAATGCAAAAAACCGTTTCCCCACGCTCCGCGGTGTGGGGAACGGCGGATGCTCCCGATGGTCGCAGTCCGTAAACTTGGGGAGGTTCGCCAATGAAAAAATTGGCGAAAGAAAAGGAGACGGACGGAAAAACACGCAGGCGTGGCCGTCCGAAAAAAGCCATCACCCGAAGCGTTTCGCTCGTGGTTAGGATAACCCCAACCGAACGTTTGGCGATTGCAGGGAAAGCGAGAAATGCGGGCATGCGGATAAGCGATTGGTTTCGGCAGTCCGCAAAGGTTGCCACGATAAGGCCGAGGCTGTCAGAAAAAGAAACAGCACATCTGCGTACATTGTCGGGCATGGCGAACAACCTCAACCAGCTGACCAAGCTTGCACACAAGGGAGGGCTTGTGTCAATCATGACGGATCTGCGCAGATTACTGAACGAAGTGGAGCGGTTAATGGAAAGGATTGGTAAGGATGATAGCTAAGGTTATTACGGGTAAGAGTTTCGGCGGTTGCGTGCGCTACCTGTTGGAACGTGAAAAGTCCGTTGTTTTGGATTCGGCAGGCGTTAGGGATTACAGCACCAAAGCCACCATTGCCGATTTGAATGCACAGCGCAGGATGCGCCCACAGCTTGGCAATGCCGTGGGGCATACCGTGCTTAGTTGGAGCAACGAGGATAGGGCTAAGCTTACCTTAGAGAAAATGGCACGGCACGCACGGGAATACATGGAGAAGATGGGCATCAAGAATACCCAGTACATGACCGTACTGCATACGGATAAGAAACACCCACACGTACATATCGTATATAACCGTGTGGACAATGATGGCAAGACCATTGGCAACTATAACCACTGGCACAAAAGCCGAAAGATATGCAGGGAGATGACCGAGCGTTACGGTTACCATATCGGCAAGGGCAAGGCAAAGGTTAACAGGCAGGCACTTCGGGGTAACGACAAACTTCGTTATGCCATACACGATGCGCTTAAATCCGCGATGGCGAAAGCCACCGCATGGAAGCAGGTCGAAATGATGCTTGCAAGGCAGGGCATCGGTATCCATTACAAGTACCGTAGCGGAACGAATGAGGTGCAGGGTATTTCCTTTGAAAAGGACGGCGTGAAGTTCAAAGGCTCGGCTATCGACCGCAAATTCAGCTTTGCAGGGATGGAGAAACAACTAAGCGAAAACCGAGCAATGGGAATAACGCGCTCCGCCACGGAAAGCCCCACACTTGCCGACCAGATAAGGGAGGTACTTGGGCAACAGGAGAAACCCATAGCGCATGGATTGGAGGTGGCAACAGAAGTGCTTGGAGCTTTTTTGGATGCTGCGTTTACCCCAGTAACGCCAGAACCTGAACCCGACCCGATATGGCGCAGGAAAAAAAAGAAACCGGGGCAAGAACAATCAAGAGGAATCAGCAGATAAAACATTAAAGAAATGAACGAACAGGAATTACAGACCACTGTAAAAGACCAACAGGATATAATAGTAAGGATGGACAAACGTGTGCAACAAATCGAAAAACAGCAATCCGAAACCAAAGACTATTCGGCAGAACTGGCATATATCAGCGGACAACTGGAACATCTTTTAACGGATGATATGCTTACAGGGTTGAAAGAATCCATCCGTAAACAGGCTACCGCCAGTAGTAACCTTGTCACGGCTATCGGCGAGCAACAGACCATGCAGGAAACACTAATAAAGGAATTTCCACGGAAGATAAAGGTCGAAATAGTGCATCGTCTTACGGGCAGGCAGCGACCCTATATAATTGCCGGTGTTGTCCTGTTTCTTGTTGCCGTTTTCTCTCTTTTCGCCAGCATTCAGCTTTGGAGGGATAACTCCACTTTGCACGGCAGCGATATTAAGATGCGAACGGTCAAGCTGGTATATCCAAAAATATTTTTGGATGTGGATTCAATGTACCATGATAGCCCGAAGAAATTGGCAGCTTGGGTGGGGCAGGAAGAAGCAAGATTGTTTGCCATTACCAAAGCCGAAGAAGCGGCAAGGCAATCCAAAGAGCAGGCAGAGCAGGCAACCGAAAGATTGAAGCGGTTGAAAGAGCAAAAAGACAGGAATTTAAAATAAAGCAGAAAATGACTAAATTTGTAAGTACCATGAGCGCAGATGTTATGAAACTAAAGGAAATAAGGGACGAACAAGGAGCAATTTCAGGTGTGCTTATCCCTACGGATGACTTCAAGGAATTGAAAGAAAGTTTGAAAACAGGCTCGAAATTCTTTGATTATTTCGATAACCTGCAATCTGATAGGGACAACGAAAAAAGAAACCTTGACCAGTTGATGCCCAATGGGTTGACGGTTGCCGAAACCAATGAAAAAACGGCAAAGATCACCGAGGACATCCACAGGGAAGCCTTTTCAATGGGCGTTCCCATGTTCTACCGTGACGAACGGGCCAAAGCACCAAAGGAATTTATCAGGGCAAATCCCGATGGCTCGGAAGATTTGGTCAGCTACGATATGGCTACACGAAGCTACTCGGTATTGAAATCGCTATTGCCTGCTGGCAAGGGATATTGGTCGAAGCTTTCCATAGCCAAATAATCAGCCATGAAACCGCAGTTTTTTATCCTTGCCGGTCCGAACGGGGCGGGCAAGTCAACTTATGGCCATGAACATATACCGAAAGGCACACATATCTTCAACGGTGATTTGGTATACGCCGAATTGTTACAGAAGTATCCGGACTATGATCCTGAAAAACTAAAAGGTGGTGTGCCTACACGCTTGGAAAACGAAAGAGATGAAGCCATCGTCCAACGCAGTGATTTTGCCTTTGAAAGCAACTATTCCAATGACCTTGCCATCGAGATAACAGAAACATTCAAAAATGCCGGATATGAAACCAACCTTATCTATTTCGGGTTGGAGGATGTGGAGACAGCGACAATACGTGTGGACACTCGTGTCAGATTGGGAGGACATTTCATTGACACGGAAGAAATTATCTTTAATTATGAAGAGGGCATAAAGCGAGTGCAGGAAAATATGCACCGCTACGACCGTGTGGAATTCGTGGATACAAGCATAAAGGGTATAGCTCCCGTTATTGCCTACTACCTGAAAGAACACGGAAAGCATGTGGTACTGAATCCTAATATCGGTTGGTTTAATTCCCAATTCAATGACAGGTTGCTTGAAATAGCTATCCAACGGATTAATGACCTTTCTTCCCAACTTGAAAAGCGACAAAAGCCAGAGAACAAACAAAGAGGGATTGGGAACAGGCGTAGGTAAGTATAAAAAAATACTACCATTTGATAGAAAATCTTAAAAAATATTGCGTAACCCAAAGGTTACATGTATATTTGCGTAACCTTAGAGTTACGCATAATGAAGAGAAACATACACCTTAGATGGCAATTCCCTCATCCACCCGAAACAATCTGGAAATACCTGACCAATCCCGAACTGCTCAGTCAATGGACTGAAATCAAATCTTTTGAGCCTGTTGTGGGCTTTGAGTTTACACAAAAACAGTCCGCAAAGCCCAAACGGGGATGGGACGGAATGATGTACCATAAAGTTTTGGAAGTAGTCCCGAACGAAAAACTATCCTACTCCTTTAAAGCGGGACCGGAAAAAGGTGTCATCACGTTAGACACGGTCGTAACGTGGCGACTTAAACCCAATGGAACAGGAACCACCTTGGAACTTGAGCATTCAGGTTTTGAGGGCTTAAAAAATGTCATGACCAGTTTCATTATGGAGCTTGGGTGGAAAAACCATATCATAAAAAAACTTAAAACAGCATTGAAATGACCTACTCATCTTCCATAGATAGTTTTCAGGCGATAGCAGACCCCAACAGGAGGCATATTTTGACTTTACTTTCCAAAGGCGAAAAGTCGATAAACGATATTTCCGAGCATTTCGACATCAGCCGTCCCGCTATCTCAAAACACATCAAAGTACTCTATCATACGGGATTTATAACCATAGAAGAAGTTGGCAGGGAACGGATTTGCTACCTGAACCAAGCTGGATTTGACGAAATAAAAACCTGGATGGATTTCTTCGAGCAATATTGGAACAATCAAGTCCAAAAACTGGAAAATCTTTTAAATAAACATAAAAATCAAAAAAAATGAGAAACATTGAAATGATTTCCATTCCTGTAAGCAATCAGGAACAAGCAAAACAGTTTTATACCGATAAACTTGGATTTATCGTGGTTTTTGAAGGACAAACCCCTGACGGCGGTACTTGGCTGCAACTGGGGCTACCCGATGATGATACAACAATTACACTTGGTTCGGGGCCAATGTTTGCACCCGCAGGGAGTATAAAAGGACTTATGCTCTCAACGGATGACATTGAAAAAGATGTGGAAGCATTGCGGACTAAAGGCGTGGACGTTCCCGATATCCAAACCTTTCCGCACGGCAAAATGACTTCGCTTAGTGACCCTGACGGTAACCAATGGCTGATAAGAGAAACACCAAAGTTTAACTCATAAAATTAATCAGAATGGAAAAATTACAGATGAAACACCCTGACCCAACCAAAAAAACGGTTGCAATGGATAAGGATAAGTACGACACGTTGAAAAACGCGCTGGTCAGCATAATGAAATCACAAAAAGAGATGACTTTTAAGGAAATGTTGAAAGGAGTAACTGACGAACTCGCCCGCCAAAAAGTAACTTTCCAAGGAAATGTACAATGGCATTTGGCGTGGGTTCAGATGGATATGGAAGCAGGGGACGAGTTGTCTAAAAACAACAAGGTGTCGCCCCAGACTTTTAGTTTGGCAAAATGAAATAGAAGCCATTGACATCCGGCTACACGTAATAGGGCTAACTGGCACTAGGCAAGTTAGTCCTTTTTATTATTTATGGCTAAATGTCTAAACGAAGCCCCCGCTCATTTGCGGCCTGCGAAACCCCACCGCTCTTGGCCGTGGCTGTTCTCGCTTTGGGCATTTACGGTGAAAAGCTGGACTTTCTCTTTTCTTTCGCCAGCCAGTAAGATTTATAGCCAATTGTTTCCTTTTGTTAGTTTAGACCGTTATATTTGTTCCAATCACCGAGCAAACTATATGTGAGCAAAAAGGTGAGCGGTTCTTCAAAAGGATTTTCAACAATTTGATTGATAGCTATTTGCGGAGGTATGGAATCTTCCTGCCACCCCGACTTAAAGAGAAAGTTGTTAACAACTTTCTCTTTTTTTATACCAATAAAAGTCTGTGAACCAAACTGTTATTGTTCGGTTATTTATAGTTCGATTTTTACACTCAAAATCTTTAGACTTTCGTGTTAGGTTGTCTAGAAAAACTGCGTCAGTCCTCTGATGTATTCCTACAGAGATTCGAATTCCTTGTGATTCTTTGACATTAGATAAAGAAAGTCTAATATTATGATAGCTACTGCTTCTTCATCTACATAAATACACGTGGTGTGCCGATATTCCAATGATTACTTAGTAGAGACGTTTTTTGAAAAAAAGAAATAATATATTATCGGTTCTTGATTAACTTATAAGTCATTCATTTTATTAAATAAGTCATTCATTTTATTAAACCTCCCCGAAAGGTCTATTTTTAATCCCATAGTAAATACGCTTTGCTCTTTACTATGGAAAATTTCTCAAGCTTATACTTTCCAAAGATCTCAAGGCCTTTGGCATTGAATACTACGGTTGGTTTTAATACTCCTGCCAAGGGGTCATTTTGGCAAACGAATTATTGACGAAGAGGCTCCGTTTCTCCGGAGCAATAAAATTACCTATATCCAAAAAAACTTTTGCAAATCCGATTCCGGTTATTTTTCCACCCGTTCCTACGACAATGGCACCATCGAACTCATTGCCTACCTGTTGTAGCAAGCATCGGGCAATAAAAGATCCCATCGAATGCCCCAACAGAAAATGAGGGACATCAGGTTGTTGATCTTTTAAATAGATCGCCATTTTTTTGGCATCGTCGATGACTTGCTGTTTGGATTGCCGGTCTTGGAAAAAAACTAAATCCTCATCTTTTTCGACGGTTTTACCGTGGCCTAAGAACGGCAAAGCCATTGTTTGCCAGATACCGTGCAAAATCGGCATAGCGTCCGCTGTGTTCCTGCATACCGTGCAGGATCAAAACGGCAGCTTTGACCGGTACATCTTCCGGCTCGAACAATGTATAAAACAGTTGGTGCGAACCCGGGTTACCAATTTTCGGTTGGCTGATGTAGCCTGATGTTTGTTTCACAGAACTTTTCATACGTTGAGCGTTAACAGATTCTGTCCTTGACAAAAGTAAGAGTAAAATGATGAATGGGTGAAGCCAATTCCTCAAAAAACTGTTCGGCATAATTTCTTCAAACAAATCTTTATTTCAGAAAATTCTTTTCCTTATATGCCGGATTCGGGTATTTATAAAAACCTTCTCCCGTAGCTACCCCAAGCTTATTCTTGTCAATAAACTGTTCTTTCAGATATTCGACCGTTTTTATTTTCAACGGATCCTGTGTTTTTTCTGCCTGCATTTGGTTGATGTTATAGGCTGTTGTGATACCGACCACATCCAGTATTCCAAAAGGTCCCATCGGAGCTCCGGTCGCTACCATCCAGGTTTTGTCTATCGTCTCAAAATCAGCGACGTCATTTACCAAAAGATTGGTTGCCGCACTCAATAGTGGAACCAGCAGCGAGTTTAGAATATATCCCGGCTGTTCCTTATATAGCGGTAAAGCAACCATTCCAATGGCTTTTGCAAAATCTACCAACGCGTCAAATACCGCTCTATCTGTGTCCGCGTGTCCCATTATTTCTGCGGTATTGTTTATCCAGATGGTATTGGCGAAATGAAGTGCGGCAAATTTTTCCGGTCGTCCGGTAGTATCCGCAAACTGGCTTGGTAGCAACGTAGAGGAGTTGGTCGCAAAAATCGTTTTTTCCGGTGCTGCCTTGGCAAGCTTCTGATAGAAATCCAGCTTAATTTGCGGATTTTCGGGAACAGCTTCTATCACTAAATCAGCATCTTTTACCGCTTCTTTCAGGTCGGAATTATAATGCAGATTTTTGAATGTGGCATCCAACTGTTCCTGAGTAGCACCCAAATCTCGTTTGAATGCTTCGCTCATGAGCTCAAATTTGGCTTTGGCTTTATCCAAAACCTTGTCGTTGATATCGTACACGGTCACATTGAATCCGTGAAAGGCGGTCTGGAAAGCTATCTGATAGCCCAAAACACCGCTTCCTGCTATGGTTACATTTTTAAAGTTCATATTTTGAAATTTTAAGAGAGGAAGGTGTCTAAAAAGCCTTCAAATATGGCGGTTTTAGACACTTCCTGTTAATTATTAAATCAGTTTCAACGTTCTTCTGTTACGGGATATTCTCGTGTTATCCTCTGATACCTCCGACCCAATCCCTGAATTTTCCAAATTGCTCTGCTAAGAAGGATTCTTTTTCTTCTTCGTGGTGCGTATCGGAACCGATTGGTAGTATATGCTCAAAGTAGCTTCCTTTCAGGATTTTTTTCAACAATCCTTCTCCTAAAAACGGCTTGTCGTCATTTAGGGTTTTGGTCGCTTTCAGCAAATGGCGGATATCGTACTGTAACGGGTTGATATCCGGTACCTGCTTGTTAAGGTTTAACAATTCGTAAATCGCTACCCTCGAGGTTCTTACGGAACTTTCCATCGTGAATACCACATCGTTATTGGTTTCCACAAACTGCCCTATTAAACCAAGGTTTTTGCATCCTTCCGGTACGATGTTAGGGCGATCTCCTTTGGCTCTCGGCATGAACATCGATGTGATGTAAGGCATATAAGCGGTACGAACAATCGTGTTGTCGATGACATCATCGATTTGGTCTACAATTCCCAAATGGTAGCACAATTCCGTAAGGATCTCGTTTCCGGTACACGCCGGCATTGTTTTTTTGATGTAATTACCTTCTTTGTCCATAAATAGGGCATATACCCAAAGTACCAATACATCATCCGGCTGAGTTGGGAAATGCGGCTGGCGGTTACAGGTAAAGCTCATTAGCCAGTTGGAATCTGTAATTGTGATGATACCTCCGGTAACGGTTTTGCCCGAGTAGGGATCGTTTACCGAATATTCTTTTAATTTTTCGATCAGTGCGGAAGGCTTACACGTCAATGTGACGGATTCCCATGATGATTTCTCAATATTGCTGCAAAATTTCTCCGGTTTACCAAAAACAGGCGATTTCGCTGCCAGATTTTTCCAGAGTTTCCACCCGGTACTTTGTCCGCTGGTGCTGTTGTCTACTGCCAATACGGGTACTATCGTGTTGTTGCCGTAAGAGGTGTCTTCGGTCATCGAACCGGTGGTAACGATCACAAAATCATTTTCCGATACAGGAATGACCACTTCTTTTCCGTCCTGCTCCGTTATGATTCCTTTCACGACTTTTCCATCGGCATTGATTAGCATATCCAAATCTTTTACCAAGGTATTGAGCTGTATTTTTACGCCTTTCTCTTTCAGCCATCTTCCGAGTGGCGTTACAAAGGTATCGTACTGGTTGTATTTCGGGAAAATCAGGGAAGAAAGGTCATTCAGTCCGTCGATGGCGTGCAGGAAACGATGCATATACAGCTTGAATTCGAGTAAACTGTGCCAGTTTTCAAAAGCAAACATCGTACGCCAGAATGTCCAGAAATTACTTTCGATAAAGGTGTTACTGAAGTATTCTTCGATGGTGACGTCGTCCAGCTCTTCCTTTTTCTTCAATAATAACTTGATGATGGCCAGCTGGTCTTTTTTATTCAGTCCGAATTTGCTGAAATCCTTTACTTTTCCCTGCTGGTGTATCAACCTTGCGATAGAATAGTTGGAATCATTGTCGTTTACCAAGCGATATTCGTCCAAAACGCTGTACGGAGCAGGCATTTCCAATGCGGGAATGTCCTGAAAAATATCCCATAGATTTTCATAAGTACAGTCCATCTCACGACCGCCTCGGATGATATAACCGTCTTTTGCATTTCCGGCACCATCCAAAGACCCTCCATCGATATGAAGCTGTTCGATAAAGGTAATGTTCTCCGGTGTAAAATGTCCGTCACGGATAAAATAGTATGCGGCGGACAGACCTGCAATTCCACTTCCTACGATATAAACTTTGCTGTCTTTGTATGATTTCGTAGGAATACCTTTGTTTCGTTGATAGTTGCCTATTTGGTCTGAAAAAGGGTAGGATTTTTCCGGTGTATTTTTCGGAGTTTCTTTACTGCTGTCGGGTTGATGGTCTACATGTCCATAAACATTAGAAGCCTTTAAAGCTTTGTCGAATTTTGAAGTTATTGAATCCATATCTTAAATGTTTTAAATTCATAAAGTAAAGGTACGATGTACTCAAATTCTTATCATATCCCCAAATTCGCCAATCGTATGCAATAATTCGCTTTTATTACAGTGACTGTCGTTTTCTGTATTCCTGCGGCGAAATGGAAGCATGTTTTTTAAAAAAACGTCCGAAGGAAGAAGGAGAATTAAATCCTGTATCAAATGCGATTTGTGAAATAGTCTTTTCCGGATATCCCAACAAAATATAGGCTTCTTTAAGCAGGTATTCATCAATAATGACGTGCGGTGTTTTCCCTGTCGCTTTTTTTACAATGCTGATCAAATATTTACTCGTGATGAATAATTGATCAGCATAAAACTGTACATCCTGATGAGCAGTTACATTTTCCTGTACGAGTTCGGTGAATTTGTAAAACAGGTTGTTGGTGTCCTGTACTATTTCTTTTTCGGTTTCCGTCCTTTGGCCGTCCATAACAGAAGCAACCTCAAGGAGCAGGTTTACTGCCGATAAAGAAAAACGAGGTACAAAATACCGCCCGATAAGGGAAAAGGACAAGTTTTTTAAGATTGTACCCGAAGAAGATTAGTGTCGTATTTATAGAGATATTGCGTATAAACTTATAGAGGAGCAGAAAATAATGTACAAAACACGTAATGGTTTTGTAAAAAACTCGGTATAGCAAGTGACGAGAAGTAAAGACGCCAAAAATAGTTTTTAAGTGGCAAACTTGGGAGATTGGATTATTGCACATATATTTGAGATGCGCAAGCCTATTGATATGAACAAAGAAAATTTTATTGAACAATACAAAAAACTTAAAGACTTAAATAAGGGACAAAAACCTTTGTGTAAAGACTTTTTAAAATTCTGTGGTGTTCACAAACGAAAACTTGACGAAGTTTTTGGACGAAACGCTTATTCCAAACTTCAAGAAGAATGTGGCGACAATCCAAACCTTCTTGTAATGGAAAGAACACCAATCAATCAAATTCTCGACCAGTATGGAGAACTTGTAAGAAGAAACAATTCACTTCCAGTAATTGCAGATTGGACACAAGCAAAATTAAGGCCTTCTATTGAAGGGATTAGTAAAGTTCACAACATAAAATGGAGTGAAATTCCAAATGTTTTCGTCAAGGAGTATTCGGATAGACCACACTGGAAAGATGTAATTGAAATAATAAAATCTACGGCAGAAACCACAAATACAGACAAAACTAACAAGACATTCAAAGAGATTGTTGATAAACTACTAAGTTGGACACCAGATAGAAAAAGGATAATTGAAGAAGGTTATAAGATTGAGCTAAGAAACTATCTTGAGAAGCATTTCAAACTCGAAGAAGAAGTTGGAGAAAGTAATCCAGACTTATTGCTCAATAAAAAATTTCCAATAGAAGTAAAAAAAGACCCTTCGCAATCAGAATATGACAGACTACTTGGACAGATGATACGACACAACAAACTTTATGGAAGTGCAATCGCCGTGGTGACAAGTATTTCAAGTGAAGATAGGTTTAAAAAATTTCAAAGACTGTTTATTGAAATTCACAACAAACTCGATATGACGGCAGAACTGATTAAAAAATGACAGGTTATAGCACATAATGCATGATTAATACCATAGTCCTTTAGTTCGATTTTGGAAGTATATCAATACAAGAGTATATTTTTTGGCAAATAATGCCCATTAGCCACAAACCTAACAATACTCTCCTCGATAGAGAGTCACAAAAATCTGTACACCTTCACCCAAAATTGACCAAATGCCTATAATGGTCATCCTCTGAACAGCTTTACTCCATTCCTTTGTACCAAAAGCGGACGGAAACATACCGTTCGTTTCCGTCCGCAGGGTAACAGATTTTTTAACGATAACAAAGGAGGAAAGATGAACGTAGAGCTTATCACGAGGGATGACCTCGAAAAATTCAAAAAGGAACTATTCGAGGAAATCAGAAAGCACAGCCCCCATCCGAGAAAACACCGACATGAACTGAGGGCTTGGCTCAAAAGCTATGAGGTGCGCAAGTTGCTCGGCATATCCGCAGGCACGCTCCAAAATTTACGTGTGAATGGTACATTGCCGTTCAAGAAAATCGGCGGACTGATGTACTACAAATACGAGGACATCCAAAAGCTGATGTAGGGAGGAGAAGATGGAGAATAGCACCTGCAAAGAGCGGAAAGATTGCCGGAAAGACACGCAATCCGCTATCAGTTCTCCAAAGGTAAACCTTTGTCGCCCTGTAGGGAGAAGTTTATTTTTTTGCAATGCAAAAAACCGTTTCCCCACGCTCCGTCGTGTGGGGAACGGCGGATGCTCCCGATGGTCGCAGTCCGTAAACTTGGGGAGGTTCACCAATGAAAAAATTGGCGAAAGAAAAAGGAACGGACGGAAAAACACGCAAGCGTGGCCGTCCGAAAAAAGCAATCACCCGAAGCGTTTCGCTCGTGGTACGGATAACCCCAACCGAACGTTTGGCGATTGCAGGGAAAGCGAGAAATGCGGGCATGCGGATAAGCGATTGGTTCCGGCAGTCCGCAAAGGTTGCCGTGATAAGGCCGAGGCTGTCAGAAAAAGAAACAGGGCACCTGCGCACATTGTCGGGCATGGCGAACAACCTCAACCAGTTGACCAAGCTTGCACACAAGGGAGGGCTTGTGTCAATCATGACGGATCTGCGCGGATTAATTGGCGAAGTGGAGCGGTTAATGGAAAGGATTGGTAAGGATGATAGCTAAGGTTATTACGGGCAAGAGTTTCGGCGGTTGCGTCCGTTACCTGTTGGAACGGGGGAAATCCTCAGTTTTGGATTCGGCAGGCGTTAGGGATTACGACATCAAGGCGATTGTTGCAGACCTTAACGCACAGCGGAAGATGCGCCCACAGCTTGGCAATGCCGTAGGCCATACCGTGCTAAGTTGGAGCAACGAGGACAGGGATAAACTTACCGTGGAGAAGATGGCGGAACACGCAAGGGAATACATGGAAAAAATGGGCATCAAGAATACCCAATACATAACCGTACTGCATACGGATAAAAAACATCCGCATCTCCATATCGTCTACAACCGAGTGGACAACGATGGAAAGACGATAGGCAATTTCAACCATTGGCACAAGAGCCGAAAGTTATGCAGGGAGATGACCGAGCGTTACGGTTACCATCTCGGTAAGGGCAAGGCAAAGGTGAACAGGCAGGCGTTGCGTGGCAATGACAGGTTGCGCTTTGCCATACACGATGCCCTTAAACTCGTCATGGCGAAAGCCACCACATGGAAGCAGGTGGAAGCCATGCTTGCAAGGCAGGGCATCGGGATGCATTACAAGTACCGTAGCGGAACCAACGAGGTGCAGGGCATTTCCTTTGAAAAGGAAAGCGTAAAGTTCAAAGGCTCGGCAATCGACCGCAAATTTAGTTTCGCCAGTATGGAGAAACAGTTAAGCCACAATCGGGGAACGGAAATATCACAGTCCACTACGCTTGCCGACCAGATAAGGGAGGTACTCGGACAGCAGGAACAGCGGTCAGAAACATATGAAACGGGATTGGGCTTGCTTGGTGACCTATTGAACATGCCCGCTTCGATAGAACCCGAACCCGACCCAACGTGGCGCAAGAAAAAAAAGAAACCCGAAGAAGAAAAATCAAGGGGAATAAGACGATAAACAAAAAAGAATATGAACGAACAGGAATTACAGACCGCCGTTAAAGACCAACAGGAGATAGTCGTACTAATGGACAAACGTGTGCAACAACTCGAAAAACAGCAATCAGAATCTAAAGACTATTCGGCGGAAATCGCACAGATAACAAAGAAATTGGAACATGTTGCAACGGTTGAATACCTTGCGGAACTGCAAGCGTCAAACAACAGCCAAATAGCCACCCTTGGCGCGGATATAATTGATATAAAGGAACAGCAGACCAAGCAGGGAAATATAATAGGTAAAATGCCCAAGCAAATGAAATTTCAGTTAGAACATCGTTTCACAGACAAACAAAGACCCTATATCATTACAGGGATTATACTGTTACTTGTGTTGGCTCTTTCTCTTTTCGCCAGCTTTCAGCTTTGGCGGTCAAACTCCGCTCTGAAAAACAGTGACATCAAATTCCGAATGGTCAGACTTTTTTATCCACAGGTATCACTGGATATTGATTCCATATACAACAACAATCCCAAGCAACTTGAAATTTGGGTGAAGCAGGAAGAAGAAAGATTGCTCGCCATTAGAAAAGCCGAAGAGAATGCGGAGCAATCCGAGAAGGAGGCAAAGAAAGCAAAAGAAGATGCAAAAAAAGCACGTGAAAAAGTAAATAAGATTAAGAAAAATTAGGATTTAGACATCTCGCATTACTTAGCAGTTTAGCGTTTTTTTGACTTCAACATCTCCAATTTTTCACGTTCGCTTTCCAACAGGCGCTCATAGAGTTTTCTGTTTTCCTCATACGCTTCGACAAGTTTGTCAATCGGACTAAAATTGTAAAACACCGAACCAGCGTTGTCGTGAAGAGTGCTGGAAATGATATTGATTGCGGCTTCCTCATCGAAACGCTGGATAACTTCTGGGCTAACGTTGAGAATAGCCGCAACCTGTTCCAATATATCACGCTCAATCCATTCCTTGGCTTCAAGTTGGGAAATCTTCTTTTGTGTCCAAGTCTCACCAAGCTGGAAAGCAAGCGTTTCCTGTTTTATACCCAGCATTTCCCTAAACCGTTTGATATTTCGCCCTTCGTGAACTCTTTTTGTTTTTTCCATAATTATTTGTGTAACGCAACAAAGGTAAGGCACCACAGGCATTACCACAACTAATATAAAGAATCACTACCAAACGGATAAACTTAAAAACAGGCAATAAACTCACTTAACTTACTGATTATCAGTAAATATTTTCATTAGATAAAAAAGCCNCCCCCCCCTGTTTTTTAGAACAGTTCTACCTGTATACAAGGTGGTTTATTTCGTTTTTTCTGTTTGCTGTAAGTTCTCCTGCTGTTCTGCACCATCCAATATATCTCAAGATTACTGATTAAATGGATTCTTATCAGTGCAGCAATGGTGGAAAACGCCTTTTTGCTCTGGGATTTTAC
>NZ_ATZA01000015.1 GCF_000427965.1 Olivibacter sitiensis DSM 17696 | reverse complement strand
CTCAGCCTATACCAACTACCAAATAGAGGACGATCTGCTGGAGAACGATCAGATTGCCCTTAAAGTGCACCGAAAGGCAAACAGCAAAAGGAAGGACAGTGCAAGCGCGGCATTCATAAAAGAGTATATGAGAAAAAGGGTGGAGACGACCATCAGTGAGATAAAGGGGCTGTTTCTTAGAAAAATCCATGCCGTAACATTTAGGGGATGGATTCTTAAAATATCCCTGTTCATCTTCGCTTTTACATTGAACAAGATTATATAACTAGCAACTTGAATTAATTATGAACATTTACTTATGAATTTAAGTAAAAAGCTACAACTATCGTTTCTTGTGTTCCTATTAAGTATAGGACACAGCATAGCTCAAGAAGCTCCTTTAAGCCTAAGAGAAGCCCTGAACTATGCCATGCAGAACAGCGAAGCGTTGCAGAAGGCAAAGCTTGACATACTGAATGGTCAGCATCAAATAGACGAGGTGAGGTCTAATGCCCTCCCACAATTGAGCGCTACGACCAATGCAGCTTATAACCTCATCATTCCGCAGTTTGTTTTTCCTAACGAGAACGGTGAGTTCCAGACCATTCAGATAGGACAGGCTTGGCAAGGTATGGCGCAAGTGCAGCTGAGCCAGCAACTCTTCAACCAAGCGGTATTTACAGGCCTAAAGGCGGCGAGATCTACCGAAGAATACTACCGTCTGGCCGCTGAGCTGAGCGAGGAAAACCTCATCCAGCAAGTAGCAGCCAATTACTTTCAGGTGATTTTGAACAAGGAACAGATCGCCGTCATTGATGCCAATATAGATCGGACCAAAAAACTATTGGAAATGACCAATAGCCAATATGAGGTGGGCCTGGCCAAAAAGATAGACCTAGACCGCGTGAAAGTGAACCTGAGCAACTTGCTCGCTCAACGCGAGCAACTGGAATCGGCCATAAACCAGCAGACCAACCTGCTCAAATATTATATGGGTATGCCCGTAGACCAGTCTATCACACTACCCAATGATATCGTGTCTCAACTGGAAAGCGAAGCCACGATCACCAATGACGACTTTAACGTGAACAAGCTACTGTCGTTCAAGGTGCTTCAGAGTCAAGGGGTGCTATTGGATTATCAAAAGAAATCCATTGTGGCCGAGTACTACCCTACGCTCTCAATCGGCGCCAATTATGCCTATAACACCCAGAGCGATCGGTTCAATCTGTATACAAACAATGCGCTGAACTATGATATGAGTGCCATCACACTCACGCTCAACATACCCATATTCGACGGTTTCAACCGCCGCTCGCGCGTACGCCAAGCAGACATCGAGATAAAAAAATTGGAGCAGGACATCAAGAACACCTCGAACTCGTTGAAGATGGCGCACGATAACGCCAAACAACAGATCAAGAATAGCCTAACTACCATAGAAACCCAAAGGGAAAACAAGCAACTGGCCGAGGAAGTCTACAACAGTACGCAAAACAACTACAAAAACGGCTTGGCGAGCCTGACCGACCTACTTACGTCGGAAACCGATCTGGTAACCGCACAGAATAGCTATAACGAGGCTCTGCTAAAATACAAATTGGCCAAAATTGAATTACTAAAGGCAAACGGCAATATTAAATCACTGATCAATCAATAGTACGAAAGGATATGAAAAAGGGAATCATTACCATTATTATAATAATCGCGGTCGCCGTGCTCATCGGCTGGGTGCTGAGCAACAACAAGAAGAAAAACGAAGAAGCGACGCGTGTAGTTGCCGAAAGTGGAAGCGGAGCCGTACTGGTAAATATAGATACCGTAAAGAAGCAGTCCGTAAACTTGGACTTCTCCTCCAACGGCAATTTTGCAGCAAACCAAGACTTGAGCCTATTGGCAGAGAACAGCGGGCGCATCACGCGCCTATTAGTGGATGAGGGATCGCGCGTATCCAAAGGCCAAGTGTTGGCCCGCATCGACGATGAAATACTTACCTTGGATGTGCAAAGCGCCGAAGATGCCTACAACAACGCTAAGACCGATCTCGAACGCTATGAGAGCTCATTCAAAACCGGTGGTGTCACCAAAGCGCAACTGGATCAAACTACCCTTGCCTTTCGCAATGCGGAGACCCGACTGAACCAAGCCAAGCGCAGGGTGCAAGACTCTTATGTTAAAGCCCCGATATCGGGCATTGTCAATGCGCGCAACGTGGAGCTTGGCTCTTATGTAAGAGTAGGCGATCCCTTGTTCGATATCGTGGATGTTTCGCGCCTGAAGCTTAAGGTAACAGCAAATGAAGTGCAAGTAGTCAATATTAAGGAAGGAGATGCTGTCAAGATAAGCAGCTCCGTATTCCCAGATAAGTCCTTTGCCGGAAAAATCAATTTTATCGCCCCGAAGGCCGACAATACGCTGAACTACCCAGTGGAAATTCTGGTTGACAATACGGACAACCAAGTGCTAAGAGCGGGCATGTATGGCACGGCAACCTTCGAGCTGCCACAGCAGGCTCCTACTATTGTCATTCCTCGTTCTTCATTTGTAGGCAGCGTAAACAGCAATCAGCTCTACGTGGTTGAAGGCAACAAAGCCAAACTGAAAAAAGTAACGGCTGGCCGCATATTGGGAGAACAAGTGGAAGTATTGGATGGGCTCAACGAAGGTGAGCTAGTGATCACCAGCGGCCAGATCAATTTAGTAGACGGCACCGAGATACAGTTGCAAAAAAAATAACAAGAGCGCCCCTTTTTAGGGCATAAAGCACTCAAATCGATATTTTAAAAACATTTACGAATGAAGATAGCAGAAATTTCTATCAAGAGGCCATCCATTGTTATTGTGGTATTCTCTGCCCTTACCATGCTGGGCATCATGAGCTACCTCTCGCTCAACTATGAGATGCTACCCAAATTCACGCCAGGAGTTGTTTCCATCTCTACCGTATATCCCGGAGCTTCGCCAAACGAAGTAGAAAACACCGTCACCAAAAAGATCGAAGATGCGGTGTCTTCCATGGAGAACGTCAAAAAATTGGAGGCTACCTCATACGAAAGCCTGTCGTTGGTAACCGTGACGCTCAACAGTGGAGCAGATCCAGACTATGCATTGAACGACGCCCAGCGAAAGATAAATGCCATTTTATCTGACCTGCCCGATGACGTGGAGACGCCTTCATTGGCCAAGTTCTCATTGGATGACCTGCCTATTATCACCATGTCTGCCACGGGCAATATGAGCGATGTAGAATTCTTTGATTTGATAGACAAAAGGATACAACCAGTACTCTCCCGTGTAAACGGTGTGGCACAGGTGAACCTGATTGGCGGTAGCGAAAGGGAAATACAGGTAAACCTCAATGCATCCAAGCTGGAAGCCTACAAACTTTCGCCGTTAAATGTACAACAGGTTATCCTTGCTTCCAATCTCGACTTCCCTACAGGTAGCGTGAAAACGCAAAATCAAGATATCCTGATTCGTTTGGCTGGAAAATACCAAAATGTGGAAGAATTGCGTAACCTGATAGTCACTACCACGGCAGATGGTTCACAGATACGACTAAAGGACGTAGCTGATGTACAGGATACGCAAAAGGATGTGGAGAAAATAGCACGTGTGGATAGGCAGAACTCCATTGCGCTTCAAGTATTGAAACAATCGGATGCCAATGCGGTGGAAGTGAGTCGTGGCATCTCGGAAATCGTAAATACCTTGCAAGAAGACTATAAGGAAGTTGGCCTTAATATAGATATTGCCAGCGATTCCTCTATCTATACGTTGGAGTCGGCCGATGCGGTCATCCACGACTTGTTCTTTGCCGTCATCCTAGTGGCCTTTGTCATGCTCTTTTTCTTGCACAGCTTGAGAAATGCCGTTATCGTGATGGTTTCCATTCCCGCTTCGCTTATAGCTACCTTTATCGGCATGAACTTGCTAGGCTATACGCTGAACCTGATGTCGCTATTAGGGCTCTCGCTAGTCGTAGGTATTTTGGTAGATGACGCTATAGTAGTCATAGAAAACATCTATCGCCACATGGAAATGGGCAAGAACAAAGTGAGGGCTTCCTTTGACGCTACTAAGGAAATAGGCTTTACCGTTATTTCCATTACCTCGGTTATCGTCGTGGTATTTTTACCTATTGCACTCAGTACCGGATTGGTATCTGATATTTTGAAGCAATTCTGCGTGGTCGTGGTTATTTCTACTACCCTCAGTCTACTCGCCTCTTTTTCCATCGTACCGTTGCTAACATCGCGCTTTGGTAAACTAGAGCGCATATCAAATAGGACCATATTTGGCCGTTTCATCCTTTGGTTCGAAAGACAATTGGACCGCTTCACCCACTGGATTACCGACATACTCAACTGGACCCTAGAACACAAGGCCATCACCCTCGTTACTGTAGTAGTTTTGCTGTTCGGTTCCTGTGGACTAGTAGGTGGTGGTTATATCGGCGCTGAATTTTTTGCCCAGGGAGACCGTGGCGAATTCTTGGTACAGATAGAGCTGCCCAAGGACGCTTCCATTGAACAGACCAACCAGATGACACGCAAGGCAGAAGATTACCTAAGTACAAAGCCTGAGATTACCCGTATGATCACCACCGTAGGACAATCGAGCGATGCGATGGCGGGCGCGTTGACTACAGCCTACAAGTCGGAGATATCGGTGCAGCTGGTAGACAAGCAAGACCGGGCCGATCCATCCAATATTTACGCAGCCAAACTGAAAGGCGAGCTAGAAAAAATCTTGATAGGTGCCAAGATCAAAACCGTACCGGTCAGTATCTTGGGTATGGCAGAGCAAGCTCCTATAGAAATGGTCGTAATAGGCCCAGATCTAGATAGTGTGATGCATTATGCGGAAGAGGCAACGTCCATCCTGACAAAAACATCGGGCGCATCCGAAGTAAAACTTTCTGTTGAGGGAGGCAATCCAGAAATCACGGTAGAAGTAGACAGAGATAAAATGGCCGCTTTGGGATTGAGCTTGCAAACAGTAGGTGCTACCATGCAAACGGCATTCAACGGCAATACCGATGGCAAATTCCGCCAAGGGGAATATGAATATGACATCAACATCCGGTTTGACGACTATGACCGCAAGAATATAGATGATGTACGCAACCTATTGTTTGCCAATGACCAAGGCAAACTCATTAAGCTGTCGCAATTTGCAGATATCAGGGAAGGTTCTGGCCCCAGCCAACTGGAAAGAAGGGACAAGAGCACTTCGGTAAAAGTGCAATCCCAGGCCGTGGGCCGCCCATCAGGTAGTATCATTCAGGATTTTGAAACACAATTAAAGGAGGTACGCAGGCCACAAGGCGTAAGTTACGTATGGGGCGGAGACATGGAAAACCAAAGCGAAGGCTTCGGTACACTGGGGGCGGCATTGATTATCGCCATCGTGATGGTGTATTTCATCATGGTAGCACTCTATGATAGTTTTGTATACCCATTTGTGGTATTGTTCTCCATTCCGCTTTCCGTTATTGGAGCCTTGCTGGCATTGGCACTAACCAACAACTCGCTGAACATCTTTACCATACTCGGCCTCATCATGCTTATCGGTCTGGTGGCAAAAAATGCGATCATACTGGTGGATTTCACCAATCAGATGAAAGCCGAAGGACACGGTACCAGGCAAGCACTTATCCATGCCAACCATGCCCGTCTGCGCCCTATCCTCATGACCACCATAGCGATGGTAATCGGAATGATGCCTATTGCACTGGCTTCCAGTGCAGGCTCCGAATGGAAAAACGGACTGGCTTGGGTTATCATCGGTGGTTTGATCAGTTCCATGTTCCTAACGCTCATCATCGTACCCGTGGTTTACCAAACCATGGATAATATCCTCCATCGCTTCGGCATGGATAAAAAAGGTCTGGATATCGACGCCTTGCTAACAGAAGACTACGAGCACAAAGAAGTCAAGGAATACGAAGGAAAGCATTAGGTAGTTACTCGTTGTTGGTTGATGGTTATTTATTATCGACCACTTGGCAAGGAGAAATCTCTGACGAAGGGATTTCTCCTTGTTTTTTATATCGTTAGATAGTCAAATTACAGTAAAAGCTGAAGATATATTACTATGCTGTATAAGTGCTGTATATATTTGTGAAGTTCTCCATCATTCAGACACGCTACAATGACATCATCGCAATCCTCTGCTACCGCGCTCAACATATTTGGAATCATTGCCTTATTGGAAGGTATTTCCTTTATTTTATTGGTATTTGTAGCTATGCCGCTAAAGTATTTTGCCGATCTTCCTATTTACGTGCGTATAGTCGGCAGTGCCCATGGGGCACTCTTTGTAGCTTACGTCATTATGCTCTTCTATTGCCACAGCGAGTACAAATGGTCACTGAAACGCTCTGCGCTCCTATTCTTGGCTTCCCTCATTCCATTTGCTCCATTTTATGTAGAACGAAAGCTGAAGAGGGAAGCTGAAAGCTTAAAGACTAGAGCCTAAAGCTAAAAGCTAAAAGCTTAGTCTTCCAATACCCTACCAGCAATTACTTTTTCAACCTCTTCCGGTTGTTGCGTACCAATTAGTACGTTTAGTCCCTTCTTTCTTATCAACTGAATCCCCCAATTGCCCGAAACATTGTAGGCCCTACCCTTTGCACCAAATCGAATGCCCCAGCCGCCGTATTCCAACAAAGGACGGTATTGCCTTACATATACCTTATATAGATCTTGCCAAGGGAAATATTTGTAATGAATATGAAAAGGGAAAAACCGTACATATATACCATCTTCCTTTATAACCGTTTCCAGTTGGAGAACAAAGAACAACACGTTCACTAGAAAAAGGATGACAGAGGGTACTATCAGACCACTTTCACTGAAATCATTTGATACTTGCCCCCATTGGTACCATCGCCATAGCATGAACAGATCGAAGCCCAATAACAAAACCCAAAACCACCATTGCCGAAACTGCTGCCGTTCTTTGAATAGAATCTTACCGTCTTTCATTTTACTTTACTTAATACCTGACACTTCGATATGTTCCGTAGGATCATTCCGACATGACTAAACTATAAAATCTCTCACAGATTAAACAAAAGCGAATATAAAATAAATAATATTAAAACATAAATTAATATTATCAAATAAATTCTAGACAAAACATCCCTCGAGAAACCAATCCTATGAAATTTTGCGGGCATACGATATACAGGTCTAGGCTTTCCTTAAGTGATTATCGCACGTCCACATCAAATTTCCTATCTTTACCAGAAGAATTTATGAAGCAGTACATTATACGAACGGTACAGGAGACAGACAATCCTTTATTGGCAAAGGTAATCAGACAGGTCTTTGAAGAACATGACTCTCCAAAATGTGGCACGGTTTACTCCGACCCTACCACAGATCAGCTCTTCCAACTATTTCAACAAGAACGTTCAATACTATGGGTGGCCGAGATGGACGATGAAGTAATGGGTTGTTGCGGCATCTATCCGACAGATGGCTTGCCAGATCTGATGGCGGAACTGGTCAAGTTTTATATCAGCCGGTCGGCCCGCGGCCACGGAGTAGGAAAGATGTTGATGGAAAAGAGCATGCAATCGGCCAAAGATTTCGGTTATAAAGCCATATATATCGAGAGCTTACCACAGTTCTCCAAGGCCGTATCCATCTATGAAAAGCAGGGATTTGTACACTTGGATGCTCCACTTGGAAACTCGGGGCATAGCTCTTGCAACATTTGGATGAAAAAAGACCTATAGAAAGCAGGTACCAAGGGGTACGTCTAAGTACTAAATACGTTTACTAAGTGCCAGAAAGAGCCTTACGAGTATGACCAACGCTATCCAAACACATGAGCCAAGTGACAAACTGAAACCATTTGTTCTATGCTATTATTTCATCAAAAGTGAAGATCCCAATTTCAGAAGCGTACATTACTCCTTTCCTAATACCTTCACCGCATTGACCCTTTATAAAGATTCGGAGTTTGTATTTGCCGAGAACTACTTTTTGGCTAAGCAAAGTATGGTGGGCAAGGGTGGCGCCATTGTCCAGATAAGGAAACAAGCCCCTTTGCTGGTAGACATCATGGGTAAAGTAGATCGAGTGACTATATTATTCAAGGATTTTGGTCTCAATCAGTTTATCCCCTTTTCGATGGAGCAGGTCATGTCCGAACAGAACGGTTTCTTCGACCACTGGAACCAAGATGACCAGTTCCAGCAATACAAGGACAGGCTATTCTCGTTAGAAGCTCACAAGGAGCGTATAGCGCTTTTGGAAGAGTTTCTTTGGTGTCGATTGGTACCAAGGGAATATCCCTTGATGCGGAAGGCCGTAGCCATGCTGCAGGATTTTGATCGCGATTGGAAAATGGAAGAGATAGCCCAAGAGCTCCATTTGTCTCTCCGCTCCTTCAATCGGCTTTTCAAACAGGCCATCGGCAATACGCCCATCACTTATCGCCGCATAGCGCAGTTCCGCTACTCACTGAAGCGACAGTCTTTCCAAGACCAGTTTCAGCGCCTCACGGACATCGGCTATCAAAGCCATTTCTACGACCAATCCTATTTCAATAAGGTCTACAAAAAACTCACGGGTTCCAATCCCAAAAGCTTCTTCCAGTCCATAGATCGAATGGGCAACGATAGACTCATATTTCAGTACGTCAAAAAATAGAGGCTTTGGCCGAAAAGTACAATTTTCATTCCGTTTAACGTTCTTCCTTTGCATCAAATCAGTCTTTAATCTATAATTGCCATGCGTTGGAAAAAAACTATCTACATTTTTATATTGAGTTTATCAAGCAATATTGCAATAGGCCAAGAAAAGCAAATCAATCTTTATGACTCGGCAAGGTATTACTACGAAAAAAAAGACTTGATACAGGCCTTCAAATTCTACGATACGTTCTATGCTGACACCAGTAATGGGCAGAGTAATTACGATACGTATTTTGCCGCAGTGGCAGCCTGCCATGCCGGCCAGACGGAAAAGGCTAAGTATTATCTCAAACGATCCGCTGAAATAGGGTATGATTTGGATAGCTACAATTTCTTTGCCAACGATACGTTAAATCAATGTCTTCACGAGCTGCCCGAATGGAAAAAGTTTATCGATGATTTTAAGACAAAGGCAGATTCAGCCAATGCAGCCATCAACGCCATACTGTCTGATTTGAAGGATAGTACCAAGCATGTCAATATTAGTATCATGGACGATGAGAACTATTGGCAAAAGTTCCAACAAGACCATACCGTCCAAGAATTAATTGCGCAAATCAAATCGTTTCATGACTTTGACACGCCAAATGAAAAAGGGATCTGGACATTGTATCAGATCAAGGTCAATGATACATTGACGATCCCCTACCTATTGTATATACCCGATAGTTATACGAGTTCGAAAAGTACGCCATTATACGTTTATCTGCACGGCGCGGTTGTCAACAGGTCTGCCTTTTCAAATCCTGCCCACATACCCAACGGAAAAGAGATCAAGATCATGGACAGGACAAAAGACTCTTTCATACTATATCCCTTCGGCAAGAAAGACTTCGGTTGGATTTATCAGCAAGAAGCTTTCGAAACCATCCTAAGAGAGATAGTACAGGTAAAATCGCGCTACAACATTGACGATAACAAGGTATATGTCGGTGGACACTCCAACGGTGGTTCCGGTGCATTCTGGCTTGCATTGAACAAGCCATCCATGTTTGCCGCTTTCTTTGGTCTCAACTTCCTGCCCAAGGTATATACCGGCAACACGACAATCAAGAACCTCGGGAACGATAAGACATTCTATGGGATAAGTGGCATAGAAGACGATGTCTTTCCATATCCACTGGTAAATCAAATTTACACTTTTTCCCGAGAGCAGGGTGCCAATTGGCGGAATTACGCTTTTCATGGCAGTCACGGATTGGCCTTCAACCATGTAGACAGCATCAATTTCCTTTTTGACACCTTAGCTACCCACAGAAGAAACCCCTTTCCAAATGAAATCTATTGGGAAACGGACGACGTGCGCAACGGACGCTATGCCTGGATAGCGATCAGCAAGCTAGACACCGTAGGTGAAAGGGCTGATTGGCACCAACCTTTGAACCCAATGGTAACACAAAACGGAAAAACAGAGCAGGCAACCTTCACCAAGAGTAAGTCTGGTGCCGTCAGAGCAACAATCAGGGATAACATCATCACCATTGAATCCTCATGTGTAGCACAGATAGAACTATACTTATCACCAGATATGATCGATTTTGATAAACAGGTAAAAATCTATGTAAACGGTAAAAACACATTCAATTTCAAGCCGCAAATGAGCAAGGAAACCATTTTGAACGAATTTCTTAAAACAAAGAATAGAAAGTTCATTGTGGCAAGCATCATCAAACTTGGCGTGAAATGAAAACTTAAAAACTACTGCACAACATGCTGACGTATCCAATCTACCAAAAGCGAAAACAGCTTTTCGTTTTCATCCTCGTTGTGAATCTCGTGATACAATTGCTCAAATACGTGGAGCTTTGCCTTCCCTTTTGCATGTTCCGTAAAGGTCTTTGTTCCTTCCAGTGACGTGATTTCATCGGCCGAGCCATGCAGCAGCAAGGCGGGCACCTTCAACTCATGCGCATGGGCAATGGCCCATTCGCCTGCTTCCAGCAGGTTGACATAAAAGGCTGCCGTAATCTTATCGTGTACCAAGGGATCGTTTGCATAATCGATGGTTACCTTTGGGTTGTGGCTTAGCTTTTCGGCATTTAGCCCCGTTCTCTCCTGAAAAGTAGGCCAGATCTTATAGATCAACCTAGCCAACAGCATCTTCCAACGTGGAGGCGCAAAGGCCAAGCGCAACCAAGGTGAGGATGCGATGACGGCCTGTATCCCCCTGGCATTGCGCAGGGCATAATTGAGCACCAGATTGCCCCCCATGCTATGTCCATAAAGTACTATCGGCAGATGCGGATGGTATTCCTTTGCTTGCGATATGAGCAAGTTTATGTCCTCCATCAGTATATCATAGGAAGGACTATGTCCACGCAATCCCTCCGAACGGCCATGTCCTCGCTGATCAAAGGCCATCACACAGATACCTTGCCCATTCATATAGTTTATGAGCGGCAGGTGTCGCTGCACATGATCGCCCATACCATGTACCAGGCACAGCAGCGCCGATGGCTCGACCTCGGCCACGTCAAAATGATAGAACTTGAGTTTCAGCCCATCGCTACTCTTCACGTCAAATGCATTTGTCATCTTCTTTCCATTGAAAGTCTTATTACCTTCCTTGGCAAAAGTAACATATAAAGTCATATTTGTATACAAGGGTCTTACCTAGACAATGAGAGTCCATTATACGGCAAGTCGCACAAAGCCTTTCAAGAAGTCAAACTTTCAGCCATACCATATGTTTCAAATAAACTATGCGAAAGAAATCACCAACATCAGGCACCCTCACACAGCGGATAGCCAGAGTGGCTCTCGGCACCTTTTTGCTGTTTGCGGGCATTGCCCACCTGACCTTTGCCCGCAAGGCATTCAGGGCGCAGGTACCGCAATGGGTGCCTGTCAATACCGATTTGACGGTAGTTCTATCTGGCTACGTGGAGATTGCCTTTGGCCTAGCGCTGATCTTTGCGGGCAGGCATCAAAGGGCTATCGGAAAAATAGCCGCCATGTTCTTCTTAATGGTTTTTCCCGGCAATTGGGCGCAGTACATTCACAGAAGAGACGCCTTTGGGCTAGATACGGATGAGAAGCGCTTGGCACGCTTGTTTTTCCAACCCGTGCTAATAGCATGGGCCTTGTGGAGCACCAATGTTATGAAGAATAATCTGCAAATAGATAAGTGAAATGCCTAAATACGTCATCTCTTGAAATGACGCGTATTTTTAACAAGACGTTTGGCATAATGAACTGTCAGAACATACACGCAATCTTCAGCATCAGCAACCTGATAAACCATTCTGTAGTTGTCAATAATCAACTGCCTAATCTTATCATCCCTGAACTCCGATACGACACTACCTACTCTGGGATTTTCTTCAAGGACATCTGCTGCGGCAAACAGCTTTGACACGGTCAATTCCGCATACCTTTCTGAATCCTTGGCTATATATTCTCCAATGTCATTCAAATCAGCGACAGCATTATCTGTCCAAATTACTTCAACCACTTTGCTAGCTTCTTGCGGGCGTTATTCTTGGAATTCACTCTATCACTAGCTATATCATTCAGTCCTCTTTGTACTTTCTCTATAAGCACGGCGTGATCGACCAAATCATCGATGGAGAAATGCTCAGGTAATTTATCCAATGACTGGATTAATCTTGTTTTTGTTAACATAATCAACATCTTTTTTCAAAGATAGCCATAAATCAGCAAAATCAAAATGGTTAGTTAAGGTAATATCCGTTATTTAAGGCTGTTAGCTTCTCTGAAAGAGAAAAAACTAAAGCCATCCTATGATAAACGAGGATGGCTTTTGGTATCCTTTTAATAGCTACTCTTACTTTATTGCAATAACTCTGCTGGCACTTCCCTCCCCAGTAAATGCTTATAATAAAACCGATAGCGTTCATTGCGGTCGTGCCGTGTTTTTGCACCGCCCCATCCATGTCTCCCACCGGGATAGATCATCAGCTCAAAATGCTTGCCTGCGTCCTGCAACTTGTCTACTAGTTGTATGGTGTTCTGCATGTGCACATTATCGTCCATATCGCCGTGCATGATACGCAATAGCCCTTTATAGTTGTCCACATAGGTGAGTACCGATCCATTCTTGTAGCCCACGGGATTGTCCTGCGGCGTATCCATAAAACGCTCGGCATAATGGGTATCGTACAGCTCCCAACTCGTAACAGGGGCACCTGCAACGCCAAAATCGAAATAATCTGCGCCATAGGTCAATGCCATACAGGTCATATAGCCGCCATAGCTGTGGCCGGTGATAAGCAGCTTGTCCTTGGCTACCCACGGTTTGGCTTTCAGCCACTTCGCCGCGGTAATGTAGTCGTGCATTTCCCATTTCCCCAAGTTTCTGTGCATCAATGCCACGCCTTCTTTACCAAAATGCCCAGAGGCGCGATGGTCTACGGAAATCTGTACTATGCCTTCATTGGCCCACAATTGGTTGTTGGCCCCTTTCCATGTATTGCGTACTGTTCCAGCATTGGGACCACCATAGATGCTAAAGATAACGGGATAAACTTTGCTTTCGTCGAAATCCGTAGGATAGGTAATCACCGCAGGCAGCTGGTAGCCGTCTTCCGTGGGAATGGTAATCATCTCAGTCTGGCCAAACGTGTAGCTGTCGAAGTCATCTGCCTTGCTATCGGCCAGTTCCTTCACCAAACGCCCTTCGGTGGTGAGCAATGCCAGCTTGGTGGGCGTACCTACATTGGAATAGGTGGTGATGAAATGTTTGCCATCGGGCGATATACGCACGCTATGAGTATAGTCGCCAAAGGTCAAACGCTTTAAGTTCTTGCCCGAGTAATCTACCTTGTACAGATCTACCGTGGAGCTGGATTCCTTGCGAGCAGTAAAATAGACCTGCTTTTTCTTTTCGTCTACATACTCCAGGCCATTCACCTGCCATTTGCCAGATGTAAGCGGATTGACCAGCTGTCCATCCAAGGTATAGAGGTAAAAATGAGCCCAACCAGTACGGTCACTCTTAAGAATGTAGTGTTTGTTATCTTTCAGGTACTCGATGCGTCCATCTTGATCGAGGTCTATCCAGGCTGCTTGCTTTTCATCATAGATTTCCTTTATGGTTCCAGTCGAAGGGTCTACGGCGTAGAATTTCAGGTTGTTCTGATCACGGTTCATCCATTGCACCATCATGCTCTTGCTATCGAAGCTCCAGTAGGGTGTGCCGAAGTACTGATCGTCCTTTTCGTTGAAATCTGCCCATACGGTCGCTCCCCCTGCCACCGGTACAAAGCCTATCTTCACTTCGGGATTGGGATCACCTGCCTTGGGGTAACGCGTCTCTTCCAGATAGCCATGCTGTCCCTTAGAGCCATAGATAGGGAACATGGGTACCTTGGTATCATCAAAGCGCATATAGGCCAAATGTTTGCTGTCTGGCGACCACCAAAAAGCCTTATACTGTGTGGACCTACCCAATATTTCCTCATAATATACCCAAGAGGACCATCCGTTGTAGATGACATCGGTCGCATCCGAAGTATAGCGTATTTCCTTACCACTGTTCACCTCAATGGCATATAGATCCTTATTACGTGTGAAAGCCACATAATTTCCATCGGGCGACAGTGTGGGATTGCGTTCCTCATCGGCATTGTTGGTCAGCTGTTTTGGTGCTTCCGTACCATACTGTATATAAATATTGCCTTCCTCCACCAATACGCGCACATCAGCACTCGGAGCAGGTGTGTATAACTCCCGTTCTCCAGTTTTGATATGGACAGCATAGGTCTTGCGCTCCTGCCTATCTGCCTCCAGATAGTGCTCATTGTCAAGCCACCCGCTCACCGCAGGGATGTTTTTGGTAAGCGATGGCGCCATACCAGTGGATTGCCTTAGGTCTAAACGTTTCTTCTGTGCGCTCACTTGAGTCGAAATAAGTAAACTAGCGCTCATGATGACATATAAAATTTTGTTCATATCCATTGTTATTGGCCTTACGACACGACATTCACAATTTTCCCTTTTACCACGATAACTTTCTTGACAGCCTTGCCATCTATGAATTTCTGCACCTCTTCGTTGCCCAGTACTGTCTTCTCCACTTCATCGATATCCATGTCTAAGGACATATTGAGCTTCATGCGCATTTTCCCGTTAAAGGATATAGGATATTCAAACTCACTTTCCACCAGATAGTTGGGGTTAAACACCGGATACGAGGCATAGGAAATGGTACCTGGTGCGTTGCCGAGCAAAGTCCACAGCTCCTCGGTGATGTGAGGAGCATAGGGCGAAAGCACGATGACGAGTTCTTGCAAAATGGCCCGCTTATTGCATTTCAGCTCTGTGAGCTCATTGACACAGATCATGAAACTCGACACGGAAGTATTGAAGGAAAAACGTTCGATGTCTTCCTCTACCTTACGGATGATCTTGTGCAGGGATTTCAGTTCGGCCTTTGTGGGTTCGGCATCAGATACGGCAAAATTGCCTTGCGCGTCATGGAAAAGTTTCCAGAACTTACGCAGGAAATTGTACACGCCCGAGATACCGTTGGTATTCCATGGCTTGCTCTGCTCCAACGGGCCGAGAAACATTTCATACATGCGCAGGGTATCTGCGCCGTAGTTGGCCACGATATCGTCTGGATTGACCACATTGTACTTGGACTTGGACATTTTCTCCACCTCCGTACCGCAGATATATTTGCCGTCTTCCAATATAAAAGCAGCATCGACATATTCTGGCCTCCAAGCTTTGAACTTATCGATGTCCAAGACGTCGTTGCTCACGATGTTAACATCCACATGGATAGGCGCGGTAGTATATTGATCGCGCAGGCCGTAAGACACAAAGATATTGGTTCCTTTTCCTTCTTCATCCAGCACGCGATAAACGAAATTAGACCTTCCTTGGATCATGCCTTGATTAATCAGCTTTTTGAAGGGTTCTTCTTCTACTACAAAGCCCATATCTTTCAGGAATTTGTTCCAAAAGCGACTATAGAGCAAATGCCCCGTGGCATGTTCGGAGCCACCTATGTACAAATCCACTGCTTTCCAATAGTTAATGGCCTGCTTGGATGCAAACTCCTTATCGTTGTGTGCATCCATGTAGCGGTACCAGTACCAACTGGAGCCTGCCCAACCGGGCATCGTACTCCATTCATATTCATATTGCCCTTGGTATTTCCAATTGGTGGCGCGTGCCAGCGGTGGCTCACCTGTCTCGGTAGGCAAATATTTGTCTACCTCTGGCAGCAATAAAGGCAATTCGCTTTCCGCTATCAATCGGGGCAAACCGTTCTTGAAATAGACCGGAACGGGCTCTCCCCAGTAGCGCTGGCGGCCAAAGATGGCATCGCGCATACGGTAATTGATCTTAGCCTTGCCATGTCCTATATCTTCTAGTTTGGCAATAAGCACCTCAACAGCCTCTTTATATTCCAGGCCATTGATGATACCTGAATTGATATATTTCCCTTCCTTCCTGGCATCTGCCTCTTCATCGATGACCTGTGCATCGGTCACTGGGATGATGGGCAGATTGAAGTGCTTGGCGAAAAGGTAGTCACGCTGATCGCCGGATGGCACGGCCATGACGGCACCTGTACCATAACCAGCCAACACATAGTCGGCAATCCAGATCGGCACCTGCTCTCCAGTGAGCGGATGCAGAGCGTAGCTCCCTGTAAAAGCGCCAGATACCGTTTTGGTATCCGCCATTCTATCGCGCTCGCTTTTGCGACCGGTACGCTCGATGTATGTTTCTATTTCCGCCTGCTGTGCAGCGGTAGTGAGCTGGGTCACCAGCTCATGCTCAGGGGCCAGTACCACGAAACTGACACCATAGATCGTGTCTACCCTAGTGGTAAATACCTCAATGGCCGCATCGTGTCCCGCCACATCAAAGCGCACGCTGGCACCGATACTCTTACCTATCCAATTGCGCTGCATCTCCACCAGAGGCTCGGGCCAGTCGATGGTATCAAGCCCTGTGAGCAGGCGCTCGGCATAGGCCGTGATGCGCATGCTCCATTGCAGCATCTTTTTCTGCTCCACGGGATAGCCTCCCCGCTCGGAAACTCCATTGACTACCTCATCGTTGGCCAATACGGTTCCTAACGCAGCACACCAGTTTACCGAACTCTCGCGCAGGTAAGCCAAGCGGTACTTCAGTAGCTCACGCTCTCGATCTTCGTCAGAGAACGAGCGCCATTCATCACCCGTAAATTGCCTAACGTCTTCATCGCAAACGGCCTGTATGCCATCTGTACCTTGCCGCTCAAAATGTGCTACTAGGTGCGCTATGGGCATGGCCCTATCTGCTTGCTTATCATAATAGGCCTCAAAAAGCTGCATGAAGATCCACTGTGTCCATTTATAATAAGATGGCTCACTGGTGCGCACCTCCCGGCTCCAGTCAAAAGAGAAGCCCAAGTTGTCCAATTGCTCGCGGTAGCGATTGATATTGGTTTCTGTAGTGATGGCAGGATGCTGCCCCGTCTGTATGGCGTACTGCTCTGCAGGGAGACCAAAAGAGTCGTAACCCATAGGGTGCAAAACATGAAAGCCTCTCAAACGTTTATACCTTGCGAAGATGTCGGATGCAATATATCCCAATGGATGGCCCACATGGAGGCCTGCCCCCGATGGGTAAGGGAACATGTCCAGCACATAATATTTTGGTTTTTCAGAGGTATTGTCTACTTTGAATGTTTGGTTGTCGGCCCAAAATTTTTGCCACTTTTGTTCTATGTCTCTAAAATGATAATCCATTATGATCGTTTACACTTTGACTGGCGAAAGTACGAAAAATATGACATCTAATGACCGTTATATCGCAATGAATCGTTATTTTCGCCACATAAATGAAGTGTCATGGAAGAATTTGAAGTAAGCACATCCTCCAAAAAGACCAAATCGGTATACGTGTCTACCGTAATCAGTATAGCCTTGGTGCTGTTTATGACGGGGCTGTTGGGCCTCATCTTAGTGCATGCACGCAATCTTTCCCGTTATGTTAAGGAAAACATCGTACTGAACATTATCGTAAGCGACGGAGCCAATGAGTCTGACGTATTAAGTCTGCAAAAGGAAATAGATGCCAACGAGGCGGTGTTGCGCACACAATATGTGAGCAAGGAACTGGCAGCCAAGAATCTACAGACCGACTTAGGCGAAGACTTTATCAAGTTCCTGGGCTACAACCCATTACTTCCCTCAATAGATGTTTATCTAAAAGCTGACTATGCCAATCAAGCGGGCATACAAACTTTCATCAAGCAGATAAGTGACAACACCATGGTGAAGGAGGTGGTGTATCAAGACTCACTCATCGATATGGTAAACCACAATATTCGGATTATCGGCATTATCATCCTTGCATTTGCGGGCATCTTGCTCATCATAGCGGTAGCATTGATCAACAACACTATTCGCCTTGCCATTTATTCCGAGCGTTTCATAATAAAGAGCATGCAAATGGTAGGTGCAACGAAAAGCTTCATTCGCAGGCCATTTCTGGGTTATGGCATAGCACATGGCCTACTGGGAGGCATGATTGCCATTATTTTGCTCTTGGCCACCTTGTATTTCGGGCAACAACAAATTCCCGAAATAGTCATGTTAAGAAACTATTTTGAATTTGCGCTAATATTCGTCGGCATCATAGGATTGGGTATCTTGATATCAGGTTTGAGCACCTATTTCGCGGTAAGCAAATACCTAAGATTACGGATAGACGATTTGTACAGATAAAACTAGAGACTAAAGACAACAGAATTTTAACGAAAGCGAATAGTTGACAGCTAGTATCCAATAGCACTTAACTCGCAACTGACAACTCACACCCCATAAGATATGGCTCAAAAAAGAAAATACGGAAACACGGAAACCAAAAAGATAGAAATGGTTTTTGGCAAGCTCAATTATCAATTGCTAATCGTCAGCATCCTGGTGGTAGTACTAGGATTTGTGCTGATGGCTGGAAAAAACGACATTTATAGTTTCACGAAGATTACCATAGCGCCTATCGTGGTGGTGGCTGGCTTTGCCTTAGGTATAGTTTCCATCCTCATCAACCCGAATAAGTCTAGGAAGTAATGGATTTAGTACAAACCCTGGTGCTGGCCATCATTGAGGGGCTCACCGAGTTTTTGCCGGTATCTTCCACTGGACACATGATATTGGCTACGGCACTTATGGGGATACAACCCACCGATTTTGTAAAGCTGTTTACCATAGCCATACAGCTGGGCACCATCCTATCGGTATTGGTATTGTACTGGCGACGATTTTTTCGTTCGGTGGCTTTCTACCTCAAACTGATAGTAGGTTTCATCCCCGCGGCCATATTTGGTCTCTTATTCAACGATTATATCGACGAGCTGTTGGAAAGCCCTTTGGTAGTAGCCGTAGTATTGGTATTGGGAGGTATCATCTTGCTGTTTGTGGACAAGTGGTTTTTGAACCCCAAAATAGACGACTCGGACGAAATCGGTTATTTAACTGCATTGAAGATAGGCTTTTATCAATGCTTGGCCATGATACCTGGCACCAGTCGCTCCGGCGCTTCCATTGTGGGTGGTATGGCCGAAGGATTGTCGCGTAAAGCTGCGGCAGAATTCTCCTTCTTCTTGGCCGTGCCTACCATGTTTGCAGCAACGGCCTATAAATTGCTGAAATATTTCACCTCGGGCAACAGCTTTACGTCAGATGAGTTGGTGACCTTGGGTATCGGCAATCTAGTTGGTTTCGTGGTGGCCGTTGTAGCCATCAAGTCTTTTGTGGGCTATGTTACCAAATACGGGTTTAGGCTCTTTGGTTGGTACCGCATCATCGTTGGCTTAGCCATCATCTTGTTGTGGTACTACGGTGGGCAGAACCTGAATGTATTGTAATGAAAGACAGAAAATTTGACTTTGAAGGTGGAGAAGTGCTGCTCGTGGACAAGCCCTATAAATGGACTAGCTTTGATGTGGTGAGCAAGATACGAAACTCACTGAAACCACTAAAAATCAAAGTAGGACATGCTGGAACATTGGATCCACTGGCTACCGGATTGCTGATTGTGTGCACAGGCAAGAAAACGAAGACCATAGACGAATTGCAAGCTCAAGAAAAGGAGTACACAGGTTCCTTTGTACTTGGCAGCACCACTCCTACCTACGATTTGGAAAGCGAGCCCAGCGAAGCTGTCAGCTTAGAGGGACTTAGCGAAGATAAGATCAACTCTGCATGTGCCTTATTTTTGGGTAATATTGAGCAATATCCCCCTGCCCACTCTGCCGTGAAGGTAGGCGGCGAAAGGCTGTATGAAAAAGCACGTCGTGGAGAAGAGATAGAACTCAAGGCCAGGGCCGTCACAATCATGGCGTTCGATATCACCCGAATAGATTTGCCGGAAGTTGACTTTCGCGTGGTGTGCAGCAAGGGTACTTATATCCGATCATTAGCACACGATTTTGGCCAAACCCTTGGAGTTGGGGCCTACCTCGGCGCACTGAGAAGAACCCGAAGTGGTGATTTCCATGTAGATGATGCCTTCCAGGTATTAGATCTGACGGAACATATCAAGTCCTTAAAGACTAAAACGGAACAATAGGATGAAGATTTACAGAAGCCTCGACGAATTCACCCCCCTGGACAATGCTGTGGTCACCATGGGCACTTTTGACGGTGTACATGTAGGGCATCAAAAAATCATCAGCAAGCTGACGGAATATGCCCGCATCATTGATGGAGAGACCGTTCTATTGACGTTTTTTCCGCACCCACGAATGATTATCCATCCCGAGGATGAAAGCCTCAAGCTTATAAACACGATTGAGGAAAAAGCCGAACGCCTCGCTGCCTGCGGCATAGATCACCTCATCATCACCCCATTCACCCGCGACTTTTCCAACCAAGGGCCAGAAGAATATATTCGTGAGGTACTTGTAAGTAAGATAGGCACCAAACGGGTTATCATCGGCTACGATCACCACTTTGGCAAAAATCGCGGCGGCTCCATAGCGGATCTAAACAGATACTCGCAGCAATACCAATATACGGTACAGGAAATACCCGAGCAGGATGTCAATGAAGTAGCCGTATCGAGCACGAAGATTCGTGAGGCGCTCATACTGGGCGACATCGATACTGCCAACCGTTACTTAGGTTACCCTTTCCCATTGACTGGGAAAATCGTCAAGGGACAGCAGCTGGGCCGCACCATAGGCTTCCCCACAGCCAATATCGAAGTAGAAGAACCCTATAAGCTCATCCCAGCTTATGGAATATATGCCGTAGAGGCCTACCTCATTGACAAGGCACAATTTGGCTCAGGGGAATTTGTTCCGCCCACCACCAGCGAAAAGCTCAAAGGAATGGGCTACATAGGTACTCGCCCTACTGTCAATGGCATCACTCGAAGTATTGAAGTCAACTTCTTTGACCTCAATGAAGATCTCTATGGCAAGACCATCCATGTAAATTTCCTGCATTTCGTGCGTCACGACCAGAAGTTCACCACGGTGGAAGAGATGCAACTGCAGCTCGCCATAGATGAAAAAAATATCCGTAAGCTCTTGTTTGCAGAATAAATTTGCTTATTTGCATCATTTTGCACCGAGAATTTCGCCATGAAACTGCATATAGACAGACAGGAAGAGGAAACCATATCCAATGCGCTCTCGTACTGGGAACAGGAGGGATTGATCGATGGCCAAACGGCGGAGAAGCTCCGCGATTCCTACGAAGTGAAAGGCTTCGACTGGCGCAGGCTTGCCCAGTATTCTTTCTGGGTAGCGCTGTCCTGCGTGGTACTGGCCTTTCTCTCACTTTTCATTGACAAGGAAATCCTCGCGGTTTTCGAACGGTTATATGATACGCCAAACATTGTCATCAGTGCACTATGTGCCACACTTGCTGTTTTATTCTATGCGTTGGGTTATTATCAGAAAAAAAAATATCCGCAGAAAAAATTGAGTAGCGAGAGCCTGATGGTACTGGGCGTGTTTGCCACGGCTACCTGCGTGGGCTATCTAGGCAAGGTCATCAACAAAACAGATGGCAGCTATTCCCTGCTTTTCCTACTATCCATAGTCATCTACACCGTGCTTGCCATCAAGCTGTCTTCAAAAACTATCTGGACTTTCATGCTCGTGGCACTGGGCATCTGGTTTGCTACGGAAACCGCCTATCACAGCAATTGGGGATTCAAGTTCTGGGGCATGAACTATCCACTGCGCTTTACCCTTTTTGGCACGTTTCTCACTGCCTTTGCACTTTGGATACAGCCACGTATCAGGGTTGCCCAACCCTTCCAACAATTGAGCTATCTCATTGGCATCATTTACCTGCTCATATCCCTTTGGCTATTAAGTATATTTGGGAATTATGATGACTTGGACAAATGGGCCAAGGTGAAGCAGTACCACATCCTTTACTGGGGCTTGGTATCTACCGCTATTTCTTTAGGTTTTGCCTGGTATGGCTTAAAAAAGAACGATGCTATAGCACGCGAATTCGGCATCACCTTTGTGCTGATCAACTTGTACACCCGCTATTTTGAATACCTTTGGGATAACCTCAACAGAGCCGTTTTCTTTGCATTGCTCGCGCTCTCTTTCTGGCTCATTGGACGCCGGGCCGAAAAGATATGGAACGGATTTTCCTGATCGCTGTCAATGTATATCTTTGGGATCCACCTTCCCTGTATGAGCCACCACCTCCTTGTCTAGGTTATACTGCATACCTTTGCCGGTATCTACCCCGTTGATAAAACCCTGATCGTAAAGCTTATTCAACAGCTTAGCCACGATGACTTCAAGCTCTTCGACGTCTTCCTTAGAATTGAGCTCAGCAAGCTTGGCAGCTACCTGAGGAGCGGTCGCCCTGCCCAAATACGCCAAAGCATATACCGCTTGCTCCTCAATGTCGGCATCGCGGTCGAAAGTAGCGGGAACATGTAGCGGTTTAATGCCATTATCGAAATCCATCTTTGCCATAGTTATACCGTTTTAGTAGGAGAAACACCTGAAGTAACACAAATGTTTATCAAAAAAATGAGCTCTAACTCTTTTCTTTTATTGAGATTGTAATAGCCTATTGCCTTTATATATTTACGCCATTAGAGAGTTGACAAAAATCTTTTCGAGAAAAAATTAAACATTCGCAAGCCACGATTGTACTAAGTAATACTTTAAGTTTGGCATTTAGTTTTTACTTGAGATGATCCAACGCTTTAAAAGTATCAGCTGAACTTATTCCCTATTTGGACAAAACACAGATAGGGGGTTAAAAATATAAGTGGAATAATTATTCGACAATGAACATCTTACTAAACGGACTGAATAATTATTTGGGAGAGAAACTGGCCAAGTTCCTTGCTGAAGAAAATGGCTTTCAAGAGCTGTACTGCCTCATTAGAAATGAGAAGCATTTTATGGACTATGGGCTATCGTTGCTACCTAATATTCACCCCGCAGTTTGCGACTTGATAAGGGAACAGTATGCTTCATCTATCCCCTCGCAGGCCGATGCTGCCATATATCTTAGCCAAGACTCCGCCGAGTGGAACGACTCTTACCGCAATATGGAAATGCTCTCGCTACAGAATTTCGTGAGGTTGGCACGCAGAACCAATTGTGGGCATTTCATATATATAACCAGGTTGCGCACTCCCTTTGTGGAAGATGCTTTTCAAATGCTCAAGGAGAGCTACATCAATTTTACCGTGGTTCGCATGAGCAACATTATAGGCCCGGGCTCCATATTGATGAAAATGATGGATAGGTTGTCTAAGAAACCCATGATACTGACAGATAGAAGATTGGCCAATGCGAAGGCGCAACCCATTGCCCTTAACGATCTACTGAATTATGTCAACATGATGATCCTTAACCCTGCAACCTTTAATCAGCAGTTTGACATCGGTGGTCCAGACACACTCAGTTACAAGGATATGCTGCAGACTTATCTTGATATTACTCATATAAAACGAAAAATAATACAAATCCCAAGTATTGGCAATGAAATTGCGGCACTGTTCGTAAGCATGATAACAGGTGTAAGCGTTCCAGCGGCAAGGGCTTATCAAGAAAATATTACGGGAGACCTGCTCTGTGCTGAAAACAGAATCCATGAATTATTTCCAATAGACTGCATTCATTTTGATGAGGCCATCCGTCTAACATTGGCAGAAACAAATACGTAAATAGGGGTAATATGCGAAAAATATTAATAACAGGAGCCTCGGGACTGATAGGCAAGGCGCTTTCTACCCATTTAATAGAGAGAGGATATACCGTCCATGCACTTGTTCGCAGCTATCCGGAGCGCCCCATCGCCGAAGTCAGCTATTTTATCTGGGATACGGAGAATGGCACGATGGACAAAGAGGCACTTTCTGAAGTAGATACCATAATACACCTAGCCGGAGCAAATATAGCGGCACTTCCATGGAGCAATAGGGTAAAAAAAGGCATCGTCACCAGTCGTACAAAAAGCATAACCTTGTTATACAACACCATTAAAAAGGAAAATATCGAGAGCGTTCGGCATGTGATATCAGCGTCAGCCACTGGCTATTACAACAACCGTGGCAACGAGTTGATGACGGAGACTAAGCCCGCTAGCCTAGATTTCCTTGGCATGGCATGTACGGCCTGGGAAAATGCCGTCAACAAAGGAAAGAAGCTTGGCTTACGCACCGTAACCCTCCGTACGGGCATGGTACTGGACCTTTACGGGGGTGCACTGCCAAAATTGGCGACTAGTGCCCACCTGGGTTTATCTACCGCGTTGGGTAGCGGAAAACAATGGACACCTTGGATTCATTTGGCAGACGCCGTGGGCATATATACTTATGCTATTGAACATATGGATCTAAGCGGGCCGTACAACATGGTGGCTCCTCAGTCCATCACAAACGAGCAGCTGGTAAAAGCCATCGCCAGGCATTTGCATAAGCCTTATTGGTTGCCAAATATACCAGCCTTCCTTATAAGGGGTATATTAGGACAAATGAGCGAACTGGTGCTGAGTAGCACTAAGGCGAGTGCGCAAAAAATAATCCATACAGGCTACCACTTCCAGTATCCGACCATAGACCGTGCTTTAGAGCAGGTATACGGCCAGTGAAGATAGATAGTCTCCCTTAATCGTCATTACGAATGGTAACACTGAAATAAAGTGGCGTAAACTGCGGGATGGAGCCACTCCCGTTCCTGCCATAGGCAGAAGTAGATGGCGTGTAAAATTCTATCTTACCTCCCCTATTCACCTTGGGGATTATTTCTCCCCAAGAGGTAATCACACCACTGAGACGAAATACTGCAGAATCACTAGAGTCAAACTCGGCGCCGCTTAAGAACTTTCCTACATAAGAAGCGGTTACCAGAGAGTCAATAGTAAGTCCATCGCCATCGCCCAGCTCCAGTATTTTATAATAAATGCCCGTTTCCGTCTTCTCGTACTCATCAGCTGATGCGCCCGCATTGGCAATAGCATTCCTAATCTGAAAATCTTCATAGGCTGGCAAAGTCGAAGCAGATAGTACGTGAAATACATAGTCAAGAGACGCGTTGGCGGGAATACCTAAGCTACTATTGCCGTTTCTTCCATATAGATAGCGTGATGGAATGATAATTCTAATTCTACCGTTCTCATATTTCAACATTTCGGCCAAGACATTCTTTATGCTATTATTGGCCTCAACGGGCGAAGAAGGCAAATTGGCCGATGAACTGTTGCCATAAGGGTAATATCCCAAGAAATCATAATAACGATTGCTACCTTGTAAGGTATCTGAAGAAACGTAAGTCCCATCCAAGGACTTAACGGTAAACACCATAGGCACAAGCGCATCGAACTTCAAGAGCTTTTCTGGGTCACCTTCTTGCAACACTTCGTAATACATACCCGTAGTACCGTATTGCTGCACGGAAAGGTTATTTTGCCGAATATACTGTTGTATGTTCTCTTCATCCAATTCTTCTATAGACTGATATTCCTTTTTTTCACAGGCTACTAGGCCCATCAGGATAGGAACGACCCAAAACATTAATCTCTTGAAATTAATAGTCATTCTGCTGTTTAACTGTTAAGGTGTAATTGTGCCTGAATCATAAACATCTAGCACTTCAATAGAAAAAAATAACGGGGAGTTGGCAGGAATAACTGCGTTGGACTGATTACGATAGGCGTACACAGAAGGAGTGACAAGTTTTATTTTTGCTCCTTTTTGAAGTCCATTTTGAAATAGCCCAAATGCAATCTTTGCTTTAGGGATGAAAGCAATTTTCCAAGCATCGATCAAATAGTAGAGATTGCCATCCAGCGGTTTATCGTCTTCACTTTCATCAAAAACAGTACCGTCCAATAGCTCTCCTCTGTAGTGTACCGTCACGTTGGGATACTGTTCATATGGATAATTGCCGCTACCGGTACTCTCCAGCACGTACCAAATACCCGTTTCTTCATCATATTGTGCCCCTTGCATCTGTTCACTCTCTTCTACATAAGCGGCGATAATAGGTGCTTCTTGCTGTTTTTGAAGCTCTGGATCATAAGTAGGTTGTTCATCTTTCATGCAAGAGGCAATAAATAGCGCTCCTATGAAGAACAAGTAACTATATTTTGTTTTGCGTAGCAATCTCATAGCAAGGGCAAAGTTATTGAATTAATTTGTTTTATTGCATTGTTAACACAATTTAACATACGTAGAAATGGGCAAAGACAACATCAATTAGTTCTAGTTAAAAATGACATCATTGATTTGTTTGTCTAAGATGCACAAGTGAAACTATCAAATAAGCCTATCACGAACGACCAGCGTCTTCGCCAAAAGATCATGCAGGCATTGCTGCTTTCTATTGAAAAAACCTATCAAGAAACCAATGCCGAAAGTAGCCACCCCAAATAGTTTAAACGCATGACGGGCAAAAACACGTCCAAAGGAGGGTTTGTTGCCTTTCGTATCCACAACACGAATATGCAATAAGAATTTACCAGGAGAAGCCTGTACTCTGCCGCTTTCAAAGACTACCGATAGTATGAACTTAATAAAAAAGAAAAAGGGCACAACATAGATCAATAAGGTGAATAGGGTCTGCCTATCTTCTATTTTGTGCATCATCACCAGAACGACGGGGGCAACGAGTATTGCTGCGATGAAATAATCTATGGCACAAGCCAAAAGCCGAATATCCAAAGAAGCAAAATACTGTGGTTGAACCGCTTGATGCGCCAAGCCCAAAACCTTGCTCAACAAGCTCGACTCTCGAATTTCCATGAACTCCCCCTTATCCCCAATTTTTACAAAGTCAGTACCCGAAAGCGACAGCCCCATAAGCTCTTCCAAGGTGTATGGCCCTGTTGGTTTCCCGTCCTTTATCACATAAAATCTATCTTCTGGCGAGGTATCCATTTGCTTAATACCAATTTACGGAAAAAGAGCTCAGTCCGCCCTCATAATCTATGGTATAAAAGCTACCATTCTCATCAAAACCCTCTGATTCGTAGACACCATCGCGTATTTTCTTGAAGTTTCTCAGTTTATTGGAAGAGATGGCAGACTCCATCTTAATGCGACAAGAGGTTCCTTTGGGCAATAAAATTTTTGTGCTAGAAGCACCACTTTCTATGCTCACCTTGCTATTTTGATAGGGCTTGCCAAACTTTAACTGCACTGAAGACGCCCCTTCTTCCACGCTCATCTTAGCTACCTTCAGGTTGCTCAAGTCAAAATTGGCCGAACCAGCACCCATTTCCAATTGGATATCCCAGACTGGTTGTTGGTGAAGCATTATTCCTACGCGCTTGGAGCTCCCCCCTCCTCCGCTGGATTTCGTGGCGAGCGAAAGCGTTGCCTGCTCTCCTTTCACTACAGTTTGCAAAGAATGTCTTGGACTGTTTTTCGGCATATCCACATTTATGAGGGCATTGTTCCCACTGGCCAACCTGTAAGACACTGCACCGGCCTCTATTTTCAGCTTGGCATATTTTATCTCATCAGACCATGCCGCGTCAATTTTCTCGTCAGAATTGCTTTTCGCTGTTTCTACCGTATCACCATTGCTGCTTTTGTTCCACGTAAACGGGCTGTATGTGCCAGTTACACCTTGGTAGATGAAAAAAGCTAGGCATATTACCATAAAGAAACCGTATGCATAATTACCTTTTTCGTTTTTTGGCAACATGATATTGATCCCCACCAGGATAATGATGAGTGGCCAAAAACGGAAAACAGACATCCATGAGAAATCAATTACTCCCAAATTGTCCAACAACCAGATAACTCCTGCCGAAAGCAGTGCCAATCCCCAACTGATTTTCGATCTATCCATGACCTTATTTTCTACTTTAATATTCTACCGATAGAATGGCTTTACAACCACTTCCTCCACATTAGCGGTTTCTCCAACAGACAAGCAGGCCACCACGGCACGCGCTACGTCATCTGCTGTCACAAACTTTTCGCGCGGTAGGTCGCTGCCTTCCCAAGAAGAAGTCCAAGTAGCGCCAGGAATCACTTCCGACACTTTTATACCTTTGGGAGCCAATGCTGCCCTCAAGTTTACTGTTAGACCATGTAGGGCAAACTTTGTTACACTATACGCACTGGCATGCTCCGTGGCCTGCTCGGCAGCTATGGAGCCTATATTGATAATGTGTCCGCTCCCTACTTTGGCCATTTTGTTTCCAAAAAAGGCCGAAAGGTACTGAGCCACAAAATAGTTGATATCGAACAATACCTTCATCTCTGCCAGGGGAATATCCAATATCGATCCTGCATGGAATAATCCCACATTATTGATCAGTACATCTATCTGTGGGCAATTGGCATCAATAGATACTGCACATTCCCGCAGGTCACTTTCTATACTCAGATCACATGGATATATCATCACGTTAATAGTGCTATAAGCAGCCTGCAGCTCTTTTTGATATTCTGTTAAGTTTGCTTCACTTCTGGCAATCAACAAAAGGTGATACCCTGCCTGGGCCAATCTATAAGCGATTGCTCTACCAATACCTTTCGTCGCTCCAGTTATCAAGGCATATTTTTCTCTACTTTCGTCCATCTTATGAATTTATAGCCAAACATAGTCAAAACTAGTTACATGTAATCTCTTTAGCTGCCAAGTTTCTGCATCGCTCTTTTCTTTTTCAACGGGGAACTTGTGGTGCGGCCCTTAGGCACCAGACATAATCATCCCGTTACCATATTATTCAACAATTATTTTATTAAATAAAACAAAATGACGCACCCAATGGTTAGTTGCTTAGTTTGGAAACGGGGGAGCATAAAAAAAGCATGAAAAGTCTACCAAATATTCCCATATAGCGAATGCAAGGGCTTTTTGCGGCTTTCTTGATTCATATGCTTTATGCTTATATTGCACAAAATTTGTGGTTTATTTACGCCAAACCCTATATTTGGACAAAACATTAGAGAAATTATTGAAGATATTTCAACATTTACACCCTTGTATATATGTTTTTTAACAGCTTAGGCAAATATCTTATCTTATTGAAATCGGTGTTCAAGAAACCCGAAAAATGGGCCATATATAGAAAGGAAATCTTACATGAGATGTATAGTGTGGGTGTGGATAGCCTAGGCTTAATAGCCATTATATCGACTTTCATAGGCGCGGTAATGACTATGCAAATTGCCTTTCAGCTTGTCTCAGATTTAATCCCTAATTCCATCATTGGGCAGATAAACCGAGATTCCAGCATCCTGGAACTAAGCCCTACCATCTCGGCATTGGTGCTGGCTGGAAAAGTAGGGTCGTCCGTCTCTTCGCAAATAGGCACCATGCGTGTTACCGAACAAATAGATGCACTGGAAATCATGGGCATCAATGCACCTGGCTACCTCATCCTTCCCAAGATCCTTGCAGGGATCACCATGGTACCAATATTGGTAGTATTGTCCATCGCCCTGGCTTTGACGGGCGGACTTATCGGAGGTGCGCTTTCCGGAGCCGTAACCCCTGCTGACTATATCAGCGGCATCACCGACGGCTTTAGAGGCTATACGATTACGGTCGCTATGGTAAAGGCATTTGTATTTGGCTTTGTCATCACGTCAGTATCCGCTTATCAAGGGTTTTATGTAAAAGGCGGGTCATTAGAAGTAGGACAGGCTAGCACCAAAGGGGTAGTGGTAAGCTGTATAAGCATTCTGGCAAGCGACTATGCCATCACAGCCGCCATGTTATAATTAACTATTAGTCACCCTAGCAGAGCAATGATCGAAGTTCAAGACATATATAAATCATTTGGAGACAACGAAGTATTAAAGGGGATATCGGCCAAGTTTGAACCTGGACGCATCAGTCTCATCATTGGAGGGTCTGGATCTGGGAAAAGTACCTTGCTGAAATGTATGGTAGGGCTACATGCGCCTACCAAAGGCAGAGTGCTGTATCAAGGTCAGGATTTTACTCGAATGAATTTTGACGAACGTATCCCAATTCGCAAGGAGATAGGCATGCTATTTCAGAACTCGGCACTTTTCGATTCCATGACAGTGGAGGAAAACATCACATTTCCTTTGCAAATGTTTTCGGACATGAGCAAAAAAGAAAGGATAGAACGCGCTAACTCCTGTCTAGAGAGAGTAAACTTACCTAAGAGCAACAAATTGTATCCGGCAGAACTGTCGGGCGGCATGAAAAAGAGAGTAGGTATTGCACGCGCCATAGCCATGAATCCAAAATACCTGTTTTGCGATGAGCCCAATTCCGGGTTGGACCCTAAAACTTCGATCGTTATAGATGAACTGATTCAAGATATTACCGAAGAATTTAATACTACCACGATCGTAGTGACCCATGACATGAATTCCGTTATGGGTATTGGGCAATATATTTTGTTCCTATATCAAGGGGAAAAAAAATGGGAGGGCTCCAACAAGGAAATTGCCCATACAGATGTGAAAGAGCTGAACGATTTTGTATTCGCAAGCCCATTCATGCGAATTGCTAAAAAAAGCTTCTGACGAACATCGTAACTTTTTAGCCTATACAAGTAGTTTCTTCCATTGAGAAGTACGCTGTTGATTGGCATTATTTGTAACTTTAACACCCTTTGTTTGTTAGACAATAAAATTGATAATACTAAATAAATGATAATCAAGTAATGAATAAACCAACTTTAGTTATTTTAGCGGCAGGGATGGCCAGCCGTTATGGTGGGAACAAGCAAATTGACGGTTTTGGACCAAATGGCGAGACCATTTTGGAATACTCCATATACGATGCCATAGAAGCTGGTTTCGGCAAGGTGTGCTTTATCATACGTCCAGAACACCAAGAAATCTTTGAAAACAATATTGCTTATAAAATAAGCCCATACGCCGAAGTGTCCTATGCCTATCAAACGACTGACCTGAGTGAATATGGTTTTACGGATACTATCGAGCGCGCCAAGCCTTGGGGCACCGGACATGCTCTATTGTCTGCAAAAGATAAAGTAAGCGAAAATTTCTGCGTCATCAATGCCGATGATTTCTACAGTGCCAAAGCTTTTATTGCTATGCACAAGTTCCTTACCGAAGAGGTAGAAGACAATTATTTCTCCCTGTTGGGGTACACCATAGGGAAAACACTGTCGGACAGTGGCCCCGTGACACGTGGTGTATGTGCCACCACGGATGAGGATGATCTCAAACAACTGGACGAACGAGCCAAGGTTTTCCGTGATGAGACTGGAGCTATTCGTTATGAGCAAGGAGATGGTAGCTTGGGCACCTTGGCAGAAGACGAGGTAGTTTCGATGAATTTCTGGGGGTTCACTCCCGCCATATTTTCGCTTTTGGAGCCTATGTTTGTTGATTTCGTCTCAAAAAACAAGCAAAACCCAAAATCAGAGTTCTTAATCCCGGAAGCCGCTCAGGACATCTTAAAGGCTGGCAAAGCTAACTTTAAAGTCATTCGCGTAAATGCACCTTGTTTTGGAGTTACTTACCAAGAGGACAAGGCATTGGTAAAAGAATCGCTGGCACAACTAACAAGAGAAGGAGTATATCCAGACAAATTGTGGACTAAGGCGATTAACCAATAAGCGGCTTTACCATCTTTATATCCCGTTACTCAAACAAATTCTACGGAAAAATGTCTTAAAAGTAATTATAAACTTTTATCACATACGATATGAAAAAGCGCATTAAAACAACATTTTACCTTGCTGCCTGCCTAATTGGCTTATCCTGGCAATTAATGGCCTGTGGTGGCAATGCACGTAATGAACCCGACGAGAATGAGACATATATAGACACCCTTTTAGAAGGCGATCCTCAGGATGGAAATAACATGCGTAATGAGCAACCTACGGAACCTCTAACACAGAAAGACTCTGTAAGTACCGACTCAATGTAGGATAAAAAAGGCATTGATAATTTACTCAATGCCTTTTTTTTATTTAGATCTTTAGCTATTTCCCTAAATGCGCACTGTGAACCAAAACATCCGCTATTGGCGCACTACGCAACCAGCATATATCTCTGTGTTCATCAAGGACAATCCATGTAGATCCTCATAGGCTTTACCCGAAAGGACATATTGTTTTATTCTGTCCAGATGTTTTTGATGATGCAAATCAGTACCCACTAAGTCATATAATCCCTGTTTGATTAGGTGACTGGCCATTTTGGCTACTTCTTTCCCATAATATCCCGTGGGTGACAAAAGATTGAGCTGCAATAGGCAGCCGGACTCTTTGAGTGCGTTTATGCGATTCCGATTTTGAAAATAAAATGCGTAGCGTTCCGGATGCGCCAAGATAGGCTTATAGCCCTTAATAGAGATATCGAAAAGCAGCTGTTCCACATTGGCCGTTTCCACGATATACGACATTTCAACCAAAAGATAATTGTTTGGCTGTGGCAACAGCATATCTTCCGCTAACAAGGAAGGAAATGCTCCTGACATCATGTACTCGGCACTTGCAGACAAAGGGACCTCCATACCTCTATCATTCAACTCTTTCTGCAACAAGTCACGTGAAGATTCAATGGTAAAAGGCGTATTGGGGTGTACTTCGTCATACACATGTGGCGTACAGATAAACCTTCGATAGCCCAAAGCAAGCAATTCTTCTATGAATGTCGCTCCAGTGGCTGCATCTTGCACCCCATCATCTATACCGGGCAACAGATGCGAATGCATATCCACCCCTATCCATCCGGCATCCTTAATCAACTTCTTCTTCGACCACAAAAATGAAAACATTGAACAGCTATGATTCTTAAAACAAAGTTAAAATTTATTTATGAAGTATGGTAGTGTTTTACCAGTAACTATCTAAATAAATCGAGCGTATCATGTGCACTTCATCGACAACAGATACCGTATATCCTCCAAATTGCGCTTTTCGTCTATTTTATTACCATGCTATTTTTCACAGCACTATGTTTGCTTCTCAAAAAAGAAGAATAAAAATTAAACTCAAATGAAATCATTACAAAAAGGCATTCTCTTAATTACGACATGCGTGTTGTTAAGTTCGTGTTATTCTTACACAGCAGTGGTAGGAAAGGGTCCACAGACCAATCAAAAAGCAAGCAAATGGAATCACTATGCAGTATATGGCCTCGCACCAATTTCCGTAGTCGACAGCAAGGAACTGGTAGGCGATGCGAAAGATTATTCCATCAACATTACACATACTTTTATCAACGGTTTAGTATCGGGCCTTACTTTTGGACTCTACAATCCAACTACCGTTACCGTGACCAAATAGTTCTCTTTTCACCATGAGGCTTTATAAAAGATTGTTGCTTATTCTGTCGATCACGCTTTTTAGCCTGTGTGCAGTTCAAGTATTTCAAGTATTGTACACTAACGGATTTACACTCAATAGATATGGCTATGGCTTTTTGATAGGCAATCTGCTGCTACTGCTTTTAATAGTATATTTTACCTATTGGCTCATGAAAGGCAAAAGGAAGACCTCCGGCAGTTCAAGCGGGAAATGCTGGAGGAGTTCAAGCAAATCATCGGGAGCGGGGAAAAAGAAGGCCTTGACAGGGAATGGCTGAAAAGTGTCGAGGTGCGCAGGCTGCTGGGCATATCGCCCGGTACATTGCAGAACCTCCGTGTAAACGGCACGCTACCCTACCGCAAGGTGGGCGGCAGCATGTACTACCGCAGGGAGGACATCAGGAAAATGATGGAGGGAGGTAACGGCAAAGGCTGAACGGATGGAATTGCCCAAGCACGCGTTCAGCGCGTTCTTTGAGCGGATTGGCAATGATAGGCGCTTACTGCCCACGCACATCGGGTTGGTGGCAGCATTGTTCTACCACCACGATTGCGGCAACCCACAGCCTATGGCAGTCAAAATGTTAAATAGTTTAAAACATTGTTTTACAATTAGTTATGATGTTATCAGTGAGTAAAGGTATGCGAGGAATTGACTCACTGTTTTTATGCGAATAATTGAATGAATCAGGATTTTTGTTTTTTGATGTGAAGATCTGTAGCCCACCTGGTACTTTCTGTGAACACCTTTTGGCCTTTTTTGAAATACTGAGGCCGATTTTAAACAAAAAAGGAGGATAGAGGTAGAGGGAAGCCGCAAAATGTCACGAAACATAATGGATGGGAATCCATTTAGGATAACATCGAGTTTAAGACCAATTCGACATTGACTTTATTGACATTATAATTTTTGGACAGATATTCCCATCGTGCTAATGCGCTCTTTGTTTGCTCTATAATTTCTTCAATAAGTCTTTTGGACAACTTGGCTTCCAAGCCAAGTTTGACCATATCACGAATCGCCGGGTTTTTACCCTCGCCCATAACCATGGTACTTTGTTCTCCGTTTGGTCCACTTGAAAAAGTAAGGTCATAAGCAGGGGCTAATTTCCAGTCTCCGTTTTCGTGCATGAGAAAACTGAAATTTTTGGCGTGATCGTCCCTGTTATGCGCCAATACATTAAAGACAGCAAGGCGATACATTTTTTCGACTTCACGAATATCTTTTGTTAGCGCACCGGTTAAATTGAGCAAGTCTTCATAATCCAACGACGGCGTTCTAAAATCACTATGCAACAAGCCGCTTGCGGTATGCATGTGCAACCTCTTGTTCCCATCCCTGTCGAAACGTTTAACGGCAAAATAGCCCGCGCCTTTCTGCGAAGGGAACAAATGCACATCAGGCATTAAGACACCTGCTTCTTTCGCCATTAATGCATAAACGTATTCAATCGCTCCTGCGTCAGGACCATCTTGCGAATTGGGGAATTTGACAAGCCAAGGCTCATAGCCCACCTCAAGTTGCTTTGCTCCGTATGAGCTGTTTTTGCGATCGGCATCCACACCAATAAGTGCTTTTGGCCGTGCGCCGGCAGATGATCCGTTCAAAGCAAACAATTCTTTTATGACTTCTTCCGAGCTGCCTTGCAGTACTTCTTCTGTTTGTAACGCCAAATGATCCAGGTCAATCAATTCATGAACAGCGGATGGGCTATTATCGGGTTCGTAAACCAAGGCACCCATACCGTGCAAGCCGACATGTGCCAGACGATCCAGTGGCGATATATGGGTTGGCAATATTCCCTGTGCTCTTGCCATGCGCTCAAAGAGCAAACGCCCCCAACCATCGGGCAAACTATCGCTAAAGACACCTGCCAATCCCTCGAAAGGACGTTGTGGCAGTTCTACAACACCTTTTTGCAAGGGCAAGCGGAACGGAGATATTTCTATGCCTTTTTGTGTGAAGTCCTCATTATACTCAAAATAAATAACACGGTCGCGTATGGCTAAACGCCCTACCGGCTGAATCCCCGAACCGAAATCCAACCCGACCTTGATTTCTGTAACGGGCTGGATCATTTTTTACGTCCTCTTTTTCGGGTTATGCTATTCGTATCTCTTAACACTTCATCTATGGATGTGAAGTTTGGCTTTGACGGTTTCAGAACGCCAATTATTTCTTCCAGCCCACCAACAACCATCAATAGTTTCAAAAGAGATTCTAAAGAAATAGCGCCCTTTTGTTCAAACTTGCGCAGTGTGGCAAGAGGAACTCCTGAACGTTCGGCCAAGCCCTCTTGAGTTAGTTTCATCAATAGCCGCCTTTCCCGAATGTTCCCAGCTATTCTTTGTTGAGCTTTGGATGGAGAAATAAGTGATATCATAATAGCAGTAAACCTATTTATAAGATAATTAATAACACTATAGTATCACAAATATAAGGAATTTTAAAGAAAAACAGACCATCCAACCTGCAGCGATAATCCTGTCAACCTTGCACGTTAAAATAGCCAAAATTTCAAATTTAATCTAGCTACAACATCAATATAATCTACCCAATCCTGCATCATTTTTGTGCGTTCAACTAAAAATTGCACCATGTCATAAGCTGTATCATAAAGAAGATCAAAATGCCGAAACCCTAAGGAGAAATCGAACTTTGGAAGAAATGCCTTACAAAACAGCCACAATAGCACACTCTCTTTTAACAGCTACATCGACTCAAGTATCACCATCGGAAGTAGTATATCCTTCGCCAATAGTAGCGTGTCAAATCATACTGTTAATGAAGCAATTTACCAGGTGGAACCAACATCCACCTATATGCTGAATGCCATAACGACCTTGCTTCTTTTGTCCACTACACCGACCCATTTTCAGTCGAAACGGGAAATCAGTTTTTAAAGCCTATGATAACGAATAATGTAAGAATAGGTTATCATTACCTCAACCATATGTTTTCGATATTACTGGATATACTGGCGCATACTGACCCCTCAAGATTGAATTAAATTTAGGGGTGTTTATTGCGTTTAAAGCCTATATTCGCCTGCCATACTGGCTGATGTTGACCCCCTAATTTCGTTTTTCAATTCATTACGCTGGAGCATGCTGACCCCTTTGCGAGTAGTTTCTGTTACTTAGTAATCAAACAATTGGATCACTGATGGCCGGGAAACCAAAACGAATGAGTCAGATAAAACAATTAATCAGATTGTACCAGGGAGGCAGCGGAATAAAGACAATCGCCCGCATTCTTGGAATGAGTAAGAATACGGTGAGGTCATACCTTAAAAAGATGGCCGAAGGCGGGTTCAATACCGAAGAACTTCTTAAACAGGAGGATCCTTTGCTGGAAAAATCGTTCCATGCAGGAAATCCTGCCTACAAAGCGGATAAGTTTGAATACCTAAAAAGCCGTCTTAGTTATTATGAAGAAGAACTTAAGCGCACTGGAGTCACTAAACTGTTGCTATGGCAGGAATATATTGAAAGTGATCCCACCGGCTATAGCTACCCGCAGTTCAACTATCATTTAAGACAACAGCTTGTCTCACGAAAAGGCAGCATGGTGATGGAACACATCGCCGGGGACAAACTATATATTGACTTTTCCGGTAAAAAGCTACATTACATTGACCGTTCCACAGGAGAGCTGATAGCCTGCGAGGTGTTTGTGGCCTGCTTGCCCTTTTCAGACTATGCTTTTGCCATGACAGTGCCGTCTCAACAGACGCCGGACTTTTTGTATGCACTGAGCTGTTGTCTGGAAACCTTGGGCGGAGTGCCCAAAGCTATTGTTCCGGATAATCTGAAAGCAGCGGTCACCAAGGCGGATAAATACGAGCCGGTCCTGAACCAGTCCATGGAAGACTTCGCCAACCATTACGGTACAGCTGTGGTCCCGGCTCGTGCAGGGCGGCCTAAAGACAAGTCTCTGGTAGAAAATCAGGTAAAAATGATCTATAGCCGTGTTTTTGCACCACTGAGGAACAGACAGTTCTTTGATATCCATTCGCTCAATGCCGCTATAAAAGCCTGTATGTTAAAGCACAACCAGACGCGGATGCAGCAAAAGCCATACTGCCGGGAAGAGCGGTTCTTAAGTGCAGAAAAATCCACATTAGGCGAACTTCCCAGAGATCGCTTCGAGCTGAAGTACTATGCTGAACTCAAAGTTGGTGATAATGGGCATATCTACCTACAGCGCAACAGACACTACTACAGCGTGCCCTTTGCCTATATCGGGACAAAAGTAAAGATCATTTACACACGCAGTATGGTCTGGATCTATTGTCAGGGCAAACAGATTGCTGCGCACATACGCAGTTATCAGGAAAATGCCTATACCACTGTTGCCGAACACCTAAGATCTGAGCATCAGGCCTATAAGAACCGATCCCATGAAACGTACCTGGCAAGAGCAAAAGCGCATTCTGCGGAGTTTGCTGAACTTCTGGAGGCTCTCTTTGAGCGTGCGCGCTATCCCGAACAGTTATTCCGTACCTGTGACGGACTGTTCAGGTTAAAGCGGGACTTCCCGGTAGAAGAGTTTGATAAAGCATGCAAATACGTCCTAAAGAATAAGCTATATACCTACTATTACTTTAGAAATGTGCTTGAAAACGGAACAGCCAACAATCAGGAAGAGACTTCCGTAAAAAGATCCTTACCGGAGCATACCAACATCAGGGGCAGGACATATTACCAGAACAGCGCACCGACACTATTTGATCAGCCTGAAGATGGACCAGCGATATAGTAACCCCATAATATATAAACAGAATAATACATCAATAATAAAACAAGATGAACATTGAAACACAGATGAGAGCGTTGCGCTTACATGGTATGGAGCGCAACTGGAAAGCGCTGAATGAAACACGCCGTAGTACAGAACTTACCCTTTCCGAAGGGTTGGCCCTATTGCTGCAGGCAGAAGCGGATGAACGGGATGAAAAGCGGTTTTACCGCCTTAAACAGAATGCGGGGTTCCGTTATCAGGCTTCCATAGAAGAGATAAACATGGTTGCCAGCAGGGGTCTGGACAAAGGGATGATCACTACGCTGGCCACCGGTGAGTACATAAAAAAGGGAGACCCCATATTGATCAGCGGTGCGACGGGCTGCGGAAAGAGCTTTCTCTCTTCAGCTTTGGGCCATCAAGCCTGTGCCCAGGGATATAAAGTAATGTACTTCAATCTACAAAAACTACTTCTGAAGACTAAAATGGCCAGACTGGAAGGCACTCTGCATAAGCTAATGGATAAAATATCAAAATCAGACCTGCTTATTGTCGATGACTTCGGACTGGTAAATCTGGACCAGCAGCAAAGGCTCGATCTAATGGAGATAATTGAAGACAGACACGCTAAGGCATCCACCATAATTGCCAGTCAGCTGCCTGTGGCCAGCTGGTATGACGTCATCGGGGAAGACACAATTGCCGATGCGATACTCGACAGACTGATCCATGGATCTTACAGAATAGAACTTAAAGGCGAAAGTCTAAGAAAAAAGAAGTAATATTGTCAGGTCATCAGTTGGACTAAGATACTAACTCGATAGAGGGGTCAATATGTCCAGCGGAGGGGTCAACATCAACATTATATCCAATTACTAAGCAGAGACGATTCCCCCATTGCACGGAACCAGGTAACAGCCAATTCTACAGGGGACTTAATGATGCTTGCTCTACAAAACCTTGTCCGGCAGGATAACTTAACACTCTTAGTAGGTCTGCCTTTTAAAATAGGCAACTGGTGGGATATGAATTACCATATTACCGGAGGCTGGCGGCGGTTTAATCTAGATTATACAGCTTTACCTGTTGAGAAAATATATTTTACCTATTCTGCAAGCGTAAATCATGCTGTCAAACTACATAGAGACTTTCTGATGGAAATCTCCGGATGGTATAATGCCTTGTCGTATGATGGTTCAAAAAAGATAAAAGGTTTCGGGTCCGCTAATATGGGACTGAAAAAGACATTGAAACAGAACTGGGGGAACGTTCAATTGTCGGTGGTTAATATTTTTAAAACCATGAACCTGAAAAGCTATTACGGAGCATTAACGAGGGAGGCCTTTAACTTGAACAGTGAAGTGACCTACGTTCCGGAATCAGGAAAATCCCGCATTTTTAAGGTCACCTATTCCAGGAACTTCGGTGGTACGCGAGCAACATCACGGAGCAATGGCAGTACAAGCGACGAAAATGATCGTATCAGATAAAAAAGCGCGGAAAAGACAGCTGCGTTGAACGACCAACTCATCAGCAACATAGTTAACCAAATGTAGCCCACGTTGAGGATGCGAGGTCAAGGACACGAGTAATTTATTTTATGAGCGCTTATTTGCGATTTTTTCAAAAAACCTATCAAAGCCTTTCCTGTTCTTCAGTTCTTCTTGTGGATGACTTGAGGAGCTCACCGCCGAAATGATATTGAAGTGATAAACCGAAAATTCTGCTATAAGGTTTGTCCCGGTAATAATAATCCGTAACATCAGTTTGCGAATTTGCCCAGTAACGATTGGTGTTCAACACATCACTGACGCTGAACTGTGCTTCCAGCTTGTTGTTCAGGAATGACTTTTTTATACCGAAATCGATCCAGCCGACAGGCTCGGTCAGGTAGATACCGCGCAATTCAGAGGTATAATAAAATCCCGAGAGATTCACGTTAAATCCTTTGGGCAATGAAATATTCTGCTGGAGGGAAAACATGCCCGACCATTGCGAGAGCTGCTTATCGCCAGAAAGTTGCGAAATGGGATAGGATGTATAACTGATGTCGGAAAAGAGCTGGGCATCCCAAAAAGGGAATAGCTCTATTGGTGCAGACAAGGTAACATCAAGGCGGTTCCGCGCGCCGAAATTGGCGCTCTGACTTTTGATCGTTGTGCCGTTATCATCAATGACCACTCTACGGTTAATATAATTGAGACTTTGATTGTAAGCGGCGGAGAAAATATATTTCCGTTTCAAGCTGTAGGTGAGACTATATATCCAGGAAAGTTCGGGAACCAGGTCGGGGTTGCCAGAATAATAAAAATACCGGTCATTGTACCAACGAACGGGGTTCAGCTCGGTATAGGATGGGCGATTGATACGCCTGCTTATCGAAAGATCTATTTTGTTATCATCATTAATGACCCGTCCTACAGTTAAAGAGGGAAAAAGCTTGGTATATTCCCATTTATTGTTGACATCCTGCTTTATGGTGATCCCATCCGCATTAGTGTGCTCCACCCGTAGCCCGGCGTCCACGCTTGTTTTGCCGAACATTTTAGACCCCGAGAAATAAGCCGCTGCAATCCTTTCCTTGTATTTGAAATGGTTGCTCATAGCTTCTACTTCCACAAACTTTCCTGTCTGTAAGGTATCAAAACGGAATTGGTTGTCGTTTTCCACTTCGGCATATTTCAAACCGGCTTTAAGGGAGAATTTTCCATAAGGCAATTCGGTATCGGTCTGAACAGATTTTATTTTCACAAAACCTGGTTGATATGACCTGAGCAAATGTTCGTTCTGGAAATTTCCGTTCGCATTGTAATTTTGTGTTGTCATCAATCCGTCGGAATAATTTCGGTACGATGTGAAATATGCATCTGCCGTAATTTTTTTTCCGAGCGAATCTATATCATGCTGATAATTAAAATTAAGGGCATCGTAATGATAAGGTTCTATCAGGTCGTTTGTGGAACGGATAAAAGAATGCGATCCGTTTGAAGAGCTTAATCTGTTTACAGTAGAATTGTTGTAGCTTTTAAAATCGTCAAAATAACCGTGATAGTTTAAACCTATTTTGTGTTTTGGCAAAAACTGCCAGTCGGCGCCCAATCGCCAGGTGTAGAATTTTACTTTATAAATACTTTCATTCTCTCTTTTTAATTGCAACAGATTTCCCGCATCGTTGATGGTATTTCCGCTTTTGTTTTGCGTGTAACTGTGCGGCGTTTTGAAATCGAACATTCCGTTTAAACTCCAATTTTCTGCGCGGAAACTAGATGCAATGTTTTGGTTGTTCATCCAGAACTTCCCCTTTGAAACAGCACCGCGAATGTCCACCGCATAGCCTTGATTTAAATTTCTTTTGGGGATGATATTGATAATTCCCGAATTGCCCGCAGCATCAAACTCTGCCGGCGGCGCGGTAATCAGCTCAATTTTATTGAGGTCTTCGGCACTCATTCCTCTAAGGTAATTGCTTAACTGACCACCGGAAAGATAAGTCATTTTCCCATCTATCAAAACATTTATCCCTGTCGACCCGCGAAGTATAATGTTTTCGTTTTGGTCAACGGTAACGCCGGGCAGTTTTTTCATCATGTCAAAAGCGGTAAGCCCTGATGTAGTAGCCAGACTTTGCACATTGAAAACAATCTTTCCCTTGTCGGTTTCAAAGATTTGCTTTTTACCTGTAATGACTACTTCTTCTAGACTGGTAAATTCTTCCTTGAGTGAAATGTTTAACATAAATGGATTATTGGCTTCCGTTATTGCTATCGTATCACTTATAAACTCTTGGTAGCCGAGATAAGATACTTTGATAATATATTTATTGTCTTTGTTTACTCCAAACTGAAAATATCCCAGGCTATCCGTCCATGTTTGCAGCTGATCAGTTTCGTGGGCTACGTTTTTCAATGCAACACTGATAAAAGCGATTCCATTTGCACTATCCGTAACCCTTCCTTTGATAAAGGTCTTTTGCGCAAACAAAGGATTGATAAAAAAAGTAAAACAAAAAACAACAATTCTATGCCACATCATTAAAGACTGTTTTATATTCCATTATTCTCGATGACGTTTTTAAAATCAGAATGGCGCTCATCAGAGTGAATAAAACGAAGCCCATCCACGATAAGCAGCATGATATCGGCCGTTTGTTCTAAAATCTATTTTCAAGCACCGATAAATTATTCGCGATATTATCGCAACTGTGTTGCAAATATAAACAAAAGAACATAATGCACCTATGTTGCACAAGATGAAAAAGAGGCCAATGACATAAAATACAAGTTTAGAGAGGTGTATTCAGTGATGGATGATCAGCAGGAAACCCTCTTTTTGTCCTGTATGGTTTTAGGTTGTTGGTGCGGACTACTCCAGAGCAGTTAAGCTGTTAGTTGTACTGAAACACAATCTTAGGCCAATTCACATTAAAATTTTTGAAATGACCGCACCTAAACCACCTGCAAGACGTTGTGAAATTTCTGAACTGATGCTTGTAACAAAGTCGCCCACTTTCAGTTCATCCAATGTCAGTTTTCTTTTTTGATCTTTCATTTTTTTTGAAATTTAAAAGTAATGCCTGATAATAAATGGGGGCTGCATATCCCATTACGGTGCAACATCTCAAAGACAACAACTATAGCAATACTGTTGCATAATAAATGCAAATATTTTTTACAGCTGGAAGGCAACCGAAAGTTTAAAATTAAAAGGCATTCCCTCTGTATAATAGCCATTTCCGTTATAAATATCACCCGTTTTGAGCAAGTTCGTCCCGGAACATTTTCAGCGCTTCTTTCTGTTGGATGCTGATATTAGAATAGGTTTTATATCCTCCGATTGTAGCAAATAGCAATAAACCCCAAACGATAAAGCTTAAAAAGATAAAGATTTTACTACGGAATGTTTCCTTGATCTCTTTTTTTGCTACGATTAACCACATGTCAGTAAATGCTATTCCAGTAAAGATTGATGCAATATTGTTGCAATAATAAACATAAACCAACTAAATAGCAACTATATTGCATTTGTAGTTTAGAACTACTATATTTTTTATGCCAACGTGTCTCTAACGCATCAATTTCTTACCTCGCTCTTAGATAATCTTGCAAACCGGCAATTATTCTTTCTTTGTCAATCTCCTGCCCCGATAAAAACCAGCTGCATTCAGGTAGCCGCCCCATTGTTTGTTCCAAAGGCATTCAAAAGTTTTTCCGTAATAGATTAAGGTAAACGAAAAGGTCTTTGGTGATTTCTTATCTTCATTTTAATCACTTTTCAAGGCCATTTCAAGCCATTGAATGATGTTTTGCAAATGCTGCTCTCCGTAGAGCTGAACGAACTTGCAGGTTTCGGGATTCCCCTCGTCCCAGTAAACAGCCAAGCGTTGCCTTGCAAACTCTTCGGTCAGGTTAATTTTGCAATCGTTTATGATACAGCTTTTCCACTGCTCAAATGTTTGCGGTATCATTTTCAGTTGTTGGTTTTAAATGCGTTCACATATTCGAGAAACCTCTTCTTATCCACCGTTTCTTTGTTCCAGCTATCTTGTAGCAGCAGTTCCACTTTTTTATCGATCACAGCCTGTATATCGGTTCTGTACTGGCGGTAAGCATAATAATCTGTTTCGCACAGGGCATTTATCCTGTTCTGAAACCAGCTTACGGGATTGAAGCAACTGGTATTCCTTATAAAACGGTTCTTGTCTTCATTGCTGTTTTCTACCGTTAAGGCAGCCTTTTTCATTAGCTTGTTGATCAGTCCGCTTGCCGAATTGCCTATAATCCCCTCGTTAGCCAACGTATCTTTTGCGTATTGGGTTTCTGTAAGGTCAGGATAGGCTGCCAGCAACCTTTGCTTTACGGTATCGGCGGACAGGCGGTACAGTTTATAGGTTTCGTCCCGGCTGGCATCGAGGTAATCGGTCATATAGCTTCCAGGATATTTAAGCGAAGCCAGTTGATGTATGCCTCCGGGTATAACGACACAGAAAAGCAGCCATAGCGAAGCCATCTTTATAGCTTGGCTAGCACTTCCTTTCCCATTCAGGTTGATAAAATAGAAGGCCGCAAACCATAGCAATGTATATAGCACTATCAACAAATACAGTGTTATAAATGTACCTGACAATGCTCCTGTAATGGTGGCGTAAATCAGCATCAGGAGAAGCAGCGTTCCCGTAAGCAATAGGAAATAAAAACCAAATCTTGCCAACAGCCATTTTCGGGATGAGGAATGATTGACCCGTATCAAACGGTCAAACCCCAGATCTTTTTCCAATCCACCGATGTTGAACAGCAGGATGATGGCTAAAACCGGCAGCAGATAAAGGATCACAAAACTGAAATCCAGTGTGCCGATAGCCAGTCGTTCAGGGTTGGCTATTTCTTCGGAAAGGTCGGCATCGAACGTGCTGCTCCCGTTGGTTACCTCCTTGTAATACCCGAACTGTTCTGCTTGCCCAATGCTAAAAGGCATCAAAGGGGAGGGTACTTTAAGAACGGATGCCGGAGCGTACCAGATGGCCCGCATCGGGGTGGTAACATCTATCCACGGTTTATCATCAGGGCCTTTTTTACCGGCATCATACCAGCCGATTACTTCGGCCGTGTTTTCTTTGTTTTTAGCCTTTATGGTTTCAATCTCGGCATTTTGCCCGTGCAGCAAAATATAGCCGTTTTGCAGACCGTAAACGGCAGCCCCGATAAATAAAATCAGGGAAGCTATTTTAAAAGGGCTCCGGACAAAATGCCGGAACTCGAATGATATAATGGAGAACAATTGCTTCATATCAGTTTTATTTTTTTAGCCGTGAGCCATACAAGTAATGTAGTTGCCAAAGCCCACAAAGCCAGCAATAACATATCCGTTCCATAATGAATGCCTACACTCCGGACAGCAGGCGTGCCGTACTCGAAATCTCTTACGGATCTAAAAAAATCATTGCCTTCTTTCCAGCCCCAATCGCCTGTTTTCGAGCCTCCGTAGGCTTGCTTTTCGTTCAGTGTTTTGATCAGGTCCCGGCGGTAATTTTCTGCCTGTCGCAAAAAGTCTAGGTGATGGTACATATCGCTGCCGCTAAAGCCCATGCTGGCGCTTTGCAAGGAGGCAAAAGGGTTAAAGATGCCCGAAAGTTGATACACTTGCTTCTGCTTTTGAAGAATATCATAGTTGTTCCCGAAATGCTTATCCCAAACGTCATTTCCGTAATCTTCGTCGGCTTGCATGCGCAACCCATCGTAATTAATAGGAAGCTCTTCAACACTGTTAACATTGTATTTTGCCAGCACTTCCTGTTTAAGTGCATCGGAACGTTTATCGGAGGGATTGTGCCCGTCCAGCCCTTTGGAACGGTCTTCCTGCATAGCTGTCTTAAATTCCTGACGGCTGGGCAAAGGATGGAGCTTGTCGGTCGTATTGCCCCATATTTTGGGCAGGAAAATGGTCCATAATATCCATACCGCCAGCATAGATGATAAGGATGCCGCATTGCTTTTTAGCCTTGCCGAAAACCAAGTGGCCAGCAAGGTGATGACATAATAGTAAGCGGCATAAGCCAACAATAACAGGGCTGTTCTGGTGAAGCTATCTGTATCTGTGCCTTTCGTATTTAAGAGCATCTGCATACCGACCGTTACGATAAGCAACAGCAGACCGTAAGCCCATACGCTTAGGGCTTTTGCAAAGATAAGCTTGGAAAGCGATGTACCTTGAAATACCAATAGCTTAAGCCGCCCGGTTTCTTTTTCGCTGCTTACCGATGCGAACGCAAGGAAAATAAGAAAGAGCGGAATCACATATTGCAATAGCAGTGCTGGTTTCAGCTTTCCGAACTTTGATACCGATAGGGACTGTGATGCTTCGGAATATGCTAATTCGTTTTGAACGTGTCCTTCCAGCCGGAGTACGTTTCCCGTTATGGCGTTAATCCCTTCGTCAATACTGTTTAGCGTATTGGTTGGTTTAAAAGCGTAAGAGCCGTAATGAGCCGCGCTATGAGGGTTCATGGCATCAATGCTTTCCCATTGCTCACGGACGTGTGCCTGTGCCGCCTGTTGCTGTTCCCGCTGTTTGTTGTTCTGTGAAATGCCTAAGTAAGTGACCAGGGTTAAGCCAATAATAAAAAACAGGGTGAGGTAAGCCAGTACCTGTATGCGGAGCAACATTTTCCATTCGTTGAGGATAATCTGTTTCATTGGAAATAGTTTATGGTTTAGCCCTGCATATAGTCGAGGTAGATCTTTTCCAGTTCGTTGGCAGTTACTTCCGATGTGTTCATTTCCTTAACCAGCACGCCGTGTTTTAATATGCCGATGCGATTGCAGGTTTCCCTTACCCTGAAAATATCGTGTGATGCCATTAGTATGGCTGCTCCTTCCTTGGCCAGTCTTTGAAGTAAGGCGGAAAGCTCATTGCTTGCCAAGGGGTCTAAGCCGCTTGCAGGTTCATCCAATAAATAGACTTTGGCCTTTTTGGCATAGGCGATGGCAATGCCCACTTTTTGCCGCATTCCCTTGGAATAGGCTTCCGTCTTTTTGTTGTGGGCGTCTTCCTGTAAGCCACAGGTGCTAAGGATACCCGAAAGTTCCGCACTACTATAATGGATACCTGCCAGCTTGCAGAAATAATCCAGGTTTTCAATACCTGTCAGATAAGGATAAAGATTGACGTTTTCGGGGATATAGCCCGTTTGTTTCCTTGCACCTTCGGCATTGGTGCTGGTATCTGCACCGTTGACGAGGGTCGTGCCGCTGTCAGGCTTCAGGAAGCCCAGCAGCATATTCAGCGTGGTTGACTTTCCTGCGCCATTCGGCCCGAGCAGTCCGTATATTTCACCACTGGCTACGGACAAGGAAAGGCCACTTACGGCCTGCTTTCCTCTGTATGACTTACTTGTGTTTTCGATTGCTATCATAATTCAATATTGTTATATTTGGGTAACCTACTTACAATCTTATTAATGCAACAGTATTGCAAATGTAGTGATTATTTTTGTCATTGCAACAGAGTTGATATAAACAATCAACTTTGTAGTAGCAATGAAGAATACGAGAAATACAAGGGCTAGGACTGAAATCCTGAACCTCATAACCAGTTCAGAGGAGGCATTGTCACATTCGCAGATACAGTCGTCCTTGAAGGATCTGTGCGATAGGTTTACGATTTACCGTGTGCTAGATAGGTTGACATACGAAGGTATTATTCATAAAGTCGTGAATATCGATGGGGTTATAAGGTATGCAAAATGTCATAATTGTGACGAAAAACATCATCCCGACCATATCCATTTTAGTTGCGAACAGTGCCATACCGTCACTTGCCTAGAAGATGTGGAACCCCAGTTTAAGTTACCCAAAAAATATAAAGTCCACGAAGTAAATTTTACCGTGTCAGGAATTTGCCCAAGTTGCTCTTAACTCACTATTTCAAGATGAAACGGAGATCTGCTGCATTGTACCCCCTTTGGAAACTGGAACCCAATGTGATACTCCCGCTTTGTTGGACAACTTTAACACTAAACCAAGGAACTTGTTTAAACTTTTCCCATTCTTTTTACCCTCCTTAGGAACAGCGCACTGAAAGCTATCCAATGCATTGACATCCAGTTCCGCGCGGTGGTTTCATATCTAATCAGCAGGGCCTTGAAGCTATCCAGCCATGCGTTTGCGTGTTCGATTACCGTGCGCCGTTTGTAGAGTTGCTCATCGAAGTAGCGGTATTCGGTGGCTTCGGCCTCACCTTTCCTTGGGTTTGCCTTGATGTTCGCCTCGATTTCCGATTCCGAACAATACTGGCGCAGTTCATCTCCGTCGAAACCCGGGTCTGCATTCATAAACACACCCTTCATGCTGATCCCGGCCTCTTCCAGCAGGTCACACATGGCCCCGAAAAGTTCTTTTATCCGATAAAGGTCATGGTGCTGGCCTTCCTGTGGAACTCCCATGGACAGCATCTGTCCAGAGTTGTCGCAAAGGAACAGCGAATTGCTCGTCTTGGCCGATTTGCGCCCTTGGTAACCAAAGGCCTCCCCACCGCTCTTGGCCGGGGTATGGCTACCGTCCAGTTGGGCCGGGGAAAGGTCAAGGCACTCACGGTAACGCTTCAGCAGGTTCACCCAAACCGATTGCCAGGAACCATCCCCGCTCCATTTGTTGAAATAATAGTAAACATGCTGCCAGCAGGAACCTTGTGAAAGGAAGTGCCCCACCGGAAGCTCCCGCCACTGACACCCTGTCTTCAGCCGGTAAAATATTGCCTGTATCACCTCAGCAAGGCATATCCGGGGTTGGAAGCCCCGCTTACCCTTGCTATGATGTGGTAAAATATGTTCCATTATCGTATCTTTATCGATGATTCCCAATTTGATTCCGTGTTTTATGATTTAGCACCACAAAACTGGAAATTTTATTGGGAATCTTCTTTTACAATGAAAAGTTTAAACAACTCCATAGATAAAGTTTTTTAGGAACACCAAGAAGCTGATAATGCGGCCGTTGTCGTACCTGCCGTGCGATAGCAGCGCCCGTGCTATGGTGCTCCTGTCTTCGCCAAGTTCTTCCTCTGGCGCCTTGCCCTCCAGCAACGCCTTTTGACAGGTAACCACTATCAGCGCAAAGATATTGTCCATGGCCAGTAGTTCCCCCTCTCCATGGTCGAAGATGTGGTAGCTGCGGTACTGGAAATGGATGCTCGTGTCCAGTACCTTGGTGCTGTACTCGGATGGCCTGCCCTGTCCCTTGCTTCCCGTGTACACCACTATGGTGGCCACGGGGTAGTATTGGTGGAGCATGCAGTACCTGATGGACTGGCCCTGCACCTCCTCCGTACCGCTTCGGTATTTGTACTGGATGTTTATGCCCTGCCATGTACGGAAAGGGTATACGCACAGACCACCATGTACTTTACTTGATGCTCGTTCAGAAGTTGGATGAAATCGATAAAATCCTGTTCAAACATCATGGTTCCGCTGGTTAACTGTTTTTTCCATGTATTTGGGATAGGTTCCGAGCAACCAACTGTAGTATGCCCTGCGCAGACGTGTCACTTCGGCTATCCGTTCAGAAGCTGGACGGTCTAACCAAAGCTGGATGTCCAGTAGGTCTTCTCCCTCTATTTTTACTTGGTTGGCAACCATTGCCATCTTCCTTTTCTTCATGGGTTCTTGCATGACTTATCAATGTATACGGAATTTTAAACAGAAATAAAACAACTCAGGGCATCTATCCACCCTTGCCTGTGTTCTTTCTGATGTCGTTGACAAACTTCCCTTTTGGAAAGTCTATATACCACATGCCGTGTAAACGGCGCAAATCAATACCCCGCTATCGGGATATACGGATATGGGAACATAACAATGGGAATATGGAAATAGACATCGTCACACGGGAAGACCTCCGGCAGTTCAAGCGGGAAATGCTGGGGGAGTTCAAGCAAATCATTGGGAACAGGGAAAAAGACAATCTTGGCAGGGAGTGGTTAAAAAGCGCAGAGGTGCGCAGGCTGCTGGGCATATCGCCCGGTATGTTGCAAAGCCTCCGTATCTGCCGTATCGCAAGTTGGGCGGCAGCATGTACTACCGCAGGGAGGACATCAGGAAAATGATGGAGGGAGGTAACGGCAATGGCTGAACGGATGGAAATACCCAAGCACGCGTTCAGCGCGTTCTTTGAGCGGATAGGAGATGACGGGCGGTTGCTGCCCACGCACGTCGGGTTAGTGGCGGCATTGTTCTACCACCACGATTGCGGCAACCCGCATGGCCATTTCCACGCCAGCCGCAGGAAGCTGATGCGCTTCTCGCGGATACGCTCCATAGGCCTTGCCCTCCGGCGCCCTTGACCCAATTCCCCCGCCTTGCGTTCGGTGGCCTAAGCGGTGAAAATGCCTTGGTGTGTGCAGATTTAAAAACAAGGCTACTGAAATGAACCGATACGAGCCAATAAGAACCAATAGTGAGCCGATAGCGAAATGTTGGTCGTGTGTACGCGAGGGGTACAAAAAAAGCCGTCCGTTTTGGGGATGGCTTACTCTATGAATGGTGAGCGTTCTGTTAAAGCTTTTCGATTTTCTCGATGGACAGCTTGGTAAATTTGGCAATCTGCTCAACGGAAATGCCGTCCTTTTTCATTTCACGGGCAATTTCCATTTTTTCTTCTTGTTTGGCCTCCTTTGCGGCCTCATTTACTGCATAGTCCAACACAGCTTTGTTGTCCCATTTGCGTTTCAGACTTGTATCGTACATGGTCTTTTCCTCCTTTGTCAGATTGCTGTATTCAGCAATATTAAACAGTTTTTCAAAAATCGGTTTGCGCAGATATACCGGAATCTTATCCATGCTACTCATGTTCTTCAAAACATAGAGCCATTTGTCAAGGTCGGTATCCAGTTCCGCTTCCGTTTTTACAAATTTAATCAATTCAATGAATATATACCCCAGCCCTTCGTAAAAAACTTTACCTGTCTCCCTGTTACTTAGGCAAATATCATGCAGAAACTCTTGCTCATTACCCGCATCCAAGGAAAAATCTTCCAAGAGCGCGATGAGATACACTTCTTTCACATTATACGCCCATTCGGAACGTTTTCCCTTTGGAGCCTGTTCGGTAATCAAGCGGCTGGTGTAGAAAATTGCACGTTGCTTGAAGTTCCCCTGTTTTCCCCTTTGTACTTCGATGATGAATTGCTCCCCATCGTTTCCTGTACAGGTAAGGTCGAATATGGCACCGCCCTCGTTTACCGTTTCGCCCGGATGTTCGTTTTTGTTGTAAACCAGATCCACGATGTGTTTCCGTCCACGGAATACGCCGTTGAGGAAGTCAATCAGCAAGTCCTTGTTAGGTTCGCTCCCGAAGAGCTTTTTAAATGCAAAATCGGTTAATGGGTCGATATAAGTACCTATTGTTGGTTGTGCTGTTTTGGCCATGATTCAAATATAATGTATTTTGAATTTATGTAATGTTTCTTATATCCGATTGGGGACATTTCAAGTCCCCAATCGGATATGAGACATAGGCAAATTAAGTTCCTGCCAATTTCCTCTGTAAAGTTAGCATATCGCTGCCGATCCGTGTGTCCAGCAGCTTGGCATAATGTTGGCTGGTCTTGATATTGGTATGCCCCAACATCTTGGATACCGTTTCGATGGGCACGTCGTTGGCCAATGTCACCGTGGTGGCAAATGTATGCCGCGCCATGTGGAAGGTCAGTTTCTTGGTAATACCACATAGGTCTGCGATTTCCTTGAGGTAACTGTTCATCTTTTGGTTACTGAGGACTGGAAGAAGTTTACCTTTGGAAACAGGGGGTGGATAATCACTGTAGCGTGAAAGGATTTCCAGTGCCTTTGGCAATATGGGAATGTTCGATGCGGTCTCTGTTTTCTCCCGGTTGGTGAATATCCAGAGCTTTCCTCCGAAACCTCGTCCGATATCATCATCAGAAAGTTTTTTGACATCGGCGTAGGATAGCCCCGTGTAGCAGCAGAACACAAAGATGTCACGCACATGTGCCAATCTGGGAATAGTGAACAGCTTGCGTTCGATACGTTCCAGCTCGTCCTCGGTCAAAAATTCTTTTTCTTTCGCTTTGGCAGAATTCTTATAGAATGCAAAAGGATCTTCTGTAATCCATTTATGTGCTAAGCAAAGTTTGACGATCTTCCGCAGGTGCTTGATGTACTTGGCGGCGGAGACTTCCGAGCAGCCGAGTGCCGAGCGGAGGAAAAATTCATAACCGGCAACAAAACCATGATCCATCTTTCGTACCTCAATATCCTTTAGGTTAAGGCTTTCGTTCAGATACCGTTCGATATGGGAAAGGGAAGTGTTGTATCCCTTGAGTGTATTGGGCTTAAAACCTTTTCCTAATAGTGCTTTCATCTGCTCGTTGTGTTCAAGAAAAACAGTCAGCAATGTTTTTCGCGGGATATCCCTTCCGAGATATTTCATTTTAATGGATTCCGCGGTTATTTCCTCGCCACGTTTGGTCATTTGGAGATGGGTATCCGCTACCTTGTGTTCGAGGGTGTCCAGATAAGCGTTCAGTGTTTTAACGTCTTCTTTAGTTCCCTTGGCACGATTGGCCTTTGATATCCACTTTGTGGGATCGCACTCCCGTCCGGTGGATACCTCTTTCGGTATTCCATCCACGGTTATACGCAGATAGATCGGCTTTGGGCCGCTTACGTAATTTTTTGGTTTCTTCAGGTAGAAGAGCAAGGAATAATTTGTACTCATGATAGTATCATTTAAGTGAAACAAACTTAGCCTTGCAGCAGAACGAAATCAAGATGTCCAGTTTTTAAACAAGTTGTGAAACAGCGAGTTAAAACCTTTTCAGTGAGTAGCATAGATTTAAAAAATGACTCACCGAATGACTCACTTTTTTATAGGGAAAAATTGAAAGATTTGTAGATACCGATAAAACAAAAAACGCTGTAAACATTTAATTTACAGCGTTTTAGTATGTTTTGACTTTTAAGTGTGTAGCCCGTAGGGGAATCGAACCCCTGTTTCAAGAATGAAAATCTTGCGTCCTAACCCCTAGACGAACGGGCCATTTCTAATGGTGGTGCAAATATAGCCTTATAATTGCGCTTGTCAATATTTTTTCATCTCGACAGGCGTAATATATTGTAAATGTTCAAATTATTTTTTTCAACCACTTAGTTGAATTTTGGAGAGAAATCTTCTCCACGGGCAATATCCTATTGATAGAATTCAAATTACACTTTTTTTGTCTCCCTATATATATTATTGTTATATTTCGTTATTCAATTATATCTCTGTCATTAATTTTTGATAGCATTAAGGCAGGATTAAGATGAATGAGCAAGATTTTATGGGAAGATATCTGATCTGCTTAATAATTTGTTTACAAGCTACGACGCTCAAGTCCCAAATTACGTCACGGGAAGTGAGAGGAGTAGTTCAAGATTCATCGGGTACACCTCTAGTTGGCGTCACCGTACGTCTCTATGCCGAAAGCGATACCATGATGTCTTCTACCAATGAACATGGCCGCTTCCTTTTCGGCAAAGTGGCCTCGACCAATTTCAAGCTCACCTTTTCACTAATTGGTTTTCAAATTTATGAGCGCACATACGTCTCAGACATCCTCTTACCTATCACCGAGTTGGTCACCGTCAACCTAAAAGAGCAACCCAGTGAATTGCAAGAGGTGGTTGTATATGGAGTGGTACCAATGCTGATAAAACCCGATACCATACAGTATAACGCTAATGCTTACAAAGTGAGGGATGATGCGTTAGTGGAAGAAATGCTAAAACAAATGCCGGGGTTTCAGGTGAGCAGAAATGGCAATATTTCCGCACAAGGGCAATCGGTGACAAGGGCACGCGTGAACGGAAAGGACTTCTTTGGTGGAGATGTCATTACGGCCACACGTAATTTGCCCGCTTATTTAGTTGAGAGCATCCAGGTCATAGATGATTATGGAGATCAGGCCAATATAACCGGTATTAAGATAGGGGAACCAGAAAAGGTCATCAATATTATCCTGAAAAAAGACAAAAATAGGGGGATGTTTGGACAAGCAACGGCATCCGGAGGAACGCAAAATCGGCACTTGGGAAGCTTTTCTGCCAACAAGTTTAACGACAGCAAACAGTTATCCATACTCGCATCCACCAATAACACCAATACGAGTCTATTCAGTTTCGGAGACGTAAGTGGAGCAGGGACAAGAACCAATCCTGATATCAACTCCATGATCGATGCCGGGGATGGCTTTAACAGTTCCTACTCCGCCGGGGTTAATTTTCGGGACGAAATAGGAAAATTCACCATCTATGGAGGCTATACGTACGTGCAGCGGGACAATCACACCGAGAGCGAAACCAGCGTTGAAAGCTATTACCAACTAAATAGGAAAATACTTTCCTTAGACGAAGTAAAGGCAAATAGCAGCCAAAAAAGACATAAACTGTCTTGGAATATGGAAATGGATATCGATTCCATGAATTACCTAAAAATAACCCCTACCCTTTCCCACACAAGCAACAACGCTTCTAGCAACAGCAACAGTATCATAACCGATAACTGGGTAAGGACCTTACGCAATTACAACTCCGAGAATAACAGTAGATCGCCCAATGCGGAAATGGACGTGTTATTCAACCATAAGTTTGACAAACAGGGAAGAAACCTCAGTGCAAGTATCAAAATAGATTATATTGGCTCAAAAAAAACAACCGATATCATTGACAGAAGTGATGTGATCGATGATTCCTATATTATCAACCCTCGTAGCTCGGACACGCTTTTCCAACAACAGAACAACAATTCGAATACGACAGGCCTTTCGGGTACGATTTCTTATACCGAACCGATTAACGAGCGAAGTTTTATGGATTTTCAATACACCTTCAATCGGATGAATATCGAGAATGACAGAATGGTTTATGATTGGGGCGATCTTTTTAACAGAAGGAGATACGTCGATTCCCTAAGTGTCGATTACGCCTATTTATCCCAGCTCAACCAATTTGGGTTGAACTATCACTTGGATGGAAAACACACCAAATATATTATCGGCTTTGCCGTACAGCCAACTGACCTGAGCGGAAACACCACTCAAGGAGACATTTCCACACGACTTACACGAGTAAACCTTGTGCCGAGCATGCGTTTTCAATATCAGCTCAGCAACTCTTCCAATTTATCGCTCATTTACAAAGGGCAGAATAACCAACCAGGCTTTTTGCAGGTACTGCCTATACGTGATATGAGCAATCCCCAATTCATCGTGGAGGGAAATCCGAATTTACGTGCGGAGTTCATCAATACCGTAAGCATGCAGTACAGAAACTTCAGCATACAGCGTGGCAGTTCCTTCTTCCTAAACCTAAACTACACACATATAAGCGACAAAGTAGTGTCCAACCGATTCAGAATACCAAATTCCACTCAGCAAGAAACCAATTTTCTGAATGCAAATGGCTATTTTGACATACGAACCTACTATCATTTCAGCTCGCCCCTTTCTGGTGGTGCGATGACCCTGAACCTGAGTGGAAATGCGGATTACACCCATAATATTTCGTTCGTGGACGATGTGCGCAACTTAGGAAAAAACCTGGTTCTTGGCCAAAGTGCGCAACTGCTCTTCCAATTAGAGGATTTTCTGGAAACGGATGCGAGAGCATCATACAATGTTGACAAGATCAACTATAGCATTCCCTTCTTAGGCGACATCGAAGCGCAGAACTTCAATTTCGGGGCGGGCACTAAGGCTTATCTCAAGAACAACTGGGTATTAAGCCTTGATTTCGCAAAACAATTCAATACCGGCTACGAGAATGTAGGCAATGTAAACCCTACCTTGATGAATGTGTACATCGAAAAGAGTTTCCTGAAAAACGAAATGGCATCTATCCGCCTACAGGGATTTGATCTCTTTAACCAGAACACGGGCATAAGCCGTGAAATATCCGGAAATGACATATTTGATGTCCGCAGCAACCGCTTGGCACGTTATTTTTTGCTTTCATTGAACTTTCGCTTTCAAAAGTTCCCACCAAAAGGATAAGGCTAAAATCATTGATAATCACTATCGAACACATAATCATAGGGGAAGATGGCAATATCCCATGTTCTGCCCCCATCTGCCGTGCTAAAAAGCCTATCCTGTGCATATACGATCCCGTGGTTTTCATCAAAGAAGGAAAGTCTATTGCCAAATACGCTTTGTCCATATATGGTGGGACTGCTTACATGCCAAGTGAGCCCTGCATCTTCGCTCTCGTAAAAAAGGGCACCATTGATTGCGTAAAGCTTCTCTTCGGACGCAAACTGAACATCGGAAAAACGCGGTCCCGTAGCGAATGTATACCCTCCATCTGTCGAGGCAAGACTACTCACTCGTCCTTGGCTGTCGTACACCAGCAAGTGCATTGGCGTAGAAGCAACCATATCCGGAGCTACCATATTGCCTATTTCTAAAGGGCTTGTCCATTGGTAGCCCCCGTCATCCGTTCTAGAAATATACAGTTTATCCCCAGCAACTGATTTCAGTAGCGCCCACCCGACATCATCGGTCACGAAACAAAGAGATGAAGCAGTATAAGCACCAAAAGAATACTTAACAGAACCCGCTCTCGCTTCTTGGTCATAGCTGTAAAGATAGGCACCCATACCTCCAGATCGAAGCTGGGAAGCCAACACAAGCACTTGCTTGTGGCCATTCATTCCGTATATGCCCGCTATGTGATCTTGAGGTGTTGGAGATGCCACATCCAGTACATATGACTCCCAAGAACGCCCATAATTGTCCGAAATCCCAAATCGAAGATAATAAGGCTCCGTAAAAAAAGTGTATGCCGCATTTTGATAGATGATATTTGCTACAAGGGAAGGATTCGGACGCGAACTTGTCTGTATGATCTCGGCAAAAACGTCTGGAGTCTCAAAAAAATTAAGCCTAGAAAAGCCCTTTACTTCATTCTCTCCTACCATCGTCGCATGCTCTAGATAGTTCCCATCTATCAACATTCCCACTTTTGGGTTAACAACGGTCTCATTGGGAAACAAATCCAATAAGGTATCTTCCTTGTTAACGCAAGAAACAAGACCGCTTATCGCAATCATGGCCGTACACAGAAAAAATAAAGTTTCAATTCTTTTCATAAGTAAATTACTGGATAAACAAATCGTAACCTATACCGATATTAATCGTACTGAAATTGATGCGCTGCCGCTCTATACCATGATAACCTGCCATGTGATCGTCGTTGATAACCCGATCGCTCAAGCGTAATTCAGGGCGGTAGAGATTATAGCTCAGCTTGAGGTAACCGGTCCTTATCTGCAACCTAAGGCCTAGCTCTGGCGACCAATCTTTTCCTCTTATATAGGTGTACGAATAGGTGGTATTGCTATAGTCTGTTCCCGCGTCTTCCGTATAAGAACTAAAATTTCGGGACCAATTATAATTGATGCGTAGAATGGGATAGAGGAAAAGGTTGTTTTTTTGGAACTGATAAGTAAATTCTGCTCCAGAGTACCAGCTAAGAAAATGCTGCATTTCGTTGCCGTTAAAGCCGTCCATATTCTGTCCAAGCCATCGCACGCCTCCCAACAACTTAAGCCAAAGTCGTTGAGAAGTCAGCATTCCTACTTTTGGCCCTAGTTCAAACTGGGCACCTAAGGGATATAAATTAAACGCTTCCTTGCCCGTGGGTACGGACATACCAAATTCGAAATCCATACCCAATGGCAAGGGGGCTGGCCCCAAAGAATAATCATCATCGAAATCGGTGCTGTCGGTTTGCGCATGCAAAACAGGCGCGAGAGAAAAGCAAATCATTACCACAAGAAGGGATCGAAACCGAAAGGAAGCAAGCATAGTACAGTATATTAACTGCCTTAAAAGTACGTCAAAGCGTACGATATTGCAAATTTGACTATCGATGTAGAAATATTGGCAGCGCCTCAGCCACTACAAAAGTACTGCCTCCAATGAATACCATATCGTCTTTTGTTGCCTGATTTAAGGCCTGCGTCACGGCTTGTTCTATATTTTCAAACGCCAGGCCATTCAAGCCATAAGACATTGCTTGCTTCTTTAGTTCCTCGGCAGGTAGTGCCCTAGGGAAATGAGGATTGCAATAATAATAAATGGCACTTTTCGGCAACAACGGCAACATATGAGAGAGGTCTTTGTCTCGCATAACACCGATGACCATGTGCAATGTATCGAACTCGCATTGAGAGAGACTCTCCAGTATCTCTGTCCAACCGTCATAGTTATGCCCCGTATCGCAAATAACGGTGGGATCCGTCCCCAGTACCTGCCATCTACCCATAAGCCCCGTAAGGGCTTGCACATTAGCCAGTCCATAGACAACTGCAGCATCATCAAAGGCAAAACCTTTTTCCTTTAGCATATTAATGCTCGCCAATACTCCACCGATATTCTTCAGCTGATAGCTTCCCATCAGATCCAGCTGGTAGTCATCTACCAATAAACGATTGCCTAGCTCCAAGACGCGTACTTGCCGCCGCCCCATGCTTAGCCCCATATCAACCACCTCATACTCATCTCCGGCAAAGATCAGCGGTGCTGCTTCCAAATCGGCCTTTTGCCTAATGACCTCTTCTACAGCTTCCTGCCTTTCACTCACCACTACGGGCGTAGCCCTTTTGATGATCCCTGCCTTTTCCTTTGCGATATCTACTAAGGTATTTCCCAAGATATTCATATGGTCCATACCGACGTTAGTAATCAGGCTGAGGACGGGAGAAATGACGTTTGTGGAGTCCAACCTTCCTCCTAAACCCGTTTCTATTATGGCGATGTCTACCTGTTGTTTGGCGAAGTAATGAAAAGCCATGGCAACGGTAACCTCAAAAAAAGAAGGACCTATCTTTTCGATAACCGGTTTCCACTCTTCCACAAAAGAGATTACCTCTTCCTGGGGAATCATAGAACCATCTATCCGTATGCGCTCCCTGAAATCCAAAAGGTGCGGCGATGTATATAGTCCCGTGCGGTAGCCAGCACGTTGTAAGATGGCTGCCAACATATGGGAGCTGCTTCCTTTACCGTTGGTGCCGGCGATATGAACGGAGCGAAACTTGTTTTGAGGGTTTCCAAGCGCCTCACAGAACTTGAGGGTATTGGTCAAATCCTTTTTTATAGCAGCAGCACCATCTCTGGTAAACATAGGCAACCTACCGTAGAGATAGTCTATCACCTCATTATAAAGCATGTGCAAAAATTAATTTAAAAGTATGGTCTTATCTAGGTGAACAACAACGATCCGCTCAACCCGAGTTCATTTTTCTTTTCACCCCGAGCATAGCCGGCCCATGACAAAACTGCAATTTGCCGTATGTCCTATCTCACCTTGAAGACAAAAGGAATGATACCCACCATTTGATCCGGTCCTTGATCTATGGTATTGAACTTGGACCCCATAGCGGCCCTCTCGCATTTTTCCCACAAGGATGCGTCGGGTAGGGTTGTTCCCTTGGCGCCCGCACGTGCCCTAATGACGTTCCCATTCCGATCTACGGTTACCTCTACGGCTACTACGCCACTTTGCCTACCATTATCCTCTATCTTGGGGCGTACGGCAAAAGACCGATTTGGCAGCCCAACAAGGCCATAGCCCGAGCCACCCTCCCCATAATTTGGGGCCATATTACTTCCATTGATGCTGCCCTGATTGCCGGGAACGGAACCAGTGCCATCGCCCGTGCCAGATCCATTATTTTTCTTGCCCTTATACAGGGCATTTTCGTTCACCGTAGGTTTACTTTCTTTCTTTTCCGGAGTAATGACTGGAGTACTCGACGTGGGCTTCACTTTCTCTTTCGTTACCACCTCCGGCGCATCTTCCACATCTTGCGTCACCACTGATTTATCGCTGCTCTGTTGAGAGACCACAGGGGTAGATTCCACCTCTGGCACCACTTTATCCGGCGGGGTATTATTGGCATTCTCAGAGACAGAAGGTTCTTCCAATCCCATATAATTATCACCCATACCTTCCTCCGATGTGCCAAAATTGACTAACAAGCCTCCAGTACCAAACTCCGGCAATTTGGAGCTGATGATATACAAATAGCTCAAGGCCAATAGTAGCACAAAAATTGCCGTCGCTATACCAAAGGCTTTGGGAAAATTGTTTTCTTGCTGGTGGTTATAATTCATCGCTGTAACCCCTTTCTTATTTTATGCCGCTATGATTGTGGCTTTGGTTCGGTAGCCAATACCAACCTGATTTTCAACTTATTTGCAGTATCCATCACTTGAATAACATCTTCGATGGCCACAGACCGATCCACATATAGCAGAATGGTCAGTTCTTGATCTGGCTGAACATATTGCTCCAATGTCTGTGCCAATTGGTCTTCGGCAATTTCTTGTTTCTCCACATAGTACTTCAGATCGGAGGTAATGGACACCGTAATAGTCTTCTTAGCTACGGATTGCTCCCCCGAAGAGGATTTTGGCAACAGCAACTTCACGACTTGTGGATTGGCTACGGCCGATGCCAACAAGAAGAAAAGCACCAAGAAAAACATGATGTCATTGAGTGCCGATGTATGTACTTCTGCCGCTGGCCGTTTACTTCGATTTCTTAAATTCATGACAATATCGTTTGATATCTCTTTTTTAAGTTTTGTCCTCTAGTCTAGCTCCCAGGCTCATCCAACAGGTCAATAAACTCTATCGAATCGCTTTCCATTCGTAGGATAACCCTGTCTACCATCATATTGAGGATGTGATAGCCCACATAGGCGATAATCCCCACAATAAGGCCGCAGGCAGACGTTACCATTTTCTGGTAAAGACCACCAGAGACAGTACCAATTTCAATCGATCCCGTTATGGATACTTCATGAAATATCGTAATTACCCCCAATATAGTTCCCACGAATCCAAGCATTGGCGCTATACCGGCCACGATACCTAGAATATTGATATTTTTTTCCAGGCGTGCTACCTCCAGCTTGCCCACGTTTTCAATAGCTCCCTCAATATCCTTGATCGGCCTACCTATGCGTGTAAGTCCCTTCAGCAACATTCTAGCAAGTGGGCTATTGTTACTTCTACATATTGCCGACGCTGCATCCAACCTGCCCGAAAGTATATTCTGTTTCACCTGTATCATCAGGTTTGAATCGTACTTACCAGCTTTTCTGATGGTTATATAGCGCTCAATAAAGATGACCAACGCGATAAAAGCCAAGATGGCAATGGGTAGCATAACCCATCCCCCCTTGATGAGCAAGTCTATGAAGCGCAAATCTTCTATTGGTGTTGCCGATGGTCCTGGGGTTGTTAGCATGGAATCTAAAGGCGCAGGATTATTAACTTGTAATAAGAACATGTTGTATATATTGCTTTTTTAAGGTTCGAATTGTTTGATATTATTTGCTAGGGTAAATAAATGCATCTTTGTTTATATGCTGTCTCACGTAAGCTAGGCTGGCAAGTGCTTCCTCGTAAGTGGCATAAGACCCGCAGCTTATTTTCTTTCTATTGCCCGGCATGTTGCTATCCAGCACAAAGGAAGAAATACCCATTTCTTTCAGTATCTCCACTTGCTGCAATGCCAGTGTTTTATTTGGCAAGGACCCCACGATAATGTTATATGGCTTTGCTGGATCGATCTTTCTGATAAGCGATCCCGTATCCTCTATAGGTTCCTCTGCCGATCCACTTGCCTCTTCTCCTTCAGCCAAGCTGTCGATTTCTGTTTCTATAAACGTTTCCTCTACGGGCGCCGTCGATTCCTCTTCAGCCGCCTCGTTTCTCACTGTATCTTTTACCAAAAAGCTGTTATAGACGTCGTGATTTTTTCTCACGGCAAGAATAGCATAGACACCTACTGCTAAAAATAAGAGTATAAGACCGCCCCACAACGCTACTTTTTTCCATTTTATACCTGTTGGCTCTTGGATTTTCACGCGTCCAACAGCTTCGCCCTCCCCTTCAAATTCCTCAGCGGCAGCTGCATTTTCTTCTATTTGTTCCACTTCTGAAACTGGCTCGTCCTCTGGTTCGGCCTCCACAGGCACCTGTTCGTTCGTCAGGTCAGTTGGGGGTTGTGGCTCCTCAATGGCGATATCTGGTTCCTGCGAAGGGATACCGGTAGATGCAGGAACGACATCAGGCGTTTCCTCTTGCGATACAATGTCTGCCACTGGCTTCAAGCCTAAGGGCAGTTCTTCAGAGGACAGCACGAGCACCCCATCTTGCTTAGACAAAAAACCAAGAGGTGCCAGAGACACTGTTCCTTTCTGTTCTATTTCCTGTAGCAATGAGTTGGCCACCTCTTCCAACCTTCTTTCCGCTTCCTCTTGCGTAACTTGATCTTGTTGTATGAAATAATCCAAAAGATGGCGATCGCTACCTGTCTGCGCTATCAATTCATAACTAAAGCTGGGAGGAAGAAACTGATTGCTTTCACTATCAAATCTGGCAGGCACTCTCTTCTTCTGAAATAGGCCTATGCCAGTCACGCTTACCTTAGCGTGCTGATTGAGTAATCGTATTAACAGGCTGCCTATTTGAGTCATATTAGCTTTGTTTTATAAGCAAAGTTAGATGCTTTATTGATTAAAATGAAAAATTTACCCCACCAATAGCATTAAAACCTAATCGGGGATAATATAAAAACCTTTGATAGCTGGTATTCAGCAAGTTATTAAACTGTGCATACACGCCTATACGGGGTGTAATCCGATATTCAATCCCTGCACTTAAATCTGCAAAGGCAGGAACGGTAACCTTTGTGTACTCCAACGAGGCCGTTTCCCCAAAGTAAGGACTTTCATAAACCTTGGCATATGTCTGCCCTACGAAAAGCAATTCGCCTGTCACGAACACCTTGTCCGTAATATTGATTCGCGTATTACCTTCGGCCCTAAACTTGGGCATGAACCATGCCTCCTCCTCATTTTCGATATCATATTCCGAGATAGTTACCTTGCCGCCTAGCTTGAAAGCCTCGGAAACCTGAAAATCGATTTCACCTTCCAGCCCATAGATATTGTTTTCTCCATTATCGTAGATCAGGTCAAACCGGGGAAAGTTGTATATTGAGCCATCTGCAGGGCCTATTGTATTTGGAGCATTCACATAAAAAGGCAAGTCGTTGATACGTTTATAGAAGACACCCGCCTTATATCCTAGGGTAGCGCCTCCATTGCCTTTGATACCTCCATATGCGTTGAACTTCTCGGTCATGTTCTCAATGGCAATATTCGTATTAAGGTAAGGATTCTCGTAGGCGAGTGTCCTGAGGGAGGTACGCTTGACATCGCCATCCACACCGGCATAAATGGTCGCATATTCCGGAATGAACGCAAGCTCCAAATTGACTGCAGGAAAAATATTGGTCTGCGACTGGCTACCAAACTCCGATACGAAATTGGCTCCCAGCGTTAAATTATATCCTTTTCCCTTAAACCTGACATAAGGATTGATTTTCCCAATATGGTTACCAATAGAATAGGCTGCATCCTTTACCGAGGCAAAGTCACCGGAGACATTGGCTCCGATATTAAAGACATTTACTCGCTTATTCACATTGGCACTGATGGCAAAGGCATTCTCTCCTGCATCATAGTTATTACTGAACAAGTAGGCATCCGCTTTCACGGAATAGCTCAATAAGGCATCATTGTCCGTAAAGTTGCTGGTCAATTCCCCCTTGGCATATATGTCGCTGTATGCAATACTGGAGGGATCAAGATTCGCATCGGGCAAATCAGGATTATAACCATAGTAATTGCTAGCGTTTCGCTTAAAACCTATTTCTCCGTCCAGCGTGAAATCGTCCAAGATGGAACGCGCAAAAACGCCTATTTTTTGCTGGGAAAAGCTTTGCCCTTCCAATTTTCCTTTTTGGCTCAGGTGACGGGCAAAACCACCGTACTGCATAAATTCGTCTTCCCCACTTGCCAGGTATACCTCGCCGTTAAGGGTACTTAAGTTACCTACCCCCAACTTTGCATAGCTATTATACAATGTTTCTCGCCTTAGGTCGGCCAAAGGCTGTATCTCCAGCCGATGTGTACCGGTATTGATATCCAGCTTTTTATCCTGTATGCTATATTTTAACTTGGGCTGATAAGCCCTTATATTGGTTAAATCCGGACTTTGGCGAATTTTCACGGCATCGGCCAATATGGGCCTATAATCGCGCACCACTTCTACCTGTTCCATGGTAGGAGGCAGCTCGCCGGGTTTTCTTTTGGTGGTATCTACTTGAGCCTGCACGGCATGGGCAGACAGCCCAAAAAGCATGAACAATGTATATTTTATCGAGCTACTATTGGCTGTCATATTACTATTTCTTTTCATTCAATTTCTTTAAACGTGCTTTTGCAGTGGGCAGAATATCGTCATCGCCCTCATAATTGTCAATGACACTTTGCAGTGTACTCTTGGCCTGAAAATTGTCCTTCAGCTTTTCATAGGTATCTGCCAAGAGAATAAAGCTCTTAGCTACCCAGTAGTCATATGACGGCATGTTTTTGATCAAGTCAAATGCGGTATCTTGCGCCTTTTTATACTCGCCCTCTTCGAAAAGCAAAACACCGAAATTGTATTTTGCCTCAGCGCCTACTATGGTCTGGCTATTGGTTGAGGCAAACTCCAGCTCCTTGCGTGCTGCCTTTAAATCACCCTTAAGCATATAAGCCTTTCCTGCATACAGGCTTGCCTTCACTTTATCCTCTAGGGAAGACTTCTCATAGTTTTTCACGAAACCTGCATATTTAATGGCCTCGTCAAAATCATTGAGTTGGAAATAGCAGATCATGAGATTTTGTATGGCAAAACCATAGTTCTCCTTATACTCGGATGTTAGCTCCAATTTCTTCAATGGAGCAATAGCCTCGTTATAACGCTTGAGTCCTAGGTGCATGTTAGACACACTGATGAGCGTCCTCTCCGTATACGGGCTGGTCCAATCGTTCAATATGACATTGAAATCGTGGATAGCCTCGGTGGGCTTACCTGTCTTATAGTAGCTTTCGCCACGGATAAAACGCGCAAACTTTTCCTGTATAGGCTTTGGAAACTTATCAAAATATGCATTGATGGCCTCGATAGCTGCTTCGTAATCGCCGCGGATAAAATAGTTATGTGCCACTTGGAACGTGATGTTGTCCTGTTCGGCCGTGGTAAGGTTGCCAATATTGGTACCCTGTGCATAACTCAAGAAACCGTTGGCATCTCCGCGATCGATATACACGTTTTGTATGGATTTAAGTGCCTGCTTCGCTTCTTCGGTGGTGGGATATTGCTCCACTACACGTTTGAACGTGCTGAGGGCAGCATCTGTCTGATCGCTATTGTACTGCACGAGGCCAATGGTGATGAGCGCTCGCGGGACATAACTGCTCCTTGGATACTTCTCTATCATATCCTGCAAACCTTTGATGGCTATTTCATTTTCTCCCGTGAGGAAATAGGTGTAGGGAATTTCAAAACTCGCATCGTCGGCATAATTGGATTGTGGATAGCGGGCCAATAGATCGGTCAGCGTTGCTATCTTTTCGTCCGTTCTTCCCTCCAGACCTTGGATGATCCCACGCTGGAATAGGGCATAGTCTTGGCTTTTGGCCTTTCTTTCTATGAGCTTATCATATTGTTGCATTGCCCTACCGTAATTCTTGGCCATGAAATAAGAATCTCCAAGACGGGCAATGGCGTCGTTTTTGGTATTGAGCTCTATCCCTTCTCCCGAGTTGAGGAAACGCTCCAAATAGGTAGCCGCCTTTTGGTACTGCTCGCTTCTGAAAGCCGCATAGGCCAATGCATAGTTTGCATAGTTGTACACATCGGTATTCTTCGCTGCCGGATTTCTCAGAAACTGCTCAAAGGCCGTTGTAGCTTCGGCATATTTGCGCACTTCGTACATGGCTTCAGCCTTCCAATAGGTCGCCAGAGCCTTAATCTCTTGGTCGTAATTGAATGACTCTGCCCGCATGAAGGTAGAAATTGAATTTTCAAAGGCACGCTCATTATAATACTCCAGCCCCCGGAAGTAGGTTACTTTCTGGTATGCTGTATTGGCGTCGGCATTTCTCTTCGGGATAGATTCCAAAATATCGATTGCCGCTTTGTAATTCTTTGTACTTAACAGTACTTCCGCCAAAAGCGTTTTTGCTTCGTCCACATGTGCGGAGCGTGGGTAAGTTTTTAAGTATTCCTGAGTTGCATCCAGTGCCACTTGATGAAATTCAAGCTCGTAGGAAAGCTTGGCATAATTGAGCAATCCCTGCTCTTTCATGCTGCTGTCAAAGTCAAGTTTGGAGGCCTTGAAAAAAGCATTTCTTGCGCTCTGCTTATTCCCCGTTTTGATGAAAGCGTCACCCAATAGAATCATCCCACTTTGGTAATACGCATCTGCATCGCTCAGCTTTTCCAATTCCTTAATCGCCTTTTCGTAATCCTCTTTCTTATAGGCAATGTAGCCTATTTGGTAATCATCTTGATTGTTCTGTGTCTTACCTTGATCCTGCTGCTGAAATTTGGTATAATAGACATCCGCGTTTTGCAGGTCATTTTTGGCAAAATACGTGGCACCCACTATACGAAAAATTTCGGTCTCATTCTCCTGCTTTGTAGCTTTCAAGATAGGCAATATATATGCCAGTACATCGTCGTATCGTTTGTCTAAGAAGTACAATGCGGCTATATAATAAGGATAACTGCTTTCGTAGGTCTTCGATCCCTTTAATCGCTCAAATTCCTTTAAAGCAACTTTATACTCGCCATCCAAATAGGCAATATAAGCGTAGTAGTAGATGGAGGCTTCCTGGTATTTCCCGCCATTGTCTTTCTGTCTTTCAAACAAAGGTTTGGCTTCGGCATATTGCTGTTCCATAAAATGGGAATAGGCCTTTTTAAAGCGATACTCAGCAGCTTGTCCGCCGCTCAGCCCACCGCCATCCAGCTTGTCGAACCATTCGAGCGTCTTTTTATAGTTCTTCTGCCCAAAATAGGAACGCCCTACCTGAAAATAGGCAGCCTTGGTGTTGCTACTGGTTGGATGGTCTTTAATGAAGCGAAGGAAAAGCGACTCTGCATCTTCGTTGCCCAGCTCCAGGGCACACACGGCTTGGTAGAAGCGAGCATCCTCCTTGATGAGGGAGATTTGATCTTTTTCATCCTCCTGCTGCGTAGTTTGCGTCCTTTGTTCTTCTACTTTGCCAAACTGGTTGAAAGCAGCTGCATATTTCCCTCTTTCATAGAGTTCCATGCCCGTTTTGTAGGCTTGATTGAGTTCCTGCCAAGCACTTTGCTGGGCTAGGGCCGTGTTTGAAAATAGACCGATTACTATACTTAATCGGGTAATTTTTTTTAACATATAGCGTGTGTTAAATATTTCTGCTATTTAAGAAGAATGGTGCGTCTTTGCCTAAACAAAAACTCCACACCTGTTGATAACCCCTAATTATAACGAGCAATCCAAGAAAATAATATATTATGCGGTACAAAACGCAATACCCTGGCAATGGCATTCATCCTCTTTTGTTTGCCAATAGATAAAGAACGGCCATCCGCACGGCCACCCCGTTTTCTACTTGATCGAGGATGATGGAATGATCGCTATCTGCCACATCACTTGTTATCTCCACACCCCGATTTATAGGCCCGGGATGCATGATGGTAATTTGCTTATCCAAGCTATCAAGCAGTTCTTTATTAAGCCCATATAACAATGAATATTCTCGCAATGAAGGGAAATAGTTGATATCCTGCCGCTCCAGCTGAATGCGAAGCATATTGGCCACATCGCACCAGCGCAATGCCTTCATCAAGTTATGCTCCACATGAACCCCCAATGAAGCAATATGTTTCGGTATCAATGTAGTAGGTCCGCAGACCATCACCTCAGCACCCATTTTTTGTAGGCACAGAATATTGGATAGGGCAACGCGCGAGTGCAAGATATCGCCTATAATAGCTACTTTTCTGCCTTCCAGCTCCCCATACCGTTCGCGGATGGAGAACGCGTCCAGGAGTGCTTGAGTAGGATGTTCATGCGCCCCGTCACCTGCATTGACTATCTGAGCTTTAACATATTTGCTTAAGAACACACCAGCACCGGGATAAGGGTGACGCATAACAATCATGTCGACCTTCATGGCCAGGATATTGTTCACCGTGTCTATCAAAGTCTCCCCTTTGCTTACAGAAGAGGAAGATGCCGCAAAATTTATAGTATCGGCAGACAGTCTTTTCTCCGCCAATTCAAATGACAATCTGGTACGTGTGGAGTTTTCGAAGAAAATATTGGCTATCGTAATATCCCTCAGCGAAGGCACCTTCTTAATAGGTCTATTGATCACGTCCTTGAACGTATCTGCCGTATTGAGGATAAGTTGTATGTCATCTACATTTAGATCTTTTATACCGAGCACATGCCTAGTACTTAAATATTGTGCTGTCTCTGCCATTTCCGTTTCTTATACTAGCCTTGAATTTATTGTTCGTCTTCATTGAGGAGAATGATCTCATCCTCGAGCTCTGTCTCTTTCCAGTTGACGATCACTTTCTGTGAGTTGATGGAATCTACCTGGATGCCTATGTAATCCGCCCCTATGGGAAGATGGCGCGAAAAGCGCCTGTCCACCAACACCAAAAGTTCCACTTTGTTCGGCCGTCCAAAAGATTGGAGGGCGTCCATCGCTGCCCTCACGGTGCGCCCTGTCCATAAAACATCATCTATCAAAATCACATTCTTGTTTTCAATAATGAAGTCCATGTTTGTCGTGTTGGGCACCAAGGGCCCTGTCCCCACCCTTCGGAAATCATCGCGAAAAAAAGTGATGTCCATCTCACCATAAGGCAGGTTGTCTATTTTCAAAATTTCTTGCAGCTCTGTCTTGATCCTTTGGGAAAGTTGGATTCCTCTCGGCTGTACCCCCACTATCACCGCATTGGAGAAGTCATGATGATTCTCTATCAACTGATGGCATAAACGCTGGATAGTAATGTTGAATTTCGGTCCGTTAAGCAAAATAGATCGTTGCATCAGTTGTTTGATTTTTTAAAGGGCTGTTATACAATAACCATATCCCAAGCATAAATTATGCAAACTTAGATAAATTGCTCAACTAATGCAATGCAATTACCAAGAGCTTTTTGCCGTCCTGCAAACAATTCAACAGATAAATGCCAACATTATTTACAAACGTAAAAAAATGGATACACATAGCGGTTTTACTCAATTAATCCAACTATTTATTATGACATTTGAAATAATCAAACGTACGTCAACTCAAAAACCATAAATTCAACAAGTATGAAGAAAACGATTACAGCAGCATGGATACTTACCTTGCTATTATTCATGGGTGGCGCAAATGCGCAACCGCCCGATAGATCAAGTTCGGGCCAGGCTGCGACAGGTACCGCTAAGCAAAGCATTGCCGCCATTACAGAAAAGATGAAACCTTATAAAGGCTATTTCGATTTTTTCTATGACGAATCCAACGGCAAGCTTTTTTTGAAAGTTGAACGATTTGACGAAGAATTCCTGTATTTCAGCTCCTTGTCTAACGGAGCTGGACGAGCAGCAGAACGGGGAAGAGCTTCCGCAAGGGTTGCAAAGTTCATTCGTATGGGCCCCAAGGTGCTTTTGGTGGAACCCAACTACGGATTTCGGGCCATCACGGACAATGCAGATGAGGTAGAAGCCGTAGAAAATGCCTTCGCAAAATCAGTCCTTTGGGGATTCGTCCCAGTAGCGCAAGATGGTTCTTCATCTTTGATAGACATCACGCCTTTTATTGTCCGCGATGCCTTGAACGTAGCATCGGGACTGGCATCGGGCTCGGCGCGCCCTGGAGGTACGGCATCTCGGCAAGCTGCCTCATCTGCCAGCTATCGGGTAGACGAGAGCCGTTCCGCCGTGTTCCTGCCCAACACTAAAAACTTTCCCAAAAATACCGAGTTTGAGGCGCTGCTCACCTTTACTGGCGCGTCGACTTCATCGGGCAGGGGGTTCGGTGGAGGCTCCAGCGACATTGCCCCCGATATCAATGCCATCACACTCAACCTGCACCAGTCTTTCGTGGAACTGCCCGAACCAGGCTATGAGCTACGCGCTTTTGATCCCCGCTCGGGCTTCAACCAGTTCAGTTTTATGGACTTTTCTGCTCCAATGAGCGTACCACTGGTCAAAAGGTATATCCGACGGCACCGCCTGCAGAAAAAAGATCCCACCGCATCCCTGAGCGAACCGATAAAGCCCATCGTCTATTATATAGACAGAGGTGCCCCAGAGCCCATCAAACGTGCATTGATAGAAGGTGGAGCCTGGTGGAACGAAGCTTTTGAAGCCGCAGGCTTCAAAAATGCCTTTCAGGTGAAGGAGCTGCCAGAAGGGGCCGATCCCATGGACATCCGCTACAATGTGGTCAACTGGGTGAACAGGGCTGGCAATCCTAGGGCTTTTTCTTATGGATCTTCCTATTCCGACCCACGTACGGGAGAAATCATCAAAGGCGTAGTGACACTGGGGGCAGATCGCCACAGGCAGGACTACCTGATTGCCGAAGGACTGCTGCAACCTTACGAACAAGGGAAACCCATACCAAAAGAGATGGAGGAGATGGCCTTAGCCCGTATACGTCAGCTTTCGGCCCATGAGATAGGACATACCCTCGGTTTCACGCATAACTTTGCTGCCAGCCCAAAAGACAGGGCATCGGTCATGGACTACCCTTTCCCGAGAGCCAAGCTGAACAGTGATGGTTCCATAGATTTGAGCGATGCCTATGCCAAGGGAATCGGTTCTTGGGACATTCGTGCGGTTATCTGGGGCTACAGTCAATTCCCAAAAGGGGCCAATGAGGCTGACGAATTGGATAAAATCATGAAAGAGACTTTGGCGCAGGGGCATCAGTATATCCCCGACATTGGCGGATACACGCACCCCGTATCGCACCAATGGGATGATGGCACAGATCCACTAGAGGCTATGAAGACCTTGATGAAGGTGCGTAGGACGGTGCTGGACCGCTTCTCGGAAAAATCCATACTGGACGGCGAACCTCTGACAACTATCCATGAAGTGTTGGTACCTATCTATTTGCTGCATCGCTACCAAGTGGAGGCCGTGGCCAAAAGTGTTGGCGGCCTATACTTTACCCATGCGGTGAAGAACGATGGGCAGGTGCCTACGCAAACGGTAGATCCCAAGCGCCAATGGGAGGCACTTGACCTCTTGCTGGGAAGCATTACGCCAGAGGCCTTGGCCTTACCCGAAAAGCTCATTCAGATGATCCCTCCCCGCCCCTCGGGCTATCCTGCATCCATGGAAACTTTCCGAGGCAATACCGGTCCTACTTTTGATCCGCTGGCCGCTGCCGAATCGGCTGCCGCCTTAACGGTCTCCTCCATACTGGACCCACAACGTGCTGCCAGGCTCATAGAGTATAACGGACGAGATGCCAAACAGCCCGGCTTCGCTGCCGTAGTAGACAAACTGATTGAACAAACTTGGGCAAAAGGGCTACCTAATGGCTATTACGGTGACCTGCAGGCCGTAGTGAACAACCAAGTGGTCAAATACCTGTTGGAACTTGCGGCAGGAGATGCATCTTCCGACTTGGTGAAAGGACAAGCCTTGCTGAAGATAGCTCAGCTGAAAGCACTATTGCAACAACGCGAGGCGGGAAGTAAAGATGCGGCAAAGGCAAACATCCTGTTCGGTCTGGCACAAATAGCCCAGTTCGAAAAAGATCCTTCGGCCTTCAAGCCGGCAGCAAGCGCCGAGATGCCTCCCGGCGCGCCCATTATGCCTAGCATGGACTTCTTGATGAACGACCATGAATGGCTTTAAGAACTGATTAATGCCGATAGGCTGCCCAAAGAAAGGCAGCCTATCGGCTTTTTGCATCATATCGTCTTACCTCACTGCTGATTTTTTGTGGAAAATACAGCGCCCCTTTTCATTAGAGAGCGTTTGCCAATAGCTGTTCATTGGACACTATAGCCCTTATATTTGAGAGTTCGATATTTTCATTACGGTTCTATAAATTAAAGACACTTGGTTTTAAAAGTCAAACCAATCAAGTCTCTCTTTAGGACGATATCGCTTTACAAAAACAAAAAGAAACCTTCGCGTGTTGAACACTTCAAAAAAGAACTAAACACATATTATATTATGAGAGGAATATTTTTTACTATAGCAGCTATCCTCATTGCCGTCTGGCTGATTGGGTTGGTTTTGAAAATAGCAGGTGATATTATCTACCTGGCCTTAGTACTGGGCATCATTGCGCTTATACTAGGCGTAGTGAAAATCAAAAGCAATTGATTTGACGGGGTATTTCCTTTGATCCTTTATTTATCCTATGGCTCGGAAACTGCCTCCTTCAATTCGCTTTCATCCTCCTTACGTTCTTTACTAAAAGTATCCGCCAACTCGGGCCTATATTTCAAGCCGGGATCCAGCCAATATACTTGTATCACCTTAGAGTACCTGTTGTTGAATGGTGCCATGAGGAGCAATCCCGGAATTATTACAGACAAATAGAGCCAGGGATCATTAGAGTCACCTGAAAGCACCGATGTAGCAATCCACAAGGTGGCGATCTCCGCCACGTTCATTGCATAGCTCACGAACATAGAAGTATAAAAATAACCTGGGTTACGTTCAATGGTAAGGCCACAACTGCTGCATACCTCGTTTGTGTTTGAAGTAAATGGTCCTTTAAAAAGATTCCCTTTGCGGCATCTGGCACATTTTCCCTTTGCCATAGCCACTAACATGGGAACGCGTTTGATATTGTTTTTTGTATCCTGTAAATGGTATTGGGGAGTATCCATTTCCTGTAGATTTTAGCGTGTATGCAAAGGTACCCTCTTTGGCTCTATTTTGAAAGTTTTTCCCCATCTAAATAAATTGCGCATGAATATATAATCTACCGCCATTCCGTCACCACTCGAAAATCGGCTTCTAAATGGCGGTAGACATATGCTTTTACAGCGCTTTTGATACACCTACTTTTTTATCAATACCCGAACAAGGTACTTAAATCCAATTCCTTTACCGTACCGTATTTTTCCAGATCCGCAGTAGGGATACGCTCTTTGCTGCCTACAATGCAGTAGGCATAAGGCTTGTTTTTAAACTCCGAGTCATGGAAAGCTTTTAAATTGGCAAAGTTCAATTTCTGCGCCTCGCTATATACCTTTTGGCGCATATCATAATCAATGCCCAAACGCTTGGCGCTCAAATAACTGTAGATAATGCCGTCTTCGGTAATGCGGCTGGTCACCAGGGATTTCAGCAAACTCTCTTTACCTGTTTGAAATACCTTTTCAGATTCGGGCAGGTTATTGATCAGGTCGTTCATACCGGCAATGGCCTCGTTCATCTTGTCGGCCTGTGTACCCACATAGGCCACTATGCTGTATCGATCGTCCTTTTTGGCTGGTGAACTATAGTAGGCATAGGTTGAATAGGCCAGCGCCTTGGATTCGCGAATGGTTTGGAACACGATACCGCTCATGCCGCCACCAAAATAATTGTTGAACAACTGAATGATGGCAGTCTTATTGGGATCATAAACCTCAGCATTCCTAAACCAGTCTATTTCTGCCTGCACCATGTCATAGTGAGCAAAATAAACCTCATTGGCCTGTTGATCTCTTTTTTTGAACTCTACAAGTGTAGGATAGTCCTTAAATGAGTCTGGTATGGCATGTAGCGAATCTATCACAACAGCAACATCGGTTCCCGATTTGGGTCCGTAGTAGATAATCTGAGGCTTATAGTTCAATAAATCCTTCAAGAGGTCTATTAACTCCTGTGCGGTGATAGCTTCCAGTTCCGCATCGCTCAACACATTATTGAAAGGATTTTTCTCTCCATATTGCGCATAGCTCAGCAAGCCTTGTAAGATAGCCGATTTATTGAGCTTAGCATTTTCACGTGCCTTTTGCAGGCGCACTTTCAGTCCAGTCAACGCCTGCTCATTGGGTTCGGCATGGCGAATCAGATCCTCAAACAGGCTTACGGTCTCATCGAAATTCTCCTGCAATCCCGAGAGGGATATAGTGGTAATCTCCGTGGAGGCCGATACGCTGAAAGAAGACGCCAATTGATAGAAGGCCTTGCTGATGTCTTCCGCGGTTTTATCTTTCGTGCCGATAAACTGGATGTACTGGGCGGCAATAGGCAACAACTTTTCATTATAGCTGCCTATATCGAAACGGTAGGCGAGACGGAAAATGGCGTTGTCCTTATTTTCCACGCTGAGCAGCTCCGTTCCTTTCACCTTTGTCCTATTGATATCCTTATTGAAATCCAACCACTTAGGTTCGATTTTGGTTTCGGCCATCGCATCGATGTGCTGCAAGAAAGGCGATTGGGCATCGCGATTCACCTCTACTGGCGTAATGGATGGCTTTTCCACTTTCAGCATGTTCTTATCCTCTCCTTGTCTCTTGTACACAGCCACATAGTTGTTTTTCAAGTATTTGTTGGCAAAGGCAACTATATCATCTTTTGTGATCTCCGCCAAGGTCTTATCGTAGGCTACGCGTGTTTTCCAGTCTATACCGGAAGTGAATGCATCCATCAGATTGCTGGCCCTTGATTCGTAGCTTTCGTTTGATTGTATGGTTGCTTTCTTAGCATTGTTCACAATACCCGTCAGCAAGCTCTCAGGAAAGTCGCCCTTTTTCAGCTTATCGATCTCGGCCAGCATCAAGTTGCGGACGTCATCCAGCGACTGGTCTTTTATCGGATTACCTTGCAATATGAGCGTACTATAATCCTTCAGCACATAGGGAAAGGCTGCGGCAGAAAGCAATTTTTGCTGTTTCACCAGATTGAGGTCAAATAAGCCAGCTTTACCATTAGTAAGGATACTTCCCATCAGTTCCAGCAGTTGGGCGTCTTTGGTAGATGCTCCTGGGAAACGATAGCCGATCATGATGCTTTCTGGATTGGGCCCCCATACCTCCTTCACCACAGGTGTCGTTATTGACTTTTCCTCATCATAAGTATATGGTGGCACTGGCTTGTTTTGCATGAAGCCAAAGTTGGCGTCGATCTTTTTGATCACCTCATTAGGGTTGAAATCGCCAGAGAGGATAATAGCCATATTGTTGGGTACATAGTAAGTATTATAATATTCCCTGATGGCTATGAGCGATGGATTTTTCAAGTGCTCAATGGTACCAATGGTCGTTTGCTTGCCATAGCTATTGGGAAACAGGTTGGCAAACATGGCTTCAAAGGTTTTACGACTATCACTATCCAATCCACGATTTTTCTCCTCGTACACTGCTTCCAGTTCCGTATGGAAAAGACGGAAAACCGGGCTGCGGAAGCGCTCGGCCTGCACGGCCAAGAATTTGTCGACCGCCGTGCTGGGCAGGTCTTCCGTGTAGACGGTCTGCTCAAAAGAAGTGAAGGCATTGGTACCTTGCGCTCCCATACCAGCCATCATCTTGTCATACTCATTGGCTATGGCGTACTTGGCCGCCTCGCCCGATACGCTGTCTATATTTGCATAGATTTGCTTGCGCTGGGCACTATCGGTGGTACTGTTATACTGTTCATACAGTTTGTCTATCTCGTCCAGTAAAGGCTTCTCTTTTGACCAATCCAAAGAACCAAACTTGTCCGTGCCCTTGAACAGCATGTGCTCCAGGTAATGGGCCAGCCCGGTATGGTTGGCGGGATCGGTCTTGCTTCCTGCCTTCACGGCGATGTAACATTGGATGCGCGGTTCCTTCGGCGTTGGGCTCAATATTATCGTGAGCCCGTTCTTCAAGGTATAAAACCTGGATTTCGTAGGATCGTCGGTCACCGTACGGTAGGTATAGCCACCCGATTGCTCCGTTTTCCATTCGTATTCTTGGGCTATGCCGTTGCCCGCCACAAATAGCAGAAAGAAAGCTAAGGCGTAGTTTTTGTGATTTTTCATATCCGTTGATTCGTTTTGTGTGCTAATCTACGAAGTTTTCGATTTATGTGGAGCGGTGTTTTGAGATTATTGTTTTTGGGCAAGGCCATCTCGGGCCAGCCGCTCATCTATCCATTTCACATAGGTGCTATTTGGGAATAGGGTTTTGTAAATCGGGTAAGCCTGAGAAAAAAGCTTTTTTGGCACTCAAATTGCTATTATGCGGTGAACAAACATATTTTTGAAAAAACAAAAAATGAAATTATCAAAGAAAATAAGCGTATTCGGTGTTGCCGTAGCTACGTCTGCCATGTTAATGACTAGTTGTAGCACCATTAAAAACATGAACAATACGACCAAAGGTGCTGCGGTAGGCACAGCGGGCGGTGCAGGTATTGGTGCCATCATAGGTAATAAGGCTGGCAATACGGCAGTAGGAGCTCTTATAGGAGGTGCGATAGGTGGAGTCGCTGGTGGCCTCATCGGTAAAAAAATGGACAAACAGGCTGCCGAGATCGAAAAAACCGTGGCAGGGGCGGAAGTGATCAGGGAGGAAGAAGGTATCGTGGTGAAGTTTGACTCGGGTATCCTATTCGGTTTTGATCAATCTACCTTGCAACCCAATGCGCAGACCAATATCAATAACTTGGTGAAATCGCTGAACAGCAATCCCGATACGGACATCTTGGTGATAGGACATACCGACAACAAAGGTACCGAGCAGTACAACCAGGGACTATCTGAACGTAGGGCAAAGGCTGTAAGGGACTATGCCGTAGCGCAAGGCCTCGCTTCGGGGCGTATCAAGACCGAGGGTAAAAGCTTCAACGAGCCCATTGCCAGTAACGATACCGAGGAAGGGCGTGCACAAAATCGCCGTGTGGAAATTGTTATCGTAGCTAACGACAAAATGGTTCAGGAAGCCAAACAACAAGCTGCCAATTAACGAAAAGAAGCTACATGGACAAAAAGGCCTCCTTTACTGGGAGGCTTTTTTTGTTAAAAGATGTAAACTAACCTTACCTTTCTCTTGCATTTGTTATTTTTACCCTCACAATGAAGAGACTACCGTACAAAAGCCTATACTTATTATTATTAATCGTGGTTCCGCTATTCGCGCTAGGGCAAAACCAAGGACGGCCTCCTGGTCCGCCACCGAAAAATGCACCTCAACGAGCAACGAAGGAAAAAGCTTTTAAGCCCAAAGTACTCGTCTATGGCAGCGGCGTGGATGCCTTTGCCGCTGCCCTGCAATCGGCACAATCCGGCGTACAGACCTTATGGGTAATGGAGGGGGCAAAAGTAGAAAGTGCCCTTACAAACGGTGAGGCGAAAACAGTCAATGCCTATGCTGATCTATCCGTAGGCTCTTGGGCCTTGTTTCTAAGGGCATTGGCCAATGTTCAACAAGGAAGCGATTCGGCCTATCGTGCCGCCCGTCAACTTATTAATCCACAAATAGCCATCAACACCTTTGAAAATGTAGTCGACACTGCAAAAAATCTTCAGGTACGGAATAAAACGACTATAGCAGCGATCAAAAAGGCAGGAAAGGGCTATGAAGTCACGTATTCGAACAAAGAGAAGCAAAAGTTTGAGGTCGTTGTAGATGCCTCGGAAAGCCATGCGCTATTTCAAGCGCTTGGTAAGGATTACCTTACCGACGACGGTTGGGTAAAAGTAAAAAATGCGATCGGTATAGCACGCCAACAAATTGACTACGGCGATATACGCTACCGCACTGGAGTGTCATTGGCCTTACAGAATGGGAAAATGGGTTCTCTCCCTATCTCTGCCCTAGTTCCTGACACCGCATCCAACATCTTCGCTACCAAGGGATTTGAGGGAAACATCATGAAAGAAACAGATATAAACCTAGTGCCACAGCTGATGCTACAAGGGCAAGCGGTGGGAACTATGGCTGCATTTTGTGCTTTCTTCAATACAACAACCGATAAGATTGCGTTGCGTACCCTCCAAGGCGAGCTGCTGGCTTACGGCGCTTGGCTCCTTCCCTTTCAAGACATCAAGGTGCTGGATCCTCACGTCGGTCCTATACAGCGCATAGGCGCCACGGGTTTGTTGCAAGGACAATATACGGATGATAAGTTCTTATTTCTCCCCGACTCAACTGTGAGTAGCACCGAAATAAGGGATATCAGCGAGCAGCTCTATACACGAAGCCAGATTTGGTTTCTTCGCAATAAGGACATCCCACAAATTACCCTTGGGCAAACGCTCGACTTTATAAAATACCTTGCCAATAGAGGGGATGAACTTAACGTCGAGGTGGAGAAGGCTTGGGCAAAGCGCTTTAAATTCACTACTCCCTTTGATCAAGAAAGACCTGTTACACGCCGCGAATTTGCCGTATTGATAGATACTTATCTGCAGCCCTTCAACCTGAAAGTGGATTGGGATGGGAATTTTGCGTATTGAAATACGTGTAAAAATAACTTGAGGGAACACTTTATAATAATTTAGCGGTCAGTACGTGCAAAAACGATACTGACCGCTAACATTAGGCAACAATATACTGCCGGTCTTATTTATGTCTATTCCCTACTTCTCCCACCAAACTTTGGTCAATATATCATCTCCACCGATACGTTCGGCGGCAGCCTGGTAGTTTTCCGGATTATAAATCCTAACCGTATTGTGGTACATAAACCTGGTAGGCATCACGCCATCATGGAGCATATACTCGGTTTTTGGCAATACGGGATAACCTGTTCTACGGTATTCGAACCATTGTTGATAGTCGTTAAAGAAAAGGCCGACGTATTTTTGCGTCATGATCTGTTCCAAAGTACCATTGAATGCCGCTTGTTCGTTATCGAAATAATCGGCCGGCATTGCTCCTCCTACCCATTGGGTGATGGCCGCCTCCACCCCTTTTTCGTAGGCAATCTTGGCAGCTTCCAGGTCACCAAAATGTAGTGCAACCTCCGCCTTGATAAATTCCACTTCGGCATAGCCCATGATCACTTCCTTGATAACGGTACCGATATTGTCGAATACCATCAGGTTTCCGTTAGGCGTGCTGGGGTTATAATTGAACTGCGATTCATCTCCAGAATGGCCGCTGGGGATTCCCACATAACCGATCTGCTGTGTTTGCCCGTCGACCAACCTGCTCGCTTGCGTCATAAACAGGGGACGCCTTGGGTCGGCCAATCCGTTGAGCAGGTCTACAAAGTGCGATGACATGGCTTCAAAGTTCACGTAATCCTGCCTACGAGCCCAGGCATAGTTATAGGGATAGATGCCACTTATACTTACCAAGGCAGCGTCGGCATTGCTCTCGAATATAGGATACTGCGTAGGGTTTTCCAATATGGCCCTGATCCTTTCGTAGCTATTGAACTCGGTACGTTTTGACAAACGCAACAACAGACGCAATAACAGCGAATTGTTGAATTTACGCCACTTTGCCTTATCATTGGCATACAAGAGATCTTCGCCCACCATATTGCCTGATGCTTCGTAAATACCATTTGCTGCCTCCAGATTGGCAATCAGCTGGCTATATATAGCCTCCTGTGTATCAAATACCGGCTGACTGATCCCGTCCTCGGCGAGCAATGCCTCACTGAAAGGCACATCACCAAAACTATCGGTCAAAATACCCGTGATATAGGCCTGCAAGGTATAAGCCACCGCCTGATAAACGGGTTGATCGAACACTTCAGCTGCCTCTTGCATTTCCCTGATATTCCTCAACCAGCTATAGCAGGTATTCCATGTACCATTTCCAGCTGTCTCGGACAAATCGTAGCGATGCACGCCAAGCGCCACACTCGGATTTGGCAGGCCTACTTGCATGATCTGCCAAGTAAAATCGTAACTGCGTACCGTAAAATAGGTGCTCATTCCATATACCGTCGGAGTGAGCAAACTCCCCGGACTTACTTTATCTATAAGATTGGGGTTGGTGTTCAGTTCATCGAATTCTTTGGTACATGATGGCGCCAAAAACACACCAATTATGGACATCATCAATATTATTTTCTTTTTCATTTTTCTTCTAATTTCTTGAGGTACAAAAACGGTTATAAGCTCAGTCTTAGGTTCAGCCCCCAAGTGCGCGGTGTGGGCAATTGCCCCATTTCTACCCCCGGCATGACCGTATCGCCATTGAGCGTTGCAGTTTCTGGGTCAAAGATTGGAAACTTGGAAATCATGAACAAATCGCGTCCATACAGTGCCACACTGGCGGCAGAAAACTTCGTTCTATCCAACCATGTTCTAGGCAAACTGTACTCCAAGCGTACTTCCCTAAGCTTCAAGTACGAGGCGTCAAAGGTGTTGGTCTCCAGGTTGGCCCTGCGGTAATAATCGGCATACCAAGTCTGTATGGCTACGGGCGTAGTATTGGGCGAGTAGCTGCCATCACTGTTTAACACGACCCCATCGCCCACTACCGTCATGGTCTCACGACCTAGTAGTGTGTGGGCCAATTTACCTTGCTCCGTCATTTTATGGTGGGTCTGCGAGTAGATTAATCCACCATATTGCCCATCGATCAGGGCGCTCAAGCGCCAGTTTTTGTAACTGAACTCGTTTTGCCATCCTCCTCGCCAGTCGGCATATACATTACCTATCTTTTGTACCTCCGAAGGACGCACCGCCAATCCCGTGCTGGCGTTGAATACCACCTGCCCTTGCTCGTTACGTACCAATCCGTAACCCCATAGATCTCCTGTAGTACCGCCCGCTGTAGCTATGATTTGGGCTACACCGCCACCGGTCTGGGCGATGATCTGCCGCTCACTATTAATATCTTCACTCAGCTCCAAAACACGGTTGTCATTTTTGGCCCAGGTCACGGTGGATGTCCAACTGAAATTTCTATTGGCAATCGGTTGGCCGCTCAGCATAACCTCAATACCCCTGTTTCTCACCTTACCGGCATTGATATAGGCCGAGCTATATCCCGTTGTAATGTCCAATGGCACGGCAAGTATTTGGTTGATGGTGGAATTGTTATAGAAGTTCACATCAGCATTGATTCGACTGTTGAACAATCCAAAATTGAGCCCAGCCTCCCAGGATTGAGATATCTCGGGCTTCAGGTGGGCATTGTGCAAAACGGTAGGCGCACTGGCCGACCCCGGAAAATCAACCTGTCCATAATATTTCTGTAGCCTATACGGATCCGTATCGTTTCCTACCATGGCCCAGGAAAGGCGCGCTTTTGCAAAAGAGACGGCACTTGGCATAGCGATCATATCACTCAAGATATAACTGGAGCTTACGGATGGATAGAAATAAGACCTGTTCTCGGCAGGCAACGTAGAAGACCAATCGTTCCTACCCGTCACATCGACAAAGATCTTATCCTGCCAAGATAGATTGACAAAGCCATAAACGCTATGGATTTTTTTGTTTTCCATGAGGTTATTAGCTATTGGCACATCCAGTGCGTTGGCTAGCGTATATACCCCGGGTAGTGTCAAACCATTGGCCGTAGCACTATTCCGTTTGTTTTGATAGTTCATCAGGTTCCCTCCAAGTGAAGCATTTATGCTGAATTGCTCACCAATCTTGTCCTTGTAAGAGAGCAAGGCATCGCTATTGGACTCAAAGAAAAACACGTCTTGCTGCTTATACATCCCCATAGCATAATTTGCCGTATTCCAGGGACGACGTGATTCTCTCCTGTCCTGACGCATGTTCAAGCCAGAACGAATCATCAGCTCCCACTTGGGGTTGAAGGTATAGACACCCTGTAAATTCCCATCTATATTATTGCTTTTCAACCCATTGGTCATTTCATAAGCTATGAGGTACGGGTTTTCTATGTAGGAGCTATAAGGGTGAATCTGTGCTACCTGTTCCTGCCCTTGTTTCCATCGCGGGCCATACACGGCTTCCAGGTCTACGTTAGGGTTCTGGAAGATCATGAAATAGGCAATGGATTGGTTGTTGTAACCCGTACCGGGCAGGTTATCGCTTGTTTTGTTGGTAAAGGCCACTTTAGCATTTAGCTTCAGCTTGTCGGAAAGCTGTGCACTGGTATTGAGTGATGCCACCAAGCTTTCGTAACCCGTATTGGGCATGATCCATTCGTTCTTGGTATGGGTGATGGAAGCCCTACCGGAGAAGTTGTCAGTGGCACCGTCAAGAGCCACGCTATTGGTCAGTGTCATACCCGTACGCCAGAAACCCTTAATGTTATTGGTATAGGGCACCCAAGGCAAACGTTCGGTAGATTGTGCTTCTATTGCAGGATCGTATTGATAGTACATTTGGCCGTCAAACTTCGGCCCAAAGGCGCTGGAAGTAGAACCCGTGTTGGCGCCATCTTCAGACAATCCATAAGAATAATACAATTCGCCGGCAGCATTCCGGTTATTGTTGCCTTGACCGTATTCATATTGTATATCTGGCCACCGAAGCACATCATTGATGCTTGTATTGGAATTGATGGTGACACCTATTCCGCCTCGCTTTTTGCCTAGCTTAGTAGTAATGATCAAGGCTCCGTTTGCGGCCCTACTGCCGTACAAAGCCGTCGCCGCGGCTCCTTTCAATACGCTGATGGATTCTATATCATCAGGATTGATATCTCCTAGACCGTTGCCAAAATCGATTGGGATGTCGCTTCCAGCTCCTGCACCGTAAGCATCGGAAACACCCGAACTCGCTCTGCCGGTGCTATTGACCATAGGCATGCCATCCACGATGATCAGTGCTTCATTTTTGGTGGCATCCAGCGATCTATCCCCTCTAAGGTTTATCCTAGTGGAATTTAAAGGGCCAGAGCCCGTTTGTGTCAGGTTCAATCCCGCCACTTTACCTTTCAACCCATCGGTCCAATTGTTGGGCCTTGCTTCCGTTAGTTCCTTACCGCCAATAGTGCTTACCGCATAGCCTAGGCCTTTTGCCTCCCTTTTTATACCCAATGCCGTAACTACCACCTCTTCCAAATCGCCTGCTTCTGCCCGAAGGCCGAAATTAACGGTTAGATTTCCTCCCGTACTTACATTTATACCAGTTTTCTGCTCACTTTTGTAGGAAATGAACCTTGCTTCCAAGGTATAAGTACCCTCAGGAACGCTTAGGGAGTAGCGGCCGTCGTTATTCGCTCCAACACTCCTGTTTAGCTCCACCACGCGCACGTTAGCTCCGGGAAGTGGTTCTCCATTTTCATCTGTCACAATGCCAGTAATGCGGCCAGGCTGCTGCCTACGAGATAAGATAATGGCTCCTGAGCTTTCATTGAATACAATCTCCTGGCCATGTAGCAAGGCAGTCAACACATTTCTTAGCGATTCTTTCGTAAAGCTGACGTTGGTTACTTTTATTTCGTCCAGTTTCAACCCTTCGGTAAAGCCGAAATCGATGTTTGCTTTTTCCTGTAGATCGAGGATAACTTCCTGAAGGGTGGATTCACGATAACTGACGGTGACACGTTTATTAAGTCCCTGCGAATACGCAGGCGATGCTTGAACAACCGGTGTCAGCACCGCTATCATTAAATAAAGTATACTTGTTATTTTCATATACCACTGCCATTGCGGTAAAAAATTCATATGATTGTTGCTATATATTCCCACTCTGATATGGAATGGACATTTCCGCTCCTTAGCATGGTATGTCCATTCCTTTTGTTATCTTTGGGATGTTTGGTAATTTAATTCTTTACTAATCAGGGGTGCAGCCATAGGCGTCCAATCTATATCCCGCAACCCGTAAGCAGGTGCTGCACTCTGCGGCCCTGTTTTGTTTTTGTATCAATAGATGATAATACGCTCACCCTCCTTTCTATATTTTTTCTGGATCATTTCAGTCAATTGCGCCATCGTTTGTTCCAGTGTACGCGTTGAGCGTACTGTGAAGTTGTATAATGTATGGATAACGCTTTCGTCAACACTTTCGAGGTTGACGCCATAACTATTGTACATGACCAAGGCCAGCTCCTTAAAGCTAGCCTGTCTTAGTACCGAGACACCATTTCTCCAAGACGATTCATTGCTGGAGAGCAGGGTGTGAAGTTCGAATTGAGCTGTCTCTTTATGGTAGGCCAGTTGCTCGTTGGCAGATAATGTGGCCAGCGCGTGATGCTTATCGACAAGTTGTATCCTACCGCTGCTTACCGAGACATTAATGTACTCCAGCTGCTTGTAGGCATTTACGTTGAACGAAGTACCTAGTACCTTTATTTCCAAACTGTCTACCAAGATCCTGAACGGACGTAGGTTGTCCGGCTCCACGTCAAAATAGGCTTCACCAGACAAACGTACCACACGTTCCTTTTGTCCAAAATCCTTAGGCATTTCAAGGACGGAATTTGCATTGAGGAATATTTCCGTACTATCGGGTAGCGTCAGGCGCTTTAGCTGGTTGACACCTGTCAACATCACATGATAGCCCGATTGAGATCGCGTACTGGAAGAATCGTTCTGGAGATATATCGCTAAAGGCCAGGAGATGCAACAAAGAACGACAGCTGCGGCCGCCATGCGCGGCCAGGGACGCCTGTACCATATCCTTGGGGAATCGTCGTCGTTTACAACACGTCCAATTATACGCTGCTTGAGAAATTGTATTCGTTGCGGATCATTAGCCTGTCGCAGGGAACCAGCATCCTCAATCAGCGATTCATACCACCTATCAACGACATATTTTTCTGCCTTGCTAGCCCGCCCCCTTAGGTAGCGCCTGAACAGTTTTTTTAGTTTTGCTGTCTTCACACTCTGCTATTGCTTTACAGGTAGGAGAGACATGGCAAACCAAAAAGTATGTTGATTTTTTGATACGAAATTGTTAATTTTCTATTAAGCGCGCTATGACAACGGCAATTAACGTATGGCTGATATCGGGATGCCTGGCCAACACAGTGTCCTTTATCCTTCGATTCAATTCAGAATGGTAGCCCTTTACAGTTTGTTCGGCCAGGCCCATTACCTGAGCTATTTCCTTGAGGGAATAATCTTCATTGCGAAGCACGAATACGCGACGCATGTTTTCGGGCAAGCGATCGATGGCTTCGGAAAGCGTTTGTTGGAGATCGGAGGCAGCCATTACGTCTAGAATAGACTCTTGCATTTGATCCATGCGCCGTAGCAAATGAGCCATGGCATCGGCATGTAGGCTGGCACGCGACACGTGGCGGAGAAAACGGTATTTCAACATACTATGCAGATAAGCCGATAGAGAAAGGTCTATTTTGATCTTTTCTCGGCGCTGCCATAACTCCATAAACACGTCCTGTACGAGATCTTCCGCATCGTCCCGGTCTTTCAACAAGCTCACGGCGTGTTGAAACAAGCGATCCGTATGATCCTGCACAATGGCTTCAAAAGCCTTTGTGTCTCCCACTCTCAGCAATTTCAAAAGCTGGGTGGCATCTTGTTCATTAATAGCCCTTAGCTTGTCCATTCCAAGGCAAAGTTAGTTCAAAGCATGATGATACCGAAGATAAATCATATTATAAATAAGTTAATTTTTCGCATGCCATCTTCCAAAATGGATACTGAAAGCCATATATCGCCATCTTCAACAGATTGTACAGTGCCTTTACGGTCTTTCAACCTAAAAGTCGATTGGGAGGGAAATTTTTGTTTACCAGTACTCTTTCTTATAAAGGAAATCCAAAAATATCCATTTAGCACCGTACAAGAACTTTACTTCGAAAATATCACAAATTAATCAAAAATCAAAAAATTATATTATAAACATTTAGACAAATAAAAATGTTATACCTATAATTAATTGGTTATATTTACCGTATTGAGCTAAATGCATAAAACGTCGTATCACTCATGAGATAGGAGTTTTGAACATCGATGTTCTTTATAGATTCATTTCACCCCTAGAAAACAGCTCATGAAAATCGCATATCTAGCTACCTGCCTGCCACGTGAGTGCGGCATAGCCACCTTCAATCATAATCTATATCAAGCAATTGCCCTGGATAGCTCTCAAGAAATGGCTGAAAGCTATCTGGTAGCCATAAACGACCATGATAGCAAAGCGATTTACGACTATCCTCCTGAAGTAAAATACGTCATACGGCAAAACCAACGACAGGACTACAAGGATGCTGCAGCGTATATCAATCAAAGCGGAGCAGCTGTATGCGTACTGCAGCACGAATATGGCATATACGGGGGCGAGGCGGGCTACTACTTGCTCAATCTCATTCATGGGCTGGAGATACCCTTGGTAAGTATCCTGCATACCATTTTGAAAGAGCCGACCTACATGCAATTGAACGTCGTTCGGGAAATAGCGCGCAAATCGGCCAAGGTGATAGTCATGAGCCATCGTGCCGTTGGATTTCTGAAGTCGATCTATAAAATCAAGTCGGAAAAAATACAATTGATCGAGCATGGCGTGCCCGATCTAGGCCAAGAGATTCTGAAAGAACCTATCCCAGACCAGTTGTTTCATCGGAAGCGTTCTTTGCTCACTTTCGGGCTGATAAGCCGAAACAAAGGGCTGGAGACAGTTATAACGGCATTGCCTGCCATCATAGCCCAACATCCGGACATCACCTATTACATCATCGGGAAAACACATCCGGGCGTCATGCGCAAATCGGGAGAGGAATACCGTATTTACCTAGAGGATTTGGCCGGTCAATTGGGCGTGTCGGATCACGTCAAATTCATCAATGCATTCCTTTCGGAATCCGAGCTTTTCCAATATCTCTCTACCTGTACCCTATACGTGACACCCTACCTTGACGAGGCGCAGATTACCAGTGGTACGCTTTCCTATGCCATAGGAGCCGGGGCCGCGGTACTGTCTACGCCCTATTGGCATGCACAAGAACTCTTAGCCCAAGGTCGCGGGGAGCTTTTTGGTTTTAAGGACAGCAAAGAATTGGCCAGCAAGGTCAATCGCCTGCTCACTCATGAAGACCAGCGCAGCAAACTGAAAGAAAAGGCCTTCCAATATGGTATCACCTTGCGCTGGCCATCTATCGGCAGGAAATACCTGGAAGTACTGCATGAGGCCATCGAGCAGCAATCGCTAAAATATTGCGACCTGCTTTTGGAACCCTTTGAGATTCCTCGTTTTAATCTGGCGCACGTGCAACGCCTTACGGACGATACGGGCATTGTACAACATGCCCGATTTGGCATTCCCAACCTCAAGGAAGGCTATTGCCTGGACGACAATGCAAGGGCATTGCTCATGGCGACCATGGCATATCATCAGCAAAAAAACATGGCGGCATTGGACTTGATCCCAACTTATCTAAGTTACATTCAATACCTTCAACGGGCAGACGGCAATTTTCGCAATTTCCTGAGCTTTAGCCGCCAGTACCTGGATGAGCAAGGGTCGGAAGACTCGTTTGGCCGTACCATTTGGGCCTTGGGCTATTTGATCCATTTCGCTCCCAACAATTCCTATCGGGAGTTTGCTCAAGAAATATTGTTTCATACTATCCCCCACTTCGCATCACTAACCCATTTGCGCGGTGTAGCCAATACCTTGATCGGCGTATGCCATTACCTCAAAATACATCATCAGGACGAGCCTATGCTTGCCCAAGGCCATGCCTTGGCCCACGTGCTTTGCAAAGCCTATGAGCAACATCGCACCACCGACTGGCACTGGTTTGAAGATAAGCTGACTTATGATAATGCCCTATTGCCTATGGCCCTGTTGTGCCACTATGACATTACAGGAGATATGCTATCCCATAACGTAGCCATGGAAAGTATGGCTTTTCTGGAATCCAAAACCATGGACAAAGGCTACCTTCATCCTATTGGCAATAGCAAATGGCTGGAAAAGGACAAGGAGATGGGACTTTATGACCAACAAGCGATTGAAACCATGGCTATGGTACTGTTATACGACGAAGCTTTCGATGTTTCGAACGACAGCACGTACCTCGAACAAATGGACATATGCTATCAATGGTTTTTGGGCCACAATACCTTGCGCATTCCATTGTACGATGAGGAAATGGGCGGATGCTGCGATGGTCTGCACGAGTACGGCGTCAACAGAAATCAAGGTGCCGAAAGCACATTGGCTTACCTCATTTCCCATTTGACCATAGAAAAACAGGCGGTAAAACCATTGCCTATCCAACGATTTACCCATACGATCGAGGCAAAGCTGGGCGGCAAGGGTTAATGTTTAATGCTCGCTTGCAGTAAGCTTGCTCAATAGCATTTTCAGAGTGACCGTAGCAAAGGACGAACTATGGTCAGACAGGCCATAAGGCACGATCAGTTCGCCATTATTGATGATAGATCCACAGGAATACAGGACATTGGGCACATAGCCCTCACGCTCGTCGGGGTTTGGAATGATGAGAGGCTCTTTCAGCCTTCCAATTTCTTTCTCCGGGTTTTCCTTATCCAAAAGCGCAGCACCGATGCAATAGCGCCTCATAGGCCCTACGGCATGCGTGATGATGAGCCAACCGTCATCTGTTTCTATGGGTGACCCACAGTTGCCCATTTGTACGAACTCCCAAGGCTCGATGGGGTCTTGCAGCTTGATGGGATTCTCCCATACGTTCAGTTTATCCGAGTACATCAGGTAATTGCTTACCCCATCATAGCGGGACATCATCACGTACTTGCCATTGATCTTTCGTGGGAAAAGTGCCATATTCTTGTTCTTGGCGCCCAAGCCGTGCAAGGGGCTGACCTTGAAACTGTAGAAATCTTTCGTCTTGAGCAGTTTGGGCATAATATGCTCCCCGTCAAAGGCGGTATAGGTAGCGTAGTAAGTAACCCCTCCATTTTCTTTTTCGAAACGTACGAAACGCGCATCTTCGATGCCCTTGCGCTCAAATTCGGAAATAGGGAAAATAACCCGGTCGCTAATATCTGTATCTTTCGAAAAGATGATTTCGCGATAGCTGTCGGACAAGGCCAAGATGAGGTTGCTTTCCTTCAACAGCTTCTCATCCTCGGCATAGCGTTCCCTGAATGCCACGATGACTTCCCTTAGGTTGGCATACTCGAATCGTTCTTCCAGTTTGTCTTCCATTTCTCTTAAGATCACTTCACAAACATTGGCATCCGTTGCCTTTCTCAAAAACAGCTTTTTGTCGTAAACGGCATTGCGGATGGTATCGGCCTCATCCACGTAATTGCCCGATGGAAGGACAGTGATATCATTGTGCCGATTGATAAGTGCGCGCCTGAAAACCAAGGAAGAGATATGCCCTTCACCAACTGCCCTAAAACTTAGAATGACACGTAGCATGCCCTCTTCAAGCTCGCTCTGATCCGGATCTGCTATAATAGACGGATTGAAAAAGGCCGCAGATTCTATGGAATATTCGTGGGTAAAATAGGAGCCTATCAGCAGCTTGGTATAGTCATCCAATTGGTCAAAATCGCTACCGGCAGCCACTATCGCACTTTTCACTCGCTTGCAATGCCGCATCAAGATTTTGGTAATATTACGATGCCGTTTGGAAAACTCTTGCAACAAAGGAGAAATGAGGCCAAATATCTGTGCCTTGTTCAAAGCCAGGACATGCCTGACCACCGTTTGAGCACGTTCGTCTCCATTATAAAAAAATCGGGCTATGACACGCTTAGGATCTGGATATACCTTTACGGGCTTTCTTTCTATAGATAATCGCATAGTTTATTTATTTAGAACTGATCATCTTTAGAACAAACACAGCCCAAATTAATTTCTTAAATATACGTCTTCTCCATCAAACAAGTCGTTCTTGCGAGAAAAGAATATCCAATCATCATTATATCAACGTTTTAACAGTCTATTGTCTACAATTTTCTTTAATACCTCATCTTTTAAGTTCCGCGAGATAGTGACGCGATGTTGTCCAATCTCGATCATGTTTCCCTGTATACTATTTATAGCGGATATGTTGACAATGGCCGATTTGTGAACTTGAACAAAACCGACCGGCATCTTTTCAAGTATGTTTTTCAATGTCAGGTGTACGATATATTTATCGGAATCCGTAAATATGCAGATGTAGTTTTCCATTCCTTCTATGAAGAGAATATCCTGCCAACTCAATTTCATCAGTTTACCATCGGTCTTGACATAGAAATCCCTACCACTTTCCACTTGACGGCCCCTGTCAAAAAAATCAAATGCTTTATTGGCGGCTTTCAGAAAACGTTCGAAGGAAATGGGTTTCAACAAATAGTCGATGACCTCAAGGTCATAACCTTTTAATGCATATTGTTCATAAGCCGTCGTCAATATTACTTTTGGCGGTTTGATCAATGACTGTAGCAATTCTACCCCCGAAAGGTAAGGCATTTCTATATCCAGGAACAATAGATCGACCTCATGCTGTTGCAGAAAAGTATTCAAGGCCAAAGCATCTTCACACACTCCTTCCAGTTGGAGAAAATCTACTTTTTCCACATAGCTCTGCAAGCCCTTTCTAGCTATGGGCTCATCGTCCGTAATGACACATTTTATTTTCATTCGTAAATAATTTATCCATCGGTCAGATGGCGCTTACCCTATTTAAAATCTAACTTTCAAATTGGCCCTATACCTATCTCCTTCACTACGAGAAAACAGCTCATGCCTTTCGGGATAAAGTAACTCCAATCGCCTACGAAGATTTTCCAGGCCAATACCACTGCTTTTGTTAGCCTTCGCTTCTTTTGGTATGGTATTTATCACCTCAAAAAACAAGCAATCGGTGTCTGCTGAGACAGCCTTGATGTATATAAAATAATCGCCCCCCACATATTTGAAAGCATTTTCCACCAAAGGCAAGAGCAATGAGGGGTATATAGAACGCCCAGGCCACTGCCCGTCCAAATTTATCTCCAGCTGCAGGCGTTCATTCATCCTTTGTCGCTGTAAAGCAATGTAGGACTGCAGATAGTCCAGCTCCTGCCGTACCGGTACCTTTTCCTGTTGGTCATACAACTGATAGCGCAGCAACTCGGAGAGTTGCTCCACCGTATGCCTGGCCTTGTCATTGGATTCATCTATTTGAAAATAGACCGTATTCAGCGCATTGAACAGAAAATGCGGATGATATTGAGCTCGCAGCATCTGAAGTTCGGCCTGAAGCGTATTGCTGTGAATCTTTTCGAGCTGCAGCTGGCGTTCATAGTTTATCTGTACCAGTGCATTGCCCCTGGATACCGTATAGTACAACAGGTTGAACAAAGGTGGGATAAGGCACACATTGACTACATCGATGAGCTGAGCGCCGTCGTCCGTCAAGGCGACCATAGGCAGTATAAATACGACGGCAACTATTTCCATGTAAAGTATGACCTCGAAAAACTCCCGTAAAGGTCCTTGTTGCTCATTCGTACTTATAAGTCGCAGGTTCTTTCGCAATAGGCGCCGCACGACATAGGCAAAGAGATAAGCAGTGAGCACCACCGTTGATAGCTCTATGGCATTCAGTGTCCACGATCTCAACCAAAATTTGGTTCCAGACATGACATCCGTTATCAAACGTATGATCGTATAGATCAGCAGGCCATAGAGTGGCGGGAAAACGAATCTCTCCGTCCAGCTGAACCTCGGCCACCGCCACGTGTCAGGCATGTCTATTTTCTTTACCGCTTCCATAATCAATCGCGAGCTAATACGCTTCCCTCTGTTTGTATTGCAATATCGGGAATAATGTTCGTCTTGGGTGTCTTTTTCAAAGGTTTCATCCCAAAAAGAAAACGAGGAAGGGGGTAGGGCCGGATGAACAGGTGATAAATCAACATCGATACGGAAAAGGAACTTGTCACAATGTACACATATTTCAGACCTACACCATCGGCAGAGCGAACCACGAAGTAGGCAATAACGAGAATGACGGTCTGATGCAGGATATAAAAGGGATAGATAGATTCGTTGATATAGGCCATGGCCTTATGCCTAAAGTTGAGGTATCTTTTCCCATAGCCAAGGATGGCAAACACCAAACTCCAGGCTACCAGCGGATAACGTGCCAAGTAGACGTAGGTACGCCAATCTTGTTCATAGTTGGACACGTACTCTCCCCACTTGAAATCGCTCCACCGAAGGCTGTTTATAAACAGCGCCAGCAAAAAGGCCATGCCCAGTGAAAAGCGCCTATTGCGCTCCAAGCTATCCATAATACTTGGCTGCACCATGGAGATAAAGCCTACCAATACGAACGTCAACCAGTACAGGAAGTAAAGCGGATCGTGAATCAAATCGTTCGTTGGTTCGGGATAGCGGAGCGTCATTCCGCAAAACAGCAACGTGGTGGGCAGCATCAGCAAATACACGTGTTTTCCCTTTCCGAAAAATGCCAGTTTTTGAAGAAACGCTTTCGCCTTATCCGTAGTGCACCATTTGAAGAATGGCGCAAAAAGAAGGTCATAAATGAAGAGGTATACGATGAACCACAAATGGTGCCAGCTGAAATTCCCCTTTGGGTAAAACTCAAGCTTGAAGATAGACGGATAAAAATCCCAGTAACTACCTTCATACCCCTGCGTAAGGCGTTCTACATACACCTGCGGTGGTACCACGATCAATATACCCGCGATGACCGGGATGAATAGCCGACGTAGCCTAAGCAATACAAAGCCCCCTGTCGATCGTTTCTTGACCATAAAGGAAGTAACGGCACCTGAAACAAAAAACAGCAAGGGCATACGGAAGCGACTAAGCCAGAAATTAAATTCGCTAAGTATATCGCTGCTTACGGGATTGACAATATGCCAATGATAATCGCGATAGAACGGCATGGCCGAATGGAAGAGCAGAACGCCAAAGATGGCCAAAATCCGAAGCCAGTCGAGGTAGTTGATACGTGTATTTTGCATGATCTTTTCCTTTTAATTCTATAAATACAACCTAAAACTAAGGCAGGAAAACACCTATTTAAAATTTCTTTGACCAATGGCATTGCAGCTTTGACGTATGGCAGTTTACTGTCGAATTATTGTGCAACGATCTTCCATTTTCCTTCGTTCACCTTCATTTTGACAAGAGAGGAATTTGCATCGGGATGAGCAAAGGTCTCATCCTGGTACTTGCCATCCTGCCATATCAATTGGTCGTTGAGAAATATTCTGGCATAAGTTGATGGAATCCCTATGATGCCGCTTGTCTCGGCAGGTATATCCACGGTTAGGGCAAAACGATCCGTTTCTCGCACAAAAGAGGACCTGATATAGCCGCTTACTGTCGACACCGTAGCCGAAGCTTGAGCCATCTCCCCCACTTGTGGTACAATTTGGAAAGTTTTGTACCCTGGCTCGATGGGAGATATGCCGCATAAGTATTGGGATAAAACGGTAAGCGCTCCGCCGCTCCATGCATGATTCACCGTGCCTCCACCGTAGGTGGGGTCGTTGAAGTTCCATCCCTCCCACAGGGTAGAGAAATTGGGGTCGTCTACCATTCTTCCAAAGCGTTTCTTATGGCGTTCGAGTGCGTACTCTACCTCACCCATCTGAAACAGGGCCTCCATCACATATTTTTCCATATAGGGACTTGCATGTTCTTCCGTTTTAAAAACAGACAACAGCGCAGGGAATTTCTCCTCATCCGCCAGACCAGAAACCACGGCGAGCGCCTGCACCCTGTCATCGGTCTTCCCCGAGTAAACGGGATGACGATAGCAGGCACCTGTCCAGTATAGGGCGTTGAACGCTTTCTTATAAGTATCCATTCTAGCCAGATAATCCGCCGCATCTTCGTCTTCATCAAGGGCTATCGCAGCCAGTTGCATACCCTTCAAGGCTAGGTAGTAAAAGGAACTAAAGATCAGCACCATATCCTTTTCGCTGCCCCAATCTCCCCAGGTCCAGTCGCCACCTCGAAACTTGACGGTGCCTTTGCCATCTGGCTCCCAAAGCGACAAGTATTTCTGCGCCGCCGCGTAGCACCTCTCCAACGTTTGCTTATCGCCGGTATGGAGATAATAATTCCAAAGCCCATAATAGCCTATGGTAGCCAATAGCTGATCGGGAAGCTCCCTATCCCAGTTCCCCGCGGGGACGGGGGAAAACAGACTGCCATCAGGGCGTTGCCATCCTATGATTTCCAACAACCATTTTTTTGATAGTGCGTGGCTTGATGGCGAAAGGGCATAAAATGTTTCCCCAGATTCATTCACCGCGTCTCCGGTCCATTGCGCTCGCTCGCGATCTGGACAGTCCATATAGCTGTCGCGCATGGTAAGGTATAGTGTGCGTCTCGATTTTTCCCATATTTTGTTGAAAAAAGGATCGCTACAAGCAAAACTTCCGGCAAAATCGGTATCATAGCCGCTCTCGCGGTATTTTAAATCAAGTATCTCCACGCCCTTTGGAACGATATAGTACACTTTGTGGCCATTGAGCCACCCAAGGTTTTCGTACTCCTGGATCCCTTTCCGAGTGATATATTCGGCACGTATATAGTCATCACCCCCATTGTAGTAAAGGTAATTGTCCGTACATATGATAATCTTTTGTCCATCTTCAGGCGCATTTATTTTGAAATACGGCGTCATCTGGGCGTTGTACGGCAACTGGCAAACAATGGTATCGTATTCTGAAGAAGCGATTCGCTGTTGACCATCATAATCTTGAAGACCAAAATCTTTAAATAAGGGAATAGGCCGCAGGACGAGTTGATTCCAGGGCGCACTGCCGGCAGTTCCCATTTCCACGGCATTCGGCATAGGCAACAACCCATTTTCCTGCCAGGAGGCATCTACCGCACGCGCATCGTACAGGATACTGGATTCAGGCAATCTGAAATTTGGTTCTGGGGCTCCCGCAGTCTTATAGGCTTCCAGCGGCTTGCATTGCCAAGTTCTGTCGCTTAGTACAGTCAGTTCGGGCGACTGGCAATCAAACAACAGTCCTGCCCTACCACTGCTTTTATGGGAAAAGCCCTCTTTGCCAAAGTACCATAACAGCACGGCTATCGTGTTTTCTCCCGACCTGAGAAAAGGGGCAATATCTACCTCATCGTAATACGTATCCATGGGATTTGGCCCTCGTTTCAGTCCACCTTCGAACACGACCATCTTTCCGTTTATCCATAGCCAGTACTTACTGTCGGCGGCTATTTTGGCAATGGCCGCAGAAGGTTTTTCTCCTATGGCGATATCCTTTTTAAAGGCCAACCAGGTATTGGCTTTATCTGCCGTTTCGACGGCCGTAATCCATTGTGCCTGCCACTGCTGGGCAGAAGAATGTTGAGCTAGGAGCACAACAAGACCTATCGAAATAATGACTACGCTCTTCAAAATATTCTTTTTTTCGGTTTTCATCCAAATCAGTACGACAATGCATAGGCACACCACAAGACCGGTGCTTGCCCGTGAAAGTCCCCGGCAACACGCGGACGATCATAGTAATGTTGACGGTCGTTTTTTTTATTAGTACCCACGCATACTTCGGTCACATCTCCTTCTTCATTAATATAATTGACCAATGCTATCCACGCTTTTTTAGCTGGCTCCTGATAGGCTTCTTTTTCCAACCATCCTTCCTTCACCCCGGTTATAAATGCATATGCAAACATAGCAGATCCAGATGTTTCTGCCCAACATAGAGGGTCATCAATCAGCTGATTCCACATGCCTTCTTTATTCTGATACTTTCTGAGACTTGCCATCATCAACAAATAGCTATCCATAATGCGTTGGTAATGCGCACTATCTTTGGGCAAAACTTTTAGGAGTTCCGTCATGCCTGCCGCCATCCATCCATTGCCCCTGCCCCAATAAAAGGGTACATCTGGCGCATGATAGAACAAGCCGTTCGGACGCTGCAGCTGCTCCAGGTAATAAACCATCGATTTAGCTGCACGCTCTATGTAATCTCTTTTCTGGCTCACTTTATACGCTTCGGCTTGAATGATCGTGATCATGAACATATCGTCTATCCACAATCGGGTTTGCCAAGAATATCCTGCGCTTGCCAACTTACGCTGCTCTTCGGTAGCATCTGCCGGCAACTCCCATTGCGTGTCTGCATACGGCAAACCGAGATGGAGATATGCGGGATTAGCATTTATACCATAAAAGGTCAATGGCAGAGCGCCGAACATATTGAGGTCAACGTGATTTTTTATGGGCAACAGGTCTTTTTGAGCGGTAAAAAGGGGGCTAAAACGTTGTTCCAGCTCATCGATTAGCACTTCATCGTCAATGGCATCTGCAAAACGAAGGGCACCCAACCAGGTACACACCTCGGCATAATGGATCCACTTCTCTCCGTGCAGCATGTGCTCACTGACCAAGAAACGCCTGCTCAACTTTTGTCCAACTTCCTGGGCGCTATATCCTTTGGGAAGATCAGAAAAAGTAGACACCTGCCCCTGCCCCTGCCCCCTAGCGGATATAACACTACCGATAAGCAGGGTGCCAACCAATAGCCTGTTTCTTATCTTATTCAATGTCTGAACAGTTTTAATAATAGCCTTCATTTTGTTCCTCCTCTATGGTGCCTTGCGGATTCAACCGATCGATATGTTGCTGTGGTATGGGCCTATACTTATGAAATGGACGTAGGTTAATCGCCTCGGGATTGAATGGCCTCACCAGATCTTCCAATCGCTCGCACCGCACCAGATCTTCCCAGCGATTTGTCTCTCCCAGCAATTCACGTGCGCGCTCGTTGAGCATAAAGAGGACAAAGTCTGTGCTGATATCGGCAGGCGATACACTGATTTCCGGATAGGTACTTTCGGTATTGCCCATCTCGCCCCCTTCTTCCTTCCAGTACTGAGGCATTTTCTCTTCACCATCATGCCAAGCGGCTCTTTCCCTTAAGACATTGATATAATCTGCCGCTCCTTGATAGTCGCCCAACCTACCCATTGCCTCGGCAGCCAACAGATAAGTTTCGCCCAAGCGCATACGGATCCACTCCCTACTCCCTTTGGCTTCGTTTACCGCTACCCGATTGGGGTCGAGGTATTTTAGTAGAGCGGGATAGTATCGGTTATTTTGGTTGGGATTTTCCCTATTCCAAGTAAAATAGCGGTAAGGATGCGTGCCTGTTGGCGACAGCAAACTATAATATATTGCCGTGTCGCCTATAGCTATCCCAGGAGCTTCCCTATTGGCATAATATGTCCACTTGAAACTCTTGTAGAATCTGGAATCGTTCTTGCGGTCAAAGAGTTCAAACATGGTCTTATTCGTCGAACGGTGTCTTCTAAATGGCCTACCATTAACCAAGTCGCGCTGCATGCCAGGCTGATCTTCATACCAAGAGCCCCAGTACATATGAAACGTATTGCCATCTCCGTTGAACACCAAATTGGTGGTAAACTGAACGGAAAAGATAATCTCGCTATTTCCTTGATTGCCTATATCCCATAGGTCGGCAAAATTAGGCTGCAAGCTGTATCTCTGACTTTCTATCACTTGCTTAGCATAAAACAAGGCACTATCTATATCGGCAGATTGCTGACCGCGAGCTTCATTCACGGCACTTCCCCGTGTTAAATAGACCTTCGAAAGTAAGTGAGCAGCGGCATATCGACTTGCGCGACCAGTTGCACTTGGGTTCACAGGCAGGTTTTCGGTTGCATAGCGCAAATCATTTATAATCTGACCATAAATACTCGATATGGGACTACGCCTAAAATCTGTTCTCGCTTCGAAAGCTACATCGAGTACTAGGGGGATGCTACCAAACTGCTGCACCAGTTCAAAATAAAACATGGCTCTGCCAAAAGACATTTCTGCCACAGCTGCCACCTTTTGGGACTCTGACAACTCCGTGGAGCCCATTGCCTGTTGGATTACCAAGTTTGCTGTTCCGATGGCCTTGTAGTGGTTCTCCCACAACTGGTACAAAACCATAGCGTCCGGATTGAGCTGGCTGCCATATTGGTTAAAACCTGCGGCGTAAGGTCCCGGGTCTTCACCTTGTGTAAACAGGTCTGTACCATATTCGGTCAATACATTATACCGCTCATCTCCGGCTCCCCACCGCATGTAGGCATATACGGCCGTAAGTGCCGACTCGACTCCCTGTTGTGTCCCATAAAAATCGGGGTTCAGGGTCGGAGGATTTTTTTCTTCCAAAAAAAACTGACAGGCATTTAGGCCGATTGCTATAGCACTGCCCAATAAATATATCAAATAGAATACTCTCATTTTCATCATCTTGATTTTTAATAGATTTAAAGACTTAAATTGACGCCAAACAACCATGAGCGCACACTGGGAGCGACCCATCCCACGGCTCCCTCGGGATCCACACCGGTATAATTGGTGAACATGAAGGGATTTTGTGCCGTAAGGTAAAACCGAAGCCGTTTGATTCGGCTGCTTTTTATCAGACCGTCCGTCAGGGTATAGCCCAGCGAAATATTCCTGACCTTTACAAAATCGGCCTTTTCGTACCATAAGGTGTTGCGGTAGTCCAAATTGTCCACACCTTCAATTGGTCTTGGCATATCATTGGTCGGGTTTTCTGGTGTCCAATAATCGACCTTTACACCACTATTGCGATGAGCTTGGTTGAGGTACTCTACACTGTTTTCCAGCATGGCTCCGAAACTTCCGTACAGAAACACGTTTAGATCAAAAGCGCTATATTGGAAATTATTGACCAAACTGGCAATGTACTTGGGCCTGCGCTGCCCTTGGATGACACGGTCGTCGGCCGAGATCATATAGTCTCCATTGTCATATAAACGGATAGATCCCGGCATGAAATTGCTTCCATTTGCATTGAAACGGGCCATTTCCGCCAAATCTTCAGGTGTATTTTGCCAGATCCCAATTTTCTTATAGTCAAAACTGACATCAATCGGATGTCCGATAAACCATTTGTTCCCAGGATCGTCCTCCCTACCATTGTAGAGTTCTACGATCTCTTCCTTATTGGCATAAAACATCCAATCGGTGCTCCATTGAAACCGGTCTTTTCTGACATTCTGCGTATTCAGTGCTATTTCCAAACCCCTGTTACGTGTTCTGCCCACATTGGACATCACCACACTGAACCCAGATACCACCGGCAACTGCCTATTGATGAGCAGATCATGGGTGTTCTGCAGATAAACATCTACCGATCCGCTTATCCTATTTTCCAGCAAGGAGAAATCCACGCCGGCATTCCACTGCCCAGTGGTCTCCCATGTCAGGTTGGGATTGGGCAAAATGTCCGGTGCGTACCCGATCTGATGATCATCACCGAAATTATAGTGCTTCGCTATCAAGGTGCCTTTGGTTTGATAAGGGCTCACTTCAGAACTGGCCGTAGTGCCATAGCCGACCCGTAATTTCAGGTCATCCAAGGCACTTATATCTTTCACAAAACCTTCTTCCTTAATGCGCCAAGCCAAGGCGGCTGCGGGGAACAGTACCCATTTGTGCCTTTCCGCCAAACGTGATGCCCCATCATAACGTGCCGAGAGGGTCAGTAGATAGCGACTTTTGTAATTATAGTTTACGCGTCCCATAAAAGAAGCTATGTTCCACTGCTGCTTATTGCTAAGGAGCGTGCCCGGTATGAGGCCTGCGCCTACATTGTAATACAGCAGCGCATCGGAGGGTATATTTTCTACCGGAATGCCGTTGCTCTCTACCAAGTTTTGTTGTACGGATTGCAAGAAGGTAAAGCCCAAATGATGATTATCCAATGCCTTGTCGTAGAAAAGCAGGTTTTCCCAAGTATACATAAACCTATTCTCCGTAGCATTTCGCGCATAATTTGGACGACTTGAACGCGCCAAGCTCGACTGAAATTCATAGTCCTGAACGGCAGTGAAGTCAATACCCAGATTGCTCCGAAACCGCAGGCCTTCTATGGGAAGTTTTATTTCGCCATAATAGCTACCAAAGAACTGGTTCGTTTTCAACGGGTTGACTACCGCCCCATCTACCAAACGTGTCAATGGATTCCAATGCTGATCATCCGTGCCGGAAACGCGGGCAAGGAGATTTCCTTCATCGTCATAGAACCTTCCAATGGGCATGACACGCCAATTGTTCTGCATATTGCTTCCCCTATTTTGCAAAGCATGCGAAAACTGCGTCTGTCCACCTACTTCCATGATATCGCTCAGCTTATGGTCGATATTGATGCGCAAGGAGTACCGGGTATAATCTTCGTCCTTATAGATTCCCTCATTTCTATTGTAGCTTCCACCAATGACAAATCGAGTAGATTTGTTCCCTCCACGGATACTTAGCTGATGATCGGTAAACATGCCTGTGCGCTGTACGGCATCCCACCAACGACTGTCTGATCGCACCTTAGAGGGATCGTAGTTTCCATTCTCGTCATAGGCCAAGCGTATGGACTCCAGCGTATACGGATCGTTCACAAAGGTAGGAATGGTTTGGTCTTCTTCCCAGCTAGGGACACTGGAGTGGTATTTTCCCGTAGCACGGTAAGACTCGCGAACAGTTTCGACAAAAGTGGCGCCATCCATATATTCCAGTTGCCTTAATATAGTCTGCGGCCCGAAAAAGCTGTTGTAGTCCACCTGCGTTCCTCCCTCAACCCCTTTCTTGGTCGTGATCATGATTACGCCATTGGATCCCCGCGCGCCATAGATAGCGGTTGCAGAGGCATCTTTCAGCACATCCATGGACTCGATGTCATTTGGACTTATTTGTGCCATCCCTCCGGTAATGGGGATGCCGTCTACCACGTACAAGGGGTCACTACTGGCACTAATGGATCTCTTTCCCCGGATCAAAACAGATGGTGCGGCACCTGGCCTTGAACTGCTTTGCGATACCAGAACACCACTAACCCTCCCTTGCAATGCCTGCGAGGCTGTAGTAACGGGCACTTGGTTTATCTTATTAGCACTTACTGAACCTATTGCTCCCGTTAAATCACTTCGCTTTTGGGTACCATAGCCTACTACGACTACTTCCTGAAGATTATCAACGGATTCATGCAAGACCATATCAATCGTACCTGTTGTTTTGACATCGAAACTTACCTCCCTGGGCGAATAACCAATCAGATCAAAACTTAGCGTGCCAATAGCGGCCGGCACTTCCAATTGATACGTTCCATCCGTATTGGTAGCCGTGGCCACAGATGTACCTTTCACGCGCACGCTCACACCTTCCAATACCTCTCCCCGCTCATCCGTTACCTTCCCTTTCACCAGCAAGGGTTGTGCTGCTAGGGATCCTGTCACCTGCTTCTTTCGAGAGACAATGATCACCTTGTTGTTGAACCGATAAGTTAAATCCGTATCGGTAAATGACCTTTTCAGTATGTCGCCGATAGCCTCATTATCAGCTTTGACAGATATACCGGTCACTGACGAGATATCCTCATCACTATAAATAAACTGATAGTCCGTTTTTTTCTCAATGAGCCTAAAAAGCTTTGCGAGTGGCTCATTTTTTAGGTTGACGCTTAATTTTTGATGGGCTTGTGCAAAGGCAACGTTCACCATCAACCCTAGGAGTAATAGAGTTTTACTTATCATAATGTTGGTTTAATTACATATGTCCCGACTACAATTGGTTAAGTACTAGTCATATTTGGGCACTTTTAGAAACTCCAACAACCAAAATGGGAGAATGGGTGACAACAGCAAAAATTATTTTGTAGGGTAAACGATCACTTTACCAAGATCCACCTCAAAACGTACCTTGGCCGTCTGGCTTATAATATCCAACAATACGGCTATATCTTCGTGTCGTTCCAATCTACCTGAAAAATGATAGTTCTTGACCGATGGGTTTGCAAATTCTATTTCTACGGCATAATGCCTGGAAAGTACCTCCATCAATTTCCCCAAACTCTCATTCCGGAAAATAAAGAGGTTATTCTTCCATGCCAGTACCGCATCCAGATCGGCCTTTCTCTTGGTCATCGTTGCATCGTCTACCAAAGCCTCATCCCCAGCCTTTAGGAGCAGTTGCTTTTGTTTTTTTCTACCGGTAATCTTTACAGCGCCTTCCACTAAGGTGGTTCTGTCTGCCGTTTCAGTTGCATAGGCATTGACGTTAAAGGAGGTACCTAGTACATATATTTCCGATTTAATCGTTGAAATCACAAAAGGTTTTTCAGCATTTTTTACCACTTCGAAATAGGCTTCTCCCTCCAATGTGACCCTTCTCTCTGCCGAAATGAACTGAACGGGATATTTAATGGACGATCCGGCGTTCATCCACACCCTCGTGCCATCTTCCAATTCCAATTGGTACCGTTTTCCCTTTGGCACCACGATGGTATTAAACCGTTCCTTATCCATGGATTTCCTATCTGTTGTCTTATACGACAATAGGCCGTCTTGATGATGAAGTTCACGTCCTTCTACCATAACCATAGATCCTTTTTCCAATAAAGGAAGTGCTTCCCCATCATTTGTAATGAGCCTTACGCTACTGGCATCCACCTCATCCTTGGACGCAAAACTGGATTCCTTTGCCCGAACATCCGAGTCCTTTTTGGTTTCCCCGACATAAAAATTCAGTTGATAAACCATAAAGAAACCAACGACAAACAAGACGGCTGCTACCGTCCCGAGCCAAGGGAACAATTGCTTCATAACCGTTGTACGAACGGTCTTGCTTGCCAGCCTTTGCCATTGCCGTTCGGCAGACATCGGTTTTTCCCAATCCTGCAATTGACGCTCGACATAAGAAGCATCCGTCAACCGGCGCCATAGTGCTTCATTGGCAGGATGGCTTTTCCGCCAACGGAGCAACTTTTCTCTTTCCTCTACCGAAATAGACCCCTGAATAGATTTGACGATAAGTTCTGTAATTTCTAGATCCATAATTAATTTATCTGGTATGCAAGCCATACATCGCTATAACAACAAGTGAATAGAAGTGGGTGACAACAAAACTGGGCGTATCCAAAACTGTTAAATAACTGTACAAACCCCATTACGGCAATACCTTTTAGCAAGAGCCTTAGGCTTTTCAGGGCTCTCGTTTTTTGGGTTTTCACCGTATTGATGGATACGCAAAGCTTATCCGCAATTTCCTTATTGTTCATGCCTTTGAAATAGCCATAATAAATCACTTGCTGACATCCTTCGGGTAGTTTTTTGATAGCCTGATGCATATGCTCCAGCACCTCTGCCTCGATCATCCATAAAATCGCGTTATGGCTATCCACCTGTTCTGCTTGCCTAAACTGGTATTTATCTTTCACTTTAGCATGTTTCAAACGATTCAAGCAGTTATTTTTGACACACAGATACAGAAATGACAATATAGCGTTGAGATGATGAAAGTGTCGCCTTCGGTTCCATAGCTTTTCAAATGCCTCTTGTACGATATCTTCGATCTCTGGCGAGTCCGGAACAATTCCTCCTGCAAAATAGATGAGGCGACGGTGAAACATATCAAATATAGTTTTAAAGGCAACCTCGTTGCCCTTGGCAAAATCTGCAATCAATAGCTCCTCATTCATGCGACATCATGTGGTTATATAATTGATTCTTTTAATTGGTAAGGATAAAAGTAAAAAAATCACTACTGACCGACAAAAAATAATTTAAGGAGCTGCCATATCTGGCAAGCTCCTTTTTTCATATTTTGGTTTTACGACAAACTAAAAATATGAGTGATAAAAATACAGAAAAGAAATTAGTCGGTCAGCCAATCTTCAAACAATTATTAGGTTTTATTCCAAGGAACAAATTTGAGATGCTTGTGAGCAAGCACCGGTCTGACCGCTATTACAAGACCTTTGATTCATGGACACAACTCATGACGATGCTGTTCGGAATATTCAGCCGATGTGATTC
>NZ_ATZA01000014.1 GCF_000427965.1 Olivibacter sitiensis DSM 17696 | reverse complement strand
TCCTCCGTATTACCGCGGCTGCTGGCACGGAGTTAGCCGATCCTTATTCTCCGGGTACGCTCAGGCCGCTACGCGTAGCGGCGGTTGTTCCCCGGCAAAAGCAGTTTACGACCCGTAGGGCCTCCTTCCTGCACGCGGCATGGCTGGTTCAGGGTTCCCCCCATTGACCAATATCCCTTACTGCTGCCTCCCGTAGGAGTCTGGTCCGTGTCTCAGTACCAGTGTGGGGGTCACTCCTCTCAGAGCCCCTAGGCATCGTCGCCTTGGTGGGCCGTTACCCCGCCAACNAGCTAATGCCACGCGAGCCCATCCACGTCCTATGAATATTTGACCGAGGGCCCATGCGGGCCTTCCGTCGCATGCGGGCTTAATCCCTCTTTCGAGGGGCTATCCCCCTGACGTGGGCAGGTTGCTCACGCGTTACGCACCCGTNCGCCACTCTCACCAGTAGCAAGCTACTGGATCCCGTCCGACTTGCATGTATTAGGCCTGCCGCTAGCGTTCATCCTGAGCCAGGATCAAACTCTCCATTGTAATTGTTTCTCTTAATTGTATCTTCCGGGCACCCGGAGGACCGAAGGACGCCCGTGGACGCCCGCCGGCCCTCCCGGGTACCGCTGCTCTGTCTATTCCAACCTGTATTTTCAAAGAACCTCTTTGCCCCCGCTTCGCGCTTCGGCCTGGCAGATCTCCGGGGCGCAAGCCCCTCGTATCCCTTTCCCCCTTTCGGGGCTGCAAAGGTAAGACCTTCGCTCCGTCTTTCCAAATGTTTTCTCGCTTTTTTTCCAGGCACCTCCCATGCACCCCGCACCCCGATAAAACACCCCTCAAGACCTCAAAAAACCACCGCATCCCCTCGTTTGCGGAGTGCAAAGGTAGAAACTATATCCCCCTTTCCAAACCACAAACACCCTTTTTTTTCAAAAAAAACCTAACGCATTGATTGTCTGATCGAAAAAATTTAAGTCAATTACCAACTATTTCCAATTGACCTAAATCATCATCATTCCGAACCTCTTCTGTCGCAACAGATAATAAATGATCATTTTCTTGAAGCTCACCAAACACCTCAGACTTACCATCAGCGCTACGTCCCAGAGAGATTGGAACCCATACTGCCTTATTATTGACAACTTTCACCACAAATAAACCTTGCGTAGAATTTAGAACAGCCGTGCTTGGCACAACAAAATTCCTTTCGGCACCTTTTAAAGGAATATCTACCTCGGCGATCATACCTGGCAACAACACTTTGCTTTGATTGTCTACATCCATTTCGACTCGTTGCGACCTTAGACGGCTATCCAAGGCTCCAGCCATCCTGCTTACCTGTGCCTTGAATACTTGATTGGGTTTTGCCTTTACGCGGAACGACACCTCCGCATCGCGGTGCAAATAAGAGGTATAGACTTCGGGTACGGTTACTACTAGCCGTAGTTTATTTTGCTGCTGTAAGGTAAATATAGGCAGGTCGGATCCTTTCCCTGATGGACCAACATAAGCACCAGAACTCACATTCCTAGCACTAATTATCCCACTAAATGGCGCCCTAATCTCCAGATAGCCCATATTGTCCTTTATTTCCCTATAACTTGCTTCAGCGGCATTGAATTGTGCAAAGTCTGATTTCTGTTTGGACAAGGCTATATCTAAGTCATTTTGTGAAATCGTCCCTGGGGTTTTGCTCGTTTCGAGCAAACGTTCATAGGTCGCCTTGCTGGCTAAATAAACCGCCTCTTGAGATTTCAAGCGCGATTCAGCCCCGGCTAATTGCGAATTCAACTCTGGGGCTTCCATCGTAGCAAGCAATTGACCTTGCTGCACTTCACTGCCTACATCGACATAAAGCTTTTTAACAAAAGAATTAACCTTTGCATAAATATCTACCTGCTGAAAGGCCATTAGCTCGCCTGGTATTCGAAAAGAGGTATTCAAATCTCCTTTCTCCAGCCTGAAAGCTTGCCGTAATGGCCGACCACTTTCTTCCTGTACCTTTTCCTCACCATCATTGCCAGACGAATGACAGGCACTGATAATAATTACCACAAAGGACATCAGCAGCACATTCCAGCGAGTCCAATGGTGATGAGCATTAGCTTTATTCATAGCTTTCAGTATTATTTGTTTTCTAAATCTTCTATAAAATGAACACTTTCCGGATCTTCTGGATCAAGGGAGACACTTTGAATGCCAGCATTTTTTTGCCCCCATCCAAAAACCAAAGGCAAGATAAACAGTGCCGCGAATGTTGAAGCGATCAGCCCCCCTATCACGGCTCTTCCCAAAGGGGAAGACTGATCCCCTGCTTCGCCAAGCCCACTGGCCATAGGAATCATTCCCACAACCATTGCCAAAGCTGTCATTAAGATCGGCCTTAGTCGTAAGGCTGCTGCTTGCTTGGCGGCAGACAAGGCATCATTCGTTTGCAGGCGAATTTCTTCCGCATTGGTTATCAACAACACGGCATTGGATATAGAAACTCCCACGGACATGATCATTCCCATGTACGACTGTAAGTTCAACGTGGAGCCACAAAGCATCAATAACAACAAAGAACCCAATACGACAGAAGGTACGGTAGCCAGTACAATAGCAGAAACTTTAAACGACTGAAAATTGGCCGCCAACATGAGGAATATCACCACAATGGCTATAATTAATCCCGATTCCAGGCTGCCCATAGTTTCGTCCAGTGTATTAGTCAGTCCTTTTGTTTCTATCGTAATGCCCCGAGGGAGCTCCCCTAAGGCCTTTATAGCTTTCTGAACACCTTCTTTCGCCGTACCCAAATCTACGTCATTCAAGTTGGCCGTTACGGAAAGGGTTGGCAATGCTCCTATATTGTCGTTCTCCCCATATTCCGTAGATGGACGAATAGTAGCTACGTCGCTCAGAACAGGACGACTTGTATTGGGCAACAAAGGTATCTCCCCCAGCTCGTCCACACTGCCCATTTGGTATTCAGGAACCTGTACCTGAACACTATAGGGGTAGTTCATATTCAAATCCGTCCACATGTTTTTTTCCGTATACCGAGAAGATGATGTTGACGCGATCAACGAACGTGAAATATCTCTCATGTCTACACCCAGCTGCGCAGCCCGTATGCGGTCTACTTCCACGTTGATAGAAGGGTATTCCGTAGACTGCGCTATCTGTATATCCCTCAAATAGGAAATCTTGTTCAACTCATGCATCAGCTTTTTCGCATACACAATATTCTGTTTCTTGTCCCTTCCTGAAAAAGCAACTTCTATAGGCGTAGGAGATCCCTGACTTAGAATCTTATCCGTCAATTCAATTGGCTCGAAAGACAGCTCCATCTCTGGCGCAAGCTGACTTACCTTCGTTCTTATCCCATCCTTAAGCTTATCTAAATCGACGTGATACCCTTCCCGCAAAGACACCTGTATCACGGCCTCTTGAGGGCCAGCCATCCAAAGGAATATGGGGCTTACTGCAAATTGCTGTGGATGGGTACCTACATAAGCGGATGTAAGGGAGACATTTTCTTTTCCTACAACATCGGCAATAGCATTGAGAACCGATATGGTCTTTGCTTCTGTTCGCTCTATTCTGGTACCCTGGGGCTCACGGATCCTTACCTGAAACTGCTCCCCATTTACCTTTGGCAATACATCTCTCCCAATGGTTTGGAATAGAAAAAAGGCTATAGTGCCAACAAAAGCCAGATATAGCAATACAATTGGTTTTCGGTATACCATAATCCTGTCAATAAAACGTAGATACCGACCACGTAACTTTTCGAAGAAACTGATTTTACCATCGTGGTTCATATCCAATTCATTGGCAGATACTATCTTCTGATGCGCTGCATCTTCTTCCAAACCAGCCAGCTTGTACTCCTCGGCATCGCTCATCAAGTTGCCATCATCGCGCTTATGATGCTTCACCTTCATAATCCAATTGGCCATTACCGGTACAAAGGTTTGTGCTAGGAAATAAGAAACGACCATGCTAAACCCTATGGCCAAGGCAAGTGGCAAAAACAAGGAACCCGGAATACCCCCCATCGTAAACGCTGGCGCAAATACGGCCAGAATACAGAACAAGATCAACAGTTTCGGAAAGGCAATTTCCTTACAAGCATCCCAGATGGCCAATGCCTTGGGCTTACCCATATCCATGTGCTGGTGTATATTTTCGATAGTAACGGTACTTTCATCTACCAATATGCCTATGGCCAATGCCAGGCCGCTTAACGTCATAATATTGATAGTCTGGCCAAATAAATTGAGGAAAAGTACACTGGAAATAATAGAGGTAGGTATAGTTAAGATCACGATGAGAGCACCGCGCAAATCACCCAGAAACAGAATGACCATTAATCCGGTCAATATTGCCCCTATCGCCCCTTCCGTGATAAGGCTTTTTACACTATTAGCTACATAAGTGGATTGATCAAACTCATAGCTCAACTGTACATCCTCCGGAAGCGTATTTTGTATCCTGGGAATAGCTTTTTTTAAATTGTTCACTACCTCCCAAGTAGAAGCATCTGCACTTTTTGCAATACTGAGATATACCGATCGCTTTCCGTTGACAAGTGCATATCCGGAAGTAATATCGGCTCCATCTTCCACCGTAGCCACATCCCTCAGATAGAGATTTTGCACGCCGTCTTTAAACAAGGGGATATCTTCAAAATCTTTCACTTGTTTTATAGTCGTATTGACAGGAGTCAAGTAGTTGTTATCTCCAATACGTACATTTCCAGACGGCGTAGTCTGATTGTTCACTGCAATGGCATTCACAATTTGATCGGGCGTCATATTATGCGAACGCAACATGGTGGGATCAACCTTTATAACGACGGTTCTCACATTGCCTCCAAAAGGAGGCGAAGCCACTAGGCCGGGAATGGAAGTGAAAGTTGATCTCACATATTGATTGGCCATATCCAGCAATTCATTGTTACTCCTCTTGTCACTTCGCAACACCAATTGTCCTACCGGAAGTGTAGATGCATCAAAACGCATGATGAATGGTGGTTGTGACCCTGGTGGGAATACAGCCTGAATACGATTACAATAGGCGCTCAGCTCAGCGGCGGCTTGCGCCATATCCGTCCCGGGATAAAAGTTGACCTTCATCAACGTGAGCCCCTGAATGTTCTTCGTTTCTATACTTTGGATTCCGTTTACGAATAGCAGTACGTTAACATATTGCTTGCCAAAAAACGCTTCCATTTGCGTAGGTGTATATCCTCCAAAAGGATGTGCAATATAAATCACGGGCAAATCCAATCTGGGAAAAATATCAATCTTAATGGATGTAATTGCCTTTATGCCAAAGAAGAAAAGACCTGCCACCATAACCATTATCGTGATGGGCTTACGTAGTGCAAATCGAATCAGATTCATTTCATTTAATTATTTGGGCTTTCAGTAATTTATATTTCCTCCAGAAACAAATCAAAATCTCCAGAGGCAGCGGCTTTTAATAAAAGCGCTTGCCATACATTGTTGTAGGCTATATCCCGATCGGTTTCCGCCCTGATAAGCAGATAGAGCGCTTGCGTCACATCGACCAGATTGGTAAGTCCATTTTTGTAAAGCACCGACCGTTGCAAATAAGTATCCGACGCCGCCTTTACCTGAACTGGGGCCTCCAAATAATTGTCCAGTGCATTCTTCAGTTTCTGATTGGCAAGCACCAACTGTGCATTTAACTGCTGCTGCGTCATTTCATATTCAGCAGCCAGGCCTCGGCTGATAAGATTTTGCGCCCTTACCTGATGCCTCATTCTAAATGGCTGAGTAAGGTTCCAGCTGATCCCCACGCCCAGCAAATAGTTCATGCGGTCTGGAGATATGCCATCAAAATAATTGCTCGTAAAGGCCGATTGATCAGTAGCATAGTTACTGTAGAAACCAGAGCCCCTACCCTGAAACACGCCAAAAATAGAAACCGTGGGATACTTGAACGTATTATAATACTTGCTTTGTTCGTCACTTAGGTTTATCCTGCTTTGATACCATTGCAAGAGCGGGTGGCCATCAACCGATGTGGCAACATTATCCAACAATTCCCTAGGCAACCGAGAAACAAAAAACGTATCCAATTCCAATAAAGTTTCATTTGTACCTAGCAATTGAATCAATTTATTGCTTTGTTCCTGTTCGAAATCGAGGGCCTTAGTGAGCGCTATTTTGGCATTGGATACCTCCGCATTGGCTTGCGAAGAGTCTACTCCTGCATTGAGTCCATTGAGGCTGCGCACTACCACCGTCCTTCTAAATGTATCCGCCCGATTTAAATTTTTACGATAAGATTCCGTTAATTTCTGGGCAGCCGCCAAATTGAGATAGGCTGCCGTAACCTTTACTTTATGCTGAAATATTTCCTGCTGCCAGTCGGTGCTGTCCCTGCTCATTTGTCTTTTGGCAACTTCTATCTTTTCACGGGCTCTGCCAAAAGCAAAGACATCCCAGTTGACATTGGCAAGGTAAAGTGCCCCAAATGCCGCATTCCAGTTCTGATTGGACAAAGGAAGGCCAGAACTCGCAACTCCATAGCCCCCAAAACCATATAAGGGACCATTTTGACCATTTATGGTACCATAGTCTTGTTGAGCCGCAATTACAACATTGGGGAAATAATCTTTTATGGCCTGCTTAACGCTTTCACCTGAAGCTTGCCTATAGCTCGCCTTTGCCTTAATAACACCATAATTATCAACGGCTAGGTCAATCGCTTCTCTCAAGGGGAGTTTTCGTTGTGCGTGAAGGCAATGGAAACAGCAGTGCAGGTACAACAGGGCCAAGGCGTATTTCTTCACTTCTTTCAGTATTAATTTCACAAAAGAATGATTCGTTTATAGTATCCTTTGTAAAGGAAGGAGTCAATTTTGAAGAAAACTTGAAGATTTTGGCCTCCTTAGGTAAAATATTCGTCACAAACGATATGATGGCTCAAACGTTTTCCATATCGGGCCTAATCTCTGGTGGAAACTCATTTTTGTAACCTCTGCTTCCATAAAAAAGTATTCTTACCGTATGCTCGCCATTCTGGTAATGATAAGACACATCAAAGCCATTCAAATCACAGATTTGCTTCACTATAGCCAAACCAAGGCCAATGCCCTCATTGCTCTGATTGCCTTTTTTAAAACGATGGAACAATACATGGGTAGCCACTTTCGGTTCTACACCCGCGTTGCGTACGCAAAGACTATGCTGGTCCAACATAATATGCACCCATCCGCCCTCAATATTGTGTTTGATGGCATTGCCAATCAGGTTATTCAGCAACATATCTGCCAGCGCTGGATGGATGGAAACAGGCACATTTGCTTCTATGTGTTTCTCTAAGCGTAGCTCATTCAAGTAAATACCGTCTTCCAGAGTATCGATGATCGTCTCGCACCTATCTGAGAAATCAATTTGTTCACTGTTAGGAAATTCCTTATTCTCAAGTTTGGTGAGGAGCAACAAGGAATGGTTGATGCGAGAAAGCGTCTCCACCGCGCGTTGCATATCGGCAATAAGTTCGGCCTGCTTGATCCCGATATCGGTATTTGCAAGTAACTCCAATTTATTTCTGATGATCGCCAATGGTGTCTGAAGCTCATGTGAGGCATTCTCACCGAATTCCTTTATAGAAGCATACTCTTTTTTTGCCCTTATAATCATGGATGAAACGAACGATTGCAACTCGGCAAACTCCTTGGTGCTCGTCTTTGAAAATAGCATCGCGGGTTCTTTGTTACGGATATCAAAGTTTTGTATCACCGATAGCGTTTCCTTGAACGGATGCAAGATATACTTTGAGAGTATAGTCACGGTGAGTATAAGGATCGCCACAATTAACAATAGCTTGACCGTTGCGGCATACAACATACCGCTGAACAACTGGTCAGCTTTTGTCACATAGTTATAAGAAGATATCTTGTAAACCTTATCTCCAATGGGGTAATAAGATACCAGCAGCACCATACTCTCCTGTTCTGGTGTTTGCTTCTCCGATGCCTTGTGCACGACCTCGCTCAAGCCAATGGTATCTATCTCTTCTATGTGGATGGGTCTACCCTGAGAATACTTGTCGGGCTCGCGCCCCAATTTCAATTGTTCTGCCACTTCATTGTTCACCTGCTCGAGCCGCTCAGTTTCCGAACGATCTATTCGTTGCCTGATGGTGTGAAAGGTAATATACATGCTAATTGGCGTAGTCAGCAAGATAATGGCCACGAACCACAGGATGAATTTGTTGACCAATTTCATGTTTTATGCGAATTGAATTTATAACCCAAACCATATACCGTATCAATGTAATCAACAGCATTGGCCGTACTCAATTTTTTTCTTAGATTTTTCACATGCTGATAGACAAAATCTACATTGTCCAAATCATAGGTATAGTCTCCCCAAAGATGGCTGGCAATAGCTTGCTTGGAAAGAACTCGATCCCTGTTTACCAAAAAATACAATAACAGCTCGAATTCCTTTCTGGTCACTTCAATGGCTTGATTATGCACCAGCAAGGCAAAACTATCCGTATTTAACAATAATTCGTTGAACACTAGCAAATTGCTACCATCCAATCTGTTGCGTCTATGAATAGCTTTCAATCTCGCATGCAGTTCCGGCAAATGAAAAGGCTTGGTAATATAGTCGTCCGCACCATTTTCAAATCCTTCAATCTTGTCATCCAGGGCTCCTTTGGCAGATACAATGAGCACAGAACATCCTAAGTGCGCTTCTTTGATGAAATGTAAGATATCCATGCCGCTACCGTCTGGCAACATGATATCCAGTATCACACAATCGTAAGAATAAAGCAGCAGCTTTTCTTTCGCTTGCACAACGTTCGACACCAGTTCACATACGTAATGTTCCTGCGCCAAATAATCATAAATGCTACTAGCCAATTCTCTATTGTCCTCTATGGTCAGGATTTTCATGATTCAGCGATTTGAGTCACGTTTATTACCATACCAATGTAGCAATAAATCTTGAAGAAATTTTGAAGTGTGTTGCCCGTATCCCGCCTGGATTCACCGAATTTGCGCCTATGGACACCTATCGGTCCCTCATAACGAATGCTATTTACCAGGTTGCTGGAAGTCAACCCCTTGATGTACATAAGAGATCTCGGTCTTCCCATGAGGAGTAGGCTCACCGGCTTCGTTCAAGTTCACAAATACCAATTTTTCAATGGTCAGGATGCTCTTTTTGGAAATCTTGTTTCGCACTTCACAGCGCATGGTAATGGATGTTGTTCCAAAATGTGTAGCCTGAATGCCCAGTTCAATAATATCTCCTTGATAAGCAGAACTGACAAAATTAATTTCCGAGATAAATTTGGTAACTACTCTGGGGTTACCTAGCTGAACGATGGCATAGATGACCGCTTCCTCGTCTATCCAACGCAGCAAGGTGCCACCAAACAATGAGCCATTCGGGTTTAAATCCTCTGGTTTTACCCATTTTCTTGTATAAAAATTCATGCCGAAGCGAATTTAATGATTGAACGATTTAAGAATCTACAAGATTGGACATGTCTTTTTGGGAAAAACATGTCCAATCGAATCTGTTTATTGGCAGAACAACGATTGCTCTACGCTATTATATTATATATTGATAGCACGATTGGCTGTTGCCGCCAAAGCCGCTTCCTTGGTAGCTTCGCTATAGGTCGGGTGGGCATGGCAGATACGTGCAATATCTTCTGCCGAAGCACGGAATTCCATTGCGACCACTGCTTCCGCAATCAAATCGGCAGCACGGGGACCAATGATGTGTATTCCCAATATCTCATCGGTTTCGGCATCGGCCAATACCTTCACAAAACCTTCTGTATCCATACTTGCCCTGGCACGAGCGCTAGCTTTGAAGGGGTATGAGCCTGATTTATATTTCTTACCATCCTTTTTCAATTGATCTTCCGTAGCACCCACGCTAGCCACTTCTGGCCAGGTATATACTACGCCGGGAATGAGATTATAGTTGACATGAGGCTTTTGTCCGGCTATCAGCTCAGCCACATACACACCTTCTTCCTCTGCTTTGTGGGCCAACATAGCTCCTTTCACCACGTCACCAATAGCAAACACTCCTTTTACAGGCGTTTCCAAATGTTCGTCGACGGGGATTTTCTTGCCACGTTCTTCCAACTCTATACCGATTTTGTCCAGACCAAGGCCTTCGGTATAGGCTATACGTCCCACAGCTACCAAGCAATAGTCGCCTTCTACCACTACTTCATTGCCCTTGCTATCTTCGGCCGTCACAGTCACTTTCTTTCCTTTTACAGTAGCTCCGGTTACTTTATGGCTCAGCAGGAATTCGAACCCGATATTCTTAAGTGATTTTTGCAATTCTTTCCCCAGTCCTTTATCCATAGTAGGAATAATGGAATCGAGGTATTCCAAAACGGTCACCTTGGCTCCCAGCCTCGCATAGACCGATCCCAATTCAAGACCGATAACGCCACCGCCTATCAAAATCAAATTTTTAGGAATTTCTGTTAGAGATAAGGCTTCCGTCGATGTGATAATACGCTTTTTGTCTACCTTTATGGAAGGTAGGGATGATGGCTTAGAACCCGTAGCAATGATGACATTCTTAGAACTGATCTCTTCAGAAGAACCGTCTTTTTTTGTAATTTTAATAGTATTCTTATCTACAAAAGAGCCAACACCCTCGTATGTCGTAATCTTATTTTTTTTCATCAGGAATGTGATACCTGCTGTGGTTTGGGCAACGACTTCATTTTTCCGACTTACCATTTGTTTGAAGTTCACCTTCAGATCTTTCAGCTCTATGCCGTGCTCCTTGAAATGCTTTTCTGCATTTAGATAGTGCTCACTAGAGTCCAACAGGGCCTTGGAAGGGATACAACCTACGTTAAGGCAGGTTCCACCGAAGGTGCTGTACTTTTCTATGATAGCCGTTTTCAATCCTAATTGGGCACAACGGATGGCCGAAACATAGCCTCCCGGTCCACTTCCTATTACTACTACGTCGTATTGCATTTGTATTTATTCCTATGAATTTATGATTTCTGCACCCAAAGTTAAAAATTATACAAAGCTTTCGCCTTATTTTAGAAATGTTTTTGACATAGGTCAAAATAATGACCACCAAAGTACATTTCTAATGCCATGCTTATATACAAATAAAGCCCCAGCAAGCTAGGGCCTTATTTAATGATTAATAGACTTCTTTCTTCAACATTAAAGCGCCACGATTTTACCTCTCATGGAACCAAAATGTCCTGGGAAACTGCATATAAACTCATAGGTTCCTTTTGATGGCAGTGTTATTTCTATCTCATCAGATTCGCCAGGTCCCAATAGCTTAGTATGTGCAATGACGTTTCCAGCTTGCGCTTCTGGAATATACTCGGTAGCAGCTGCCTGTACCGCAGCACCGCCGAATGAAGCTACGTCTGTGCCAGGCTTCAAAACTACCACGTTGTGCCCCATTGACTCTTTGGGCAATTCGCCAACGTTTTTCAATGTCAGCTTAATTTTTTCTCCTGCTTTTACGGCAAAAAGGGTTTTGTCAAACTGCATGTTGTCTCCACCTTCAATAATAATATGATCCGTTACATCCGATTCGCTCACCTCTGGAGCTTCTTCAGCCGGTGCGCTGGTTTCGGTAGTAGTTGTAGTACTACTAGATGAACTACCGCCACCACAGGCAGCCATAAACAACACGGCAACGGCAGAAGCCGTATAAAATACTTTCTTCATTCCTGTTGAACTTTTAATAGATTTACTCAAACGTCAAACTTATATAATTTTATTCTCAATTGCAATGCTAGATTTTTTTATGCTTTTGCAATTCCTTATTCCTATCAAATAGGTAACGGTAGGTATGATGCATTTTATAGATTTCCGCACCGATTTTTCTACACATACGTACCATTCTAGGATTAAAATCTCCAATCCAATTCATTTGCAATTGTCGATAACCAAGTTCCAACAATGTTTCTCCCGCACTTGCGATCAGCCCAAGATCCACGCCTTTGTTCCTATGTTCTGGAACTACGCCAAAAACCATGCCCAACAAATTCCTTCCAAGCCGAAACTTTTTCTTGATAAAAAAGCAGCATAAAGCTTTAAAATTGAGTTTGCCATTACAATGTTTTAGAAGTAGTTCATTGGCATCAGGTATGGCGATAAAAAACGCAATAGGAACACCTTCGTAAAATGCGAACCAGAGTGCTTTCACGTCCAAAATAGGTTTCATTGCTAATAGCATAGCGCGTACATCTTCTTCATTAAGAGCGTATACGCCTACATGATCAACCCATGCCTTGTTATATACCTCGCTAAAATAAGCAGGCAACTTATCGAGCTCGCCTTTGTCTACATGTCGAAATATATATTTGTTGTTTCTCTTGAGCCTGGAAGCTAGTATTTCCAATTTGCTATCCAACGGCACATCCAGTCTACGTAAAAAGGTAAACTGCTTAAAATACACGCTAAAACCATAATGCTCAAATAAGTGCCTATAATAAGGTGGATTATAGTTGGCCCCATAACAGGGGGGATGCCATCCGTCCACCAGCAATCCCCACCATCTTTCCCTGCTGCCGAAATTGACTGGACCATCCATGGCCTCCATCCCCAATGAGCGGAGCCACTCCCTTGCCGTGTCAAACAAGAGTTCTGCTGCCCGCTCGCTATCTATACATTCAAAAAAACCTATGCCGCCCGTGGGCTGCTCGTAGGACATAGCAATATCGTGATGATAAAAAGCTGCAATACGGCCTATTGACGACCTACCGTCCATCAGCAACCACCTACAACATTTTCCGTTTGAGAACAGCTTATTCTGTTTTGGATCAAAAATCTCTTTTAAGTCAGCGTCCAAAGGCCTTATATAATTGGGATCTTGCTTATATATGATCAATGGCATTTGCAAAAATGCCATTTCATCTTCTTCAGATGTCACTTCTTCTACTCTCATCAGCATTGTTTAGACGTGATAAACTTAAGGAACTATAAACATAATTTAAATATATTCTTTTTCCATGCAACCAGAACCACTCAAAAATCGTCATAACAAATGTAATGAATATACAAAAGGTGTTGCAACATGTGGAATTGCAACATCTTATTGCGTCATTTGTATTATAATTATATAATTGTCAAAAAAGAAAACAAAACGATATGACAAACAATGTTTCAAAGCTCGGATGGCTAATGGCACTGTTGCCACTCTTTATTATCAATGTAGCTTACGCTTCTTTATATAACGATGCTTTAGAAGAGGAAATCAAACTACAACCAGGCACCAGTTTCCATAGTATAGAAAACTACGGAAGCTGCGATGTGCTTATCAACATGGGGGATACGGAAGATATCGTCATTAAGGGAAATCCAGACGACACCAAACTGATAGAAACAAAAGTGGAAAACGGAATTTTGAAATTCAGTGTCAAGAATAACCAACGCGGTTGGAACATAAGAACCAGAAATGTCGTCATCAAAGTTACCGCTACTAATTTGAAAGCTTTGCGTCAAATCGGATCTGGAACAATAAAACTAGAAAGTCCGTTGACTACGTCAGCGCTAGTATTGGAGGTTAAAGGCTCAGGCGACATTATCGCCAAGACACTCAATGCCACTGATCTGGCTGCATCTATCACCGGATCTGGAGATATCTCGTTAGGAGGAAAAGTGGAGAATGCAGACATTCGAGTAAATGGCTCTGGCGATTTTTCCGCCAAGGAACTTGCGATTGAAAACGCCGCTGTAAGAGTTGTTGGCTCAGGAGACGCCTACGTAAGGGTGAACAACACATTAAGTGCAACTGTCACCGGTTCTGGAGATATCCGTTATAGTGGTTCTGTCAAAAATGTCACATCCAGCAAAACAGGTTCAGGAAGTATCAGCAAGTATTAGCTGCTTGCCGCATTCTTCTCCTAGAAGAGCATAGCACCTTATCTTTTTCGATATACCCCTTCAAGGTTATAGCGCAAAAGAAAAGCCTGTTGATTGTCCAGGCCATGCGGCGTATGGTGGAAACTTAGCACCAAACTGGCATCTACATAATTAGAATGGATGGCTTTCCAGCCAATATCCGTTCTATTGTAATGCTTAAATCCATAAAACCTATCGGCCATAAACGCCAACTGCGCAGAACCGGTATAGAAAATATTGTCAAGAAAAAAACGCCTATAACCCAAGTAAAGCTCGGTATAGAGACCGTGCGCAAAGCGCAAATCGGTCACGCTCCTAATCCGGTCCATGGAGCTCTGCCATCCCACGGCTACGGATAGGGAATCGAGCGCTGTTTTTTCCGTAAGGTCTACGTTGGCCGTTAGCAAGAGCGAACCGTTGTCGCGAAGCGGCCGCTCCGGGTCGTACTCCAGCTTATTGGCATCATGGAAGTAATAACCGAAATAGCGAAAGCTCCAAATAGTGGATTTCAACGCACCGGACCAACCGGCCATAAACTGCTCCCGTACAGTTTCCGATTGCCTGCCGTACCAATCTATCCACATGCTATGCCTGAAATTCGGCTTCGTATAATTGAACAACATGCCTTCTATATTAGGTCTGTAATACTGCAGGGTATCTATCAGTACCGCCCTCGGGAACAGGTCGCTATGGCCAAAACGAGGAAAAGCTCCGATATTGAATTTCACGGCCGCCTTTTCATAACTGTAGTAGATCACGGGATCGAGAGAAGTAGCAAATTTTTCGCTGTTGCCAAACTCTTTCAGGTAGTTCACCCCTATCCTGAATCTATGCGTACTGTCTACCAATATCCCTAGCTCGGGAGAAAACCGCATCCCAAATATCGTTTTGGATGGCAAAGCAGAGACGGAATATTCTCTATTGTCCGCAAAACCGAATGCGCTCATCCGCCATTCCAATTGTTGCGCAAAGCCCTCATAAGCCCAGCAAGACATCCCTAAAAACAGAAAAACACGTAACCTACAATTAGCCCACATAATTACAAATCACTCTCTTTTTTATCTTTTAATTGCACCAAATAAAGTTTGCCCAGTGTCTCCTCCCTACTTTCATAATAGAAAAAACGAGGTTTAATCTTACTTACATGATAATCTAGAAATGAGGTAAGGATAGAGAAATCATAAATTGGCGACAGCTCTTGCAGTTTTTCGTTGTGCAAAACGAGAAAATCGCCAGCATCCAATTTCTTCAAATCCTCATCTGACCGGAGATAGTCCAAAGGCCCATCACATTGAAAGCCAACTGCTAATGTATTTATCTCATTATCCATCACATATACAGGTGCCAACTTATGCTCGTTAATATAATGTGCTATATGGTCACCACTTTGGTACACGAGCAGGTTGGGATATAGATACGCCCCATAAAACAGTCCAATAGTCAGCCCAAGGACAAACGTAGACAAAACGATACGCTTCATTCTTGACTTATAGTCGTATAGAATGACAAAGAAGCCTCCTATAAGTAAAACAACTAGGCATATAAGCCACCAGAAAGTACCATGATAGAGATAAGTCAATAATACTAAAACGACCAACAATAAAATGCCTAAGCACCTTTGAATCTTATCAACGACGCCTATTACCGAAAGCTTATCTACATTAGCAAGTAAATGGGCCAACCAAATGCTCAATATGGGAAAGACCACATTCAAATAATGTGGCAGTTGAAATTTAGACGCTGAAAACATCAAAAAAGTCAACAAAAAAGTACCCCAAAGCAAAGGATGTCCGATCGACAGTTTTCGCTTAAAGGAAAAATAAACCAAAAAAGGGAAAATAAAAGACCAAGGCAGGAAAGCCCACAACAAGGTATGTACATAAAAGAATGGATCACCAGCCCCTTTTATTGGGCCCGAATTTACAAAGCGACCAAACTGGCTATCCCAAAAGAAAAACTTAATCCCCGAAACATTCGTACTGCCAAAGACGAGGGCATCTGGTCTGGCATCAAACTGGACATATAAACTATAAAGTTCTGGCAGTATAAAAATCAAGGTTAAAAGTACAATCAGGTACCATTTATAATTCAAAAACTGCTTCCATTCCTTTCTGATTATCCATAACACCAGAAATCCGCTAGCTATAATGATTAACACAAAGATTCCTTTCGTCATCACAGCAACCGCAGCCCAAAAAGCCGCAAACACCAAGTGCTTAAATGTTCCCCCATTATATACCCTGTAACAATGATAAATAGCCGCTACAATCATCCCTGTGAGGTAAGGCTCTGCCCTTACGTCCGAGTTGGAAATTAGTAAATGTAGGGTACTTATATAAATCAAAACGGCTATTTGACCAACATTTTTATCATACAACCTTTTTGATAAAGCATAGGTATATAGAATGCCCACAAGCCAAAATAAGAAAGCCGGAAGTTTATAGGCAAAATCATTTATTCCAAAGATATGATAACTAAAAGCGGCGCACCAAAAGGGAAAATGCGGCTTATCCAACCAATCCAAGCCATTCACGGTTAGAAAAAAGTATTCGTTATTTACAATCATGTTCTTTGCTATCAATGCATAAAGCACCCCATCACCAAGCATGATCCCGGTAAACAGACCAATAGCATTGATTGCTATCCCCAAAACGCACAACCAAACAAAAAGCTTCCTCTTCAAAAAAAACATAATTATCAATAAGTTACGGAGAAAGTGTAATAGTAATTAGCAAAGAAATTCCACAATGACACCAGCATGATAGCAGCGAACTTGGACAAATAAAAATTTTTCCCCCACTTTTCATGAAGCAGATACAGAATAATAGTATTGAATAGCAACCCAAGGGACGCAATACCAAAAAACTTGGAAAACTCTATGAATGCCGCTTCTTTTCCCCTCATATAAAACGTCCAATACCTGTTCAACATGTAATTGCTGAAAGTAGCCACTATAAAACCAATGGCATTGGAAAGGTATTTGGGTAACTTTAACTTTTCCTTTAGTAGGAATGTAATCCCAAAATCAACCACAAGCCCGGAAAATCCAACAAGCCCAAATTTGATAAACTTTATGAAGAACGAGGGTACATTTGACATCTATGAAAAATACAATTAAATGCAAACGGTTGATGAAATCATCATCAACCGTTCAAATATACAACATAATGGCCTATTGTACCTGATAAGTACATAGACCAAGGCCCAACATCTTGCTTTTATACTCCAAGCAGCAAACGAGCTGGGTCTTCCAATAATTCTTTCACCCGTACCAAGAAGCTGACCGACTCGCGTCCATCTACAATACGGTGATCGTATGAGAGTGCGATATACATCATGGGACGAATTACTACTTCTCCATTGACGGCCACAGGACGTTCCACAATGTTATGCATCCCCAAGATAGCGGATTGCGGAGCATTGATGATAGGCGTAGACATCATAGAACCGAAAACACCACCATTGGTAATGGTGAAAGTGCCTCCTGTCATTTCCTCAATGGTTAACTTATTATCCCTTGCTTTGGTGGCTAGTTCTTTTATAGCTTTTTCAATTCCATCAAGCGGGAGTGACTCTGCATTACGAACCACAGGCACAACCAAGCCTCTAGGCGAAGATACTGCTACGGAAACATCTACGAAGTCACTGTAAACAATCTCATTCTCTTCAATACGAGCGTTTACCGCAGGCCATTCCTGCAAGGCCATGGTAACTGCCTTGGTAAAGAACGACATAAAGCCTAATCCAATACCGAACTTATCTTTAAACTTGTCTTTATATTTGTTGCGCAAGTCCATGATCGGTTTCATGTCTACCTCATTAAAGGTAGTGAGCATCGCTGTCTCATTTTTAACGGCAACCAATCTCTTAGCTATTGTCTTGCGCAATGAAGACATCTTTTCACGGCGTTCGTTTCGCTCACCAGTAGCACTTGTTTTAACAGCGGATGACGGTTTGCTCTCAGCCTTTGGAGCGGTAGCTGCAGCAGGCGTAGTTGTTTCCTTCTTCGGAGCTGATTTTTCAGCTTTCAAAGCATCTTCTTTGGTGATTCGTCCGTCTTTGCCCGTCCCTTTTATATTTGTTGGGTCTATGCCCTTTTCCTTCAAGATCTTCGCAGCAGCGGGAGATGGTGTTCCAGCAGCATAACTGTCTTCTTTTTCCTCCGCAGGCGTAGCACTATCTTTACTTGGCGCTTCGGCACTTGATGCCTTCTTCGAGGAGGAGCCTTTGCCCGTTGGTTCGATTTTACACACAAGTGCACCTATCTCCAGCGTATCGCCTTCTTGCGCTATTATTCTCAATGTGCCCGCTGCCTCTGCCGGAAGCTCAAATGTAGCTTTGTCTGATTCCAACTCGGCCAAGTCTTCATCCATCTCTACGTGATCTCCGTCCTGCTTCAACCATTTGGACAGGGTCACTTCCGTAATAGATTCTCCTACAGTAGGCACCTTTATCTCGATGGGCTCTCCTGCAGGCTCGTCTCCACTAGATGATGCTTCATTCGCATCCTCTTTGACCTCTTCTTTTTTATTATCTCCCTTTTTGGAGGATCCTTCTTCGTTAGCATCTTCAATGGTGCAAACTACGGCACCTATTTCCAACGTATCCCCTTCTTGGGCAACGATACGCAAAATTCCCGCTTTTTCAGATGGCAACTCAAACGTCGCTTTATCAGATTCCAACTCTGCTAAGTTTTCATCCATTTCGACATAATCTCCATCTTTCTTCAACCATTGAGACAAGGTGACTTCAGTTATAGACTCTCCTACGGTTGGGACTTTAATCTCTAAACCCATGTTTTAGCGTTTATATTATTTAGTTATATGTTTTAATCTACTTTTTCGGCTTCCTTTGTTGCTTTTTTTACATTTTTCTTGGCAGCTGGAGGCACGCTATCAGAATCAAATGCCCTAGCTATGAGCGATAGTTGTTGCTGATTATGTTGCTTGGAATAGCCGGTTGCAGTACTGCTACTTTCTCTTCTTGAAATCACATCCAACTCCACACTAGTCTTACGATATTTACGGCAAATATATGGCCAAGCTCCCATGTTCTCTGGTTCTTCCTGTACCCAGAAAAACTTATCTGCATTTTTGTACTTATTCCGGATAGTCCTTATTTTCTCTGTGGGGGCGGGATATAATTGTTCTACCCGTACAATAGCCACATCTTTCCGTTTGTCATCCTGCTGCTTCTTCAACAAGTCGTAGTATATCTTACCCGTGCAAAACAAAACACGCTTTACGTCTTTGTTTACCACATAGCCGTCATCAATTACCTCTTGAAAATGTCCTTCGGTAAATTCTTCTTGCGAACTTTTCACAAGAGGGTGACGAAGCAAACTCTTGGGTGTGAACACAATAAGCGGTTTGCGAAAATCACGATGCAACTGCCTTCTCAACAAATGGAAATAGTTTGCAGGGGTTGTACAATTGGTGACTTGCATATTATTTTCCGCGCATGCTTCCAAAAAGCGTTCAACACGCGCTGAAGAGTGCTCAGGCCCTTGTCCTTCATAACCATGCGGAAGCAATAACACCAAACCGTTGGATCTTCTCCATTTTGTTTCGGCACTGGTCAAATATTGATCAACTATGATTTGTGCACCGTTATAAAAATCTCCAAACTGTGCTTCCCAAACCGTCAAGCAGTTAGGATTTGCAAGAGCATATCCATAATCAAATCCCAAGACACCGTATTCGGACAACAAGGAGTTGTAAATATCAAATTTCACGTCCCCTTTCTTTATCTGACGTAACGGAACATATTCCTCCTCAGAATCTTGCAAGGTAATGACAGCATGTCTATGAGAAAATGTTCCCCGCTTCACGTCCTCACCACTGATACGCACCCGATATCCTTCATCTAGCAACGTGCCGTATGCCATAAGCTCTCCCATAGCCCAGTCATAAGATTTATCATCCACCATCTTACGACGGCTCTCGAACAACTTCACGGTCTTATTGAAGAAATCCTTCCCTTTTGGTAGTTCTGTTATCTTCTTAGCTATTTGAACGAATCGTTCTTCGTTCACAGCGGTGTCGGCTGGCGTAAATATATCTTCGTAGCGGGCGGGTTTAAGTCCTTTCCAAGCCCCCGAAAACATGGGGTTAGAATCTGTCAAACTATCCTGCTCACGCGATTCATCCAAACGTTGCTGGAGCAGCCCCTTAAACTCCTTCTCCATGGCATTGGCCAACTTTTCATCTATATCTCCTTCCTCTATTAGTTTCTTGATATAAATCTCACGAGGATTAGGGTGATTGGTTATTGCCTTATATAATTTGGGTTGGGTAAATTTAGGTTCATCAGCTTCGTTATGTCCATATCGTCGGTAACAAAGCAAATCAATATATACATCGGTATGATATTTCTGCCTAAACTCGACAGCCATATTAATAGCCAATACCAAGGCCTCCACATCATCTCCATTTACGTGAAAAACAGGAGACAAGGTAACCTTAGCCAAGTCTGTACAATAAGTGGACGAACGCGCGTCCTTATAATTGGTAGTGAAACCTATTTGATTGTTGATAACCAAATGTATAGTACCACCAGTGGAATACCCATCAAGTTTAGACATTTGCGCCACCTCATATACAATACCTTGACCCGCGATAGCTGCATCTCCATGAATCAAAATCGGGGCAATCTTAGATTTATCACCATCGTATTTCATGTCAATCTTAGACCGCACAATACCCTCTACTACTGGATCTACAGCTTCCAAATGCGAAGGGTTTGGACATAAGCTTAAATGCACATCTTTGCCATCCAAGGTTTTAACATCCGTTGAGTAACCAAGGTGATATTTTACATCTCCCCCAAAATCAGGTTCATTGGTCGAAGAAGCATATGTCTTACCTTCAAATTCGGAAAAAATATCTTTATATGTTTTTCCTAAAATATTGGCCAGCACATTGAGTCTTCCCCTGTGTGCCATGCCTATGACAAATTCTTTGATACCTAAATCGGCGCCTTTCTCTATGACTGAGTCTAAAGCTGGAATAGCACTTTCCGCACCTTCTAACGAAAAACGCTTTTGTCCCAAAAACTTCGTTCCCAAAAAACTTTCGAATAGAACAGCCTCGTTTAGTTTTTCTAAAATGCGCTTTTTTGTTTCTACGGAAAAGCTCGGTTTGTTTCTAGTGCTTTCCATCCTTTCCTGTAGCCACTTAACTTTTTCAGGATGGCGAATATAGGTAAACTCGGCCCCTATAGACTGACAATAAGTGTCTTCTATGAGCTGACGTATATCCCTTAACTTGGCAGCCCCCAAGCCCACCTCTACACCTGCATTGAAGACGGTGTCCATATCTTTCTCTGAAAGATTAAAGGTCTCCAATTCTTTACCTGGGTAGTACGGTCGGCGCTCACGAACAGGATTGGTCTTTGTAAAAAGGTGCCCACGATCTCGGTAACCATGAATCATGTTCAGCACATTGATTTCTTTCAGCATATGGTCTGACACATCCCCACCTTCTCGCGGCGAAGACAAAGTTTCTCCATTTTCTGCTGAATGACCAAAATCAAATCCTTCAAAAAATTTCTGCCATCCAAAATCAACCGAATTTGGATCTTTTTTATAATCCTGATACAAAGAATCTATATAACTAGAGTCTGCGTTATTTAAATATGATAATGTAGCCATTTTAATTAGATTAAGGCAAAGTTATAAAATATCCAATGTAAAACACACTAAATCACACTTTTTATGGGCATTACATTGCGAACCAATTTCTTTAAAAAAACAATATTTTGCAAAAACAGCATAGTATTTATCAAAAAAAGACAAAGGTTTATCACACGAAGTTATTTTTGTTTTTTTTCGAACAAAACACAAAATTTAGTTAGTATTTAAAAACATCGTTACAATTGAATTCTTCAGGTTTATTTACGAGCAATTTCCATCACACTTTTACATGTCTGTTTTTTTTTCTGTAAATAATCTTTGCACAGCTTGTCAAAATTTTTAGGTGCATTTTCCTTTTTACTTGTACCTACACCTGCCACATGAGCCCAATTGCCATAACCTGATGCAGGACAGTAGTCTACTAATGCATATTCAAAATATCTCGCACCAAGAAGATGACTCACACGCAAGTCATGTATCAGATAATGCGCAGCTAGCAACCTTGCTTCATGACTTATAAAACCTGTTCGGTTAAGAGACTGCATAATCTCGTCAACAAGCACATGCCCCGTCTCTCCCTCGCACCAATTTTTGAACGAAGCATTTTCAAAACTTAGATCATACGTTAGCTCCTCGTCGGAGAAACCATTGGGTTGAAAGAAAATGCTTTGATATTTCTTGAACATGAAACGATAATAATCGCGCCATAGCAGCCCTATCAGAAGACTGTCATATATCCTGTAAGGCAACTGATCCTTATGTTCGTTTATAAACTTATAAATACTGTGAACTGAAATGCAGCCCATCTGAATCCATGGGGAGAGTAAGCTATGTCCATCCTTTGCTTCCTGAATCGACACCGAGAGAAGATCTCTAATAACAATCCATGCCTGAGACTCCCCACCGTGGAAAACCGATGCGCTGGAAAGCTTTATATCTTCATCATCATATCCGAGTTCGGCAAGACTAGGCACTTCCCCCTCGTCCTGCAATACCGGCACAGCGATGCTGCTCGGCCCTTCAGACACACCCCTTATAGAGGACTCCCGCTCTATTTTTTTCTTGAAGACAGAGAATTCACTTGGAATATCCTTTATCGGAAAAGGCAAATCTTCCTTGTGATATAGCGTATGCCCTATAATATGCCTCAGATTAAGCTTTAGTTTCCATAATGCAGCTTCTACCAAGCCAGAGATATGTGTTTCTTCTTCTGCTACCTCTCGATGGTGATATACTTCCTTTACCTGATATTCGCTGGCCAACTGCGGAATGATCTCTTCGGGATAGCCTACCCGCACCAATAAATCTCCGCCCAATTCACGAAGAGACAACCTAAGGTCGTGCACGCTTTCCAATAAGAAATTAGCCCTAAAAACACCCGTTCTTTTTATCTTGCTTGTTTCATCTTCGGAGAAATACCGAGGGTCGAAAATATAGACTGGCAAGACAAGATCAGCCCGTTCAATCGCCGTCAAAAGGATTTCATTATCCTGCACCCGCAAATCGTTCCGAAACCAAACCAACAAGGTATCTTTAACCATTCTAAATAAAGTCTAAATTCTCCAAATATATGGTTTTTACTCCCATCCCAAAGAACCCAAAATTTCTGTTCAAACAATAATTACACTAATCATACATTTCTTACGAGGATTTAATTCTCTTGCCGATTGCGAAGGAGTACAAATGTTTTTTAGAAACAAAATTTAACAATTTTTAGCATAACAATAGCACGGCTTTTGCTTATGTTTACCGAGTAAAAAGGTCACTATATAACATGAATGCCAGATTGTATATTCTCTCAGCAATATTTTCTGTTTCTATACACATGCAGCTTAGAGCTCAAAATGTGGGGCATATAAAAGGTGTTGTGACTGAACAAAATGGTGCACAGCGCATTGGTGATGTGTCTATCGTAAACAAACGCACACAAGACAGGGCACTGACAAATATGCTGGGAAATTTCGATATAGCTGCATCCGTCGGCGATACTTTGATAGTCACCAAATATGGTTATGCCACCAAAAACCAGCCTATTAGTTCTGCGCAAGATATCGTAATAAGGCTCGATAAGAACTACATGCTAGACGAAGTCACCATCACGGGTAGGAGCAAAAGCCAAGAGATGGAAGATGTCATGAATGATTATCGAAGGCAGGGTGTTTTTAACGATGGAAAGACCAAACCCCTACAGTATGTATTCACTCCGCTCACCGCACTTTACAATGCCTTTGGTTCTGCCCCAAAAAACGCACGTCGCTTCAATCGGTACATGAACAACGAGCTGGAAGAGTCTGTAGTGGACAAAAAGTTCAATAAATACAACGTATCGGAGATTACTGGCCTCAAAGACGATGATCTCAATAGCTTTATGGCCTATTATCGTCCTTCATTCCAAGAATGCCAATATTGGAATGAGTACGATATTCGCAAATACCTGGAAAAATCATTGGCACAGTTTGAGAAAGATGGAAAGCCGAAGTTTCAGGCCCTACCGAAAATAGACATCCCCCCACAGGACCTCAACAAAAAGGACAATTGAGTTGAACAATTATTCCCGTTTGCCAGCCCGTCCTATTCTCCTTTAAGTTCCCGCAAGGCAAGTTCTGGTTCGTCGGTCGTGATGAAATCTATCCTTTGCTCTATGAGTTTCTTTATATCCTCTATCTTATTGACAGTCCAAGAGTTAACAGTCAACCCTATCTTTTGGGCCTCTCCTAACCATTCTGGATTCTTATCAAACAAGGAAAAATGATAGTCAATACCACTGTAACCAGCTTTCTTAGCTTCTGCGGGTGTCTTATCTCCATTTAGATAAGACACTTCAGCTTCACTATCGAGTGTCTTGATAAGCTCGCCCGCATCAAAGTCGAAACAGATATACTCTATCAATTCCTTCGCTCCCAGGTTTTTCACCAGTTCGATAGACTTTCTCGCGGCTTCCAATGTACGATCTTTCCCTTTTCTAGAAGTTTTCAACTCGTAAATAAGCTTTGTGTTTTTTTGCTTCAGTCCTTCTTTAATATAGGCTTCAGCCGTAGGAATCTTTTCGCCATTGGGATGACTTTTGCTCAGAAGTTGCTCATAAGTAGACTCTTCTATTTCCAAGCCGTAAAAATCGTGATCATGGTTCACCACGAGTACATCGTCTTTCGTAAGATGCACATCGAATTCTGATCCGTAACAACCCAATTCAATTGCTCTATTTAGTGAAGCCAACGAATTTTGTGGCAAACCTTCGGTCTTCCAAGCCCCGCGGTGAGCAATCACCTTAGTAGTAGTACTTTGTGCAAGAAGCATGTTACTGAATAAACAAATAGCAACGCAAATAGCAAATATTTTTTTCATGTTCATAGTTAGCTGTTCATTAGCTTCAAATGAAGCTAATCAAAATTTATACTGAGTTCAAATATCATTATTTCCGATAGAGGACACAAGATTTTCGCATTTAACTTTTTCAAAAGAAAGAACTGCAAAAATCACCATCATTTTTCTGCTATTACTTTTATGGTCTTTGACTGCAAGAAAGTCTTGCCGAACATATCTGTAGCCCTCACTTCCAACACATAGGTACCGACCTCCCAACGAGGCAGTGATGCTTTCCACAAATGAGACGAAAGTACAGGGTTCGACGGCCGCTTTCCCTCTATTGGCTCTTTGGCAAGATCCCACAGGTAGAGATTGTCTAGGTAAAGCGGATCGGTCTCTTCTGCATACTGCATGTCTTTCCATTCACCTCCGTTAATTCTGTACTCTACTTTATCTCCTTCCTTACCAACAAAGAAGTTTGCATATACAGGGTAACGATGACTCTGTCCCTGATAAATATAATCTGGCGCGGCGATTTCAATCTGATAGCTATTGTCTTTTCCAGCAACCTTGTAATCAAAGCTATATTGATTACCATTGATCCGCAAAAAGGCATATCCCTTCGGGGTACCATCTCTCATGGTAGATGTAGGAGTACCCATTTCGTCCATAGCCCCTGAATACCAGTCGCCATTTGTAGTTCCCACATTATACTCGTGGTAAGGTTTATTTCCTTGCCAACCATCATCTTCACCACAATAAAATTGCGTCTGAAAATGAGTGTGAGCCGATAGTCCCAAAACATGAGGAAAATCTTTCAATATAGAAAACAGGCGTTTCCTATCCTCCTGTCTGAAAACATTTTCATCACCAAATAGCGGAATGTGATAGGAGATTACGACCAACTTATCTTTTGGAACAAATTTGAGATCATTCTCAACAAAATCTAATTGACTTTTTCGGAAACCACCTATATACCCTTTTCCCGTATATGGATTAGGGTAGATAATATCATCCAAAACAATGAAGTGAGCATTCCCATAATTGAACGAGTAGTTATTGGGACCAAAAGACCTTTCGAAAGCTTCATCGGAAAGCGAATCTACGTCCACGTCATAATTCATATCGTGATTCCCCATCACATTGAACCAAGGAAGGGCTACTCCCGCTATTGCTTCCTTGTAATCATCATGTAGTGACAGATCATCGCCAACCAGGTCTCCTAATGTCAATCCAAACAACGCCTCTCCTTTTGTCTTTACAGCTTCATCCACAATCGCTTTCTTGAAGTAGGCTACCTCTGCCTTATTATATGGCTGAGAGTCTCCAAAGATCATTGCCAAGAAATTGCTTGATTCCCCTTGTTCCTTAACCAGTCCAAAATCAACGCTCTTGGGCAAGCGGCCAGTAGGAGCAACTCCCGCATATTTTAACTCTGGGGAGCCTTTTGGTTTATGTATATAATAAAATTGAGGCTGGTATCTATCATTGATAGGCAAGGAATAATTGGCAGGCTTGATCACAAATATGATGGCGTCCTCACTTATTGGCAATTCATAAAATCCATTTTTGTCGGTTTGAACGACATCCACACCGTTACTTACGGAGACTCCTTCTATTCCCTTGTCTTTTTTGTCCAACTTACCGTTGTTGTCAATGTCGTGGTAAACTTTGCCTTTGACAAAATCCTGCGTGTACGACGAACCGCAGAAACCAAGTATTATAATTACGCTGACTATATACTTTTTCATACAAGTGGTGATTTCGTCAACAAAGAAAGCCATGCTATGTTAATTAACAGTTAACGCAGCGTAATTAAATCGTAAGGGAATTTACCTCAACGGACACATAAATGCACCAAGCAAGCCAATATCGCTCCCATCATAGGCCCTAATACTGGAATCCATGCATAAGCAAAATTAAAGCTTGCCTTATTTCCCAGAGGCAATACGGCATGTACAATTCTAGGCCCCAAATCACGGGCAGGATTAATGGCGTAGCCAGTGGTGCCACCCAAAGACAGCCCTATTACCCATACAACAAATGCAACGGGAATGGCTCCTATAGAACCCAAGCCCATCGGCACTTTACCGTCGGAAACAGACAGCTCTCCTTCCTTAAAATAGAATACCGCAAATATCAGCACAAAGGTGCCTATCACTTCACTAAAAAGATTGACAGGTATGTTCTTAATGGCTGGTGCCGTGCAAAAGACAGCTTGTTTCAATTCTGCATCCTCAGTCTGTTTAAAATGGTCTTGATACACGAGCCAAACAAGAATGGCTCCCGTCATGGCCCCCAACAACTGAGCAATGCCATAATGAACAGCATCCTGCCATTGGATATTGCCCGTAATGGCCATAGCCAAACTCACAGCCGGGTTGAGATGCGCGCCACTAATGGGGCCAGCAACAACCACCGCGGTAAAAACAGCCAGTGCCCAACCCGTTGTAATCACTATCCAACCACTATTATGGCCTTTTGTTCCTTTCAATAATACATTGGCAACTACTCCCCCACCTAACAAGATAAGGATCGCCGTGCCTATAAATTCTGCTGTAAATGGTGTCATACATTGGCCTCCTACGTTTTTTTGATGCTATGCTTCAGTCCTTCCAGCTTCGCCCATGCCTTTGCGGCCTCAACAGCATTGTTCCAATCCCTTAACTTTTCCTCAACAGCCATATTTGCTTTGGGCTCAAACACCTCGTCTATATTTTGTTGCTGTTCTATTTCCTCAATGTTTGCCCAAAATCCAATCGCCAACCCGGCAAGATAGGCCGCACCGATTGCCGTTATCTCGGTAATTTTTGGTCTAATCACCTTTGCTTGGAGCATATCGGCCTGGAACTGCATCAGCAAGTTGTTGGAAGATGCTCCCCCATCTACTCTCAACTCGGGAATGCGTGCATGCGCATCTGCTTCCATCGCCTTCAGGATATCGACTGTCTGCAGTGCGATGCTTTCCAATGCCGCCAGAGCAACATGTGCAGCATTGCTCCCCCTTGTAAGCCCTACAATGGTGCCCCGGGCATGCGCGTCCCAGTGCGGAGCACCTAGCCCAGCGAAAGCCGGAACTATATATACCCCTCCAGTATCGTTCACCTGCATGGCCAAGCGTTCCACTTCTTTTGCTGTTTTGATGAGACCAAGGCCATCTCTAAGCCATTGCACCACGGCCCCAGCAATGAAGACACTCCCTTCGAGCGCATACACTACTTTATCGCCAATCTGCCATGCTACGGTAGTGATAAGATTATTTTTGGATAAAATCGGTTTCTCACCAATGTTCATAAGCATAAAGCAGCCCGTACCATAAGTGTTTTTTACCATGCCCTGTTTTATGCAGAGCTGTCCAAAAAGGGCGGCCTGCTGGTCGCCAGCAATACCGGCAATGGGAATCTTTGCCGTTAGGATCTTACCGGCAGTTTCTCCGTAGATTTCACTGCAAGATTTCACCTCGGGCAACATGCTTTTGGGTATAGCGAACAAGTCTAACAGTTCCTGATCCCAAGCCATATTATGTATATTGTAAAGCATGGTACGAGAAGCATTGGTCACATCCGTAACGTGTTTCTCTCCTGCTGTTAGATTGTAAATAAGCCAACTGTCCACTGTCCCGAAAGCCAGTCTCCCCGCTTCTGCCATCGCTCTGGCACCATCTACCTGATCAAGTATCCATTTTATCTTCGTAGAAGAAAAGTAAGAATCAATTAGCAGCCCAGTCTTGGCCTGTACAAGCTCCCCGTAGCCCTTGCTGCGCAATTCATCGCAATAATCTGCTGTTCTCCTATCCTGCCATACGATAGCATGATAAATAGGTTTGCCTGTTTCCCTATCCCAAACGACCACTGTTTCTCGTTGATTCGTGATGCCGATGGCAGCAATATCAGAAGCATTGAGATCTGCTTTCACCAGAACCTCCGTCACTACAGCAATTTGCGATGACCAGATTTCACGAGCATCATGCTCTACCCACCCTGGGTGCGGATAGTATTGTTTGAATTCTCTCTGAGCAATGTCGACGATCGCCCCTTTTTTGTCAAAAACAATGGCTCTGGAGCTTGTGGTGCCTTGGTCTAGCGCCAAAATATATTTTTCCTGCATCATAATTTGGTTTTCTATTTGGTCCTTTTTATGTTTTATATCGGTACCGGCATTGCCTTTATAAGATACCCTTCTGCCAGCTCGCTAAAAGCACGTACCTGTTCACTTGCCCATTTTTCGTCTTTGTGAAATTCCTTCTGGAGCAAGGCAGCCACCTTAGGTGCCATTTCAATGGCAGCACGGGCATCCAGAAAAAGTATCCTTATCCTCCTCGCCAGTACATCCTCCACCGTTCTAGCCATCTCATACCTGGCTGCCCATATAACTTCAGCCGCTATATGTGGATGAACTGGATGCAGCCTCTCGGCGAGCGACTCCTTTTCTGCCGCCAACTCGCGGATAGCTTTGGCATCACAACCATAAATACTCAAATAAGAATCGTCTTTTTCTAAACTATAACCATGAATTCTTAGATCGAACGTTTGACAGTTCTTTTTTGGTAAGCGGCCTATCCGCATTGCTGTATCAACGGCATCTTCGGCCATCTTACGATAAGTAGTCCATTTACCGCCAGTTATGGTAATCAATTGTGATTCGCTTAGCACCAACTTATGATCTCGGGAGATCTCCTTGGTACTTTCGGTTCCATCCCTTGGAGCTGCCAGCGGGCGCAAACCAGCAAAAACACTTAACACATCGCTAAGTTTAGGTTTTCGGACGAGGTATTGCCCCGCGGTTTTCAGAATAAAATCGACTTCACTATCTAAGGCCCTAGGTTCCAGTGCATGTACATCCAGAGGCGTATCGGTAGTACCCAGCAAAAGGTGTTCATGCCAAGGCACTCCGAACAGCACCCGCCCGTCACTGGTTTTAGGGATCATCAGGGCACTGCTGCCTCCCAAAAATGAACGAGAAACTACCAAGTGTACACCCTGGCTTGGCCTCACCATTGGTACGTGATCCAGATTGTCCATCGACAGGATATCATCTACAAACACGCCAGTAGCATTCACAGTAGCTTTTGCTTTTATTTCATGGGCCTCTCCTGTTTCTTCATCGACGAATTCTACACCGCTTATATTTCCAGATACATCCTTACTGAGCTTTACCACCTGCGCATAGTTGAGCAATGTGGCACCATACTCAGTGGCAGTCTGGCTGATATTTACAGCAAGTCTGGCGTCGTCAAATTGGCCATCAAAGTATTCAATCCCTCCTTTCAACCCTTCATCCACTATGCCGCTGAGTCTCTCCACCAATCTTCTGTTTGATATAAAGCTAGATTTCCCTATGCGATGGCGGCCTCCCATCCAATCATATAATTTGAGGCCTACAAGAAACTTGATCTTTGAAAGGAAGCTATAACAGGGAATGACAAAACTCTGCACATGTGCCACATGTGGGGCATTCCTAAAGATGATTCCCCTTTCCCGCAATGCCTCATAGACCAATTTTATATTGCCCTGAGCCAAATAACGCACGCCACCGTGAACCAGTTTGGTACTACGGCTTGATGTTCCTTTTGAAAAATCTGCCTGTTCAAGCAACAGGGTTTTGTAACCCCTAGAAGCCGCGTCTAACGCTATCCCCAATCCCGTAGCGCCACCACCTATTATGGCAATGTCCCAAATATGGGTATCCCTAATTTCTCGAAGGCTCCTTTCCCTATCCAAATACCTTGTTGTTCTATGTTCCATAGTTTATTACAAAAAACATGCTATCTATATTTGAACATTGGCTCATAGCTTGGTTAAAACAAAAGTAAAAAATTTGTCCACTTGAAGCTACTTGTAATTACAAATGACAGCCGCCATCGTTTTAGCTCTATGCCTAAATTAATTATGCCGCGAGTCATTTTTTCCATAAGGATATAACCTTACTTTTGTTCTGTCGATTCATAGAACTAATTAAGAAGATTATGAAAACTATTTTGGTCCCCACTGATTTTTCCTCCAATGCCATGGCTGGGGTAAGAATGGCTTTAGATATGGCGTCACTAATGCAGGCAAAACTTTTGTTTGCATATGTAAAAAGTCCCTCATATAGTCCAAATATCAAAACAAAAGACCAAGAAGAGGACATTCACGAAGACTTGGACGACCAAAATTACCTGTCTAAACTAAATAAGTTGGTCGAAGACTTATATCTAGAAAGCCAAAAACGTCCAGTTGATCAATCTCTTTTAATAATTAAGGGAGTGCGAGCAGACGCTGCTCTACTCAATTACATGGAGAAGCACGATGATATTGACTATATTGTAATGAGCACAAGAGGAACTGGTAATCGCTTAGATCGATTTTTGGGTACTAACACGGGAAATATCATCACCAAGTCTCACGTTCCTGTGGTGGCAGTTCCTGCTGATTATAACCCTAGCTCATTGTCCAAGTTGCTCTATGCAACTGATTTCACGAACTATAAACACGAACTTGAAAGAATTGTTCCCTTTGTCAAGCTCATGCACATGTCGCTAGAAATATTGCACTTTCTATCCTTAGAAACCATGGTCTTAGATCTGAAAAAAGAAGATATCGAGGAAACCATCCAACAGGAATATGGAATAGATCTTGTAGTTGCCTTTGAAAACAAAGATGTCTGGCATTCACTAATACATAATCTAAGAAAAGAGATCGAAAAACGTTCACCATCTATCGTGGCATTATTCACCAATCAGCACAGAAACTTTTTCCAAAAAATATTCCTTTCAAGTAAAGCAGAGGAACTGTCTTTTCACACCAGCGTACCTTTATTGGTATTCAACAAATAATTTCACAGGTCAAGTTTGGTAGTAGTATTTCTTGTTGACCATATTGACAGTATATGCCCTACCTATCTGTTCATTCAATGAATGCTCTATGGTATGGCACATGGCATCTAAAGCCAAATCATTAGGCTCGGTTCCGAAAGGCTCGCTAATTTCATCAATAATAGCATCCAATGCTATAAAGGTATAGGCAATGAACGTCACCATGATAGGTGTCATCCATCCCACTGCATCTACCAAGCCAAAAGGAAGCAAAAAGCAATACAAGTACACTGTACGATGCAATAGCACATGATAAGAAAACGGAATGGGCGTATTATTAATGCGTTCGCACCCTCCCAATATTTCCGACAATTTATTGACGTTGTTGTCTATTCCCATCAGTACGATACTGTCGATTTCTCCTTTATCCAATTGCCCTTTTAGCAACAAGGATATCTCATCTAATACACTTACGGGTTTGAAATGCCTGTCGCTCACTTTTCCCGCAAGCTGCTTAGGAAGCAGACGCACCAAATCCTCCTCTGCCATGGTCCCGCGCAATTGATGCTTCAATGCGTAAGAAAAGGCAATAACCAGTTGGGTAAATTCCTCATGTACACTGCGAGGCAGATAAGCCTTTGCCTGCCTAACGAGTGAGCGCGAGTCAATTATCAAAGCTCCCCATAGCTTACGGCCTTCCCAAAAGCGGTCGTAGCTGGCCGTATTGCAGAACCCCAAAAAAATGGCCAAAGCCACCCCAAGTAAGGTAAAGACCACCGGAGACAATGGGATCTTGTAGCTAAAAAAAGCGCCATGCAGCCAAGTGACCAGTATAGAAAAAATCAACACTAAGAGCAATTGGGGAATAATATGCGACAAGACAGACCCTTTCCATATGAAAAGCATCTTAAACCAGTTTTCTCGCGGACGGATAATCATTTCATTTTTTCTTCCAAAGTTGCTAATAAAATCTCATCGCACAATGAATATTCGCACACAAATTGTAACGAGTTATTTACCTTACCCCTAGTTTATTTATCCCGAAACTTGTAACATTTCGTTAGGTGACTCGACTAACGAATGAAACAGCTAATAAATATATGAAACAGCTAATAAACATAAAAATGCAAAGTATAGGTGTGGCCATGGCCGTTTTGTTCATGGCTTGGTTTGGGACTAGTTATGCCCAACAGGGAAAGGGAACTATATCTGGATCGGTCATCGATTCCATAACGAAAAAAGGAGTAGACTTTGCCACACTAAGTGTGACAAAAAGTGGAAGTGTAGATTTAGTCACGGGAGGTCTAGCCAATGAAAATGGTGGATTTAAGATAGAAAATCTATTACCCGGCAAATACAAACTCGTTGTAAGCTTTTTGGGCTATGGGTCTCGAACCATCGACCCCATCTTCATCACCACAGATAAACCAGATGTCGATTTAGGTAGTCTCATATTGGCACCACTCACCAATACCTTGGCAGAGGTGGAAATAGTGGGACAGGCTCCGTTGATAGAGAACAAGGTAGATAGGGTTGTATACAATGCCGAGCAAGACATTACGGTATCGGGAGGCAACGCAGCCGATGTGTTGCGGAAGGTGCCCCTGCTTTCGGTAGACATGGATGGCAATGTGTCACTTAGAGGTGATCAAAATGTACGTATATTTATCAATGGTAAACCCTCTGGGGCTATGAACAGCAGTGTTGCCGACGCATTGCGCATGATTCCTGCCGATCAGATCAAAAATGTGGAAGTCATCACCAGTCCATCGGCCAAATATGATGCCGAAGGTACTTCGGGCATTATCAACATTGTCACAAAAAAACGCAATGTGGCAGGCATCAACGGCTCTATTGCCGGCGGTATAGGCCTTCGTCAAAACAACATGAATGGCAATCTCAATTACCGTAAAGGCAAGGTAGGTGTCAACGCCAATTTGGGAGGCATGTGGGGTTGGCCAGTCACTACGATATTCAGTTTCGATCAAACGGATCTTTCCGGAAATCCCGTCATTTCGCAGCTTAGCTCGCAAACCGTAACTCGTGGCGGGGGTAGGGGAAACGTAGGCATTGACTATGACATAGACAATAAGAATAGCTTCACGACCAATTTTGCCTACAACCTTTTTCACTTTGGAACTGACGGAAGTGGCTATAGCATTTTCAATGGACAAGACCGCTTGGATAACAGCTCGGACAACCAAAGAGGAAATAAAGGGTTCGACTGGAGTGCAGACTATACCCATAAATTTGATACCCTAGGCAAGGAGATTTCTTTTGCGGGCCAGTTTTCAAAAAACCACAACAATGCAGATTACACAACGTGGTATCAGCAAGAGACTCGTCAAGACGAACTAGGTAAAAATAGAGGTGTCAATGATGAACTGACCTTGCAAGTAGACTACGTGCATCCTATTCAGAAATCTAAACTCGAATTGGGTGCCAAAACGATACTGAGAGATATTATCAGTGATGCCGATATCAGCCTCTGGGAAAACGGCGCTTTTGTACATAGCCCAACCCGCTCCTATGTTTACGCCTATGACCAGAATGTGGTTGCTGGCTACGCAAACATCACTACGCCCCTGGGTAAACAATATGAACTGATGGCAGGGGTAAGATATGAATACACGCAGATTAACGGAGATGCGATAGCGAATATACCTTCGTTCAATAGCGATTATCATAATGTATTGCCCAGCTTGATCTTGTCTCGCAAATTAGGGACAATGTCCACACTGAAATTGAGCTATAATCAACGCATACAACGGCCGAGCCTGTTCTTCCTCAACCCCTTCCGTAATGAGGCCGATCCCGTAAACCAGAGCGAAGGCAATCCGGAATTGGATCCAGAGCTGTCCCACAATATCGAATTGGGCTATTCCACCGTGGTCAAAAAACTGGTGCTTAATACCGCGCTATATTATAGACAAACCAATGATGTTATCGAAAGCATCTTTCAAAATATCGGTACGGAAGAATCGCCTATCGTCTTGCAAAGTTTCGACAATATAGGCACCATACACTCATTTGGAACGAATATTTTCGCTCAGTATACCCCTTGGAAAATATTGACCCTAAGGGCTAATTCCAATATCTTCACCTACAACAATAATGTAGGCAATGTATCCGGCAGCTTGTTGAGCGATATCTCCGAAAAAACATTTGTTCTTTATCAAGCTTTCATTAGCGGTACGCTCAATCTGAACAAAGGCTTCACTGCCGAAACTTTCTTTATACTCAATTCTCCTCGCAGAACCTTCCAAGGTTATAATCCCGCATTCAATATGTGGAGTTTCGGCGTAAAAAAAGAGGTATTGAACAAAAAAGCCTCTATTGGACTCAACGTAATAGATCCTTTCAACGAAACCAAGAACTTTCGCTCACGTATAGAAACAGCCACCTATAGACAAGTAAGCAATGCCGCTGTACCGTTTCGTTCGGTTGGCATCACTTTTAGCTGGAAATTTGGCAAGATGAATTTCAATGCTCCCCAAAAGGAAAGGGGTATAAAAAACGATGATCAGAAAGCTGGAGAAAGCAATCAAGGTTCAGGCAATTTTTAAGGGATCCGCCTTTTTACAAACAAAAAAAGCCCCAGATCAATATGATCTGGGGCTTTTCTATTCAGCGTCTATAACTCAAAAACCTATTTCGAGCTATCGTCCTTCACTTCTTCGAAATCTACATCCGTAACATCATCGGCAGCTTGCTGTTGTCCGGCTTCTCCTTGCGGAGCTCCTTGTTGTCCAGCAGCATCCTGAGATGCTTTGTACATATCTTCGGAAGCAGCATTCCAAGCGGCTTGAAGCTCGGCTTGTACCTCTTCAATTTTTGCGAAATCCTTCGCAGCATGGGCTTCCTTCAATTTTTTCAGTCCATCTTCTATAGGAGCTTTTTTATCTGTTGGAATTTTATCGCCGTACTCTTTCAGTTGCTTTTCGGTAGAGAAGATTAAAGCATCAGCTGCATTCAATTTCTCAATTTCCTCTTTAGCCTTCTTATCTGCATCGGCATTGGCTTCTGCATCAGCTTTCATCTTTTTAATTTCCTCTTCACTAAGACCAGAAGAAGCTTCTATACGGATTTTTTGTTCCTTGCCAGTAGCCTTATCTTTTGCAGATACGTTCAAGATACCATTAGCATCTATATCGAAGGTTACTTCAATTTGAGGCACACCTCTAGGTGCTGCAGGTATTCCATCCAAGTGGAACCTACCTATTGTCCTGTTTTGGGCAGCCATAGGACGTTCACCTTGAAGGATATGGATTTCTACAGATGGCTGGTTGTCAGATGCCGTAGAGAAAGTTTCCGATTTCTTAGTTGGAATTGTTGTATTGGCTTCTATCAATTTGGTCATCACTCCACCCATAGTCTCTATACCCAAGGATAAAGGAGTTACGTCCAAAAGCAACACATCTTTGACCTCGCCGGTAAGCACACCACCTTGAATAGCAGCACCCAGCGCTACTACTTCATCAGGGTTTACGCCTTTGGAAGGCTCCTTGCCAAAGAAGCTCTTTACGGCTTCTTGAATGGCTGGGATACGAGTAGAACCACCCACTAGGATAATTTCATCGATATCACTAGCAGAAAGTCCAGCATTTTTCAATGCAGAGCGACATGGATCGATGGTGCGCTTGATTAAGTCGGCTGCCAAGGACTCAAATTTTGCTCTACTTAATGTACGAACCAAGTGTTTAGGTCCAGAAGCATCTGCGGTTATATATGGCAAGTTGATTTCTGTAGAAGAAGTGCTTGACAATTCTATTTTTGCCTTCTCAGCAGCATCCTTCAACCTTTGCAAAGCCATTGCATCATTGTGCAAATCGAAACCACCGTTTTCATTTTTAAACTCTTCAACCAACCAATCTATAATGACCGAATCAAAGTCATCTCCACCAAGGTGGGTATCACCATCGGTAGATTTCACTTCAAATACGCCATCACCCAACTCTAGGACAGATACATCATGTGTACCACCACCGCAGTCGAAAACCACGATTTTCATATCCTTGTGAGCTTTGTCCAAGCCATAAGCCAAGGCAGCAGCAGTAGGCTCGTTAATAATACGTTTTACATTCAAACCTGCAATTTCACCGGCTTCTTTGGTAGCCTGACGCTCTGCGTCATTAAAATAAGCTGGCACTGTAATGACAGCTTCCGTTACCTCCTGTCCCAAGAAATCTTCTGCTGTCTTCTTCATCTTTTGAAGAATCATTGCCGATATTTCCTGTGGAGTATATTTGCGGTCACCTATTTCCACACGTGGGGTATTGTTATCACCCTTTACCACTTTGTAAGGTACTCGTTTTATTTCATCCTTAACCTCATCGAACGTTCTTCCCATAAACCTTTTGATGGAATATATGGTCTTTTGAGGATTTGTGATTGCCTGACGTTTGGCAGGATCACCCACTTTGCGTTCACCATTATCTACAAATGCAACGATAGATGGTGTGGTACGTTTACCTTCATTGTTTGCAATGACTACAGGCTCATTACCTTCCATCACTGCTACACAAGAATTGGTTGTTCCTAAGTCTATTCCTATAATTTTTGACATCTCTAATATATTTTTATTTTTATGTAGTGATTAAATAAGTTAATTCAATTAGCAAACTCTAATTTACATTAACTTATCAAGCCTTGTGCCAATGTTGAAACTTTTTGAAGCGGACCTCGAAACATGACATCATGTCAGCCCTTCAAACAACAGATGTCGATGGTCTAGTGCGAAAGAGCTAACAACTGCTCAAGGTAGTGGGTAGAAATACCAAAATAAGATTTCAAAGCGGATATTTCAGCTAGAATCTCAGCTTTGCGACTTTCTACAATCTCCTTTTTCTGTTTTATCCCCGTCAACATCACATTTTTCGGGGTGTGCGCGTCGGAAACGAATTGGACTACCTTTGTTTTATAGCCAAAATATTCCATAATAAGTACCCTAAGGCTATCTGTCACCATTTCAGCTTGTCTTTCTAAAAAAATGCCATATTTTGTCAAAGAACTCAATTCATTCTTCTTGATTCCATTTTCCATCTCCCTCCTTATTTGCTTATGGCAACAGGGTGCGACAACAATTAAAGAGGCATTACCTTTGATTGCTTTGCATATAGCGTCATCAGTAGCAGTATCGCAAGCGTGTAGTGCAATGAGCATATCCACCTCGCCATCGTAGTCTATAATACCACCTTGCCTAAAAACAAGTTTATCGAATTTGGAACTTTCTGCGACCTTATTGCATAGGTCTACTAATTCTTGACGATATTCTACCCCGACGAAATCTGGATTGATGTTGTATTCGGTATGCAGAAAGTCATATAAGGCAAATGTCAGATAGCCCTTTCCAGCACCCATATCTACTACATGATGGATTGATGTGGGGTCAACTTCATCTAATAGTGGTTTCAGCAAGGCCAAGAACTGATTAATTTGTTTATACTTATCTTGTCCATGTTTATATACTTGACCATTCGCATCCATAATACCAAGCTCGTGGAGATATAGCTTATCGTTGGATGTTGCTAGTAAGCGTCGTTTTTTCTTATCATGCGCTATATCTTGTTTTTTCAGGCTAGGTGCAAACTCGCGAACACGCCAAAAACCGTCACCTTTCAACTCAAAGGCAAGGTCGCGATCTATCGTAAAAATCCGAACTTGCGAAAACCCGCCAAGAAGATATTCTTTTACCAGCGCTTCTCCTTCACCTCTCGTATAGTTCTTCGTAATATCTCTTGTAGCGTAACGGAAAGTAAAACCCAATTGAATAGAGCCTTTTATGAGCACCTCCCTAACATAAATGTTCCGCATTTCGGCCAAAGTGCCCTGATAACTACTCATGGACAGCTTAACGAAGCTCTTGCTATCGAGAAATGAAGAAAATAGTTCGACTATTTGTATGGTTGAATTGACCATCGACATGACATTAATAAAAACAAAAAAATCCCCTAAAATAGGGGATTGAAATATTGACTTGAATATCGCTTTCTAAAAAGAAAGGAATCTTACTTCTCTTCTTTTGGAGCTTCCTCTTCAGTTGCTGGAGCTTCTTCTTCAGCCACCTCAGATACAGGCTCTGTTACAACCTCACTGTCCGCAACTTCCACAGCTTCTGCAGTAGCAGCTTTCTTCTTGCCACCTCTACGACGAGTCGCCTTCTTTTCTACTTTAGCTTCACCCTTGGTGTATACCTCATTGTAATCCACCAATTCGATCAAAGCCATCTCCGCATTATCACCCATCCTATTGGTCAACTTAATGATACGTGTATATCCTCCTGGACGATTCGCTATTTTCTCAGAGATCTCTCTAAACAAGATCGTTACCGACTCCTTATTTTTCAAATAGCTAAATACCATACGGCGAGAATGTGTAGTATCATCCTTAGACTTGGTAAGAAGAGGCTCCACATATGTCCTAAGGGCCTTAGCTTTGGCTAATGTTGTCGTTATACGCTTATACTTGATTAACGAAACAGACAAGTTAGCCAACAATGCTTTGCGATGGCTAGATGTGCGGCCTAAATGGTTAAATTTTTTTCCGTGTCTCATTGTTTTGTTGTTTTGTGCATACCGTCTCCGAACTTATATAATTGAAAAGCTACAAGGAGGGAATTATGCAACAGGTCGCTTAAAAAATTATGATAAAAATAAATTAATTGCACCGATGTACCTTTCGGTGCCCGAAGGTTTTATTCTTCGTCCAATTTATACTTGGACAAGTTCATGCCAAAGGATAAACCTTTAGACTTTACCAAATCCTGAATTTCAGTTAAAGATTTCTTACCGAAGTTTCTGAATTTTAACATATCGGCTACATCGTAAGAAACCAACTCCGCCAAAGTACGAATATCAGCGGCCTTCAAGCAATTTAACGCTCTGACTGAAAGATCCAAATCTACTAACTCGGTCTTCAAAATCTTGCGCATATGCAATATTTCCTCATCCACTTCTTTGCTTTCTTCTTTTGTTTGAGATTCCAAAAGGATATTCTCGTCAGAAAACAGCATAAAATGGTGGATAAGTATCTTTGCAGCTTCTTTCAAAGCATCTTCAGGATGGATTGAGCCATCGGTAGATATATCCAAGAGCAATTTCTCATAGTCCGTCTTTTGCTCCACACGATAGTTCTCGATCGTGTACTTGACATTCTTTATGGGAGTATAAATAGAGTCAATAGCAATAAGTCCCACAGGAGCATCGCTTACTTTATTTTCTTCCGCATTTACATATCCCCTTCCCTTATTCACTGTCAGTTCGACCTCAAGTGTAACGGAAGAATCCATGTTGCAAATCACCAAGTCTGGATTCAGAACGGTAAAATTGCTAGAAAAGCCAGTAATGTCGCCAGCCTTGAACTGATCCTGTCCATTGAGTACTACGAAAATCTTCTCGCTATCCCCAATTTCACCCGTTTTCTTGAAACGAACCTGCTTGAGGTTAAGTATAATTTCAGTCACGTCTTCAACTACTCCCTTAATAGTAGAAAATTCGTGTGAAACACCAGAGAAACGAACAGACGTAATCGCAAAACCTTCGAGAGAAGATAACAATATACGGCGCAGAGCATTACCTATGGTTACTCCAAAACCAGGCTCTAACGGACGAAATTCAAACGCACCGTCAAAGTCTGTGGATTTTTGCATAATAACTTTATCCGGTTTCTGAAATGCTAAAATTGCCATTTATGTCTATTTAAGATTTATTTTTCAAACACTACAAGGAAAAGCAAGTACCTTATATAGTATTTGCTTTTCCTTATAACTGGTTACTTAGAGTACAATTCGACGATGAGTTGTTCCTTGATATTTTCAGGAATCTCATCACGATTTGGATAATTCAAGAATTTGCCGCTAAGTTCATTAGCATCCCATTCCAACCAGCTAAATTTATTTATTTTCCTACCTGCCACAGAAGATGTAATCGCTTCCAATGATTTGGATTTTTCGCGCACCGTAATGACATCTCCAGGACGCAAGCTATAGGAAGGAATATTCACTACCGATCCATTTACAGTGATATGCCTATGTCCCACCAATTGGCGAGCGGCAGATCTAGTAGGTGCAATACCTAGTCTATAAACGGTATTGTCCAAACGTGCTTCCAAAAACTTAAGGAGGTTCTCACCAGTAATACCTACTTTGGAAGACGCTTTATCGAACAGATTCGAGAACTGACGTTCTAAAACTCCGTACGTATATTTTGCTTTTTGATTTTCTTGCAACTGAACAGCGTATTCAGATTGTTTGCCACGACGCTTAGAAGGGCCGTGCATTCCAGGTCCGTAATTCTTACGTTCCAATGCTTTATCAGGTCCGAATATAGGCTCCCTGAATCTGCGTGCTATTTTGGACTTTGGTCCAGTATATCTTGCCATTTTCTTTTTTTAAAGTATCATTTCGCCAGTTGCGAAAGAATCTTATCTTTAAATTCCGTTAATTAAACTTAAACCCTTCTTCTTTTTGGAGGGCGACAACCGTTGTGAGGCAGTGGAGTGATATCCTTGATAGTAGTTACCTCAATACCTTGGGTTTGAAGAGTACGGATAGCCGATTCGCGACCGGCACCAGGTCCCTTTACAAAAACCTCAACTTTACGCAATCCCAAATCATGGGCCACCTTACCGCAATCTGCAGCTGCTTGAGAAGCGGCATAAGGAGTGTTCTTTTTAGAACCCTTGAAGCCCATCTTTCCAGCAGAAGACCAAGATATGGTCTGACCTGAATTATTGGTCAAAGTGACAATAATGTTATTGAAAGTTGCGTTGATATGAGCCTGACCTACAGGTTCAATCACTACAATACGCTTCTTGGTTACTTTTTTAGTTTTAGCCATTGTATTGTATTAATTATTATTTAGTAGCTTTTTTCTTGTTAGCAACTGTCTTGCGTTTTCCCTTACGAGTACGGGAATTGTTCTTGGTTCTCTGCCCACGCAAAGGTAATCCCTTACGATGACGAAGTCCGCGATAACAACCTATATCCATTAAACGCTTAATGTTAAGTTGTACTTCAGAGCGCAAAGCTCCTTCCACCTTAATTTGATCGTTGATTATTGTACGAATTGCCGTCAATTGCTCATCGTTCCAATCTTGAACTTTTAGGTTCTCGTCGATTCCTGCTTCAGCTAGAATCTTTTGAGCTGTAGATCTTCCTATACCATAGATATAGGTAAGGCCAATTACGCCCCTTTTGTTTCTTGGTAAATCTATACCTGCTATTCTTGCCATACTTCTATTTACGATTTTCTGATATACGATTTTAGATTTTAGATTGATGAATACCGATGTTTATCAGCAACCGTAAATCTAAAATCCACCATCTGAAATTCCTTATCCTTGACGCTGTTTGAATTTAGGATTCTTTTTGTTTATCACAAAAACCTTTCCTTTGCGACGTATGATCTTACAATCAGCACTACGCTTTTTTATAGATGCTCTAACTTTCATCAGTTCTATTTATTTTAAAGTTTTTCAAGCACTTCAAGGTGCCTATTTATACCTATAAGTAATTCTTCCTTTAGACAAATCATAAGGAGACATTTCCAACTTCACCCTATCTCCAGGCAAGATCTTGATATAATGCATACGCATCTTTCCAGAGATATGCGCTATAATTTCGTGTCCGTTTTCAAGCTCCACGCGAAACATCGCGTTTGACAGAGCCTCCTTAATTATGCCGTCTTGTTCAATAGAGGCTTGTTTAGCCATATATATTATTGATTTATATACAATTATACATCCTGCACAAACAGGGTTGCAAAGATAAAAATAAAATTATTGATTATCAACCTTTTTATTTAAAACTTCATCAACGAAAGCATAGGTCGTCAACACATCTGGTTTTCCCTTATTTATTGCAACTGTATGCTCAAAATGTGCGGAAGGTTTGCCATCAACAGTACTCACTGTCCAACCATCGTCCCAAAACCGAACTCCTTTTTTACCCAGATTGATCATAGGCTCTATAGCTATTACCATTCCAAGTTCAAGCTTGACTCCTCGACCTCGGGATCCATAGTTTGGAACTTCTGGCTTTTCGTGCAACGAAAGGCCTACTCCATGGCCTACAAGCTCACGGACAATCCCATATCCATGAGGGATAATATAATCCTGTATAGCGGATGAAATATCGCCCACCCTATTCCCTTTTACGGCAAATTCAACTCCTTTATCCAAGCTTTCTCGAGTAATCCGTAGTAACTGAGCGATATCGTCGTCAATTTCCCCTACACCAAATGTAAAGGCCGAATCGCTAATATAGCCCTTTAAATCCACTCCACCATCTACGCTGATGATATCGCCATCTTTCAGCTCATAGTCGGAAGGAAAACCATGGACAACCTGATCATTTACTGAAATACAGAGCGAATAAGGAAACCCGTTGTAATTAAGAAAGGCTGGGGTTCCGCCATTGTCCTGGATATAATCGTAAGCCAATTTATCCAACGAAATGGTTTTCACCCCTGGCTTTATTTCCTTAGCTATCTCAGCCAGCAATTTAGATAAGATGAGCGCGCTCTCACGGATGCCCTCTATCTGCTCTGCCGATTTTAATATAATTTTAGACATCTTCTATTACAGAGTTGGGTCGGTTACGCCGCTTGCCACAGCATTAGCCCGTCCTTTTACTCGTCCGCTTTTCATCAATCCGTCATAGTGACGCATCAACAAATGGCTTTCTATTTGCTGAATAGTGTCTAGTACTACACCTACCAATATAAGCAGTGAAGTGCCGCCATAGAAATGTGCAAACTGGCTGTTAACGCCCAACTTACCAGCTACAGCAGGTAAAATAGCTATAATAGCCAAAAAGACAGAACCAGGCAACGTGATTTTCGAAATAACACCATCAATGTAATTGCCCGTTGCAAAACCAGGCTTTATGCCAGGTATGAAACCACCATTCTTCTTCATATCATCGGCCATCTGCTGAGGATTGACCATAATTGCCGTATAAAAGAACGTAAATGCGATAATCAATATCGCAAAAGTCACATTATAGGTCACAGAAGTATAGTTAGACAGCGAATCCAAAAAAGAATTCTTCATATCCGGAAAAAACTGGCTCAACGTAAGCGGAACAAACATAATTGCCTGCGCAAAGATTATAGGCATTACGCCAGCCGAATTGACTTTCAAAGGAATGTATTGACGTACACCACCATATTGCTTGTTTCCGACAATTTTCTTAGCGTATTGTACAGGGATTTTCCTTACACCTTGAACTATCATAATGGTAAACACCACTACAAAAAACAATGCCGCCAATTCAACTATGAAAGGAATAAGACCACCGCCTTGACCTCCAACTCTTGCGCCCCATTCACTGATAAGTCCGCTAGGGAGTTGAGCAATGATTCCGACCATGATGATAAGCGAAATACCATTTCCAATTCCCTTATCGGTAATCTTTTCACCCAACCACATCACAAACATAGTACCTGCAGTGAGGATAAAGGTAGATAAAATGGTAAAGGTAGGCTCTCCTATTTCAGACATTCTCATATCAGGTGATATTTGAGATCTTACGTAAGCGACCGCTTGCACCAAGGTGATAACCAAAGTAAGGTACCTGGTTATTTGAGTCATTTTCTTGCGACCACTCTCTCCCTCCTTTTGCAACTTTTGAAAATAAGGAACAGCAATACCTAGCAATTGTACAACAATAGAAGCAGAGATATAGGGCATCACCCCCAAAGCAAATATGGCAGAACGGCTAAATGACCCTCCTGCAAACATATTCAACAGACCAATAAGCCCGTCTTTAGCTTCGGACTGCAATGCCGCTGGATTGATCCCCGGCAATACAATGTGCGACCCTATCCGATAAATCAAAAGAAACAAAAGCGTATTTAAGATACGCGTTCTTAAATCTTCGATTTTCCAAATATTGGTTAAGGTTGAGATCAGCTTCTTCATCTATTAAAGTTTTTCGATAGACCCGCCAACTGCTTCAATAGCTTCTTGCGCAGAGGCAGAAAATGCATGTGCTTTTATTTCAAGTTTAGCTTTCAATTCTCCGCGACCCAAAATCTTTACCAAATCACTTTTTGACACAAGACCATGTGCTTTAAACGTATCAAAATCGAATTTAGTCACATTCAATTTCTCAGCCAGTTGTTGGATGACGTCCAAATTGATACCCACATACTCGACTCTGTTGATATTCTTAAAACCAACTTTCGGAACACGACGTTGCAAAGGCATTTGACCACCTTCAAAACCAATTTTTTGGCTATAGCCAGAACGAGATCCTGCTCCTTTATGTCCACGTGTAGATGTACCTCCACGACCAGATCCTTGACCGCGACCTATACGCTTTCTAGATTTCGTTGAACCTTTAGCAGGTTTTAAATTTGACAAGTTCATAATTAAACTCTTTCCCTTTATGTTGCCCTTCGCTTTCACTAATCAGGGACAACGATTAAACATGTATTAACTAAAATCTACTTGAACAACTCCCCACACAATTCAGATGATAGGAGTTGTTCAAGAGAAAAACCAGAATTATATGGCTTCTATAGCAACTAGGTGGTTCACTTTTCTAACCATACCGATTACTGAAGGTGTCGCCTCTAATTCAACCGATTTATTAATCTTGGTTAAGCCCAAGGCAACCATCGTTTTCTTTTGGCGCTCAGGCCTATCGATAACGCTTTTAATCTGAGTGATCTTTATCTTTGCCATAATGATTATCCGTTAAAAACTTTATTCAAATCTACCCCACGGTGCTGGGCGACAGTATAGGCATCGCGCATCTTAGTCAATGCATCTATCGTAGCCTTTACCACATTATGCGGATTGGAAGATCCTGTTGATTTTGCCAATACATCCGTTACGCCGGCACTCTCTAGTACCGCCCGCATCGCTCCACCAGCCAAAACACCAGTACCACTGGCAGCGGGCTTAATCAAAACGGACCCACCCGAGAATTTGCCCAATTGAGGATGAGGAACGGTTCCTTTTATGACAGGAACTTTAATCAAGTTCTTCTTCGCATCATCCACGCCTTTTGCAATGGCCTCAGTTACTTCCTTCGCCTTGCCTAGCCCATAACCAACCACACCGTTTTCGTCACCAACAACTACGATGGCCGAAAAACTAAATGTACGTCCACCTTTGGTAACTTTGGCAACACGCTGTATACTCACCAAGCGATCTTTCAATTCAATTTCGCTCGATTTAACTCTTTTTATATTGTTAATTGACATCTCTTTTTATAAATTAAAAGTCTAAACCGCCTTCACGAGCCCCTTCAGCCAATGACTTAACTCGTCCGTGGTACAAATAACCATTACGGTCAAATACAACTTTGCTGATTCCAGCAGCCTTTGCCTTTTCAGCCACCAACTTACCAACGGCTTTAGATTGCTCAATTTTAGTACCTGAAGCACTAAAATCCTTCGAAAGTGAAGATGCTGATACTAAGGTTTTGCCAACAACATCATCGATAATCTGTGCATAGATCCCTTTATTGCTTCTATAAACAGATAGACGAGGACGTTCAGTGGAACCATGTAATGTTTTTCTGATACCTTTTTTGATTCGCTCTCTGCGAGATACTTTATTTCCTGCCATGATGATTATTTTTTAGATGCTGACTTTCCTGCTTTTCTTCTCAGTACTTCACCGGCAAATTTAATACCTTTTCCTTTATAAGGCTCAGGAGCACGTAGAGATCTAATCTTCGCGGCTACCTGACCAAGCAATTGCTTGTCAATAGATTCCAATGTGATAGTAGGATTCTTACCCTTGTCTGCTGTAGTGCTTACTTTGACTTCTTTTGGCAACACCATAACAATGTGATGCGAATATCCCAAAGTCAGGTCCAATGTGCTTCCTTGATGAGAAGCACGGTAACCTACACCTACTAGCTCTTGCGTGGTTTTATACCCCTCTGTCACACCTACCACCATATTGTTGATCAATGCACGATAGAGCCCATGCAATGACTTGTGCCTTTTGTTATCCGTAGGACGCTTCACCAAAATATGACCGTCCTCTTGGGTTACGGTAATTGCTGAATCAATCTGTTGCAACAATTCACCTTTAGGTCCCTTTACTGTCACCAAATTCTTATCTGATACGGTAACTGTTACTCCCGCAGGGATAGCGATTGGTGCTTTTCCAATTCTTGACATTGTGTTTTCCTCCCGATTAATAAACGTAACATAAAACCTCACCACCGATATTTAGGTTACGAGCTTCCTTGTCTGTCATCACTCCCTTAGAAGTTGACAAAACGGCTATGCCCAAACCATTCAAAACGCGTGGTATACTGTCTACACCTGCATACTTTCTCAAACCTGGTTTACTCACACGAGTCAATGTGCGAATAGCAGGAACTTTAGTTATCGGGTGGTATTTCAAGGCAATCTTTATAGAACCTTGAGGACCTACTTCTTCAAACTTATAGTTCGTAATGTAACCCTTATCGAAAAGAACTTTAGTAATTTCTTTCTTAAGGTTTGATGCAGGAATTTCTACAACCCTGTGGTTGGCCTTAATGGCATTCCTTACTCTTGTAAGGTAATCTGCTATTGGATCTGTATTCATTTGTTATAATTATGATAGTGGTATCTCCTTTCCCTCCGTGGGCAAAGACCTGCTATCTGTGAATTCAATAGATTGAGACGTGCCTTTTTATTAAGACACGTCTCAAAAGCAACTTCTTCAATAAATAAGCAATTATTGTATTACCAAGATGCCTTCTTTATTCCCGGGATTTTCCCAGCAAGCGCCATCTCCCTGAAAGTTACACGAGATATGCCAAATTGGCGCATGTAACCTTTTGGGCGACCAGTAAGTTTGCAACGGTTATGCAAACGCACTGGAGAAGCGTTCTTTGGCAGTTTGTCCAATGCTGTATAATCGCCTGCAGCTTTCAGCGCAGCACGCTTTTCAGCATATTTAGCTACCAATTTTGCACGTTTCACTTCACGTGCTTTTATTCCTTCTTTAGCCATTTGTATTTGTATTTTGATTCTTAAATGGTAATCCAAACTGTTTCAGCAATTCCAACGCTTCGACATCGGTTTTTGCAGTGGTTACAAAGGTAATATCCATTCCCATAATTTTATTGATTTTATCAATATTTATTTCTGGGAATATGATCTGCTCTGTCACACCTAACGTATAATTGCCATGTCCGTCAAATCCTTTATCATTGATTCCTTTAAAATCACGAATTCGTGGGAGAGCCACGGCGATCAATCTATCCAAAAACTCATACATCTTTGAGTCACGCAAAGTAACGTATACACCCACAGGCATACCCTTACGCAGCTTAAAGTTGGAGATATCTTTTTTAGACTTAGCTGCTATAGCCTGCTGTCCTGATATGGTAGTCATTTCAGATATTGCAATCTCGATCAATTTCTTGTCAGTTGTAGCTCCACCCACACCTTGATTGATCGAAATCTTAGTAAGTTTTGGAACTTGCATGATACTGGAGTACTGAAATTTCTCTTTCAGCGCTGCACGAATATCATTGTTATATTTGTCCTTTAATCTCGGTACGTACGCCATTACTTAATTTCCTCCCCTGATTTTTTTGCTATACGAACTAACTTACCATCACTGTTCTTTTGACGGCCTACACGAGTAGGTTTTCCGGATTTAGGATCCAGAAGGGTCAAATTAGATATGTGAATAGAAGCTTCTTTCTTTATTATACCTCCATTAGGGTTGGTAGCACTAGGTTTAGTGTGTTTGGACACCAAATTAGCACCCTCAACTATTGCTCTATTTTTGGCAACAATTACCTCCAGTACCTTTCCTTGAGTACCTTTTGAGTCGCCAGCAATGACCTGTACCACATCGCCTTTACGGATTTTCAATTTAATCTTTGCCATTTTATAAGACCTCCGGTGCTAATGATACGATTTTCATGAACTGCTTCTCACGAAGTTCCCTGGCCACTGGACCAAAAATACGTGTACCGCGCGGTTCATCTTGATTGTTTAATAATACGGCTGCATTGTCATCAAAACGAATATAAGATCCATCCTTACGGCGGATTTCCTTTTTCGTTCTAACGACTACGGCCTTAGAAACTGTTCCTTTTTTGACATTTCCAGAAGGGATAGCACTTTTGACGGTCACAACGATCTTGTCGCCTATAGATGCATAACGCTTTCCGGTACCGCCCAATACACGAATGACTAAAACTTCTTTAGCCCCGCTGTTGTCGGCTACATTGAGCCTTGATTCCTGTTGTAACATCTTACTTAGCCCTTTCTAAAATTTCAACTAGTCTCCAATTTTTTGTCTTACTCAGCGGACGAGTCTCCATTATCAATACTTTATCGCCGATACCGCAAGTATTTTCCTCGTCATGAGCTTTAAATTTGGTAGTTTTCTTTACAAACTTGCCATAGATAGCGTGTTTCACTTGACGCTCAACTGCCACTACTATAGACTTGTTCATCTTGTTGCTTACTACCAAGCCGATTCTTGTTTTCCTTAAATTTCTTTCCATTTCGACTTAAAAATTTATTGTGCTTCAGCGGCTGTTTCCTGCTTCTTTTTTGCTTCCGCATTCCTGCGTGCAGACAATTCGGTACTCAATCGAGCCACCAATTTTCTAGCTGCCCTAATCCTCAATGGATTCTCGATAGCCGAAACAGCATGAGCGAATTTTAATTTGTGAAGATTGGCTTTCTCTTGTTTGATGCGCTCCACCAAATCCTCGTTTGACAATTCTAAGATTTCTGAATTTTTCATCTTTTATCAATATTAATCTGTTTCCATAATAGGAGAGCTGTTGTTGAACCTGGTAACGGCAGGTCGCCCTCTTCTCGAAAACAGCATGATCTTATGCTTCTACGTAATCTCTACGTATAACAAACTTAGTTTGAATCGGCAGTTTTTGAGCAGCCAAGCGCAAAGCCTCTTTAGCTACCTCCAAAGGCACACCTTCTGCCTCAAAAAGAATGCGTCCTGGACGAACCACAGCTACCCAATATTCGGGAGCACCCTTACCTTTACCCATACGTACTTCCGCAGGTTTTTTGGTAACTGGCTTGTCAGGGAATATACGAATCCAAACCTGTCCTTCACGTTTCATATAACGTGTCACTGCAATACGCGCAGCTTCGATCTGGCGGCTAGTGATCCACGCTGGTTCCAATGATTTTATGCCGAATGATCCAAAAGAAAGCTCAGCACCACGTCCGGCATTACCCTTCATGCGGCCTTTTTGCATCTTTCTGAACTTCGTTCTTTTTGGCTGTAACATTTCTATAAATTATTTAATTGCCGTCTATTTCGACGATAGTCAATACCAATTAATTATTTCTACCTTTTGGTGCTCCACCACGGTTGCCTCCACGGCCGCCTTGTCCTCCTCCGCCACGGCGGTCGTTACGACGGTCTCCTCTACCTCCGCTACGGCGATCATTGCCACCACCATAGGAACTAGGTCCTTCATTACGTCCTTTGACGTTCGTTTGGCCTATATTTGGCGATAGATCACGCTTGCCATATACTTCTCCCTTACAGATCCACACTTTTACACCTATTTTGCCATAAGTAGTAAGTGCTTCTGCCAAGGCATAGTCGATATCTGCACGGAAAGTATGCAAAGGAATTCTGCCTTCCTTATATTGTTCGGTACGGGCCATTTCAGCTCCGCCCAAACGACCAGAACACATAATCTTGATTCCCTCTGCGCCCATTCTCATGGTAGAGGCAATGCTTGTCTTCATGGCACGGCGGAAAGAAATACGCGCTTCCAGTTGCTTGGCAACACCATCTGCTACCAATTGCGCATCTAGCTCAGGACGTTTGATCTCGAATATGTTGATTTGAACATCCTTTTTAGTGATTTTCTTCAACTCTTCTTTGATCTTATCTACCTCTTGTCCTCCTTTACCTATGACAATACCAGGGCGTGCCGTATGAATTGTTACAGTGATACGTTTTAATGTACGCTCGATAACCACTTTTGCTACACCACCTTTAGCGATACGAACAGAAAGATACTTTCTGATCTTTTCGTCTTCAACTAATTTGTCGGAGTAGTTATTGCCACCGAACCAATTGGAATCCCATCCTTTGATGATTCCTAATCTGTTACCTATTGGATGTGCTTTTTGTCCCATTTCTCCTTCAATTAGTTATTAGGTTCTGTAGTTTTGCTATCTATAACAATAGTTACGTGATTTGAACGCTTGCGTATCCTATATCCACGTCCTTGAGGTGCGGGTCTCAACCTCTTCAATTGGCGACCACCTCCCACGAATATTTCCTTTACATAAAGTTCGCTGTCTTCTACGCGTTTATCTTCGTTTGTAGCTTCCCAATTCTTGATTGCAGATAGCAGAAGTTTCTCTACGCGTATAGCAGCTTCTTTATTGGTATATTTTAATATATACAAAGCCTTTTCGACTTTTTCACCTCTGATAAGATCGACCACCAAGCGCATCTTTCTGGGAGACGTAGGGCAATCATTCAATTTGGCAGTAGAAGCACCACCCTTCTGAGCCTGCTCTTTCCGTTCTCTTATCAGTACGGATTTTTTCTTCTTTACTTTATTATTTGCTTCCATTGCCTAATTATTTTTTCTTTTCAGCGTGACCTCTAAATGTTCTGGTCGGAGCAAACTCTCCCAGTTTATGGCCTACCATATTTTCAGTGACGTAAACAGGGATAAACTTATTCCCATTGTGTACTGCAAAGGTATGACCAACGAAATCTGGAGAGATCATCGACCTTCTTGACCATGTCTTCACGACAGATTTTTTGTTGCTCTCATTCATGGAAAGAACTTTTCTCTCCAAATTATGATCGATATAAGGACCTTTTTTAATTGAACGAGCCATTATTTCTTCCTTCTTTCAATGATGTAACGATTCGATATTTTCTTCTTGGAACGGGTCTTGTAACCTTTGGCTAACAATCCCTTGCGTGAACGTGGGTGACCTCCGGAAGCCCTTCCTTCACCACCACCCATAGGGTGATCTACAGGGTTCATCGCTACACCACGTACACGTGGCCTACGGCCCAACCAACGTTTTCTACCAGCTTTACCCAGTACCGTATTGGACTTTTCTCCGTTAGAGACTGTGCCAATGGTGGCTAGGCAAGTAGCCAATATCATACGTGTTTCACCAGAAGGTAATTTGATAATGGTATATTTACCGTCGCGAGCAGATAGCTGTGCATAAGTACCTGCACTGCGTGCTATAGAACCTCCTTGTCCAGGATTCAACTCGATGTTGTGGATTATAGATCCTAAGGGGATATTTGCCAAAGGCAAGGTATTGCCTACTTCTGGAGCAACATTATCGCCAGAAACGACTGTGCTGCCTACCTGCAAACCTTCAGGAGCAATTATATACCTTTTTTCACCATCTAAATAATGCAATAGAGCAATGAAAGCCGTACGATTTGGGTCATACTCTATCGTAGCTACTTTTGCTGGGACTTCTTTTTTATCGCGTTTGAAGTCGATCAAGCGGTAGGATTTTTTGTGCCCACCACCGATATAACGCATAGTCATTTTACCGGAGCTATTTCTACCTCCTGATTTCTTGATCTTTACAACCAATGATTTTTCAGGAACATTAGTCGTAATAGCAGAATAATCTGCCCCGATTCTGAATCGAGTACCAGGGGTAACCGGTTTAAATCTTTTAACTGCCATCTCTAATTATATAGTACTGTAAAAGTCAATAGTTTCACCATCCTTCAAAGTAATGATGGCCTTTTTATATTTTGCGGCACGACCAGTAATATTACCAGCTTTGGTATAACGGCTCTTCGTTTTCGGAACCACCACCATGGTATTTACGGATTTTACTACCACATTAAACATATCCTCAACAGCCTTTTTTATCTCTGCCTTGTTGGCTTTATGATCTACTCTGAAAGCATAACGGTTGGACTTTTCTGTCAACAACGATGCCTTTTCTGTCAAAATGGGTTTTTGAATGCAATTCATGTTATTTGGACAATGCCTCCTCCAAAGTTTTAACGGTCTCTGTTGTAAACAAAAGCTTGGTAGCGTTCAATACCTCATAAGTGTTAAGGTCTGAAGCTACGATTACCCTTGCCTTCTTCAAATTCCTGCTAGATAAGTAAACATTTTTATTGAGCGATGGCAATACCAGCAATGTCTTTTCTTCGGCAACATTAAGATCTGTCACCATTTTCAAATACTGTTTAGTCTTGATAGAGTCGAAATTAACCTCATCAATTACCACAATATTATTTTCTTGTGCTTTGTACGACAATGCTGACTTACGAGCCAAAACCTTCAATTTCTTATTAAGCTTAAAGCTATAATCGCGAGGTTGAGGTCCGAAGATACGTCCACCACCATTAAACAACGGGGATTTGATACTACCGGCACGAGCTCCACCAGTACCTTTTTGCTTATGCAATTTACGGGTTGACCCGGCAATTTCGTTACGTTGTTTCGATTTGTGAGTCCCTTGACGTTGGTTGGCCAAGTATTGCTTCACATCCAAATAAATTGCGTGATCGTTTGGCTTTACTCCAAACACCGATTCAGGAAGTTGCACCTTGGCACCTGTTTCTTGACCTGAAATGTTTAAAACTTGTACTTCCATCTTCTTATTTGTCTACGATTACGTAAGAGCCCTTTGCACCAGGAACAGAACCACTGACAACCAGCAAATTTTGTTCTGGATACACCTTCAACACTTGTAAGTTTTGAACTTTGACTCGGTCGCCACCTGTACGACCTGCCATTCGCATCCCTTTAAATACGCGAGAAGGCCAAGAAGACGCGCCTAATGAACCGGGGGCACGCATACGGTTGTGCTGACCATGGGTCTGGCCACCTACCCCCCCGAAACCGTGACGTTTCACAACGCCCTGAAAACCTTTACCTTTCGATGTTCCCACTACATCGATATATTCGCCTTCAGCGAAAATATCAACCGTTACAACATCCCCTAGGCTTTTCTCAGGAAAATCTCCAAATTCAACCAACTTACGCTTGGGCGTTGTATTCGCTTTCGCGAAATGCCCCTTTAATGATGCGGTAGTGTTCTTTTCTTTCTTTTCGTCGAAAGCTAACTGAACAGCTTCATAACCGTCATTTTCTACCGTGCGTATCTGCGTTACCACGCACGGGCCAGCCTCAATCACCGTACAGGGAACGTTCTTCCCCTCGGCGTCGAAAATGCTGGTCATTCCTACTTTTTTTCCAATAATTCCTGACATTTTCTTAATTTTCTTTGCGTCCATCGAAGCAGTAGGGCTTCGTTCAAGACATAATACCCCTCAAAAGGGACGGCAAAGATAGGAAACTTCTATTAACTATCAAATAGTTACGAAATTATTTTTTTCCTTCTCTTTTACTTCTAATGACTTCGATAAAAGGAGGGATGACGGAAAGTAGAATGATGGCAAAAACCACCAAGGTGAAATTGGTTTTCACGACGGGGATATTTCCGAAAAAATAACCAATGACGAGAAAGGAGGAAACCCATAATAGGGCACCTATAATATTATAAGAAGCGAACTTTGAATAGCTCATCGTGCCTATACCCGCTACAAATGGTGCAAACGTACGCACAATGGGTACAAAGCGGGCATAAATCACGGTCTTTCCACCATGCTTTTCATAAAAGGCCTCTGTTTTTGACAGATACTCTTTCTTCAGAAAACGATACTTCCCAGAGAACGCTTTAGGCCCTATATATTGACCAATGTGGTAGTTCGCCCAGTCGCCTAAAAAGGCAGCCGCAATCAATATAAGCCACATCAGCCACAACTCGAGGTTGTTGTTGTCACTGGCAATGATAGCCCCCGTAGCAAACAACAAAGAGTCGCCCGGCAAAAATGGGGTCACCACAAAGCCTGTTTCCGCGAAAATGATCAGGAACAACACCACATAGGTCCAAGTCTGATAGCTGGTCACTATCTCATCCAGGTGCCTATCTATATGCAATATGAAATCAATAATAGAACTAAGGAAATCCAAAATGGCGGCGTTTATTATAGCTTAACAGGTTTAGCCCATATTATTGAGCATCACAGGCATCACCAGCATCAAGAGACTTTCTCCATCTTCCTGTAATGCTGGCAATAGCAATCCAGCCCTATTGGGCGTGCTCATTTCCAGAACTACTTCTTCTCCGTCCATATTATTCAGCATTTCGATGAGGAATTTGGCATTAAAGCCAATCTCCATGTCTTCACCTTCATACTGACAAGACAATCTTTCGTGTGCTTCATTGGAGAAATCCAAATCTTCTGAAGAAATGTACAGTTCACTGCCAGTAATCTTCAACCTTACTTGATGCGTGGTCTTATTGGCAAATATAACCACGCGACGCAAAGTGTTTAGCAAAACACTTCGGTCTATTGTCAACTTATTGGGGTTAACTTGAGGAATAACGGCCTCGTAGTCTGGATAACGTTCATCAATTAAACGGCAGATCAGGCTGATATTGCCAAAACGGAAAAACGCACTAGTATTGTTATATTCTACAGAAACACTTACATCATCCGCAGGAAGAGAGTTCTTAAGCAAAGTCAGTGCCTTCTTTGGCAAAATCAGCGACGCAGAGGCCTCCGATCGAACATCCGATCTTCTATAGCGCACCAGCTTGTGCGCATCGGTAGAAACAAAGGTGGTATTTTGCGGAGTTAGCTGACAAAGCACACCGGTCATAGCTGGCCGAAGCTCATCGTTGCTCACCGCAAAAATCGTTTTATTCACGGCCTCCAAAAGCACTGAAGCTGGCATAGCTACCGCAGAAGGATTTTCCACAACAGGTATCTTCGGGAAATCGTCTGCGTTTTCGCCACTCAACTTATATTTACCATCCCCAGCACTTATTTCAATCGCATAGGTATCGATATCTACCGAAAAAGCTATTGGCTGGTCTGGCAAGGTCTTCAATATTTCAATCAGAATTTTAGCCGGAACAGCCACTTTCCCTTCTTCTTTTGACTCCACTTGCAAGGATGTTATCATGCTCGTCTGAAGATCGGTAGCAGATATCGTAAGGATGTTCTCTTTAATCTCAAACAGGAAATTCTCCAAAATGGGCAATACGGTACTGCTACTAGATGCGCCATTTACCGCAAGCAACTGCTTAAGCAAGGTTGAAGTAGAAACTATAAATCTCATAAACTGAAAAAATATTAGCGCAATGATATAAAAAATATGCGAGATTTTTGGGCATATTCTTTAAAAACGTTGAAAGGCAAAAATAATCAACAGCAGGGAAACAGCACCAGATGACCTGAAATTTTCTTTATAGGACGTTCTTAAGCTTCACATACTCACTTGGGCGAACGCCCACTATTTTTTGAAAAGTATTGCTGAAAGTAGGCAGGCTATTATAACCTACTCCTAAGGCCACTTCATTGACCGACATTCCCTTCTCGAGCAACAACTGCAGCGCCTTCAGCATTCGCAACACGGTAAAATATTGTATGAAGGACATCCCTAGGTCCTTTTGGAACAACCTAGAAAGGGATCTCGGGCTAAAGCCAAATTTAGCAGCCAAATCATTGAAGAGTAAGTCTTCGGAAGTATTGCTTTCCAAATAGTTTACCACCTGTCTGAGGCGCTCGTCCTTGGCCAAGGGCAAAGCCAGTGGCAAATCATATTTGCTAGTTTTCTCCAATAAGAACTTAAAGGACTCCAGTATGGTATAATTCGTACTATCGGACTTGAAGATGTCACCGTGCCATCTAGCAGTAAACATAAGCAACTGCAAGATGAGATCACTTACAGGGAACACACCTGTATTGCTATAAAAACGATCATCATCTTCATATACGGGGAAATAAAGATTGCGCATGATGACTTCTGGCGTACCGGGATGTATGCTATGATCTACGCCAGGCGCAATCCACATATAGTGTCTTGCAGGCAGGAAAAAGGTTTTCATAGGGGTTTTTACAAAAACCACACCTCCTTCTGTATACAGGAACTGGCCCTTATTGTGCGAATGTAAGGGAATAAAAACTTCCCCCATAATATTATGGTAACAATAGATGGAATCTGAATGCACATCCACCTCCGTCATGTAATACTTTTCACCTGCCATGCCGTGCTTATTAATATTGTTTAGGATGTTCCAAATTTATTCCTATTCATAATTATTCACCAGTGAAACTACAGATGAAAAATCCATTTCATACCAGTTTTACACTAGATTAACAGTTTCCAAATATATGATTTTTTTATAATGGCTGCATAAAATAAGAATATGACACCTAACAATAAGATTAAAACAACGAAAAACGATAATCTTGTAAGCTTTTACATTCTTGTTATCAGAGGGATATAAATTTTTGCCATCCATACTTGATCAACAGTAGGTAATTGCCTTTATATTAAACAAACTAAAAACTATAAAAAGGGCAATACGTATTTTAAAGTATCGTACGTACCTTTAAAAACCAAAACAGTTAAACCAACATGAATTTTGAGAGAGTAAAATTAAAAACACTACATGACAAAATCACTGATCCAGAATCTGCCTTGCAACATTTTTATGATGGTGCTGTAGTCGGCTCAAGTGGCTTCACCAAAGCTGGAGACAGTAAGGTAATACTTAAGGCACTGGCCAAAGATGCTCCTAGGCGTCCTATAGGCATTACCCTTATTACGGGAGCTTCTCTTGGGCATAACACAGATGGCGCCTTGGCCGAGGCTGGAGTACTGAAACGCAGAATGCCTTTTCAGGTAGACACTGTATTGAGAAAAAAGATCAATGCAGGAGAGATATTATTCATAGACCAGAATCTGGGTGAAACCAGCGAAATGTTGACTGACGGAGACATACCTGATATTGACATTGCTGTTATAGAGGCTGCTTTCATTGCTGAAGATGGCGGCATTGTACCAACGACCTCAGTGGGCAATAGCCCTATATTCGCCAAACATGCAAAAAAAATAATTATTGAAATAAATACCGCCGTACATGAAAATGTTTATGGCATACACGACATTTACCAGCTCGAAGCCTATCCAGACAGAAAACCAATCGAGATATTGAAACCAGACGATCGGATAGGAGACAAAGCGATCTATGTCGATACTTCCAAAATAGTTGCCATCGTGTTTTCAGATATACAGGATAGCCCCGCAGATATTGCTGAACCAGATGAAAAGACAACGGCAATTGCCGATCATCTGATTGAATTTCTGAGTAAAGAGGTAAAAGAAGGACGATTGACGAAGTCGCTCCGCCCACTACAAGCTGGAATTGGAAAAGTTGCCAATGCGGTAATGCAAGGGCTAGGCAGGGGTGATTTCGAGCACCTTACCATGTATTCAGAGGTCTTGCAGGATAGTGCTTTTGATTTGATAGATCTTGGTAAACTGGATTTTGCATCTGCCGCATCTATTACCGTATCTGAAAAATGCTATGAGCGGGTCTTCAATAACCTGGACCAATACCGAGACAAGATTGTTCTAAGGCCTCAGAGCATCAGCAATTCACCTGAAGTTATACGCCGATTAGGGATCATAGGCATCAATACGGCGATTGAATTTGATATTTATGGCAACGTCAATTCTACTCATATAAGTGGTTCTCAAATGATGAATGGAATAGGTGGTTCAGGAGATTTTGCCCGCAACACGCATCTCAGCATCTTTGTCACGCAAGCAGCCTCCAAAGGCGATACTATCTCTCATGTTCTACCCATGGTTTCTCACGTAGATCATAACGAACACAATGTGGATGTAGTGGTAACGGATCAGGGCTATGCCGACCTTAGGGGCTTGGCACCTCGGGAAAGAGCCAAACTCATTATAGAGCATTGTGCGCATCCCGATTATAAGGCCGATTTGTTGGACTATTTTAATAGGGCATGCGAAAAGGTAGGTGGTCAGACCCCCCATTTGCTAGAGGAAGCCTTTGCTTTTCATGCGCGTTTGATGAAAACAAAAACCATGAAAAAAGAAGGGGAAGAAGTTCTTCGAGATGTGCATTAGCCATCTCGAAGAATCTAAACTTTGCTAGTCAAGCAAATTCAAGCATTGCTCGATGATAGCCAAACATTCGTCGATCTGTTCTTTGGTAATTACCAATGGAGGTGCAAACCTTATTTTATTTCCATGCGTAGGTTTAGCAAGCAACCCTTTTTCTTTTAGTAAAAGACACAAATCCCAAGCAGCATTATCGTTTTCGTGTTGTATGACCAATGCGTTCAAGAGCCCTTTCCCTCTTATCTCTTGAATATAAGGATGTTGAATAGCTTTCAATCTCTCCCTGAAATATACGCCCATTTTATAGGCATTATCGGCCATATTGCCTTCCAAAAGTACTTGTAAGGATGCGATGGCCACTTTTGAAGCCAATGGACTCCCGCCATAGGTAGACCCATGTTCGCCCGGCTTGAGGCACAGCATCACCTCGTCATCTGCCAGCACGGCAGAAATCGGCATGGTACCGCCACTGAGTGCCTTTCCAAGAATCAGCATGTTGGGATGAACGTCTTCATAGTCGCAAGCAAGCAGCTTACCCGTGCGGCACAGCCCTGTCTGTATCTCGTCGGCAATAAACAAGACATTGTTCTCTTGACAAAGCGCAAAAGCCTTGGCAAGGTAACCTTCGTCTGGAACCACTACGCCGGCCTCCCCTTGGATCGGCTCTACCAAAAAGGCTACCACATCCTTGTCCTGAAGTGCATTTCCCAATGCCTCCAAGTCGTTATAGGGCACCGTAACATAGCCCTCCACAAAAGGGCCGAAATCGTTCTTGGCCGTCTCGTCCGTACTGAACGAAACGATATTGATGGTCCTACCATGGAAATTCTCGCTGGCCGTGATGACCTTAGCCCTGTTCTGGGCAATCCCCTTCTTTTGATAGCCCCACTTCCGGGCAATCTTGATAGCCGTTTCCACGGCCTCTGCTCCGGAGTTCATGGGCAGCATCTTGTCAAAACCAAATGTTTTGGTAAGAAATTCTGCATACTCACCAAACACATCGCTATGAAAGGCCCTCGAAGTCAATGTCAGCAAGGCCGCCTGGTCTGTGAGGGCTTGTATGATATGGGGATGGCAATGCCCTTGGTTCACGGCGGAGTAGCCAGAAAGAAAATCGTAATAACGCTTGCCGTCCACGTCCCATACATATACGCCTTCACCTTTATTTAGCACTACCGGCAACGGGTGGTAGTTGTGCGCACTGTATTTCTCTTCCCTATCAATATAATACTTCGTTCTTTCCGATAGAACAATATTCACTTTCTCATTCACATCTTCCATAAATCAACCAGATTATAACAGTAAATTGCCGAAAAAGGCGAAATTAAGGATATTTTTCAATATGGCTTTCTATTGCCGCTATTTATATTTTCCGAATTTCCCATATCGCATATATTGCTGTATGCCCCCAAACAACAACAGCAATAGCAATGGCAAACCTACGTTGAGCAACTGGATGGTAGCTTTGTGATTTCTCACATAGACCATGTCCAATGGCCTTAGCTTGAAATCCTTGTTTCGCAAGGGCAACAGGTTTGTATCTTCTGCCAGATAATCGATCATATTTTGCAGCCATGCCCTATTGCCATACTGCACTTGGCCGTACTTATCCCAGCCCAAGGGTAAAGCCTGTTTGCCGCCAGCATCCATCTGGCTTTTCAGGACATGGCCGTCAGATAGGGCAATCATCTTACTCTCATGGGCGGCAACGGCCGCCAACGTAATCGATGCCGGCACCCCTTTTGGCGTGGCCCGTCCATGATAGGCCGACGGAAATTTGCCTTCCAGCAAAGCACTGACGGGCCTTGGCGGCCCCTTGAAAGAGGCCGTATCCGGAAAGCTTGCTGCGGCCGACAACGACAGGGCTTTAGGTAAGGCAAACACTTTATTGTAGGGCGAGCTCCACAGCAAGAATTGCTTGTGGATGGGCACACTGGTCATTACCGTATCCAAGGTGCTGGGAAATTCGGTTTTGATCAGTTCCAAGTCCTTCACAATTGGATGAGTAGATAAGGGCACCAAAAGCGGGTAATACACCCAAGGCACTAGTTGGATTTGTCCGCCACCTGCCAACTGCAGCGGTATCTGCGCGCAGTTCATATCGGCCAACAGGTCGTAGTGAAAACGAATACCATACCTGAAAAGCAGGTCATCTAGGTTGATCTGCCTCGCCACGATCATCTCAGTCGCCGCAGACCGCAAGCCATCCAAGCTGGCACTGGACGGACTGATGGCCCAAAGTACATTCCCCCCATGCTGAACGAAATAATCGAGCTTAAACTTTTCCAAGTCGCTAAACGCTTCTTCGGGCCGAGCCACCACGATGACCTTAATCCCCAGCAAATCTTCAAAGGAAATGGAATCCAAGTGCAAACGCCCTACCAAATAGCCGTGCGACAAGCTTTGAAAGGCTCCATGCAGTTCCAGGTCCGTCAGCTCGCCATGCCCTTCCGTAAAGGCTATGGTAGCTTGCTCCTCCTGCTGCAATTTATGCAGGGCATTGGCAAAGGCATATTCCAAGTGCTGAATCGAACTATTAAGCGCATCCGGCGCGTCGGTATACATTTTCTGCTGCAACAGGTTGACCGGGATTTCCCTGTCCTTGTGCATCACCACGGCCGATGGAAAAATGATTTTCTGTACCAAGCCGTCTTCGGTTTTCAGGTTGAGATTGACTGGCTCTATACCCCTATACGCCAATGTATGGATGATTTCTTCGTTCCGGGAGCCGTCATCTTCCAGCGGGTTGATGAAGGAATAATGCAATTTGCCCCCGGAGTAGGCCCTTAGATCGGCCAGCATATCTGCTGTGGCAGTTTGCAACCTTTTAAACCCCGTGGGCAAATCGCCTTCCAAGAACACGGCAATGTGCACCTCATCGTCCAAGGATGACAGCAGTTCCTCGGTACTGGCCGAAAGCGTAAATCGCTTCTCGGCCGTAAAGTCCCATCTGGTAAAATAGCTATGTGCTAAAATATTGCCCACAATGAGGACGAAAAATAGCGAGATGACGTATATACGTGCTCTTCTCCAAGTAGACTTACCAGCCCTGCCACGCAGTAGTGCCATGATAGCTAATGCCAGGAATAGCAATGAGATGCTGCACAAAGCAAATATGTCTCGCGAATCCAACACGCCCCTGCCCAGGGATTGGTAATGGTTGGATAGGCTAAGAAAATCCATCGCAGTGAGCAAGGGGGGCCAAGATACCATGTCGGAGAAAACGGCAACTCCGTCATAAAAAACGAAGCATAAAAAAACGCCCAGCAAATAGGCAATGATGGTATTGCGAGCGATAGCGGAAGAAAAAATGCCAATAGCCGAGAAACTGCCTATCAATAAAAACAAGCCGATATACGAACCAGCAACAGCCCCCGAATCAACATTACCTATACTGGCCCCAAGGTAATAAACACTAATGTAATAGATACCGGTAGGCACCAAGGCGAAGATACATACCGCCACAGTGGCCAACCACTTCCCCATGAGGAGCGTTCTCCCAGCAACAGGTTTCATCAAGAGGAGTACGAGCGTCCCTTCGGCACGTTCGCCCGCTATGCTATGCATGGTAATGGCCGGCACCATAAACAAAAGTATATAGGGCGATATATAGAAAAACACATCCAAAGAGGCATATCCGCCAGCCAATACACTAGTGGATGGTAACACCCAGCAGTACATGCCCGTGAGCAACAGATACAACGCAATGGCAATGTATGCTGCAAAGGAATTGAATAAGGTAACGACCTCTTGCCTGAAAAGTGTGATTAAATGCATCGCTAATCTGCAAATTTAGAGATTATGACACATAAAAACCGCTATGTTAAAAAAAACAATGGCCGTTACGGCTTTGGCCAGTCTATATACCCATGAATATTATTGAAACAGATATCCTGTATCACTTTGCCTATCCATGGCAAATCGTTGGGCAATTCTCCCTGTTCAATGTCATCGCCAAACAAATCGCACAGCAACCGGCGGAAATATTCATGTCTTGGAAAGGAAAGAAAACTTCTGGAGTCCGTCAACATTCCTATAAAACGGCTCAATAACCCCATATTGCTGATGGCATTGATCTGCTTCGTCATCCCGTCCTTCTGATCCAAGAACCACCATGCCGAACCAAACTGAATCTTGCCCGCGACAGAACCATCGTTGAAATTGCCGATCATCGTAGCCATCAGTTCATTGTCGCCCGGATTTAGGTTATACAAGACAGTCTTTGCCAGTCTATTATTTCCATCTAACCTATTGAGAAACTTGGATAACGCCCTTGCTTGCGAAAAATCGCCGATAGAGTCCCATCCGGTATCGGGACCTAGCAAGGATAACATGCGGCTATTGTTGTTGCGCAAGGCTCCGAGGTGATACTGCTGTACCCATCCCCTTTCATGGTCCCATTCCGCAAAATAGACCAGCATGGCCGATTTAAATTTGCGCTGCTCCAGTTCGCTCAAAAGTTCTTTTTTCAAGGCTTTTTGGAATATGAGCTCCAATTCTTGCTCCGTATATTCCTCTACATATATTTCTTCCAAACCGTGGTCGGACAACCGAGCCCCTTGTTCATGGAAGAAATCGTGTCTTTTCTTCAATGCCGACAAGTAATCGGAGAACGTTTCTACAGAAACATTGGTAACCGCCTCGACTTTTGCCACGTAATCGGCAAACTGCTTTACATCGCGCACTTCCATGGCCTTGTCGGGTCTAAATGCGGGAAAAACACCCATATCGAAAGAGGGATCTGCCTTCAACGACCGGTGAATGGCCAAATCGTCGATGGGATCGTCCGTGGTACAGATTTTTTTCACGTTCATTTGTGCCAACAATCCGCGCACGCGATGGCTATCCGCTCCCAGACGTTCCTTGCACCTGTCGTAGATACGATCGGCACTATCGCCATTAAGCACTTCTTTTATACCAAAATAGCGCTGCAGCTCCAAATGGGTCCAGTGATATAATGGATTGCGCATGGTATACGGTACCGTCTCTGCCCATTTCCTGAACTTTTCCCGATCTGGTTTATCACCCGTAATATAGGATTCATCCACCCCGTTTGTACGCATGGCCCTCCATTTATAATGGTCGCCATTGAGCCACACCTGACTTATATTTTCGAATTGCGTGTTCTCGTAAATCTGTTGCTGCGGCAAATGGCAATGGTAATCGATGATTGGCATTTGTTTGGCATACTCGTGATACAATACCTGGGCAGTCTTGCTCTTCAGCAAAAAATCGTCATCCAAAAAATCTTTCATGTTCTCCAATTATGTTGTTTTACTTATAGGCTAACACCTCTTTTCCACGGGATAAAATCATCTTGTTGCAAGGAAACCGCCTTGGGCACCACCTCTCCGCTGGCTACCTTTATGCAGTACAGTAGCATATCTTCGCCCATTTGAGCAATGCTCTTCTCTCCGGCAATGATAGGGCCGCAATCGAAATCGATAATGTCCTTCATGCGATCAGCTAGCTTGGAATTCGTAGCTACCTTTATGACCGGACAAATCGGGTTGCCCGTAGGTGTTCCCAAGCCCGTGGTAAAAAGGATAAGATTTGCTCCGCTAGCGGTTTTGCCCGTGGTAGCCTCCACATCATTACCGGGCGTACAAACCAAGTTTAATCCGGGCTTTACAGCTGGCTCGGTGTAATCAAGTACATCTACCACAGGCGAAGTGCCGCCTTTCTTGGCTGCCCCGTTGCTCTTGATCGCATCGGTAATAAGGCCGTCCTTTATATTGCCCGGAGAGGGGTTCATGTGAAAACCCGAACCAACCGCTTCTGCTGCACGTCCATAAGCTTCCATTAGACGGATAAATTTCCTTGCTGCAGCCTCGTCTTCCGTTCTATCTATCATGTCTTGCTCGGTACCACATAGCTCGGGAAATTCGGCCAATAGGACCTTGCCACCAAGGGCAACCAACAGGTCAGCGCAATACCCCACGGCCGGATTGGCGGATATGCCACTAAATCCGTCACTCCCACCGCATTTTACACCAAGCGTAAGTGCGCTCAATGGCGCTGGACTTCTTGTCACTTTGTTGGCTTCCACCAGCCCTTCAAAGGTCTTACGCATCGCTTCTGTAATCATCCATTCCTCACTCTCACTCTGCTGCTGCTCGAAGACATACAGTGGCTTATCGAATAGCGGATTGCGCCGGTATAGATCATCCAGAAAATCTTTCACCTGCAGATTCTGACACCCCAAGCTCAATACGGTGACGCCCGCCACATTGGGATGATCGGCATAGGCAGAAAGCAATTTGCCCAGTATGGCAGCGTCCTGTCTGATACCCCCGCAACCGCCCTCGTGGTTAAGGAATTTAATACCATCAACGTTTTCGAACAAGCGCCCTACGGGAGCCGTATCCTCTACAATTTGTAGGTCTGCGTTAGCAATATCTTTCCCCTCCAAATATAACTTCCGAAGCATCGATGCGCGCAGCTTATACCTATCCGTGACCGAGTAGCCTAAATTATCCAGCAATGCCTCCTTGAGGACATCCAGGTTCCTGTTTTCGCAAAACACCATGGGTATAAACAGCCAATGATTGGCCGTTCCCACCCTACCGTCGCGCCTATGATAACCGTTGAAGGTCATCCCCTCAAACATAGCCCCATCGGGCCTATGCCATTCGTAACGGTATGGACGATAAGAATAAGGTGCTGCAGCATGCCTCAAATTTTCCGTGCTCATTCGCTGTCCCATCTGCACGGGAACCTGAACCTTGCCCACTAAGGTACCGTACATCAACACCTCCTCGCCCACTGCCATATCTTGCATGTAGAACTTATGCTTGGCGGGTACGTCCTCTACCAAAAGGTATTCCTTCTCTTCATATACGATAAGTTCTCCCTGACGCAAATCCTGCAAGGCGACCAGCACATTGTCCTTGGGATGAATCTTCAATACACGCTGTCTCATTTTTAACAAGTACGATTTAAGTTATAGGTCGATTCAATCAGAAAGCTTGCCTTGCCCTGCGTCATCGCAGCTAAATATTCGGCAACCTTGTCTATAAAGGCTGTTGGGACTTTGGTATGAAACAGTTTGGTATCGGCAAAAACATGCGCTATCAACTCCGTTTCATCCTTTGCCCCATTCCAGTAAGTACACCATAAATGGGCGTATTCATCTTGTATAAAGTAGGTGTCCTGGCTATCAAATCCTACAAATTTCCCGTCGGATTCTTGATGACACTTCATATAATATATGAATGCAGCCACTCCAATGGCCATCAAATCGGGGACTTTACCCAATTTGCCCATATAGCTGGTAACCAAGGGAAAAACACGTGCGTTCATCTTGGAGGTATAGTTCAATGCTATCTGATGCCATTTGTGCTGTAGGAAGGGGTTTGAGAACCGATCCAGCACCTGCTGGGCAAATCGCTCTGCTTCTTCTCTGGAGATATCTCCGCTACAAACCGAAGGGACGATCTCTTCCATCATTAAGGTGCGGGCAAAATGCTTCATCGGGCCATCTTCCATCGCAGCTTTCACGGTGTAAAAGCCCAACAGCGATGACAGCCCGCAACAAAGGCTATGCGTGGCATTCAGCAACCTCAATTTTAGTTCCTTAAACTTGGTGATATCGCTGACCACAACGATTCCTTCATCGACAGTTGCAAAAAACAGCTTGTCGCTCACCCGCTTTTCGGAGGTCTCTATGGCCCAAAGCCTAAATGGCTCGGCCATGATCATCAGTCTATCCTCATAGCCCAATTTGTCAGCTACTAGCCGGTACGACTCTGTCGACAGGCTACCCGGCACGATGCGGTCCACCAAGGTATTGCAAAAGTCATTTGCCCCAAGTAGCCATTCCAAAAACTCCTCCCCCAGAGTCTGGTGCTTTGCCAACTGCAGAACGATCTTCCGTAGCTCATCGCCGTTGTTGCCGATGAGTTCCGTGGGCAATATGACCAGTCCCTTATCCTCCGCGTTTCCGAAGTGCTGGAAACGCCGGTACAACAAGGCCAACAAACGCCCCGGATAGGAAAATGGCAGCTCGTGCTGCACCATATCCCTATGATCCAGCACGATACCGACCTCAGTGGTATTGGAAATAACGATTTCCATGGAAGGCGAACTGGCCAAATCCAAAATTTCCCTCCATTCCTCTTTGGCAGACAAGACCCTGCTGATACTGCTATTGATCATCAGACGGTCTACCGTCTCCCCATTTTCTATTCCCCTGACACATACCGTATATAGGTTATCCTGCCTATGAAATCCATCTACCCCACCGTCCGTAGACTTTACCACCACAATACGTCCCTGACGTTTGCCTTGCTTATTTGCCTTATCAATAAAATAATCGGGCAGACCTCTCAAAAGCACGCCGGTTCCAAATTGCAGGACACGCTCCGGGATACGATCCCAAGCCTTTGGCAAAGGGGGAATATCGGGGATCAACTCGTTTCCCTCCAACCATGCCTTACTTAAAAAATCTCTTTTCTTTTCCATTTTTCGCTGTACCACCATCTGCTATTACCTGGCATGTCTCAACAACCAAACTACCCAGTCATGCGCTGCTTGATAATTCTTTAAACTTGCTGGGAGCTTACGTCCATCCAAATATTCGTTATAAATCCAAGGATCTCCCAGTACGAACACTGCTCCTTTGCCGTACTTGGATACGGCCATCACCTCGGCATCTAAATGCTTCAATATCACCTTGGCGGGTTTGTGTACCGATAGCGTACTGATCTCTTTGATGTAGATGGGATACCAGCTTTTAAACACGTCTCCTTTGGAGGTGTACACCGTCCCTTGGGAGAAATCATCGTTTTTGACCATAAGCGCATTGTCCTTGTTGAAACTTATGCCAAAACGCGATGCCAGCTCATCGAACCTGTCCAACTCGCAATTGCCATTATCGTTTGCCAACAAGACCAGTACACCACCACGGCTAACCCAATCTACCAAGGTTTCCATTTCGGTTTCTTCGATAAAATTAGGCTGTTCGGTTTCCTTTTCCGTGTCGGGATCCACTATGATGTACACCGCAGCATTTTCCAGGTTTGCTTTCGTAGGCTTCTGGGCCAGGGAGTCGGTTTCGGCACCATAGCTGTTAAATAGGTATCCCAGCAATGAATATCCGCTATTTGCCCTATCCTCCCATGTGTAATGGTAGCGCACGTTACGACCGTCTGCTCCTTTTCTCCATTCGCGGTTATAATAGTAATCTAGGACGACCTTTTTCCCATTCCCGTATTTGGGCAGTTGCCGAAGTTCCATTTCCGAAGCACAGAGGATAAATGCGCCGATACCCTTTGGGTCATTTTGGATGACAGGCTCGCTTATATAGTAATCAAACGAACCATCTCTATAGTTTTTTTCCCCGCCTAGGCCAGATACCGCTACGGTGCCTTTCAGGTTGTAGTGGTCATCGGCATCAACGTAAACAAATTGCCGGATGATGGAACGGTAACCTTTTTTTATTGCGGCGTCGTACCTATCATCTATATATCCCAACCGTTGCGCCTTGGCCAGTGCATAGACGATCATTGCCGAAGCCGAAGATTCCGGATAATTTCCTTCCCGTTCGGGCATATCCAATACCTGGTACCACAGACCGTCTTTGTATTGAACAGCCGCTATGGCCGAAGCCCAGCGTGCAGCCACGGCTATCAACGTGTCCCTTTTGGGGTGATCGTGAGGAAAATAATCCAACGCGTCTACCAGGGCCATGCCAAACCATCCCATGGACCTGCCCCAGAAATTGGGCGACCGGCCCGTTTGAGGATCTGCCCACTTCTGCTGCCTAGATTCGTCCCAACCATGGTACAGCAGACCGCTCTTTTCGTCCACGGCATGCTTTTCCATGAGCGTAAACTGCTTTACCACGTCGTCGTATATGCTATCTTCACCAAAAAGCTGGGCATATTCGGCGTAGAAAGGCTGCGCCATGTATAGGCCGTCCAACCACATCTGGTGCTCATATATTTCCTTGTGCCAAAAGCCCCCCTCTCGCGTGCGCGGATGCTCGCGCAATTGCTTTCTCAACTGCTGCACGGCCAAGAGGTATTTTTTCTTTCCCGTGACGCGATAGAGCGTGAGCAATACCTTACCGTTGTTCACGTAATCGATATTGAAAGCCTTGGGATCATAGCCCTTTATCTCCCCATTTTCCTGCACATAGTGGTCCATCATGGACTGCATGTAGAAAAACCATTTGCTGTTGCCATCGGCCAGCCCCACCTGTTCCATTCCTTTGAGTATAACGCCCAGATCGTAGCTCCATTTGGCCTTGCCCCCATCCAGGGCAAAGCTGTCTGGCCATAAGGTCATCGCTCGTTCGGACAAGAGCTCACTGTATCGAAGTTTATCCTGTGCCACACCCCTGACGCAAAGCATCAGGAGCGATAGTATCCATATGCCAAATAAGCCTAAATTTGCCTTTCCTTTCATGTGCCTGCCTTTTTCATTGTGCTATTTACTGCTATTTATTGCACCATTGGGAGCGCCATAATCTGTCTTGACCTTATCGGCATATACATCCAAATTACGGAGGACGATACCCTGGCTGCGCTCTCCCTGCACATGCACGAGGTACGCTACCGGGCTTGGAGATCGAACCTTGTCGAATACTACATGGTCGCTGTTCAACAGGTAAATCAAATTATCCTTGGACTTTATCTCAAAATAGCTATCACGGATCACGATGTTGGAAGCTTCCTGAATATCGAGCCCTTCCTCTGCCTTGATGTACAATTTCTCTGCGGTGATATTCTTCACGTGCATCTCGGGTACGCCACGCACGAAAAACGCCTTTTGTGCACCATCGCAAAAAATATCGTAGAGGTAAAAGTTTTTGAACTGCGGCGTGGCATCGGTCACAGGAAGTGTTTGCACTTTGGGAGGAGTACGTCCTTCCCCTTCCAGAGGAAGCGGGTCTTTGGCCTCATAGTACATATCGAACAATATGGCCTCGCCGGGAATGTCCTTCATATAGATATTCTTGATGTAAATATCCTCTACGATACCGCCCCTTCCCCGAGCGGTTTTGAAACGAAGACCTATGTCGGTACCCAAGAACGTACAGTTGGACACGTACAAGTTTTTCACGCCTCCGCTCATTTCGCTTCCTATGACTACTCCGCCATGCCCATGATATACCGTATTGTTCCTTATCCACACGTTTTCGGTAGGCATAGCCCTTTTCCGCCCTGCTTCATTCTTCCCGCTCTTGATACATATGGCATCATCGCCCACATCGAACTGGCTGTTCTCCACCAGTACATTCCTGCACGATTCGATGTCGATACCATCGCCATTCTGGGAGTACCACGGATTGCGGACATTGACGTTGCGCACCACGATATCCTCGCTCATTAGGGGATGGATATTCCAGGCCGGTGAGTTCTGAAAGGTAACCCCTTCCAATAATAGCTGCTTACAGCTTTCCAAAAGAATGAGATTGGGCCTCAAGAAATCCTTTATTTCTTGGTAAAACTCCTGATTTTTATCATTGCTTAGCTCGCCAGGGTCTTGGTATTTCGATCCCTTCAGCGAACTTTCCGAGGGATACCAGGTATCCTTTTTCTCATTGAGCACACCGCCCTTTGCCACCAATTTCTTCCATTGCGACTCGGTCAATTTCCCTTTTTTCACCATTCGCCAGGCATCTCCGTTACCATCGATGATGCCTTTGCCCGTGATGGCGATATTTTGTGCGCCTTTCGCCCATATGGGCGACTGGTTGCGCATCTGTTCAATACCCTCCCAGCTGGTAGCCACCAGCGGGTACTGGTCAAAGTCGTCCGTGAACTGCAACAGGGCATTTTCTGCCAAATGCAAATTGACATTGCTTTTCAGCACGATGGGGCCCGTAAACCACAATCCGGCAGGCACAAGTACCACGCCTCCTCCTTGCTGATGGCATGCATCAATGGCCTGTTGAATGCCTTGGGTGTTCAATAGTCCAATCTTTGCACCATATCCCTGAATATCAAATGTATCCTTTGGAAAGGATGTTTCTTGTATATTAACCACCGGGAACTCGGGAAAAGACTGTGCCCTTGCCGTGCCCATTCCTACCAACATACCCAAAATCCAATACCATTTGTTTCTTCTCTTCACGTTATCCTTTATTTATAATTTTAGCTATACAATGTTAGTTCTATATTTGGGGGATACAAAGATTGACTCCCATGAAAGTATGCAATCGTTGTCGGCAACGTTTGCGATTTCGGAAGACTCCCGCAATTTTTCCAGCCCTCACTTCCTTGCCATAATATCCGCTACCAAACTGTTCAAGTAGACTTCCACGTTGGAATACACCTTACTCAATTGATGTCCCGCCGCATCGTTACTATTTGGGTTGAGGCCGTTGGCCTGCTCCCACTCATCGGGTATGCCGTCGCCGTCGCTATCTTGTGGCACGGTACCTGCCTGCAACAAGGGCCATCCACCTACGTCCTCCTGACTATCAATGATACCGCTTTTGCTCCGTTCATCACCACTGGACCCCTCATAGGTAAATGTACCGTTCATCACTTCAGCGACAATCCGATTATCTACCGCATCCCTATGCAAGCGGGCTCCACTCCATTCCAGTACCAGGTCATAAGCCACGTTTGCCGCGTGCGTTTCCACATTGTCTTCAATGGGGAGGGCATTTGCCAACCGCATTCCTTGCTTATCGGCTTCGCTCACCGGTACGTAACGTGAATGAAACTGGTTGAAAACACCGTAACTCCAATTGTCATTACTGGGTTCGCTACTTCCTTCCACCACGTTGCCTGCAATATAGAACCTGCCCCAGGTATCATAGATAGGTGATGACGCATTACCGGCATACTTATCAGCGGCGAATAACCTATCACGCACACTGCTCCGAGTAGCTGGACCAGGTTTATAATAATTGTTCACGATATTGATGTTCATCGCTTCTGCGCCATAGGCACTATTGCTTCCCCAATTGTATATCACATTGTTACGATAGTCCACCAGATCGGTCAGGGCGTATGCACTACCCTCCCTTTCGCCAAAACGTGGGTTGCGGCTGTCGTGATGTGCAATAAGATTGTGATGAAAACTGGCGTGCTTGCCGCCCCAAATAGCTGCATAGCCATGCGCGCCTTTATCATGGGCAGAAAGACGCAGGCTTTCTGAAATGATACACCATTGCAGCGTGAAATTGTCATTATTGTAAAAAGAAACACATTCATCCGTAGACCAACTCATCGAACAGTGGTCTACAATGATGTCCTTGCGTTCATATCCGCCAAGGGCATCCCCCTCAACATTGGCCAAATCGCCCATACGAAACCGCATGAAGCGGATAATAATATTATCGGAGTTGACTATCACCGGATAATTCTGGACACATATCCCATCGCCGGGCGCACTCTGTCCTGCTATGGTCAAGTCGCTGTTTCGAATCACCAGATTTGAACTTAATTTGATATTTCCCGCAACCTCAAAAACGACTATCCGGGCACCGGTGGCTTCAACGGCCGCCCTTAAGCTACCAGGACCATTGTCATCCAGATTAGTAACCTTGATCACCCGGCCACCCCGGCCACCGGTAACCGCCCTACCAAAGCCCTCGGCACCCGGAAATGCCAAAGCTTCTTCATCGGGGAGCTCTGGACCACTCGGTTCCTCCGGTATATCGGAATTTATCTCCTCGCCTTTGGAACAGGCAAAAACCATGAACGACAAGAAAATCAATAGGCACAAATAGCATACTACTTTCATCATAATTTGGTATTTATCAATAATTTATTAATTGGCATCCCCCTATCTTTCCTTACGAAGACAGGAAAGACTTGAGGGTGCAATATTAGGCAACAGGACAGAAAGGTAGGCGAATTGTCTCCAATAAAGCTGCAATCGTTGCCGATAACGATTGCAGCGATTGTTTCGACACCTTCTTGCAACCGATTGCAAAAATACATTACCTTTACTGCCTCGGTAAGCTATACCAATGCACAATATAGTAATGCTGCACATGCGCTGCATAGGCCTACGATTATGACACATAAAGTACATTTTACTTATCCCATATGGATTTACCTATTGCTAGGATGGGCTCTTTACAGCCCGTCCGTATATGCAAAGACCCTTTATGTCGACCAAAGAGGAGGGGCCGATTACCGTACCATTCAGGAGGCTATCGATGCCGTGCGGGATCTTTCTCCGGAACGAGTGGTCATCTATATTGCCAAGGGACGTTACAACGAAAAAGTGTCCATCCCCAGTTGGAAAAGCAACATCACCCTGGTCGGCGAAGCACGTGATTCGACCATTATCGGATGGGATGATTACTCCGGCAAGCCGATGTCCAGTGACTCCAGCAGGAAATTCAGCACTTTTACTTCCTATACCTTATTGGTAGCGGGAAACGATGTCCAGTTGGCCAACCTCACCATCCTCAATGAGGCCGGCCGTGTGGGGCAGGCGGTGGCGCTGCACGTAGAGGGTGACAGGATCATGGTCTACAATTGCCGCATCCTTGGCAACCAGGATACGCTGCTCCCTGCTGCCGAGGGAAGTAGACAATACTATCTGGACTGTTATATCGAGGGCACCACGGATTTTATTTTCGGCCGGGCTACGGCTCTTTTTGACCGTTGTACCATCCATAGCCTTTCCAATTCCTACATCACGGCAGCGGCAACACCCCAGGCACAGGCCTTTGGCTTTGTCTTTCGAGAGTGCCGACTGACGGCTGCGCCCGAAGCCACCAAGGTATTCCTTGGAAGACCATGGAGACCATACGCCAAAACCGTATTCCTGAACTGCCAATTAGGCGCACATATCCGCCCAGAAGGCTGGGACAACTGGCGCAATACCGAGAATGAAAAAACGGCCTTTTATGCCGAATACAACAGTAAAGGGCCTGGCGCGATAGCAAGCAACAGGGTAAGTTGGAGTCACCAATTGGACAAAAAGGAAGCAAAAGCATATGTGCCCGCAAAGATCTTTGCGGGCGGCTCCAGATGGAGCCCCCCTAAAGGCAACTTGGCATTAGATTATAAACCTCAAGACAATACGACGAAATGAAGTTATTACCCCACTTATTTCTTTCCCTTGCTATCCCGTTCAGCTTGGCACAGGCCCAAGATCAGCCCTATGTTTCAAAGGTCTGGTCTCCCGATTTGGGCAGCGGCAAATATAAAAACCCAGTGATCGATGCGGACTACTCCGACCCGGATGTCATCCGTGTAGGCGAAGACTATTACCTCACGGCATCCAGTTTCGACGCCGTGCCCGGGCTTCCCATCCTGCATTCCAAGGATTTGGTCAACTGGACCATCATAGGCCATGCCCTCTTGCGTCAGCCTCCCTATGAGCACTTCTCCAAAACCCGCCCCGGCGATGGCGTGTGGGCTCCCTCGCTGCGCCATCACCAAGGTGAATTCTATATCTATTACGGCGATCCGGATTTCGGCATCTATATGATCAAATCCCAAGACCCCGCCGGGCCTTGGGACGAGCCCGTGCTGGTAGAGGCCGCCAAGGGCATCATTGACGTTTGTCCATTTTGGGACGAAGATGGGAGTGCCTACCTCGTGCACGGCTTTGCAGGCAGCCGGGCAGGTATCAAAAGCGTACTGGCCATCAAAAGGATGACGGCAGACGGCACGAAAACCTTGGATCAAGGGGTATTGGTCTATGACGGCCACGAACTGGACCCTACCGTGGAGGGCCCCAAGCTGTACAAGCGCAATGGCTATTACTACATCTTCGCCCCCGCTGGTGGAGTCGCCACCGGCTGGCAGCTCGCATTGCGCTCCAGGCACATCTATGGCCCTTATGAACGACATGTGGCCATGCACCAAGGGAGCAGCCCCATCAATGGCCCGCACCAAGGAGGCTGGGTAGACACGCCCCGTGGCGAAGATTGGTTCATGCACTTTCAGGACAAGGGCGTCATCGGCCGCGTGGTACATCTACAGCCCCTGCAATGGGTCGATGATTGGCCCGTCATCGGTAGGGCGCCCAAGGGCAGCATGACGGGAGAGCCCGTGCTCACCCATACAAAACCAAACATAGGCAAGAGCTATCCATCGGTAACCCCGGTGGAAAGCGATGAATTTGACGGCCTGGAACTCGGCAAGCAGTGGCAATGGCCCGCCAACCCACGGGCCACTTGGGCCTTTCTGGACAAAAGCAAGGGCAGCCTGCGACTCTATACGCAGCCTCTACCCGATGAAGGCAAGAACCTGCGCGACCTGCCCAATGTGCTGCTGCAAAAATTCCCCACCGAATCGTTCACGGCTACGACCCAGCTCCGTTTCACGGCCAACGAAAAGCTCCTCGGTGAACGGTCCGGACTGATAGTCATGGGACGTGACTATGCCTACATCGCCCTGAAAAAGGAAGACGATGGCCTTTATCTGGTCTATGGCCAAGCGCTAAAAGCAGATAAGGGCGCTACCGAGCAGGAAACAAAAATCAGGAAAGTAGACACCAATACCCTATACCTGCGCGTCAAGGTCACCTCAGATGCCAAGTGCCAGTTCAGCTACAGCATGGACAACCGGCAATTCACTCCCATCCCGCAAAGCTTCACTGCCAGAGAGGGCCATTGGATCGGTGCCAAGCTGGGGCTCTTCAGCCAAAGGGAAGGAAGCATAAACGATGCCGGCTGGGGCGACTACGATTGGTTCCGTATAAGCAAATAACCATCGATTCAAAAGATTCAATATATTGCATACCAATAGAATAACAGCGTGAAAAAAATAGTCGCATTACTATTCATCTGCATCCCATACGGACAGCCATTGGCACTAATGGCACAGGATCCCATTCCCAGGGACACCTCCTTTACCTTATCTGCTACCTTTCAGAAAGAGCGCCGATACCGGCCGTACATCGAGGTGGCTACCCAAGATCCAACAGGCATTGCCCTGTCCAATGACGTACCCTATAAAACCATCGGCGGTCGCACCCTGTCCGTAGACATCTATCGGCCCAGCGTAGATCCCGAGAAACAAGTGATCATCATGGTACATGGCGGCGGTTGGCGTTCGGGCGATAAATCGCAGAACAAGGATATGGCCGTTGCCATGGCAAAAAGGGGATATGCCGTATTTAGCCCCGAATACCGTCTGTCGTTGGAGGCTACCTACCCCGCGGCCGTAGACGATCTGAAGGATTTGATTAGCTGGATACGTGATAACGCCTCCCACTGGCAATTGGACAGCGCCAACATCGTCATCTTGGGCTGTTCTTCAGGAGGACAATTGGCCTCCCTTGTGGGGCTGACAAGCAAAAGCCATATCAATGCCATCGTAAACATAGATGGCATCATGGCCTTTAAACATCCCGAATCTGCCGAAGGGGAAATGGCAGCACAATGGCTTGGTGGCACCTATGAGGCAAGGCCGCAGACCTGGGAAGAGGCTTCTCCCCTCACGCACATCCATGCACACACCCCTCCCATGCTCTTCATCAACAGCTCTATTCCACGATTCCACGCTGGACGTGATGATGCCATCCGCCTTATGGACCAATGGGGCATCTACCATGAAACAAGAACCTTCGATGATGCTCCACATCCGTTTTGGTTTTTCCACCCTTGGTTTGACTCCATGATAGAGACGATTGTCAACTTCATAAATAGGCTTGACACCAAATAACCGCTTTCAATGCCCAAAGAAAAGGCAAAATCAAGCGATCTTACGGAAACGATTGCACAATTTTTGCCCTGATCAGCTAGAAACGATTGCGCTAATGACTACTTTTACAATAAGCCAATTCGTAACTTATGACTTACAACATAAAAATATACTTGGTTCCATTACTCCTCATCTCCGTTTGCTCTATGCTGATAGCCCAAGAGCGAGAGATTGCCCATTATATCCAAAAAGCTCCTTTTGATATGCCTGCGGTGCCCGAGCCCAATATTCCCCGTCGCCCATTTTCCATCACGGACTATGGTGCCATTGGCGATGGCAAGACCCTCAACACGGAGGCCTTTGCCAAGGCGATTGCCGCCTGTGAAGCTGCCGGTGGGGGCAGGCTTATCGTCCCCAAAGGCATCTGGCTTACGGGGCCGATCGAGATCAAGAGCAAGCTGGATTTCCATGTAGAAGAGGGAGCCACCGTCTTGTTTACCCCAGATAGGACACAATACCCGATGAGGGAATACAGCAAGGGCAAGTTTGACGTGACACCACCGCTTTGGGGCGATAACCTACAAGACGTGGCATTTACCGGCAAGGGGATATTCGATGGTTCAGGCGACGCCTGGCGCCCCGTCAAGAAATTCAAGGTAAGTGAGGCCCAGTGGGAAAATCTGGTAGCCTCTGGAGGTGTCCTTGGCGACGACGGCAAAGTTTGGTGGCCCAGCCAAGAGGCCATGGATGGGGTAGAATATGTCAAGCAACTGGAAAAGAAAGGCAATGCCACAGCTGAGGATTACCTGCCTGCGAGGGACTTTCTGCGCCCAAAGCTATTCACGCTATCCAAAGTGAAGAACCTGCTTATTGATGGCCCCACTTTTCTCAACTCACCCCATTTCTCCATCAATCCCAAGCAGATCACCAACCTCATCATCCGTAACGTCACCGTGTACAATCCCAGCTGGGCACAAAATGGCGATGCCATAGACATTAGTGCCTCCAAGAATGTCATCATCTACCATTGCAAGGTGAATGCCGGAGACGACGGCATCTGCATGAAATCGAGTGGTGATGCGACAGACGGCGAAGCCAAACTGGAAAATGCCATCATTGCCGAGTGTACGGTGAACGAGGGGCACGGCGGTTTTGTCATCGGCAGCAATACCGATGGCGGCATGCGCAATATCTATGTGAGCAACTGCACCTTTGACGGCACGGATATCGGTATCCGCGTGAAGAGCAATACTGGCAGGGGCGGCCTGGTGCGCCAGATCTACATAGAGGACATCCGCATGCCCAAGATCCTGAACGAGGCCATCCTCTTCGACACCTACTACAGCGATGCACCCGTTGGCAGCACGGACGAGACCAAGGCTGCCCAGCATACGGGACAGAAAATCCCGCACTTTACCGACTTCCACATCAAGAACGTGCAATGCACCGAAGCCAAGACAGCCATGCTGATCCGCGGCCTGCCGGAACAAAAAATCCACGACCTCTACTTTGAGAACGTAGAGATAAAGGCTGGGGAAGGTGTGGTAGGAGAACAGGCAGAGAACATATTTTTCAAGAACGTACGTGTCATAGCACCTAAACCCACCGTTAGCAAAACGATGGAAGCGGCCATTGTATATAAATGAAATGAATTCTAAAATTTCATGTCCCAGCCCGCCAAAACCTTTTCCTTGGCATACTTCCCAATTTCTGTAGGCGATAGTTGCGTGGACCATGGTACCCTGGTCGCTGAAGTGCCGGGACCATGGCTATTGTACTCAACATAATTTGCAGTCTGCTCGTTCGCGCTGTTTCCCCAATTGTCCCAACCCGCTGGCTTGATATGGCCCCCCAAGAAACAGTCAATAAAAGCGACGTGCCCGTAAGGCCGCCAAGGCCTACCCAGATAGACCGACTGCTCGGGGGCAGTTCCCTCCAACCGGCACTGATGGAACACATAGCCGTAGGGCCTATCCTGCGGCGTAGAAGCAGCCGTCACATATCCGGCAGACTTGCTGAATAGTATGCAATTTTCAAAATAGGCGGTAGCGGCACCAAATATAAAATCGACCGTCCCTTCGATGTAGCAGTCCCTGTAGTACTGCAAGCTTTGGTAGCGGGCATCGTCCTGTGGTCCCTTGGTATAGAGCGTGTCCTGAAAGCCCAAGAAACGGCAGTGCAGGAATGCTACCCGATTGCCCACGACGTTCACGGCAACCGCTTGCCCTACGGGGCCGGCACTGTTCTCGAAAGTGATGTTCTCCGCCACGAAATCATCGGCATAGATAAAAAAACTGGATGAACCCGTGGTACCAAATGGCTTGCCGTTCGACTCATCTACCTTGGATGCGTAATTGTCAAAGGTCAGCACCGTTGCATTCACATCTTCTCCGATCATCTTGACACGCTTTTTGGAAGCCGGTAGTACCAAGCGTTCCTTATAAATACCTTTCTTGATATAAATGGTATGTTCCTCCGGGCTATCGTCCGGAACAGCATCTATGGCCTGCTGCACAGAAGTAAAGTCACCGGTACCGTCCTGTGCTACCACCAGGGTGCTGCTCTGCTTGAGAAAAGCCACCAATGGTATACCATTGGACCTCAACCCATCTACTACAAGATCGGCAATGGCCTTTGCACCTGCCTCGTTGAGATGGGTATCATCCGCCACCCCTTCCGGATAATTTTTATCTCCCGGCTCCAAGTGCAGGAATAGCTCCTTCGAGGCATCTGCTCCCAATGAGGACAAAAACTCACTGGACATCGCTGTCATATCAATCAACGGGACGTCCAAGCTGTCGGCCACCTGTTTCATGGCCTTGGGGTAATCGCGATGGGTATCCTGCAACCGGCCATTGACGAAATTCCTTCTGGCAATGGGCGTAAGCAGGATGGGAAAAGCTCCTTTGTCACGAACCTGACCAATCATAAAGGAAAGATTGTACTGGTATTCGTGCAACGATGTCCCTACCTCGGGCTTATCCATTTTTTCGTCGTTGTGCCCAAACTGGATGAACACATAATCCCCTTGCTTCAAATTTTCGCACACATATTGCCACCTTCCCTCATCAATGAAGGACTTGGTACTACGACCGTTCATGGCCTTGTTTTCTACCCGCACCCGATCATCAAAATAATTCGCAAAAGGCACACCCCAACCTGTTTCGGGATATTTGTTGGCGGCCTTGATGGCCATGGTAGAGTCGCCCACCACCCACACAACGAGCTTGGCCCTTTGCCCAAGGGACAAAAGGCCAAGAACCGACAATATGAATCCAACTATTTTCAGTTTACTTATCATATAATAGGCTTTTTATCAAAAAACCACGCCATTACTGGCGCCAACGTGGATCACCTGCTGTATTCCGTCCAGGAAATGCCTGATCGATAATAGTAAAATCGCCATTTGCAGGATTGCTGAATAACTCGTTGGATGCCCGACCATAGATGATCAATCCCGAAAGCGGATTACTACCCGCAACAAAATCGGACGTCGCATAGTTGTTGCTAGCGCTAATGGCCCCACCGTTGACGCGAATCATCTGTGATGCCGTACCGGCAGCATAGTGCGGACCAAAGATGTTGTCACGAATCGTATAACCCTCTGTAGAAACTACGGAATTGAAGTCCATCAGTACATTGCTTCCGCTAGGAGCGGCGTAGATGGTATTGGATTCAATGACCACCGAAGTCGCTGCACTTCCCTGATTTTGTATGAAGCGCTCCATCCTATAGAAAGTACTATTGGCAATGCGCATCTTGTCTATCCGAGCGCTCGTTCCCTGCACACGGACAAACGAGAAATCGGAAATCTCGCTGACCCGGGCGGCCTCAACGGAAAGTTCCGCCAAAGTAGCAGCCACATTGGCCAGGCGAACGCCTCCCCTAAACCCACGAATATCAATATTCGTTAGCGTCAGTTCATCCAATTGAGAGGCATATTGCATATAAAACAGGTAATTGCTCGTGGTATTGCCGCCATTGCCCACTACTTCCACGTCTTCCATACGGACAAACGCAACGGAAGAGCCATTGCCCAAGACAAGCTGACCGGAAATGCTAATGATTGCTTTTCCTTCGCTGAAGTCTTCATCGTCAGACATGATGGTGACGGACTTGGTCAAGTTTACGGTGCTACCAATGTCATAGGTGACGCCACGTTTCAACTTAATGATACTTCCTGCAGGAAGTGAGGGGTCTATCAAGGTATCACGTAGCACATTGGGTCTATCCAAGAAAGTGGTAAGGTCGATAATGGTACCATCCAAGGCCTCTCTGGTGGTCACTTCCAATTGTCCTTTCTGTAGCTGATCTTCAAAGATCGTAAAGCGATACGTGGTAGCCGCGTCCAGTTCCGTGAAACGATATGATTCCTCGGCCAGATCCTCTTGTGTCAAATTATAAGTAGTTACTTCCTCATAGGTACCATTGGCGTTTCGTTTCTCCGCTTTGATGGTCGTAAGGCTTGTAGATGTTCTCCATCTAAGCAATACGGAACCAGGCGTAACATCCGTTGCCATATTGATAGGCAAGAAATACTGTTCTCCAATGACCCGAAAACGGCTACTGTGCAACCAATTGGAACTAGCACTCTGGTTATTACCCTCCGTCCTGACACGAGCATAGTAATACTGGCCGACGACAATATCCTCGCCCGTAAAGCGAATACCCGTGGTATCCGTGCTGCGAGTCAGGTGAATATCGCCCTCATCTACAAAGAGGCTATCTATCGATACCTGCACCTCATAGGTATCATCTACGGTGTTCAATGCTCTTCCCCATGTGAGTAGGGCCTCCAGCTCGCCGCTGGTGGCACTGATTGTCCCGGACGGCATGAACAGGCGATCCGGATTAAATGCATGATCAAGGTCATTCTTGCAGGATGACATCATCCCCACAAATGCCGTTAATATCAAAATATAGTTATTGCGCATGGTCAAAGTCTTTAATTTTCACGAATAAGTTTAGTAACCATAATCTTGAGTCAGGTTATAGTTTTGACTCACGATCTCACTATAAATAGGCAACAGCTCGCTCTTGTTGGGTTGAAAACCTATGGCAAATCCGCGCGATGGCCCCGTGATAAGGTCCTCGTTGACACCAAGTGACCAGCTTACCCTGGAATAGCCCGTAGGGGTACTGGTAGGACCTGGCGTAAACAGTACCTGATTGATGTTGCCGCCGTATAGATCGAGACTAGCCACCTCATCATCTGTAGAAGAGGCATTCTGAAATGCCGTGGGCCTATAATACACGTATTGTGGCACATTGCTATATTGACCTTCCCTATTCATGAACTGCCTCAATTTGTTGCGGGTTTCATCTATCATGCTACCCAGCAGGTTCCAACGGATCAAATCGTACTTACGAATACCCTCGTCGGCAAATTCCAACATCCGTTCCCGATTGATGGCATTGAAAAATCCCGTATAATCTGATGGGGCGGGGCTCAAATCCGACCGTTCCACGCCAAAGGCCCTGGCCCGAACCTCGTCATAGGCTTCGATAGCTTGTGCCGAAGGCCCCCCGTTCAATTCGTTGTCCGCTTCAGCAAACAGCAATAGTATATCGGAATACCTGATCATGGGCCAATCTACACCAAGGCTCTGGGAAGCGTCGCGCACATTGGTCCAATATTTCCTGAATTTACCGTCCCTGAGGTTGTTGGAGGCCTGAAAGGTCTTCCGGTCTTGATCATCTATCTCAAAGAAAGCCAATGTAACGTCGCGTCTTTGGTCATTGGGTTCATATTCATAAAAGAAAGTGACGTTGGCCACGGTTCCCCCATTTGCCTGGCCATAACTTGAATTGGTATTGATCCGTATACCATTGGCATAACCCAGCTTACTATCTGTACGGGAGCCCCCACCAAAAGCACCCACACGGAAAATCACCTCATTGGTATTGTCTAGATTGCCTCCGGAATGCAGGAAACGGAACACGTTTTCGAACACCGGATTCAGACGATGCCCACCATGTTCGATAATAGACAGACATTCGTCGTGGGCCATTTGGTAATATTGGAGGTAATCTTCCCTCCTTTGCATGGTATTACCATCTCTCCTCAAGGAATATCCTCCACGGGCCAAGGCCAAACGGGCACGAATAGCTTTTACAGCTTCTTTCGTCAGTCGCGAGGATGGGTTGCCCGACTCACTCTGCCAAGGCACCAGTTCGCTGGCACGGGCCAGATCTTCCAGCACCTTGTCGTAAATCACGTCCTTGTCTTCTTTGGGCAGAAACAGGTCAGGCGTATATGATGCGGGCTCGAAAGGTGCCGGCACATCGCCCCAATTACGGATCAATTCGTGGAAAAACCACGCCCTCAATGTCAGCGCCTCCCCTAGATAAGTGTTCATCAACTCTTGCTCCGATGCGCTTCCCGTTCTAAACACTTCTGATTCAGGGATGAATCTGATACACATATTGGCCCGTTCTATGCCCTCGTACAATTGGTTGAAAGGGTTATTCAACTCTGTATTCTGCGGGCTGGCCATATAACCTCCTACTCCACGCCTATCCAATGGGTTGTAGTCGCCCCCCACTCGAAAATCTTCCGTAGAAAAGGGATAGATAATGGAAAGTCTACTTCCATAGGCATCATCCCCCATCAGCCTATTATAGACACCCGTCAATGCCGAAAAAGTATATGAAGTACTATTGAACACACGTGCATCGGATATGGTAGAGGGGTTGTCTATCTCGAGATAGTCCTTGCAACCGCTCATCCCCATAACAACCAGCACACACATACAAAAGACGTATTTGCCTCCTGATTGAAAGAGACGGTATTTTGATTTATAGTTTAATACGCTCATGATATAATATTTTAGTATCATTCAAATTTCTTTATCTTATCAAAAAGTCAGGTTAACACCGGCGACCACATAACGGCTCCGTGGGTATGCCGCATAGTCGACAGCGGGCGTCAAAGGGTTGGAACGCCGGGTATTGGCCTCCGGATCATATCCAGAATATCCGGTAATGGTCCAAAGGTTGTTTACCGTCCCATATACGCGCAACTGCTTTATCTTGATGCGGTTCAGCAATTGCTTGGGTAGGGAATAGCCCAAGGTAACATTGCTTATCCGAAGGAAAGACCCGTCTTCAACGGCCCAGGAATGTAGGAAATACTGCCCTAGCGGAGGCGTCCACATGGTGGTGTTTTCGTTCATCGCTGCCAACGCAGCCGGATCAGTTACCAACAAACCGCTGCCATCATACCATTGCCACCTATCGTTCATGGTAGACAGCATGTTATTATCGCGATACAGATACTGTGTGGTAAACTCTATCTTATTGGCATTGTATACCTTGTTGCCAACGGACCAATTCATAAACACACTCATATCGAAGTCCTTGTAACGGAACTGCTGGTTGAGCCCCCCGATGAACTTCGGCTGAGCATTGCCCAGTACGGTCCTATCATTCGCACCGATGATCATGTTGTCATCATCGGTTAGTTTCATCAGTTTCAGGTCACCTGGCTGAGGTTCCCTGTTTCCCAAGGCCACGTTTCTGCTATTGGGAACCCCTGCCCGTAGCGTATAGGCCCCGGTAGTAGCGTTGTAGTCAAAGTCCTCTAACTGATAGTAACCATCGGTCACATAACCATAGAATTGACCAATGGGTTGCCCTACCTCCACCATAAAATCTTCAAAGGCAGTACTCACCCAGCCCGATCGTTCCAAGTAAGATTGCCTTTGGCTGCCGTCTGGATTAATGCCCAGGCTGACGATCTTGTTCCTGTTAAACGAGAGATTGAAATTGGCACTGTAGCTAAAATCCGCCTTATCCACAACAATGGACGACAACTGTATCTCCAATCCCTTATTTTGCGTTTCACCTATATTCTGGAACTGGGTAATATAACCACTGGACGTAGGTATACGGGCATCCAACAGCAAATCTTTCACACTATTGGTATATACATCAACCGAAGCACTCAACCGCCCCTTAAAGAGGTCGAAATCCAACCCCAGGTTTCGGGAAACGGTGGTCTCCCACTTCAAATTGGGGTTGGCCAAATAGTCCGGTGCCAGACCCGGCGTCAGATTGTCTTCGTACGCATAGGCATAATTGCCGCTGATATTGTACATGGTTTTGAAACGGTCTAGCCCGATACGGTTATTGCCCGAGCTACCGTAACTAAAGCGAAGCTTGAGATCTGACAACCAATTTTTTGTCGATTGCATGAATTGCTCCTCGGAAAGCCGCCATGCCAATGCCGCAGACGGGAAATAGGAATACCTGTTCTCCGGAGAGAACAAGGACGAACCATCCCTACGCAGTGAGAAGGTAGCGAGATACCGATCGCCAAAACTATAGTTTAACCTAGTAAACAAGGAAAACAGTTTCTGCGTTGACTGAAAGGTAGTAGGCGCATCCTGGATCTGCCCCGGTCCTGGCGTAGCCCTTTGAATACCGGCAAAGGCCTCTTTGGCCGTGATTTCCTCGGGCAACCACTTTACCAAGCTATTGTGCGCAAAATCGCGTATCTCATATATTTCCTGTCCCAGCAGGGCATCCACACGTTGCCGCTTGTCTATATTCCAACGATAGGACAAGGTGTTTGAAAAGGTGATGGCATCTGATTCCGAGCGTCTCAAATCCACCACCGGTTTATTGGCATTTTGCCGTGCCAAACCCGTCACGCTGCCATTGAACACATTGTTGTCCCGCCAGTTTTTATTGTACCCGAAAGTACTGCGAAAAGTCAGGTTCTTGATGATATTATAATTAAAATAACCATTGAGGATCAGATTGTTTCGTGTATCCTCCCGGATTTCGTTATTAGCCAATAATACCGGATTGACCAAATTTGTCTGGTTGGCAAAATCAGGATCAAATTCGTCCACCATGGCTTCCATTCCGGGTGCAACGAACGGGATATAACGCACGGAGTTGCGCAAACGGTTATTGCTTTGGCCGCCCGTGGCGGAGGTACCCACCCCTTCTACCAATTGGCTGCTATAGCGCGCAGAGGCGCCTGCTTTGAGTTTTTTGGAGACATTATGGTCCAACTTCAGTGCCGCCAGGGTACGCTTGAAACCGGAGTTCAACATGATACCATTTTCATCAGTATGGTTGATACTGGCATTGAAAGTGGTTTTCTCATCGCCCCCCGTAAGAGACAGGATATGTGTCTGTCCCCAAGCATCCCTCCCAAAGACATCCTGCTGCCAATTGCGAAAAGGCATTTGCCTATATAGCTCCAAATCTTCCCATCGTCCGTACGTGTCGCGAAAGCTGTTTCTGGTCTGTTCGTTCGTATTGAAATTGTAGGCTTGATATTGATACATCACAAAATCATACGGATCCATTACATCCAATTGGTTCGTAATGTTGCGCATTCCCACAAAACCGTTGTAGCTGATTTGCGTGGGCATGCCCTTGCCACCTTTGGTTGTGATGACAACTACCCCATTGGCTCCTCTAGCACCATAGATGGAGGTAGAGGCTGCATCTTTCAGCACGTCTATGCTCTCTATTTCCTGCGGTGACAATATGGACAAAGCGTTCTCCACCTGAATCCCATCCACGATGTAGAGCGGTGTATTGTCCTGGGTAATAGAGCCTCCCCCACGCACACGGATGGTCACATCTGCTCCCGGGGATCCCTCGGTTGTAGCGACATTGACCCCCGCCAAGCGACCTGTCAAGGCTTCTGCCGCCGAACTCAGGGGAATATCCCTCAATTGGCGCTCGCCAACGGAGGAAACCGATCCTGTCAAGTCTTTCCTGCTCACCGTGGCGTAGCCAATGGCTACTACTTCGTCCAATACGTTAGCATCCGATTCCATCAGGACATCGATTTCTTTCCTGTCCCGTACGGCAATTTCCTGTTGCTTATAGCCCATGAAACGAAAGACAAGGGTTACCTCTCCATCGGGAATAGTAATGGAATACGCCCCTTTCGCATCGCTTTGGGTACCGCCATTAGACCCCTTGATCAATACGGAAACGCCGGGCAAGCCATCGCTAGTTTCTGCATCCTTTATCAGTCCAGAGACTTTGCGTGACTGCGCAAAAGAATGGAGTGTATATACAAAAAAGCATAACGATAAAAATAGGTTTCTTATCATAATTTTGGTTTTAAAATCATTCAGTTATCATCGGCCAAAGTCCAATAATTGGTTTCTGAGCGCAATGTTAGGCAATTAGTAATGAAAGCTCGAGGCTTATCTATAAAAAGTTACGGCAACGTTTTCGGTAACGATTGCAAGTTCCAAGCATAGAAATTGCGGCTTGTATTTCCATACCGTGATATTTTCCGTATTTTTGAGCAAACAAGACTAGCAACATGTATAAGCCTATCACCATAAAGGATATTGCCGAGGCACTCCATTTATCTCCTTCCACTGTTTCTAGGGCACTGAACGACAGTTATGAGGTAAATCCAGAAACCAAAAAGCGGGTTTTGGAGTATGCTCAAAGCAATAACTACAAGAAAAATCCCATTGCGCTTGGACTAAGAAAGCAAAGGAGCTATTCCCTTGGGGTGATGGTATCGGAAGTAGCGAATAGCTTCTTCTCGCAAGCAATAAACGGCATGGAGTCAGTAGCCTACAGCCAGGGATATCACATCTTCATCTCCCAAAGTCACGATTCGTACGAAAGAGAAGTGTTAAACATAAATCACCTTGCCAATAGATCTATCGACGGCTTACTCATCTCCCTTTCTGCAGAAACAACGGATTTCGAACATATCAAGAGAGTATATGAACTGGGCTTGCCCATCGTTTTCTTCGATAGGGTCTCCAATATCATCGACACCCATGTCATCAATATCGACAATTTTGCCATCACAAAGCAGGCTGTCGATCAATTGATCGAGAGCGATCTCCGTCGCATAGCTTTTATAGGCAATGCCCCCCATCTTTCCATTACCGAGGAAAGATTGGCAGGTTATAAAAGGGCTCATGATGCACATCGGATAGCCTATGACCGCAGTCTGATATTTTTCTGTCAACACGGCGGACAGGTACAACAGGAACTTGACGAAATAATCAGTAAATTACTGGAAAACCAGCACCGCATCGACGCACTTTTAATTGCCAGTGACAGACTTAGCACGAGAATCATTACCGCCTTGACTAAACTGGGCGATAGCAATCCCAACTTCAAGATCGTTGGTTTCTCCAACAATGAGGTACTCTATCAGTTGCAAAAAAACTTCACCGCCATTAGGCAACCTGCTTTTGATATCGGTGCTAAGGCTGCCGAAACCTTGATAGGTTTGATTGAGGATATCCAGAAAAACAGGGAAATAGTGCCCCAGGCAATTACTTTCAAAGCCAATTTCTACAATAATAACATAGGTATCGTATCGAAGATATAGCCGTCCGCCTTTTCGCATTCACCCACAAAATCAGGTCGTTCGTACACACTGCTTTGCCCACAAGCAAGGAATAAGCTATTATTGCTCTAAGCCTAAAGAGGAAAGCATATCATAGTTGGCTTAAACTTTATAGAATTAGATTTTTACTGAAACAATAGAACACCATTTATCTATGAGTAGTGCTCCGTCTTCGCCTATCAAAATTCATCCTTTGATAATTTTTGCCAGTATTCTTATTGTCTTCATATTGGGATGCATAGGCTATTCACAGTTACTGGATGACCACTTCAGTCTATGGGGAGCCCTGTATGCGGTCACCCTACTCTTCTTTCTCCATCATGCCGACGCGGAGATACACAACGTGTATCTATTCATTGCCGAGTTTCTGGCTGCCATCATCTTTCTGTTTGGAATCTTTGCGCTCACGTTCACCTATCTCCACAAACATTGGCAAGCCTACAAGATCAGTAATTTCTTTAAAGGCCATACGGTACTCATTCCTTTTAACCACATTACCAGGTCCATTGCCAAACAATTGATCGATGAAGGCAAAAAAGTAGTTTTTGTAGATGACCATGCGTCCATTTCTTTTTCGCTAAAACGTCGCCAAAAAAGGGCACAGATCATTCATACCGAACTTACAAATGAAAAAATCGGCAAAATTGCCGCCCTAAAGCAAGCATCGGCCTGCATTATTGCCACACCCAACGATACCGATAATATACGTATCCTCTCGCAAAGCATAGCTTTTCTACATCCAGGCAAAGGACAGAAACCGCTTAAGCTCCAAGTGTTGGCCAATGATACAGACAACAACCATGTGCTGAAAGACTATTTCGATATCATGAACGAGCATGAGCATTACGACCTGGAAACGTTCAATATACATCAACTTGCGGCAAAACGGATATATGACCAATATCCTCCGCATCATTACCTGGACTTGCGAGACAGGGAAGAGGAATTTGCCATTGCCGTTTTCGGCTTTACCAAAACTACCGAATACTTCCTACTGGAGAACATCATATTGAGCCATTATCCCGAAATGGGCAATCTCAAAATCTATTTGGTGGATCAAGATGCAGAAACCTGTTTAAACCACTTTTCGTTCAAATATCCCTATTACAATGAATATATAGAACTGATACCGGTGAAGTTACTCAACTCCGTATTTTATGCCAACTTTACCTGGTCAAAGAAGGATATCGAGAAACTAAGTAAAGCCAAGGTAATGTATATGTTCGGTGAGCGCGATGCCGCATTGCTCACGGCAGCCACCAGTTTTCGGCAGTTTTACTATGCCCAAACCTTAAATATCTCTCAGGCTCCCATTGTCATGTGCGTACCTGAGTCAAACGAACTCATAGCCCTAATCAATAAGACCCCTACATCTGAGGGACAGTTCAAAAGCACATTCAACAAACACCTGAATATTCAAACCATCTCATTGATAAGTGACACTTGTACTGCAAAAAATCTCTTGGAAGAAACAGCCACTACTGACCTAATGGCAAGGGTCATCAACTATTTCTTTTCTGTAAAATACGAATTCGAAGGGGAATTGTGCACGCTTTATCCAAACCTAGATTTGATGGTTACTCGCAAAGTATTACAAAAAATCCAATCCTCTTTACTCGATTTGCCCCACAGCAAAGATCATATAAACGAGGAGGAAATAGAAGCACACGTCATCGACTACCTATCTGGCTTGCTATCCATCCCCCATGCAGAACTGGACAGGCATTTCTCCATCAACAAAAGGTGGTCTAGGCTTACCAATAGGAAAAAAGATTCCAACAGATATGCCGCACGCCAAGTGAAATTAAAAATCCACTTGCTCCAGCAGATGGGCTGTAAGCCTATCAACCAAGAAAATATCCTGCATTTCTTTCCAAAGCTGGCTCCTATGGAACACAAAAGGTGGAGTGCCGAAAAAATGGTGTTCAATTTCAAGTACGGATCGTTGAAAGAACCCCATGAGGATGCCAAGATATTGAAAGACATCCTCAAAATCCATGATCAATTGATTCCATATGAGAAGCTAAGCGACAGAGAGAAGGAAAAAGACATCAATATGTTTTTGCTCATCCCTTTGCTGCAAGCCCTAATCGATCATTGATACAGCCAAACATTTTTGTGCCATGACATTCAAAACAGATCTCTTTATCAGTTATGCCCATATAGATGACGAATCGTTGATTGTCAATCAAAAAGGTTGGATCTCCGAGTTTCATCGGGCGCTAGATATCCGTCTGGCACAGCTGCTTGGGAGACGACCGGTAATATGGCGCGACCCCGCCTTGCAGGGTAACCACCTATTCGACCAGCAGATACTCGATCAATTCCATGAAGTGGCGATCATGATCTCCATTCTGACTCCCCGGTATGTGAAGTCGGAATGGTGCCTCAGGGAGGTAGATGAGTTTTACGAGAAATGTCAACAGAATATTGGATTTAATATAAACAACAGAGCAAGAATCTTTAAGATAATTAAAACGCCTGTCCGAATAGAACAACATCCGGAAAAAATCCAAAACGTGCTCGGCTATGAGTTTTACCATGTAGACCCGTCCACTGGCCGGATAAAAGAATATAACCAAGCTTTTGGGCAACAGAGCGAAATGGCCTATTGGGAAAAACTGGACGATCTGGCTCACGATATCTGTGCCTTTTTGGAGAGTTTGAGTGAACCCATAGCCGTTAGCACCTCTTCCCAACCCAACGCTCTAAAGTCTACCGTATCACAGAAAACCAAGGTATTCTTAGCAGAATCCAGTTATGACACGCAAGAGTTCAGAGACAGCCTCAAGAGAGAACTGCAAGATTTCGGGTACCAAATATTTCCAGACAAGCAGCTTCCGCTGATGGCTCCCCCATTGCACGAGAGCGTCAAAAAATACCTGGGAGAATCGACCCTTTCCATTCATTTGATCGGCGAAAATTACGGCGTAGTACCCGAAGGAAGCCAAAAGTCTATCGTGGAGATTCAAAACGAAATCGCGTCAGCGCACAGTGCCACCACCAATATCTCTAGGCTGATATGGATCCCAGAAGGATGCGACCCCCACGATGAAAGGCAGATGGCCTTCATAAACAGGCTGAATAGGGGGGCAGATGGTATCGTCGGAGCCGACTTGGTACAAAGTACGTTGGAAGATTTTAAGGCAGTGGTGATGGACAAGCTTCGCTTCATCAAGGAAAAGGAAGTCCTTTCGCAGCCCGCAACGCCTGTAGATAGCGAGGCAAAGCTTATCTACCTCATTTGTGATATGCAGGATGTGGAAGCCATAGCTCCTTTGGAAGATTTTCTTTTCGACCAGGGATTTGAGGTGGTCATCCCCATGTTTGAGGGAGATGAGTCGGTCATCAGGGAAGACCATATCGAAAACCTGAAGACATGCAAAGGGGCAATTATCTTCTACAAAGATGCCAGTGAATTTTGGCTACGGTCGAAAATGCGCGATTTCATGAAAATCAACGGATATGGAAGAACAAGCCCTATAGCCCTGAAGGCCATCTACGTGGCACCGCCCGAAAGTACGGCCAAGACGCGCCTCAGAAGCTTGGGAGCCGAAGTTATAAATGGATTATCAGGACTTCCAGAGCAACAGTTGAAACAGTTATTATCCAAACTATAGAGCAAGGACATGAACAGTGATACAGCGTCATACATAAATCCGTTTCCAGGTCTCCGTGCTTTTGAAGAGCACGAGGACATTATCTTCTTTGGAAGGGAGAAACAGATAGACGAATTGCTGAAGAAGCTCAGAATAGTTCGCTTCCTAGCCGTAGTAGGCTCTTCAGGAAGCGGGAAATCATCTTTGGTAAAATCGGGTTTAATCCCTGCCTTACATAGCGGCTTCATGTCTGGATCTGGTTCTCGCTGGAAGATATGCTCCTTCCGTCCAGGCAATGATCCCATAGGAAACCTGGCCAAGGCGCTTGCGCAGGGAGGTATGCTGTACGACGAAATGCCCGATGAAGACTATCTTACTTTTGCGGCCATCAATGAAAGCACCTTGCGGCGAAGTGGCAATGGCCTGATAGAAGCCTATAGGCAATCGGGTATAGACCATAGCCAAAACCTGCTGATATTAGTAGACCAATTTGAAGAAATCTTCCGTTTTAGCCAGTACGAAAAACAGGCAGGCGCGGGCAAGCGAGATTCAATAGCCTTTGTCAACCTATTGCTGCAAGCCGTCAACCAAAGTCAGTACCCCATTTATGTGGTGCTAACCATGCGTTCGGATTTCTTGGGCGAATGTACCGAATTCAGGGGGCTTCCAGAAGCCATCAACCAAGGTCAATACTTGGTGCCCAGAATGACCCGAGATGAACGCAAGGAAGCCATAAGTGGCCCAATTGCCGTGGCTGGAGGCCACATCAGCAACAGGTTGCTCAACTTATTGCTCAACGATATGGGGGACAACCCCGACCAATTACCGATACTGCAACATGCCCTCATGAGAACCTGGGACCTGTGGTACTCGAGCGAAGCGAATGAACAGGATCCACCACCTATTGACGTAGACGATTATGAACGCATAGGTACCATGCAGCAAGCCCTCTCCTTACACGCCGAAGAGGCCTATGGCGAATTGGGTGACGATCAGCAACGTCATATTTGCCAAATCATGTTCAAGGCACTCACCGACAAGGGTATCAACAGTGCAGGCATCAGACGGCCCAGGGAGTTGAAGGAAATTGCCGCACTGGCCGAATGCTCCATTGACGAGCTGATTCACGTCATAGAGGTTTTCAGAAAAAACGGAAGGGCTTTTCTTATGCCGCCCTATATCGTCCCGCTTGCACCCGATACCATTATAGACATCTCCCACGAAAGCCTAATGCGGGTATGGGAACGACTTATTGCCTGGGTTGAAGATGAAAACGAGTCTAGACAAATCTATCTTCGCCTATGCGAATCTGCACAACACTATGAAATAGGAAGCGGCGCACTGCTGAGCGGTCCAGAATTGCAACTGGCCCTCAAGTGGCAAGAAGAACACAAGCCAAACAAGGTGTGGGCTAGCAGGTATAATGAACTGTACGAAAAGGCCATGCTGTTTCTGGAACATAGCAAGCAACAATATATCCTCGAGATAGAACATAAGGAGAAACTTCAGAAACAAAAATTATTTCGCGCACGCCGAACGGTAGGAATTATTTCCCTGATAGCCTTGGCTGCCATATTCCTTGCCATTTATTCTTTTGAGCTGCGCAACGAGGCCAATAGGCAGACGGCTATAGCTGAAAACAGGGGAAAAGAGGCCCTGGAACAGCGCGAAGAAGCGCTACGGCAACAACAGATTGCAGAGGAGAACAAGGAGCAAGCGCTCATTCAAAAGGAATTTGCACTGGAAGAGACCAAACGGGCCGAAAGCAAGGAGAAAGAGGCTCTTGCGCAAAAAAACATTGCCGATGAACAACGGCTATACGCATTCGATCAGCGAAGCGTTGCCGAGAGAAATGCCAGACTGGCCCAACAGCAACAAGAAATAGCACAACGCCAAACAGGCCTGGCCCAGCAGAACGAACAAATAGCCAAGGAGCAAACACAGCTTTCCTCCAGGCTCAAAGATTTGGCCCTTGCCCATAATCTCGCCTACGAGGCTTTGGTAAAATTGGATGAACATCTCTATGATGAAAGCAAGCAAATGGCCCTACAGGCCTACACCTTAAACAAGAACAATCAAGGTGCAGAGCAAGACAATGACATCTACGCTGCACTTTACAAAAACTGGGAAAATCAAATCCAATTTGAAAATCGCTTCAGCAGACACCAAGCCCCTATAAAATCCATTGTTTTTCATACTGACGCTCAACTCATTATATCTGGAGACGAATCGGGCAGATTGATCATTTCGCAAACCAACAATGGACGGCTCACCATGCTAAACAGCCAGAACCTACGCGAAGATATCCGTTCCATAGTGCCTATGCAAGCGACCAACGACTTCACCGTAATCACAGCCAGTGGAACGATTATCACCTACCAATTGCAAAAGAAAACAGGCGCATTACAGGAAAAATATCGGAGCAAAATACAGGGAATTGGCAAGGCTGTTGTTTACTCACCAGACGGTAAGCTAATTGCCATTAGCAATGCTGGCGTAGCCTCCTTCCAAAGCACACCTACTGGAATCGTACAGCAAACTTACACTCCTACCAATAACCTAACCGATCTGACCACAACCAAGGAGGGCGTTTTCCTGTCCACCAGCAATAAAATATTTTATTATGAAAAAGGCCAGGACATACCAGATACACCAAAGGCCATGTACGAGATAAAAGCAAGAATCAGCAGCATTGCCATCGATCCATCGGAGACTTACCTGTTGGCTGGCTGTACCGACGGCCGCCTTTGGGTGAAGAACATCAAAAAGGATAGCAATCCGATATTTCTCAATCTGCATGCTTCGGCCATTAATGACATACAATTCCGGCCGGGTCGCCATGATCATGTACAATTAGCGACAGCCAGTAGCGACCAGACCGTCAAATTGTGGGACTTCAACCATCTGATCACGACCAGGAACACGACTGAAAACGTATTGTCTATCAAAGGACATAATCAATGGGTGTACGGAATAGCCTATACGGCGAATGGCAGCAATATTTATTCCTGCAGTGAGGACAGGAACATCATAGGCTATTATACGAATATGGCTAGTCTTTTTAATGAACTGCGTCTAAGTAATCTTGACAAAATAACTTCCCTAATTCGAAGCTTAAAAACTTCACCAAAGTTTGCCTCTGCTATGGCCGTTCGCACAACTTTGGTGAAGTTTCCAGAAGAAAATCGGGAAGTTATTTTGTCGGTATCTCTAAGCAACAATATACGTCAATAATGATCAGGAAATATGTTTATACGATATGTTTGCTTTTTGGTCTCCTAGTAAAGGGCTTTGGACAAGAATGCGGTCCTATGTCCATAGGCGATGCGGAACGGCTTTATGAAATAGGTAGGTTTGAGGAAGGAATCCGACTGCTTAGGGGCTGCCTGGACAGCAAAGCCATGAACTTCGATGAAAAGGTCCAGGCATTTCGGCTCATCTCCATGTCTTACCTAGCCATGGACTCTATAGAAATGGCCGACAAACATATTGTACAACTGCTACTGCTAAAGAACAATTTTGAGGCAGATATACGAGACCCGGATCGATTTCGTACCGCTGTAGGTCATGTTCGATCGCGCATGAGGGCCAACCTCACCTCCTCGGTATCGAAGAAAGCAGAACGCATCGAGCTGGCACCTGCCACCATGCAGATTATCAGTGACGAGGATATCATTAAACGAGGATACACCGATCTACAGCAATTGTTCAACGATATTCCAGGCTTTGACATCTCGCTCACATCGGGACTTTCCTATGCCGTGATGTACCAACGAGGTTATCGATCGGCCGCCAATACAGACCGTACCTTGTTGTTAATTGATGGGGTGGAGAACAATGAGATGTGGTCCAACGCGGCGTTCATATCCAGGCAATACCCACTGAGCAACATAAAACGAGTGGAGATTATATATGGTCCCGCCTCCACCATTTACGGTGCCAATGCCTTCACTGGAGTGGTGAATGTCATCACCAAAACCGCTGAGGATTATTTTGACCAAGATGCCATAAATCAGCCGAGCAATGATGAAAAAAGCAGGTATCTGCTCACGGGACAGGCAGGCATTGCCAATGGTGGAAATCATTTTGGCGACGCCACGTTCAGTGCAAAGAACAAAGACCTCTTCGTGGCCATCACCGCGCGCCGATTTAAGGGGCACGACACAGATCTTTCCTCATTTCCCGATTGGGACGGACAATGGCAGTCAGATTATTTTGGCGCAAACAACTACTTCAACAGATTCTCCGCCAACTATTCGCCAGAACTGGCGGCGCAATACGCTACCTATGACCCGCAGGGGGAATTGTTCACTACCAGCGCAGATGGTTCTCTACTGGTCCCGACGGCCAGGGCCATATCCCTTGCCGATTCATTAGATCAATCGCTTTACCATCAAGGCTATGGCAACTTCAGCCATAAATTTAGCGATATCGTTAACGACAATTACATCTCTGCCAAAGTAAATTTTGGAGATATCAAAATAGGACTGGATTACCAATATTGGTCTGAAGGCGCGGGGCCAGACTATACCGATCTCTATTATGCGCTCAATTCCGACCTCTCCAAGTGGGAGGTAAGACAGCACAATTATTATGTTCGATATGATCGCAACCTCTTCAATCGCCTCTCTTTCTCCCACTTCACCTATTTCAGAACAAGTGACTTCGGGAAAAACACCGTCACCACCAGGTATTATGGATTTGCAAATGGTGGGCTTGGTTTCGTAGATCTAATGCAAGGCGACATGCCCTATTTTCGTCCCAATTACTACTCCCAACAATCCAAGCAATTCCGTATGGAGAACAGGTTCAATTATACTATCAATGAAAAAATGGACCTCAATATGGGCGTTGAGATCAGGAACGGCTTGTTGCAGGGCGATTATGTCAACGCCACTGTCCCTGATCCCATCACCCATGGGGTGGCAAGTGACAGCATTGCTGGAGGCAACTACTACTCCATTCTCGATTTAGGGGTGTATGGACAACTGAGCTATCAAAACGAAGCCAAAAAATTGAACATCTCCGCCGGTGGACGACTAGATAACAATAGAATCAATAGCATTTATGGCTATGGATCGGTATTCAATCCGAGGGTAACAGCCATCTATTATCCCGGACGCTTTATCTTTAAGGCTATTTATTCAGAAGCCTTTCTAGATGCTTCCGTGTACAATAAATTTGCCATATCGTCTGCCCGTCTCATCAACAACCCCACACTGGAACCAGAAAGGGTAAAAAACAGGGAATTGTCTGCCAGGTACCTGCTCTCAAGCAAAACTTCCCTGGAAATCGCTTACTACAATGCTTCCTATAACAATATCCTGGGCACGGTAAATGTGGATACGATGGGTATCAGTACTACCCAATATCAAGCTATTGGTCAATCGCATCTCCAGGGCATCCAACTTTCCGGACAATATGAATTTAACAAACAAATAGACCTATATGCTAACGCAACTTGGGCAAATCCCAAGAGCATTAGAAACGTAGATGGAGCGGAAAGAAAGATCCGAGTAGGGGACATAGCCGACCTATCGGCAAATGTGGGCATCAACCTGTCACTGATGGAAGACAAGCTGAACGTCAATCTGCGGGCAAACTTCGTAGGAGATAAGCCTGTTGGGTCAAATACGACCATCAGTGCCAGTCCATACACCAAAACTCCTGGATATCTCTTAATTAACGGAAGTCTTACCTATAAAATGCTCCGCCAGGCAAGCCTGCAGCTATCGGGGACAAACCTTACGGATAGATTCTACTATTCGCCAGGCGTAAGGGCGGCTAGCGGGATACAAAGTTCCAGAGTACCACAAATGGGCAGGGTAATTATGGCCAAGTTGCTGTTCAATGTCGGAAATTAGCGTATATGAAAACATGGAATAGTTATGCCAACCGATTGTTTCGAAGTGCCGATGAAAAAAGATCGTTTGCACTCCTGTTCCTGCTATCGCTCATTACAGGCTGTTCGTTGTCTTACTATTTCGTGGCGGTCAATACTTTTCTTATCAGCAATACGGACATCAATAGCCTTCCGATAGCCTATATTCTATCGGGCACGGTGGGCTTTTTCTTGTTGAAGATATATCAGCTTCGGCAGCAGAAAAACACGATCTTACGCAACTATACCGAGAATATCATCATCTTCTGTTTGGTATCCCTTTTGATGTTTGCGTGCTATCTTACCTACGATAGTCACAAAGAAGCTCACTTGTATCTTGCCTACCTTGGCTTTGTTTTCAATATGCCCATCACGGTCATCTTCTCGCTTAATTTCTTTGCCATCTGCGCCAAGCTGTTCAACCTTTCGCAAAGCAAACGCCTACTGGCTGTCGTAAGCTCGGGCGAGATCATTGCGTCCATAATCGCCTATCTGACCACTCCGTTCATTATCTTATGGCTCGATCATATTTATTACCTCTTTCCCATGTCCGCGCTATTTGTGCTAATGAGCTATATTCCCTTAATACTACTACATGCACGTCAACCCGAACAGCTCAAGGGCCATAAAACGAGAAGCAGCTATGGAAAGAGAATAGACCTATCTTTCTTTCTAAACGACCGCTTTTATATCGCTATTGGTGTAGTCACCATCATCTCGGTAGGAGCGATCTACTTCACGGACTATAGCTATTTGCTATCCGTTGGTATGCTATCGGAACATACCGGAATAGCTATAACTACCATATTGGCCGTTTTCTTTAGTATAGTGAAATTTGGAGAGTTGCTTTTTTCCTTACTTTCGGGAAGTATCATCCTTGCCAAAGGCATTAAATTTGCCATATTGCTATTACCCATTTCGCTGCTTCTCTCCTTTGGTTTTGCCGCTGGTAGTGGCCTAGGATGGCATAACCCCATATTTCTGATTGCTTTTGTCTTCATTGCCAAATGGTGCGAACGCGTAATAAGAAGGGCAATCACGACGCCAGCCACAAAAGTTATCTATCAGGCTACCGGGCCATTGGAACGTCTGCAGATTGAAGCCAACATTGAGGGTATTCTTAACCAGATTAGCGCCATTTTGGCTGGAGTAATCTTATTATTGCTATCCAATGTAATAGCACATGACAATCTATTAGACTTTCTATCCTATGTGGCACTTATCTGTTTTCTCACCAGTGTCCTATGGGCCGGGGCAACCCTCAAGCTCTATAAACATTATAAAGGAAAACTTGAAGTCTATCTGACTACGCTAAGACCACATAAAGAGCGGGCGCTTACTTCTTCCGTTCCTCCTTTGACCGACCTGTTTTTTTCTTCGAATCTAGGAGAAAAATTGCAAGAGGCATTCCATTTGGCCCATCAACAAAATGAGCTAACAGAAGCCATTCGCTGCTATTTGCCCGCGATTGCACAGGACCATCATTTTTCCTCAAACAACGACACCTTGCTTCATAAATTGGAACAGTCCTATTATAGAATGCCTTCTTTTTTCTCACGGCTCAGCACGCTAAAATATATCGGGCAAACGGCATTTCAATGGAATATCCATTCCTTTGACACCTATTGGAATGCATCGGATCTTTCGCTTAGAATAATCTTGACCAGAACTGCCAACCAATCCAACATGGCTATAGATGAAGCTTTTCGTTTCCGCATTGCCACACTATGTGAACAGATCTGTACGGAAATGGCATGGACGCTAAGCACAAAACGAGATCTACAATATTTGAATGATAGCACGCTCATGAACGAGATAAACCACCTCCTTCGTGCTTTGCGACAACTGCTTTTTTTGTTATTGAAGGTGTATAGTGCCGAGTCGGCAAGGAACATCCAAGTTGCCTATGACATCCTTTCGGTAAAAGGACAGAACGAGGAAAACCATTTTTTTGCTCTGGAGTTGTTGGATGCTGTTTTGGACGATAGCCTGAAAGAGCTAGTTCTGCCTCTATTGGAGCCACTTCCCTTTGACCAGCAGGAAAGCAAATTGAAAAAGATTTTCCCTATACATCATTTTACCGTTGCTCAGCGCCTAAAGGATATACTCATGCATGACCCCAATGTCGTGGGGCCCTACCTTAAGCAATTGGTGTTGGAACATTATCATCATTTGACCGGTGATAATCTAGTAGCCCACGCTTTTAAAACAAGTCCGTTTAGGAATATAAGGCATCAAGCCCTGCAATTGCTTGGCGAACCTGTAGACCATGACCAACAGGAATGGGAAAACTTGTGCCAGATACTGACAAACACACTCGATTATGATGTTAGGAAGGTTACTTGCCTGATGAATTGGGCATGCCATGATGATCGTCAAGGGCATGGCAAGTCAACCCATCATAGCAAAGGCTTGATCAATCGTCATCCTTATATGGTGATGCAAAAGGGCAGTCAGTTTGCGATGTGGGTAGATGCGCTAGCTATCAGCTTACTCAAAGATGTAGAAATACATTAGCCATCTATTGCTATACATTATCCGGTGCGTAGCCAATCATCAAGAACCGGTCACCCCCTGCTTCGTCCAGTAAAAAACGATCGAAGATATCAAAATTCAACCTATTGGCCACCTCTTTCAATCGCATCTTCTCCTGCTCGGAATAATTGGTTTCCTCAGCGACCTTTCTTAATATAAATGGATGTACCTCATCGACGACGATATGACGAAATTTTTCGCCTATGATCTTGATGGCATAATGCTTCCCTAGCTCATCATATGCGCCATCCATATCGGGCTGAACACGAGCCACATGTTTATTGAACCAGTAATACACCACTGGTGTTGCGGTAGTCCACCAAAGCAAATATTTCTTCTCATGAAGCCTCTCTTTGCTGCGACAATCTTCCAGAAACTTCATATACAAGGACTTTACCAAACCTCTACTTTTATGCTCTTCCCGGCAGGCACTCAGGCCCAGGTAAAAGGTCTCCTCCGAACCGAGGGACTCAAAATTGACCATAAAAAAGGCCAACAACTCCCCCTCATCAGATCGAATGAGGTAGATGTCCCTGTTATGCATAATCTCGCGGTCTATCAATTGCGCATTCGAAACATAACTTGGTAAGGTCAGTTCCAGAATTTCAGCGATCAATTCTTTGTTTTCCTTGAAATTGCTCAAAAAAGAAATCGATTGGGCTGTTGTTTCCATAGTTTACGTTGTGTTTGCAAAACAAGAAAGCACCGCTTACTTGCCCATAGCCATTTAGATATCAATAAGATAGCAAATAAACAGAAATATAAAAACCTTAAAGAATAGCGCATGCAAACAACCGATTGTTGTACATGAACAACATCACAAGGAGAAAGATGATAGCGACATTTCTATTTAAGGTGGTCTAGCTCTTGGGCATAGGCACGACCTACCGGTAGAACAGTCTCATTGGCCATGACCACTTCATGTGCACCTATCTTTCTCACTTGAAAAAGATTTACGACATAGGATTTATGAATCCGGACGAAGCCTCTTTCTACCGGTAAATAGACGAGGGTGTCTTTCAATGTTTTTCTTAGGCAATGGGACCTGCCTTTCATCCGTATAAAGGTATAATTGCCGTCCGCCTCAGCATAGTAGACTTCATTAATAGATATTTTTATCTTCTTTTTCCCATCCGGTAACAAAAGGAATTCATCTGCGTTTTCGCTCTTATCAATGGCCATGGCCATAGCCACCTTCACATCCTTAAGCTCAAAGGGTTTTGCGAGATAGCCCAATGGTTTGGTGTGGAATGCTTGCTTGAGGGTGAGTTGATCTGTATACGACGTAATATAAATAAAAGGTATTGGTTTATGTTCGTTCAAATAATTGGCTACATCTATTCCCGTCTTGTTCCCGCTGATCATGACATCCAATAAAATCATGTTAGGAGCTTCACTATTGACTGCTACAACGGCCTCTTCGTAGGATCTGGCGACACCACAAACCTGATAACCAAGTATTTCAAGAATGTCTCGCAAATCATTAGCGATAATCATCTCATCTTCAACAATAAGTACAGAAAAATCTTTCATACAATTTGTTCCTTAAAACGAACGAAAAACACGGCTTTTCCTTCGTTTTTATACTGGAAAACTCCGGACAATTGTTGCGTAAGGTCTCGCACCAGGCGCAATCCAAGCGTATTGCTATGTACAGGGTCGACATCTGCCGGAATACCTTCTCCCGAATCGGAAAACTCCATGCAATACCCTTCGTCTTGATGATCTATCTTTATCTTGATAATCCCTTCTTCATGCTTCGTAAAGGCATATTTCAGCGAATTGGTAAAAAGCTCGGTAACGATCAACCCCAGAGGCACTGCCGTGTCTACATCCAATTCGATCTTTTCTGCAGCTACTTCAACGGCAATCTTCGACTCGTCTCCCTGATATAGTCCCAGCAAATAATCACTCAATTGCTGAATATATTCTTGTACATTCACCCTGTTCAGCCTGTCTTGCTGATATAATTTATTGTGAATAAGGGCTATGCTCTTGAGACGACTCCTGCCTTCGTTGAGCGCACTGAGTGCTTCGGGGCTATGTGTCCGTCGCGACTGCATGTTGAACAGACTGGTAATCATTTGCAGGTTGTTTTTCACACGGTGATGGATCTCCCGCAGAAGGGTCTCATTTTGTGCGTTTATCTTGACCAATAGCTCGTTCTTGCGTTCGATTTCTTCGTTTTTCAGGGTCAGCACAGCACTTGCACGTTCTTTCTCCTTAGCCCTAAGGAGAAAAAAAGCAGCCAGTATCAGAAGAAAAATACCGGCACCTATCAGGGCAGTGCGGACAATACTAGCATTTTTAATCGCCAATCGTTGCAACTCAATTTCCTTCTCCTGCTGTTCGGCATTGTATTTACTGCGCATTTCGGTATCGCTAGCAATGGCATGTTGCGAAAACACACTGTCATTGACCGTGCTATACCTCGTGAACAACGAATCACCTTGCTCACGCATACCCAAAAGGTAATATAGCTTGATCAACATGGGACGGATTGTCTGCTCATCCCGGTCCTGCCCACCAAGACGCATATATTTCTCACACGCCAATGCCCGTTCTAAAGCGTTTTGGTACTCTTTTTTCATATAAAACGACACGGCACGGTATTCCTCATACTTGGCCATTAATTGCAAATTGGCCGTGTAGTCGGTCATTACAGGCCTTAGCTTGTCCATAACTGAGTCCAATGACCTTACATCATCCATTTTCTCGAAGATGCCAGCCTGCGTAAGCCATACCCTTGCCAGATTGTATTTACTCTTTACTTTTTGAAAGGCTTGAGCCGATTTTTTGGTATAGGAAAGTGCCTCATTCAGATTTTTTAGCAGGTTATAGCTCAAGCTATATTGCAGGTAAATATGGCCTAACAACATGCTTTCTTTCTCCTTAATGGCCATCTCTTCCGCCTTGTTTAAATGCGCTATAGCCTGCTTATAATTGCCCGTATAATCATTGTGATGCATTGCGAGCACATTGTTTAGTCTGATAACAGATAAGTTTTGCTTATTTTCCACTGCAATGGAAAGCCCTTTCAACAACGCTTCTAAGCCGAGTTTATATTGGTTTTTCTTATCGTACAAAAGTCCCAACCGGCCATAATTATTGGCCAAATTGGTATTATATACCTTTAGACGTTCATAGCCCGCCCTAGATTGTTCTAGATATATTATCGCGCTATCCAAATGGCTTTGATGATCCAAAAGACAGCCTTTGTAATAATATCCGTCGATTATGCCTAAAGTATCTTTACGTACCTGGCTAAGGTGCATGGCTTTTTCAATCAAGGAATCGGCCTTCATAGTATCGGCGCTAATTAATGCAAAAGCTTGCTCGTACAAAGAATCCGTATGAGACGAATGAGGAAGATCTTGGGCAAAACCATAACTGAAAACAAAGGCTAAAAAAACAGAAACACACATGATCGATGCAGTTTATTGAACGGAATTTCTTATCATATCATCTTCCATTAAAAAACATCCTTTTTTTATAGGTTCAGGATAGCCTTTAATGACATAAGCCCGAGCAAATATAGCATTCCTATCGCATATTATTTATATCGAAAACTGATTTGTACGTCACGGTAGATTCAACTCACCAATGCAACATTTTGGTCTAAGGTAGCATAAAAAATGCTCTTGGGGTTTTGGTAATCTAGTTTTTTTCTTGGCCTTGCATTGATTTTGTGCTGTATCTTTCTGATATCCTGTTCATTGAATTGTTCAAAGGGCTGCTTTTTCGGTATATACTGCCTGATAAGCTTGTTGGTGTATTCGTTGAGTCCCCTTTCCCAAGAGGAATAGGGGTGGGCGAAGAAGAAATCGGCCTCCAGTTTCTTTGCGATG
>NZ_ATZA01000013.1 GCF_000427965.1 Olivibacter sitiensis DSM 17696 | reverse complement strand
GACCTGTATCTTTCTTGGGAAATGCTTTGTAATAAATGTTCGACAAACTATCCCAGGGAAGCAGATGAGCTAACTTAACCCAACGGTTTTCTGGGTTAAGATGACGATCAAAAGGAGACTCAAATCCCTCAATAATGAGCTGATTCGGACTGCTATAAATAGGGCTAGGTGCACGCCTTTTTGATGCTTTTTTCATAAATCCTTGCACTTGACAACCTAAAAATAACTATAATTCATTGGTTAACAAAACGAATAGAGTTTTTCAGCAGACCCTATATAAAACGGTGGCTGTCTAAAAAGGTGCAATTCCTCATCTCGACTTCGCTCGAAATGACGAAAGCTGATATTTTTTAGACAGTCCTTTTTTTACTTGTATATGGCTACTTCAACCTCTCCATCTTCCGTAATGGCAGCTCTATACATCCCTGCAGTATTAAAGGGCATTGCTATTTGGCCATTTCTATCCAAAGCGACCAGTCCACCATCGCCCCCAAGCTGCCCAATTTTTTCGATCATCAGCCTAGAAGCCTCCTCTACGCCAAGCCCTTTGTACTCCATCAGGTCCGATACCGATTTGGCGACTACACTGCGAATGAAAAACTCACCCCATCCCGTGCAGGACACACCCACGGTACGATCATCGCAATAGGTTCCTGCACCGATAATGGGCGAATCGCCCACCCGTCCGTATTTCTTATTGGTCATGCCTCCTGTTGAGGTACCTGCAGCCAAATGGCCTTCCTGGTCCAGGGCCACACAACCCACAGTACCAAATTTATCATCCCGGTTCTGAAATGGAACGCGATTGCTTTGCTTCGCGTCGTGATCCAGCACCGCTTTGATAGAGTCCTGCTTTATTGCTCTTTGTAGTGCATCATAGCGCGGCTGCGTATAGAAATAACTGGGATCTACGATTTCCAGCCCTACCTCCTTGGCAAAAAGTTCTGCACCTGCCCCCACCATCATGACATGCTCGGATTTTTCCATCACGGCACGTGCCCCGCTTATGGGATGCTTTATCGTAGTGACACCCGCTACGGCACCGGCCTCCAATGTTTTGCCATACATGATGGAAGCATCAAGTTCGTTGCGACCATCATGGGTAAAGACCGCGCCTTTGCTCGCATTGAACAAGGGGTTGTCCTCCAATACCCAAATCGCCGCCTCAACAGCATCGAGGCTGCTTTTCCCTTCCTTGATCAGTTTATATCCCGCCAACAAAGCCTCCTTCATGGCTCCCGTATAAGCCTCCTCCCTTTCTGGAGTCATGTTTTGTTTCAAGATGGTGCCGGCACCACCGTGCAACACCATCACATATCGTTTTTCTTGTGCAGACAAGCTTAACGCAGTAAGAAAAATTACGGCAAGCATCGCCATCAGTTTCTTTGGATACATTTTCTTCTTTTTTGACAACAATTATACGGATAAAGCCTATACTGCACAAGTAGAACAAAACTATCATCCCATAGTCTGGACCTTTTTTTACGCAGATTGACCGATAAAAAACCCATTTCTCCAGGTTTTGGCATGAATTATTCCAATAATGGCAAAAATATATCACTTTTATCAATTGCACCCTATGCTTTAATACACTATTTTTGAAAAATAAGGAACAATAATTATTCAATTCCCGAAATTGTATATCAATGATTTTAATAGCCGACAGCGGATCGACCAAAACAGACTGGTGCTTTATTGAAGGCAATAACATTGCAGAATATTTTAAAACCGAGGGCTATAACCCATACTATGCTACGCAAGCTTATATCATAGAATCGATTCGCAAAAATATGCCGGAGGCAATAGATGTATCGAGCATCAATGAAGTTCACTTCTATGGTGCTGGATGCCATGCTGATAAGATAGAGCTGATGGAAGAAACCCTCTATAATGTTTTCCACAATTGCGAACGGATCAGGGCGGCCGGCGATCTACTGGCAGCAGCGCGAGGGCTATTGGGCCATCGGGAAGGTTTTGCAGCCATACTCGGTACCGGCACGAACACGGGGATCTATGACGGCAAAGAGATTGTTGAGCATGTGGATTCGTTAGGCTTTATCCTAGGGGATGAAGGAAGTGGGGCGGCGATTGGAAAACAGATATTAAGCGATTATATGCGCAACAGAATGCCAGAAACTACGAAGCAACTGTTTTACGACACTTACCAACTCACGCCTGGGGAAATCCTAAACAAAGTCTATACCGAACCGCTTGCAAACCGATTTTGTGCAAGCTTCACACGTTTCCTAGCGCTGCCAGATGTGGATAAAAGTTATGCTAGGGAGCTAGTAAAGGGTTCTTTTCATAGCTTCTTCAGGAATTTGGTGTCCAGTTACCCAAATTATTCCCAATACACATTCAATTGCGTAGGTTCCATAGGTTATCATTTCGGGGATTTATTGATGGAAGTAATGGCCATATACAACATGGAAGCAGGCAAAATCATACCATCCCTTATCGAAGAACTTGCCAATTATCACCTCATGAAGTCACAGAAATAAAGGCATATATGGCCTAATGGATTCGTGGCCCGGGAAAACAAGTGGCTTGATCCTTTGTTGCAATATGGGGCCTCAATAGTTAAAAGCAATTACAAAAGTCTACAAGTCAACTTACTATATGGCAGACAAAACATACAAAATAGGTATATCAGGCTCCTACGGAGGCATGAATTTGGGAGACGAAGCTATCTTGCAAAGCATCATTGCACAGATAAGAAGCAGCATCAAGGCAGAAATAACCGTTTTCTCACGTGTGGCTAGAGACACCAAAGACAGGCACGATATAGAAAAGGTAGTGGATGTGCGCAACCTCTCCATCAACGAGATTAAGCCAGAAATAGCATCCTTGGACGTATTTATTCTAGGTGGGGGCGGCTTACTCTACGATGCCGACGTAAAATTCTACCTCCGCGAGGTAAAGATAGCCCAGGAGCTAGGTATCCCTACCATGCTCTATGCCATTGGTGCCGGCCCGCTCAACAATGCTGCCTCACAAAGCCTTGTGGCCGACGTGTTGAACCATGTAGATGCCATCACGGTAAGGGACGTCGACTCGCGGCACTTGCTCGAAAGCTTAGGCGTGAAAGCTGAAATCACGGTAACGGCCGACCCTGCTTTTCTAATACGGCCAGAGCCGCTACCGGAAGGAACCCTGATAAGGGAACAACTCACCAGCGACAAGCCCATAGTGGGCATGTCCGTGCGTGAGTTGGGCGTTGCAGCACCAGACCTGGACATGCAAAAATACCATATGCTACTGGCAAATGCTGCCGATTTCATGGTAGACCGTTTCAATGCGGACATTGTTTTTGTCCCCACGGAAAGGAAAAACCAAGATATCCAACTCTCCCATGCCGTCATCTCCCAGATGCTGAAACCGCATCGGGCACATGTGCTAAAAGGTAAATACACACCCGGCCAACTGTTAAATATCATGGGCCATTTCCAATTTGCCGTCGGCATGCGTCTTCACTTCCTCATTTTTGCCGCCTTGCAGAATGTGCCTTTCGTAGCGCTGCCATACGCCTCCAAGGTGAAAGGGCTGCTAGGAGATCTAGGCTTAGACATGCCTCCCATCGAGCTGGTAAACGCAGGTAGACTAATCGCGCACCTCGATCATTCGTGGGATCTGCAAGGCCCTCTTCGCGAACAGATACAGGAAAAACTGCCCTCAATACAACAACGCTCAAAACGTAGTAATACCCTATTGTTAGATTTGCTGAAAAAGCATTCCAACTAAATTGTTTATGCCTATATTAAGGAAACCCACAAACCAAATCGAACTTACGCTAGCCCCTAGGAAGGCTAGTCTGGCAGCAGATACAGACGTATTGATCGTTGGCGGAGGTCCAGCAGGAATAGGCGCTGCCATTGGTGCTGCACAGTCTGGAGCAAAGGTGACCTTGGTGGAACGACTTGGATTCTTGGGAGGCAACGCCACCGCGGCCCTCGTCATGCCGCTGATGTCATTCCACACTCAACAATATAGACCTGCAAAGAGCGGCTATTCCAAGCATTTCCTACCAAATGACCATGGCCCAGGTACAGCCATCATTGCGGGGGCACTGTCACAACTATTATCTAAACTTGTACAAGCAGGGGCTGCCATAGCCCCATCGCTCGAAACGGGCTACGTCGTGCCATTCGATCCCGAGCTCTTCAAGATGATCAGTCTTGACTTATTGGATGAACATGGCGTAGATATCCTATTCCATGCATTTGCAAGCGGTATTTATGACGACGGCAACAAAAAGGGAGCAATATTGGAAACCAAATCGGGGCCTTTGGTCATTACGGCAAAAACCATCATAGACTGCTCGGGCGATGGCGACATCGCTGTCGCGGCGGGAGCACAATACCATGTAGGCCGCGAAACTGACGGACTTGTACAACCCATTTCCCTCATGTTTAGGATGGTAGAGTTTCAACGTACGCATTTTGGCAATTACGTCAAGCAACATCCAGACCAATGGCGAGGCGTGCACGGCCTATGGGACTTGATAGAACAGGCCACCAAGGCTGGCGAACTCGATCTACCACGCGAGGACATCCTTTTCTTTGACACCCCCCATCCGCATGAACTGAGCGTCAACTCTACACGGATCACCCAAGTGCTGGGCATTGACGTTTGGGACCTCTCCTATGCCGAATGGGAAGGGAGGCGTCAGGTAAGGCAAATTGCCGACTTTTTGAAGAAATATGTTCCTGGCTTTGAGAAATCCTACGTCGCTCAAACGGGTGTCACTGTGGGCGTGCGGGAGACGAGACGAATTGTGGGCGACTATACGCTCACGACAGAAGATGTGCTCTCGGCCCAAAAATTTGACGATGGCGTAGCTAAATGCTCCTATCCCATAGACGTGCACAACCCCGAAGGAAAGGGCACCGTCCTGAAGCGATTACCGCCAGGCGAAGCATATGACATCCCGTTACGCTGCCTATTGCCCAAGGATGTGGACGGCATCTTGGTCGCAGGAAGATGCATCTCTGGCAGCCATGAGGCGCATTCCTCCTATCGGGTGATGCCTACGGCCATGGCCATGGGACAGGCAGCTGGCGTATGTGCATCCATAGCCTCTAGGCAGGGCATATTCCCCAGAGCAGTAGACGCGGCAGATGTACAGCAGGAGCTGATTAGGCAGGGCGCCATTGTTTCTTGACCTTCTCTTTGCTCAACGCCTTGCCTCCTCCTGGCGGCCGAGTTCATTGCTCAATTCTTAATTGTTACATAAAGACAGGTTAACACCCCGGTAACATGGTTTAGCTACGTTTGCGACATTGTTTTTACATAAGTCGAAAAAAATGTATCTAAATCTTACCAAATTATTGTGGTTGCTATTACCACTAAGTGTCGGCTTCATGTCGGTGCATGCAAGTCACCCTAAAAAAGAAACAAAGGCAATTGAAGCCCTGCTCCAACAACAGCTTTCGGGACAAGTATTGGATGGCGAAGGAAATGCGATTGCAGGGGCCACTGTCACCAATACAAGTACCCAACAAAGCGTGCAAACAGGTAATGAAGGTCGTTTTTCCTTGGCTGGAAAAACAGGAGACGTCCTGTCCGTGAGATACGTTGGCTATGCAACGATCGAGCATCGTGTCACCGCTTTACAGGGAATTTCGATCCAATTGAATGGCGAAGACCAACAATTGGAAGAAGTATTGGTGTCGATTGGCTATCAGCGTGTCCGAAAATCCGATTTGACGGGAGCTATCTCAAATGTAAAAGCCGATGAGTTGAACTTGACAAGTCCAAAACTGTCGCAAGCCCTTGTAGGGAAAGTAGCTGGTGTTCAAGTCTCTCAGACAAGCGGAGCTCCGTATGATGGCACAAAAATTCGCGTACGGGGAATCGGCTCTGTCAATGCAGGATCCGATCCTTTATATGTTATTGATGGCTATCCTGCAGGCAATAACCTGAACATAAATCCAAATGATATCGAAACGATCGATATCTTGAAAGATGCTGCATCGGCAGCCATCTATGGCTCACGTGCCGCCGGAGGGGTCGTACTCATCACAACAAAACGTGGTAGAGAAGGGCGTAGCAATATCGACTATGAAGTATTGGGGGGCTTTGGTCAGCTATCTAAGAAAGTAGACTTGCTCAACGCAGATGAATTTATTGATCTGCTTATTGACGGTCGGAACAACATGTATAGGGATCTGGTGGTCAGTAGGGGCATAACCTGGACCGACAACATGCGCTTGGATGACAATGCTACTCGCGTGGCTCGCGTAGGAAATGCGGGATCAATCTCGATACCCGAGGAATATTATGACTTTTCCACAGGATTGGCAAGGCCTTCGATGTATAATACCGACTGGCAAGACGCACTTTATAGAAATGCTCCTTTCCAAAGGCACAACCTTTCTGCATATGGAGGAAATGAAAAAACGCGCTATTTTTTAAGTAGCTCATACCAAAATCAAGAAGGTATCATGCTTGGCACGGACCAACAGGTATTCAACTTCAGGAGCAATATAGACACGGAGCTAAGCAAGCGACTTAAGGTAGGTGCCAATGTATCCTTTACCTATAACGACAACAACGAGGTAACTACCGGTCGCTACGACCAGAGTCCGTCTATGGCAGCCTTGATCTACTTGCCTACCCTTCCCGTATATAATGAAGATGGCACCTATGCCAAGTATCTTATGGCAGACCTGTCTGCAAACAATTTTGGAATTCAGAACCCAGAAAATCCCTTGGCATATGTTACCGAGATTAAAAACCAGCGAAAAGGCAAAAGGGGGCTTTATAACGCCTTTGCAGATTTTGCCATTATCGAAGGCTTAAATTTCAAAATAAACGGCGGCCTGTCTACATATGATGAAAAGTACGATTACTATCGTCCTACAAGTATATCCAGCGGCAACAACCCACCGTTTTCAGATGCAGCAAAAACCGCTGCGTACGCCGATGCCAACACAAGGGGCGAAATCGATAAATTGTTGGAAGCAACTTTGAATTATTCAAAATCATTTCAAGAAAAACATCACCTTCAGGCCCTATTGGGCTATTCAGCCCAACGAACGGATATCGACTACATCGCCGTCCGGGCAAATGGTTTCCAAAATGATGCCATTGGAGAGATCACCGACAAAGGCGCGGATCCGTCCAATTTTCAGTTGCGCGATGCTTTCAAGCGGGTAACCACACTCCAGTCTTATTTTAGCCGTGTCAACTATAGCTACGATTCAAAATACTTCCTGTCTGCATCGTTCCGTACAGATGCATCATCTCGCTTTGGTTCTGAAAGCAAATGGGGTACCTTTCCTTCATTGTCGGCCGGATGGACGGTCTCCAATGAAGAATTCTACAACAGCTGGCTCGGAACGGGTTCTACCATGAAACTTAGAGCAAGTTGGGGATTGAGCGGCAACAACAATATCGGTGACTACCGCGCTGTGACAACATTCAACTCTCCTGGTGGGGTAATCATCGGTGACCGTGTAGAAACCGCCTATTGGCCCGGAGATCTGCGCGATGCCAACTTAGGTTGGGAAACCACCTCACAGTACAACGCGGGCTTGGATTTGGGCTTGTGGAACGGCAGGTTGAACATATTATCCAACTTCTACTTGAGTAGGTCATATAACCTCCTCTTCGATCAGCCGATAACGGCCATTTCTGGCGCTACTACCATCCTGACAAACCTTCCTGACAGCAAAGTACAAAACAAAGGCTTTGATGTGCAGGTAGATGCGACACTTGTGAGAAACAATGGTTTTGAATTGGGGTTGAGTGGTAACATAAATGTAAACAGAAATAAAGTGCTGGATTTGGGAGGAGCTTCGACCATCATTACGAATGGAGCGGAGCGATCGTACATGACACATATCACCCAAGAAGGAAGCCCTATCGGTATGTTTTACGGATTTAAGGTCTTGGGAGTGGCTACGGAAGAAAACTATACAACCGTAGCTCCTTCGGCAGCATCGACCAACCCACTTCAACCGGGAGACCTCTATTTTGAAGATGTAGATGGAAATGGCATCGTCAATGACGAGGATAAACGTATCATCGGAAATCCGCACCCCGATTTCACCTATGGGTTTGCGTTGAATGCAAGCTACAAAAGCTTTGACCTTAGGGCCTCTTTCAATGGTTCGCATGGCAATCAGGTATTGGATGGATATGACTACTATCTTTACAATATGGAAGGTTCCGGCAATCAATATGCCGATGTGGCTCAGCGATGGAGATCTTCTGCTGATCCAGGCAATGGTCAAGTATATAGAGCCTCTAGAGGTGGCACACAAAGCAACAGCACTCGCTTATCTTCCTTTTATCTACAAGACGGATCCTTCTTGCGAATGACCAACATCATTCTGGGATATAGCTTGCCGCAAGACATAGCGAGAAAATTGACCCTAGCCGGCGTAAGGATATACGCCAGCGTCGACAATCCCTTTACCATTACAAAATACAAAGGGTATAACCCTGAACCGGATTACAATCAACGCGGCAACCTCACACCGGGTGTAGACTACGGTTTGTATCCGTTGGTAAGAGGTTACAACTTAGGTTTGAAAGTGACATTTTAAAATCATGAAAAAAATGAAAAAAAGATATCTATTGCCTATTGCCCTGCTGGCATTGGCATCATGCAGCGACGACTTTTTAAATCAACAAGATCCTAATGCCGTTTCCGTAGAAGCTTACTTCAAAACGGAAAACGACGTGCTGTTGGCTGTAAATGGCGTATACCAGATCTTGCGCTCGGGCAGTACCGTAGGCGAATCCAGTGCTTTATACAGCGAAGAACGCTCTGACAATGCGGGTCGGGATGACAACCAGTCAAATGCAGGTGAACCGTTTCAATTCAACGATTTTTCCTTGCTGCCAAGTAACTCGTATTTAAGGACTCATTGGGCCACTATGTATGATGGCATAGCACGTTGTAATACTCTCCTAGCCAGAATAGACCAGGTTGCGTTCACGGAGGAAGCATTGAAACAGCGCTATATGGCAGAGGTAAAATTCGTTCGCGCTTTGCTCTACTTCCACTTGGTACGAAAGTTTGGCGATGTGCCTCTGTCTACAGAAGAGATATTGACAAAGGATCAGGCCGATGCCCTGGCCTTTAGGCAAAAAGAAGAGGTGGTGTACCAGCAGATCGTTCAGGACCTGACAGACGCATTGGCTAGCGATCTACCCAACACACAAGCAGAATATGCCGTCGGCAGAACTTCAAAGGCTGCGGTCAATGCCCTCTTGGGACAGGTGTACCTTACAATGGCAACAACCCTGTCCGCCTCTTCGAATGAAAACCTCCAAAAAGCGGAGCAGTATCTGACAGCGGCTTATAACTTGAGAACCTTCGGCAAATTGAATGAAATACCCTATGAAGAAGTCTTTGACGTAGATCATAAGAATTCCTGCAAAGAACTTATCTTTCAGGTGCAATACCTTCAGGGCGATCAAAACTACAGTTCAAGCATAGCCCGCAATAACCAGGCGCGTGGAGAGACCATCAATTCCAGATTTGTATCAACAGGTGTAGGTGGAAATGTGAAGATGGACTTGGTAAAAGATTATGAGAACAATGACTTGCGAAAGGATTTCTCCATTAAATTTGCAACGAGCCCGCAAGTAAACGACTGGTTTATCACCAAATTTCGAGATAACAGTGATGCTGCAGGCACCCAAGGCTGGGGAGGCAATGACTGGATTCTAATTCGATACGCAGATGTGATGTTGCTTTTGGCCGAGGCCAAACTTCATTTGAACAAGAATGCGGAAGCTATACAACTACTGGACGAGATACGTGAACGGGCTAACTTGCCTTCCTACGCCACTTCCATGAATGACGCCACCTATCGGGCCAAATACCCGACGTTGAAAGAGGCCATTTTACACGAGCGCCGCGTGGAATTAGCATTTGAAAACCACCGGTGGTTTGATCTTATCCGCAACTACGATGCCCAAGGACTAGTAAACTACTTCATGGCAAAAGACCAAGCAGATTATGGAAATGCCAAGATATCCAATATTTCGTTAAAAGACAGGTATTATCCTATTCCCTTTGATGAATACAAATTGAATCCGGAAAAAATGTATCAAAATCCTGGCTATTAACAGAAACTGATGATCTTAATAAAGTATTTTAAAATCACAATAACACTGGCAACCCTCGGCATATGCACCTTGCATATGTCTTGGGCCCAGGATTATTCAGCGTACAAAAGTCCTCAGGACTGGATTATTGCCAAAAACTACTACCTGACTTTTCTCTTAGCGCAGAAGGACGCCCCCATGGAGCGAATACTGTCCAATGCGAAAATAGATGCAATCCTACAACAACGAAACCTTCGGTATAAAAACAGCATCAAGTGCGCTGATCTTACCTGCTTTCTAGATGCCTTTAAATGGAAGCAGGAGGAAATAGACCCGCTTACGGAGCTTTTGGCGGATGCAGCAATTCAAGACACGCTTCTGACTGACTTAATCCATCAGCAACTTATCCCTTCGATGGCCTATGGCGCAAAGATAGACGAAACCCCACGGGAATACTTTGCCAAGGCGATCCGTCAGGACATGATGGCTATGAATTATGTCATTGATGTATATGGCGGTGGGGAAAAACCTAACTACCCTAAAATCGATTCGATATCTTTTGATGTGACAAATGGTGCTTATCTCATGCTGCTCCAAGATGTAAGACAAGACGTCACCAAAGATATTCAAAAACCTACAGATGCCTTTTATGCATCATTGTTGACTGCCGTTCGCTTATTGGAAGTGAACGAGCGTTGGGATGCGGCACAGCTGGAGCCTCTGATAGCAATGGAGAACCGGAAGGCGTACGAAAAAATCCAGCAGACTGACTTTGACGCATATCCTTATAGCCTACTGCTCACTTTAGGTGCGGGGCCCACTGTCTACGGCCAACCGATCAGTCCGGGAGGCATGCTGCGCTCACGCATGGCAGCAAGGAGCTACTTCGATGGTCTGGCGCCTTTTATCGTGGTTTCTGGCGGACGGGTACACCCATATAAAACTCCGTATATTGAGGCAGTTGAGATGAAAAAGTACCTGACGGAAGTCTTGGGAGTCCCCGATGATGCCATACTGATAGATCCTCATGCACGCCATACGACAACCAATATGCGCAATACAGCCAGGATCATGCTCAATTATGGTTTCCCAAAAGACAAGTATGCGATTGTAAACAGCAGCGTGCCACATATAGATGCGGTTGAAAAGATGGCCGACCGTTGTATTCGTGAGCTGGGTTACGTTCCTTACGAATTGGGGAAACGTATAAGTGATGTTATCATCGAGTTTAAACCGAAGAAGGAAGCACTTACCATCGATCCAGATGAACCTTTGGATCCGTGATCTCCACACAATTTGACTCAATAACCTTGGATCAAGACGAAATGTATTCGAAGTCGACGGGTTAATGTTTTTTGAAAACACCCTTGCTCCCTCGACAAGTAAGCAACATCCCAAAAATGCCGTGAAAAAGTTTGACACCATGAGTAAAATGTATTTATTTTTGCATAAGGCATATCAGATTTCCACTCACCATTATTCGGGATGTAGCGCAGCCCGGTAGCGCGCGTCGTTCGGGACGACGAGGTCGCAGGTTCGAATCCTGTCATCCCGACCAGCTAAATTGAGGCTCTCCGTCAATGACGGAGGGATTTTTTGTTTTTGTCGTGTGCCAAACTTGTTTGGATAAGCCGCAAAAACAAAAAAGAAATTGGCACTTAGTGCCTAGCTTCAATTTAGCTGAGACCCTCCCCTCAAGGATGGCTGCGGCCAAGCATGCGGGGCTGCGGGGTGTAGCCAATCCTGTCATCCCGACACGCAAAAAACTTGCGAAAGCAAGAGCTTTTGCTGCCGCTTATTGCTAAGACCTTTCGTTTTTACTACCTTTACCCAACCTTAGAAAAATATAAGACCATGTGCGGAATTGTAGGCTATTTAGGCAATCGTGATGCCTTCCCCATTTTGATAAAAGGGCTTAAGAGACTTGAATACAGAGGCTATGACAGTGCAGGCATTGGCCTCATTGCTCCAAGTGGCTCGCTCAATATCTATAAAAAAACAGGCAAGGTAAATCAATTGGAGGCCTATGTGGCAAATCAGAACACAGCTGCCCACATTGGCATAGGACATAGTCGATGGGCCACCCATGGAATTCCTTCTGACAGTAACGCGCATCCGCACACCAGCGAAAGTGGCAGACTTGCTATGGTGCACAACGGCATTATCGAGAATTACGCTGCCTTAAAAAGTGAACTATTGGCCCGAGGCCATCACTTTGCGAGCGAAACGGACAGTGAGGTGTTGATCCACCTTATTGAGGAAATCCAACAAAACGAGGGATGTTCGCTGGCCGAGGCCGTGCGCCTTTCCCTTAGTCAAATCATCGGTGCCTATGCCATCGTGCTTATCAATAAGGCGAACCCGACCGAAATGGTGGCCGCCCGCAAAGGAAGTCCCTTGGTTATCGGTGTTGGCGAAAACGAGTTTTTCATCGGGTCGGATGCTTCTCCCTTGATAGAGTACACCAAAAACGTCATTTACCTGAACGATCTGGAAGTTGCCCATATAACTCAAGGACAACTAAATATCAAGAGCATAGACAATAACGTACGGACTCCAAAAATACAGGAGCTGGAGCTGAAGCTGGAAGCCATTGAAAAAGGAGGGTACGACTATTTTATGTCCAAGGAGATTCACGAACAGCCGAGATCTATCAAGGACTGCATGCGTGGCAGAATATATCCCGAGCAAGGACTTGTTACCCTAGGAGGTCTAAAAGAATACAGCGAAAAGCTGAAGCAAGCCGAGCGCCTTGTCTTCGTAGCCTGCGGCACGTCGTGGCACGCGGCATTGGTAGGCGAATACCTCATCGAAGACTTTGCCAGGACCTCTGTTGAGGTGGAGTACGCTTCCGAATTTAGATACCGAAACCCGATTATAGGCGAAAAAGACATTGTAATAGCAATCTCCCAGTCAGGCGAGACCGCCGACACATTGGCGGCAATGACCCTGGCCAAAGAAAGGGGAGCCACCGTTTTGGGCATCTGCAACGTGGTGGGATCTTCTATACCGAGACTGTCAGATGCGGGCATTTATACTCATGCCGGGCCAGAAATAGGCGTGGCTTCTACCAAGGCATTTACCGCTCAAGTGACCGTGCTCACCTTGTTTGCCCTGTACCTGTCTCAACTTAAAGGGACATTAAAACAAGGCAAGTTGATCGAGCTGCTGACCGAACTGGACCATATTCCGGAATTGGTAGAACGTTGTCTCCAACTGGATGCGGGCACCAGGTTCATAGCCGAAGAAATCAAAAATAGCAGAAACTGTATTTTCTTGGGCCGGGGTACCGGATTTCCCATTGCCTTGGAGGGCGCATTGAAGCTGAAGGAAATCAGCTATATCCACGCCGAGGGCTATCCCGCAGCCGAGATGAAGCACGGCCCCATTGCCTTGATAGATGAGGATATGCCTGTAGTAGTTATTGCCACGAAAAACAGTTCTTATGACAAGGTGATCAGCAACATACAAGAGGTGAAAGCACGCAAGGGAAAAGTGATAGCTATTGTGACGGAAGGCGATGAGGAGGTAAGAAAGTTGGCAGATTTCGTGTTGGAGATACCGAATGCAGACGATACGTTTCTACCGCTCCTTGCCAGCATCCCGTTGCAGCTTCTATCATATCATACCGCCTTGCTGAGAGGTTGCAATGTAGACCAACCTCGCAATTTGGCAAAATCGGTTACGGTGGAATAGGTAGAGGAGGCATAAGGAGGGAAGGTGTAGGGAGGGAAGGCAAATACCTTATACCTTACTTTACTTTAGCTTCGGCTGTCCTTTTTTATTGATTTGGGGGTCTCCTGTCAATGTCATGGCACATCGGAAACCAACGGTGGCGGAGGACTGGTCTTGCTGCATATACCTGCGTGTTGCAGGATTCAGCCAATAGGCCCTATCGTTCCATGAACCACCTTTGTATACACGCGACTTATTGTTCACCAAAGAAGTAATTCCATATAAAGCCTCCTGCTCATCATCGTTATAGCCACGAAGGTCATTGGTATATTGTGTCGTATCTCCTGTACGTTGCCCTTGTAACTCTTCCCACGTTTGTTTCCGCTCGGTAGTCGCGGCCACCTTAATAGGTTTCCCGTGTTTGTCCTGCGCATAAATCCCCCGCTCGGCATCACTCACCTGTTTGTTCTCGTAAACATTGCCCCTAAAGGGATTGAAATCATCAAAATCTTCGAAGGAAAGTTTCCTGTAGACATCTTGTACCCATTCATTCACATTTCCCGCCATATTATAAAGGCCGAAGTCATTGGGTTTGTATTTCCTGACAGGAGCAGTGATGTCTGCTCCGTCATTTAGATATCCGGCCGTACCCATATTGTTGCCTCTTCCCAACTTAAAATTCGCCATCACCATGCCCTGCGTCCTTCTTCTTTCAGAACGTACGCCCATGCCATTCCACGGGTACACCCTGCCACTTTGGACATTCCCTCTCACCGTATTTCCTATCAAACCAAGAGCAGCGTATTCCCACTCCGCTTCCGTGGGCAATCTATAGGGCTGTTTGAGCAAGCCGTCTTCCAAACGGACGGGACGCGTCGCCCCTTCCGCAGCCCCTACTTTCATATCCTTGGGCATCCGCTCGCCGTCTATGCCTTCTCCAATATATTGTCCATTGAGGTAAATATCTGTATTGAAAGGTTGCTTTCCTTCACCAACGCTGCGGCTTTTATAATCGGCCAGAACACCTTTGGACCGCAATATTTCCTCGTTCACCCTATCCGTCCGCCATGCACAGTAGTCCTGTGCTTGCTCCCAGGTGACCCCCACCACTGGATAGTCCTGATACGCAGGGTGCCTCAGGTAGTTATCTACATAGGGTTCATTATAGGAGAGGGGATTACGCCAAACCAGCGTATCTGGAAGCGCACGATAATAAAGCTCCCTATCTCCAGGATAGTTTGTTTGCAGCCAATAAAGATATTCCAGCCAGTCCACGTTTGCGACTTCCGTCTCGTCCATATAAAATGAAGCTACGGTGACCCTACGTTTGGTTACATCATTCTCATAAGCCAAATCTTCATCCAGACTCCCGCCCATCAGAAAAGTGCCTCCCTCTATCATCACCAGTCCAGGTCCAGGACCGCTCTTCACCTTCCGGTTCACCTGAAAACCGCCATTATCCGGATCGTTGTACTTCATTCCGGTTTTGGAAGAGCGCGCTCCCAGCGTTCCCGCCTTTTTGGAACAGCCAGCTAGAACAAACGAAACAATAAAAGACGAGAATAAAATAAATTGAAAATATCTATTACGCATCACCACTATTTTCCACAAAAAACATTTCCTAAAACAGAATGACCGTATAAAAATCAATCCCTTATGCAATGTTTAAGGGGCAAAGTTAATCATTTTTATCTAAGAACAACTTCTGTAAACGGATTGCTATTTTCCTCTTCCTTTCCATTTCTTCCACCAGTCGAGAAGTTCCATATCATCCAGTTTTTCCTTTTCCGAAAGATCGATGTCCTTGTTGATCATATAAAGTTCATTGGCCCTTAAAGTATCCACGTCGGGAAATGGTGATTGATAAGCCTTGGACACGAGCAACGTGCCAGACAAAAGGTCCAAGGACTGTCCTGGCTCTTTCTTAAAGGCATCAATTTTAACTGCAAGCGGCAATTCCAAGACCTCTATCTGCATTAATGAAGTTTGTATATATATCGGCAACTTTTCCTTTTGCAATTCCAACAATACCAACCCGTCGACATGGATCAAAGTGCTATCTTTCTCGTTTTTTCTATCAACCCGACTGACATTGTCCCAATAGTAAACCACATTCAGGCTATCCTCATCATAGGCCTCAACTTTAACCGGATCAAGGGTACGGTTACTCCTATCAGGCACATTCGAGTCAACACCTTTTGGCACCTGATTACAAGCCGATTGCCCTATGAGCAATGCTAAGGAGAAAACAGACAACAGATTCTTCGTCATGAATAGATTTCGATCTTGTTATTTATAAAGCCTCTCATAATATTCCCGGGCCATGCGGTCGCTTCCGAAGGTGTAACGTACGTCGTCCATGCTTTGCTTTACGATAGACAGCCATTTGGCATGATCATCATAATACATCGGCAGAATGGTATTTTCCAGCAAGTCGTAGAGGTGATTGAAGTCATGTTCATCCTGCTCCTCTATACTCGTGTGCTCGTAGTCGGCCGTGGGTATGACAAAGCCGTTCACCTCGTGTTTGATGAATTCCGGTATCCAACCGTCATTGGTAGATAGGTTGAGTGCGCCGTTCATGGCAGCGGTCATCCCGCTCGTTCCCGATGCTTCTCTAGGTACGCGCGGATTGTTGAGCCAAATGTCGGCGCATTGCTTCAATTGGCGGCTCAAAGCCAGTTCATAGCCTGTGAGCACGCTGATGTTTGGGTACACTTTGGACATATGTACTAGGTAATTGAATAAATTGACGGCTCCCATATCCGTGGGATACGGTTTTCCGGCCCAGATAATCTGAATAGGGTATTTCGTGTTTTTCACCAATTGCTCAAAACGTTCCCTATGCCTTAGCAAAAGGTCTGCACGCTTATAGGCCGCAAAGCGTCGTGCCCATACCACCGTGAGCACATCGGGCCTGTAGATCTCCCCAGCCTGATCGGCCACCGTAAGGAAAGCGTGGCGCTTTATTTTTTGCTTGCGCAGTCGCATTCCTTCGTCGTCTCCATGCTCCCGCAGTTCATACAGTTTCTTATCTGCCCAATACGCCCAATTTTGCGCATTGGTAATGCCTTCAATGGGGCAAGTATTCCCATATTTTTCCCACATGAGCCGCGCCACCTTTGCATGCAATTGCGATACCCCATTTGCTTTCTTCGCTAGGCGAAGAGCTGCCAAGGAAAGGTTGAAAGAATCATCATGCATCTGCGTAATCTGTTGTATTTCATTGGCGCTGAAATCATAAAAATAGCTCATCACCTCACACAGTTGCACATTGTGCTTTTCATTGCCGGCTTCCTCCGGCGTATGCGTCGTAAATACTAGATGTTCCCGCAGTGCCTCCGGACTTCCAAACTTGCGCAACAAATAGAATGCGGCGGGTAAGGCATGTGCCTCATTGAGGTGATATACCTCGCAGTTGTAATGCAAGATATCGAGTAGTTTGGCACCACCAATGCCCAATAAAATATATTGTGCCAGTTTCGTCGCCTCGTTGGGGTCATACAGGCGATGGGAAATGGTCTTGGAAACATAATCGTTCTCCTCTGTATCAGTGGTAAGCAGATACAATGGTGCACTTTGAAAAGTATTCGGATGGAGGTAATATACTTTCACCCAAACATCGGCGCCATGAACCTTGACGGTAAACTTGATGCCCGTATCTTCCAGGAAACTGTATATCTTCTCTTGCCAATCGACCCGCAGTGTTTGATCTTCGTTCCTGCCCTGATCGTAATAACCGTATTTCCAAAGGATACCGATACCTACCATATGCTGCCTGAGCGAGTAGGCACTTCTAAGGTGCGAACCGGCCAGAAAGCCAAGGCCACCGCTATAGATTTTCAGCGCCTGATCTATGGCAAATTCCATTGAAAAATAGGCTACGCGCTTGCTGTATTCCTCATTGCAAGGGTAAGGGTGGGTATATTCCGTTGATTCCATCAATGCTTGTTTGTTTGGTAACGAATTAAGTCAATTCTGAGGACATAAACAAATAGGTATTCAAGCAATAATTAGTTATTTGTCAATCTATGAAATAAAATAGCCGTACGTTTCACTATCGCTTCTACGGAGTGAAGATCTACAAACTCTCCTGGTGCATGGGCACCGCCGCCCTGAACCCCCAGACCATCCAATACATCTACATAAGTCGCTATAAAGGAAACGTCTCCGGCTCCCCTTTTTCCCGGATCGAAGGCTTTTACCTCCCCGAGCTTCATGTCAAGGCTCACCTTGTTCAGTACAGCGAGCAGCGCGAGGTTACCTTCGGTAGGTGGCATGGGGGCATATCCGTCCCTAAAGGAAATCTCCGCGTGGGCATGTGGCAAATGATCCGCCACAATGGCTTTCATCTTAGTTCTCGCTCTTTCTAATTGCGCTGTGGTGAGCGATCGGAGATCACCTTGCACTACCGCCCTATTGGCTATCAGGTTGGTCTTGCCCGATACCTCGGCTTTAATGCCCGAAGAGTCCATGAGCACCTGTGTCCCCCCGGCGATGAGCCCGGGGTTGAACGTGAGGTTTTCTTCCTGCAATTCCTCATAGAAGCGGTTCAATATGCGTGAGGCTTCATAGATAGCTCCAGCACCGGAGTTTTCCGAAAAAATCCCTGACGAATGGGCCTGCTTTGCCTGCACTTCCAATGTCCAGCTGCTACTGCCCCTACGTGCCACGGTAGCGTATTCAAAGCCGGTGCCGTTCTCAAAGGCCAGCGCCGCATCGCTACGCTTGGCCAATGCTACGATATCCTTTCTGCTTATAGCTATAGGCCGGCCGGGGCTCTCCTCATCGCCATGTAGTATTACCACGATCTGGCGATCTTTTAGTTCACCAGCCTCGTGCAGCACCTTGAGGGCATAGAGCAGCACCATATTGCCCCCTTTCATGTCGCTGGTTCCAGGTCCAATGGCAATGGAATCTTTCCTTTCCCATTTTTGAAAGGGGCTATCTTCTTCAAAAACGGTATCCATGTGGCCTATCAGCAGGAGCCTTTTCCCTTTGTTGCCTTTAAGCTCTGCTATCAAATGGCCACCGCGATTCATCTCTGTCGGCATATCGATCCAAGACGTGGCAAAGCCCAAATCTTCCAAAAATTTACTGTATAACTGACCCACGCGCCTTACACCTTCGGGATTTTGCGAACCGCTGTTGATGTTGACGGTCTCCTCCAAGAAGCGAATGGATGCTTCGTGGTTAGCCTCCACCCGACGGATTATTTTTTTTTCACTGACCGAAAGATCCTGCGCAAAGCTGTACGAGCAGGCAGATACCAGCAGTATAAGCGTATATTTTTTGATCATAACAAGAGCATTAATGCCCCCAATGTCTTATAAGGTATTTTTGGTTTGCTTGGTCAGTAAAGCAAGCAAATAATTGGCTAAAATGCAAACTTGAACGGCATTTCTCTAGTATAATTTCTTGTTGGCCTGTTTCGCCCAATCATTAAAGACAGCCGCTGCCTCATCACCGAGCAATCGTTCCATGCTCAAACTACGATCCCTTATCGGCCTGTCCAATTCCTCATAGATAAATTGATCGTCAAAACCTATGGCCGCGGCATCCGCTTTTGTATTGCCATAGTACACGGTTTTGATGCGCGACCAATAGACGGCTCCCAAGCACATGGGGCATGGCTCACAGCTGGTATATAGCTCGCAATCCTCCAAGTGAAAGTGTCCCAAAAAGGCCGAAGCTTTCCTAATGGCATCCACCTCCGCATGGCAAGTAGGGTCATTGGTTTCCAACACCCGGTTATAACCTCTGGCGATTATCTCGCCATTTCTCACCACTACTGCCCCAAAAGGCCCACCCGCTCCTTTATTCATCCCTTCATGCGACAAGGCTATGGCCTCACGCATGAAGGAGTTGCGCGTTGTGAGTTCTGTGTTGTGAGCATCTTTCATATTATCAAGAGACTAAAGCTGGAAAACACTACACCATAGTACGGGCGTAAAATTTTACGTCCCAAACCAATTTAATGTCCTCCCCTTACCTGTACATGCTCTATATTGGTAAAGCGCTTGGCGCAATAAAGACCGAAAACAAGTATATACAAATAACATACTACTGGCAGAATCATCGAATATTGAACGCCTATCTGATCTGCCAAAGCACCTTGAATGACAGGAACGATAGCCCCTCCAAGTATGGACATGACCAGTAGGGAAGATCCTTGACTGGTATATTTGCCGAGACCCGCAATAGAAAGGGTATAGATATTGGAAAACATAATGGAATTGAAAATACCGATACCCAATATGGTGTACATCGCAAAAGCGCCAGAATTGAAGATGCTCAGCAATAGCAGCACGACGTTAATTCCTGCAAAGATGGCCAATGTACGGGCAGGTGCGCCCTTTCCGATGAGGAAGCCCAATAGATTGAGCACAATGAACGCAATGAAGAAGCTGACCTGATTGAAACTGAGATCTACCAAGCTAAAGATAAGCAAAAATACCAGTACCGACACTGCTAGCATGTATATCCACTTCTTAGCGGCCGCCAGGGTATGGTTGAGGTAAATAGCTCCCAAGAAACGGCCTATCATCGCTCCGCCCCAATACAGCGACAAGTAGTTTTTACTGATTGATTCCGGCAGTCCCATGATATCTTCATGCTCCAAAAAGCTGATGATAAAGCTACCAATAGCCACTTCGGCACCTACATAGCAAAAGATGCCCAATACACCCAAGCGCAGATGAAGAAACTTCAAGGCACCAAGTCCTTTCTCTTCTTCTTCCGTGGCTTCAAAAGAAGGCAGTTTTACGGCATATATGATCAAGGCGACCAATAGCAATATAACGGCAAATATCAAGTAAGGAATCCGCGTAGCCTGCGGACTGATCACCCCATTGTCTGCAAAAAACTCAAATATAAGATGGCCTCCCAGCACCGGGGCGATGGTAGTCCCCAATGAATTGAATGCCTGGGTCATATTGAGCCTGCTGGAGGCCCCATCCTCTGGCCCTAGCAGGGAAACATAGGCATTGGCCGTAATCTGCAAAATGGTAAACCCAAGCCCTAGCACAAACAATGCGGCCAAGAACAAGCCGTAAACAGAAGTACTCGCCGCCGGCCAAAACAGCACGCATCCCAATGCCGACAATACGATACCGGCCAGCATAGCTTTCTTGTAACCTACTTTATTAATGGGGTCTCCATAATGGTAAGAGATAAGGAAATAGGTCAATGAACCGATAAAATAGGCACCAAAAAAGCAGAACTGCACCAACATGGATTCAAAAAATGTCAGGCTAAATAGCTGCTTTAGGTACGGAATGAGGATATCGTTCATACAAGTGATGAAGCCCCACATGAAAAACAACATGGTGAGGGTCGCCAATGGGACTATATAATTATTCCCTTTTTGTGTAGTAGATGTCATTTTGGTTCGTCAGTTAGCATTAAAAATCATGATAAACACGGCCTCGAAAAGCCTTCGCAAATTTAGTGTAATAATCGGCATATTATAATTATTACTTCCATTGGTCTGCGGTTATTCTAAATATAAATTATTGATCAAGCACAGCGGCCCACCCCCCATTTCGCACCATTTTCACTTGAAATTTGTCGCCATGCTTCACTTGACTATGGTTTCTCCTATAGTCCATAGCCTGTCTGTCCGCATTAATGCCATCTTCAAAAGAGGTCACGGAATAGGTCTTGCCTTGATCCAGAAAGTCGAACGATAGCTCGATAGTTCGTTCTTTTACATTGGTCATTCCGCCGATAAACCATCTATTTCCTTTCCGCTTGGCCACCACAACAACTTCGCCCGCCTCAGCTACCAAAGCTTTGGTTTCGTCCCATGTGGTGGGCACCTGCGTGATGAACTGCGTGCAGTCTTCATTTCGATAATAGAGCGTAGGATTATCGGCCAACATCTGGATACCGCTCTCGAAAATGACGAACAAGGCCAACTGATAAGCCCTGGTACCGATACTGGCCGCATTAGGCCTTTTTGCGGCATAGGCTTCTGGTTGCATACTGATCATTGCTCCCGGCGTGTAATCCATCGGTCCCACGGCGTTCCTCATGAAAGGGAAAAAAATGCTATTGTCCGGGTAGCACCCGCCCATTTGTTCCATGCCCCGCACACCCTCATAGGAGAGCACATTGGGGTATTTATATTCTAAGCCGGCTGGCTTGAAGGAGCCATGGAAATCCACGAACAACTCGTGGGCCGCGGCCTCCCTGGCAACACGCTCGTAATAGTTGACCATCCATTGATCACTGCGATCCATAAAATCGATCTTGACCCCTTTTATGCCCCAATCCTTGAAGGTTTTGAACAGCTCAAAATGATTTTCGACAGCAAGCCATGTCAGCCAAAGGACAATACCGACATTTTTTTCCTTCCCGTACCTAATCAGTTCATGTACATCCACTTTTGGATTTGGGGTAAAGGGATCTAAGGTACTTTTTGCCCAGCCCTCATCCATTAGGATATAGGGAATGCCAAACTTCGCTGCAAAATCGATATAGTATTTGTAAGTATCCAGGTTGTATCCCGAAACGAAATCAACATCGGGGCCATATGGTGCCGCATCGTTCCACCACTCCCAGCTTACCTGTCCAGGCTTAATCCAAGAAGGATCCTTAATTTGGCTCGGAGCGGCCAGTTTCAATGTCATGGTATTTTCAATAAGCACCGCATCATTTTTGGCAATGACAAAATAACGCCAAGGGAAAGCCCTGCTTCCCGCTGTTTTGGCGATGTAATCTGCTTCCTCCAGAATCTTCAAGCTGCGATCGCAGTCCGGTCCAAATGACAATGGCGCTTTTGGAAATAGGGCACATGTACCATTGCCCCCAGTTCCTTGCACAAACATACATGGATAGTCAGTCAAGTCTGCCTCGCTCACCAATATCTTGTGCTTGTTTTTGGTATCGATAAGCACGGGCAAGGTGGAAAATTTGTCATTATCCTTCCACTCACCGCTTAGCAGATGGCTATATGGTTCCTCATAGGCAGTCTTGAAGCCGTTTGGCTGCTGCAGGTGCAATAGGTATTCTTGAGGGAAATTGATGTCCATGTCTTCCGAATAGACTTCAATGCTATCTTTTAGATTGGTTATAAAGCGATAAGCCAACCCATCGTCAAACACCCTGAACTCCACCGCATAATTACCCTTAAAACTCAATAATAGGCGATTATACTCATTTTTCACCGTTGAGAACTTCAGCGGTACAACGGGATGGATGTTTTCCGAAACTTTATCGACCTTTTTCTTGAGCAACTTCGGAGACTTGCCCAGTTGGGCATCCTTCAAGTGGAGGGCAACGGCATTGTTTTCCATCAATACCGCATTGTCCGAGCTCACTGTGTAGTAAATGCCATCGGACAAGGATACGGACAGCTTAATGTTATTATCCGGAGAGGATAATTCTACCTGCTGTGCATGAGCTCCCCAGATTGTGGATAGGAATAGCCCTATACCTATGATATTTAGTTTTCCCATAAATGAAAGTATTAAGTCAATCTGCAATGGCGGCTAGCCTGGCATACATCTCCACCATGGCCGCTTGCGTAATCAGCATTTTTTTCCCTTGCTTGTTTTTGCCGCTCCAATCTTTGCCGAAAAGCCCATTCTCATCACGCATATGCTGCCATGCATGATCCAAATTGGCCGCAAAGGCATCGACATAGGTACTGTCGCTATCCGCATGGTATAGGGCGACAAATCCCCTCATCATCACGGCAATGAACCAAACATCCGAATTTTTCAGCAGCGCAAACTGCTTTCCATTTTCATCGGTAAACGTTTCAAAAAAGTAAGCATAACTAGCTCGCGCTATTTGCTGGGCCTGTTGTAGGTATTCCCTTTCACCGGTCAGCTCATAGAGCAAAACAGCGGCTTCTAACATCTGCCCGCTATTATAGGGGTACTTAGCCTTGTCCACTCGGCCATTGAGGTTTATATTGTCGAAATAAAGATAGTCTGTCGTATCCTGCAAGTTGTCCTGGGTCCAGTGGTAGATGTCTTTACCCAGGGCCAGGTAGCTATTATCATTGGTTGCCTTAAACAATTTGAGGGCAAGCACCGCTGCAGGTGCATTGGAACAAGTGTTCTTGGAATGTTTCTTCTGCTCGCACCAATAGATGCCCCCACCCAATTTAGCGTCATGGCCGCTCATAATAAATTTCCATATGAGCTCGGCCTTGCGTAGGTATTGTTCCTCTTTGGTTTGCATATAGAGGTCCGTAAAATCGATGCCTAGCCAGATATTATCGTCATAGAAACGATCTGACGCCGGCGCAGAGTTGATGTAAGAGGCATAGCCACTGGGGCTACGTTTGTCATCCAAATAGCTTTCCAAGCCTACCAATACCGCAGTGTCCAACAAAGCTTTATAAGCAGCTTGCTCTTGATAGAAATACAGCGCATTGACGGCAGAAAAGGTACTGGAATAAGGCCATAGATAAGCATAGGGATTAGGACGGTCGGCATTCCCATCGGCCAAGTAGGTTGCTTTGTAATCGGCATCAAAAGGATGGGTTTCGCGAAGCAACTTGGTGCCTGGCACGTCAAAATGCGCATACAAGGAATCTAGCGCCACCACTGCTTTTTGGGAAAATGATTGTCCAAAAATAGGGTTAAAGCAAAAAATCAGAGAAAAAACTGCTAGCCAGCCAAACGAATACTTTATCATAATCTGGTCACTAAATCATTTTAGCAAAACTATAAAAATATCTCGCCCAAACAATGGGATTATCAATTTATTAACAATTGACGCAGAAAGAGGCTCCTGTAACAATTGGAACATGGTATGGTCTAAGAAGAAAACATTGGGTCATGGTAGTTTATATTTTCATCGCGTTGATAGCCGTATTGATTTTGTACGGATTGGGCAAACTGTTTAACAGAAACGGAAAAAAGAAAAGCAAAACCCGCGAATGGGCAGATGCAATGGTCTTCGCCGTAATCGCAGCCACCTTTGTGCGCACCTTCTTTATTGAGGCCTATGCCATCCCCACTGGTTCGATGGAAAAAAGCCTTCTTGTGGGGGACTACCTTTTTGTCAGCAAGATGCATTACGGCGCAAGGTTGCCCATCACCCCCATTGCTTTCCCTTTTGCGCACAATACCATGCCCCTTGTGGGGAGTAAGAGCTATTGGGATGGGTTGAAACTTCCCTATAAGCGGCTTCCCGGATTGCAGCCTATCCGGAGGAACGAGCCCGTGGTATTTAACCTACCGTCTGATGGCGGTGCGCCTAACTACCATCCCGTAGACCGAAAGGAGAATTACATCAAGCGCGCCGTGGGCATCCCCGGCGACACGCTGGTCATTACTAAAGCAACCGTTTTTGTCAATGGTCAGGCCAGTCCTATTCCAGCCACTGGCCAATACCTATACAGCGTATATACGGACGGTAATAGCCTCAATCCCCAACGCCTGCACGATCTGCGCATCGACGTTGCCTACAGCAGTCCCGAATACCTCGAGATGTTCCTCACCCCTACCCTGGCCGGCACCATTAGCAATTGGTCTGGGGTCACAAGAGTAGAAATGATAAGAAAGCCCAAAGGCAATGGTGAATGGAACATTTTTCCAGACAGCAGCCTACATTGGAACCAAGATGAGTACGGCTCCTTTATCGTCCCGAAAAAAGGCTGGACCACTCCGCTCGACGCAAAGACGGTGACCTTATACAAAAAAGCCATTAGCGAATATGAAGGACATCGCCTCGAAAAGCGAGCAGACGGTTATTATATTGATGACAGGAAGGCAACACATTATACCTTCGCCATGGACTACTACTGGATGATGGGCGACAACAGGCACAACTCGCTCGACTCCCGCTATTGGGGATTCGTACCCGAGGACCATATAGTTGGCAAACCACTCTTTGTTTGGCTAAGCCTGGACGAAGCTGGCTCCTTGTTTGAAAAGATACGATGGGAACGTTTTTTTATGCCTATTAAGTAATATTTATTGATTGGGGCTGGATTTTACAATCCAAAATTTCAGGTAAAATCGTAAAAGATGCGCAATTTCCCTCTCAATAGAAAACGCGGTTAAGGTACTGGTTTTCGTATCGGGGTGGATACACGGCAAGTATCTGGTCGCTTATTCATCCCCATCAATTTAACATACTTGAAGATTCCGGATTTGTGTCCCTGTAATTTGACTCTTCAGCAACCGTTAAAATCTCCTGTTCAGCATGAACATCTGATTTTTCAATCAGCGCATAATACACAGGTTGTCGGTCAAACACATACACATTAGACGCCACTACACTGCCTGCACCTTCCAGGCAAGCGGCATTTACATCCAATTCAAATTCTTCCCTATCTGTTCTTTCCAATACCAAATACCTCTTCATAACTGCGTCCTTTACAGGGCAACAGTTGTATCATCGCATTTGTTTACCAACACCCAGGCAACCTAGCGAAAGTCATAACCGAAACAGCAAATCGTAAATTCAATGCGGTTAACCTCTGCAGATGACAAAGGAAAAATTAAGAGGTTCAACTACAGGCCAAATAAAACATAAAAGCAGGTTAATACTGCATTTTTACGGTACTGAACAAAGAAACGGTTTCTTAAAAATCATTTGGTGTATTCTTTAAGGTTATATTCATTTTTGGTTAGGTTTTTACGGCAAGTATTGACATGCTATTCCTACTGATCTTTTAAACTTTTAACCGGATTAGCCAAAGCAGATTTAATTGCCTGATGGCTGATCGTTAAAAACGCGATCATGATAGAGATCAAGCCTGCTAAAACAAAAACCCAGAGATTGAGATCGGTGCAATAAGCGAAGGACCGCAACCATTCGTTCATACCCAACCAAGCGATGGGGATAGCGATCGCAATGGCAATCAATACCAAACGCAAGAAATCAAAGCCATCAGTCTCACAATCCCCCACGTGCTGGATCCCAGCACCTTTCTGATGCCGATTTCTTTTGTACGGGACTGCGCCGTAAATACCGTTAAGCCTAAAAGCCCTAAGCAGGAAATAAAAATAGCAATACCCGAAAAATAATTGAACAATGCAACTTCATGTAGTTCGCTTTCGTACAGGCATTTATAGATATCATCTTGGAAAGCATAATTAAAGGGGTATTCTCCATTATATTTTTTGAACTGGTTTTCAACTGCGGATATGGCCTGACTGGCCTGCTGAGAAGTGGTGCGAATATGCATCACATTCGCTTTGTTTGGCGCATAATAAAAGACAGCTGGATGAATTTTTTCTTTCATCGAAGCAAAATGAAAATCCTTTACTACACCTATTATCGTCCCTTCTATATCCCATAGTTTATAGCGTTTCCCGATCGGATCTTGCATACCAGACTCACGGACTGCCGCCTCATTCAGTATAAAATGAGTGCTATCATTAGGCATACCCGTGAAGTCTTCTCCTTGTATCAATTTCATTTTGTAAAAGGAGAGAAAGTTCTGATCTACTGCAACCGGATAGGTAATAAAAGTAGCATTTGGTTCTTTTCCGTCCCAATCATTACTGCCTGTGATATTTCCTAGCCACATGATATTGCCCATTGACCGCGTTACATTTTCTATTCCAGGTTGTTTCAACAACTCCGCTTTAACCGCTTCATAATGCACTTTCATATCCCGCATACCCATACCAAATACCTGTTCCTTATCATATCCTAAATCTTTGTTTTGCATGTAGCGGAGTTGTCTGGCAACAAATATCGTACTGGCAATCAACACAACGGAAAAAACAAACTGTACAACAACCAATATCTTACGAAACAAAACGTCTCCAATTGAATTGGAGATTTTACCTTTTAAAGCTTTCAAAGGCTCAAAGCCCGATAACAATAGTGCGGGATAGACGCTCGCAGCCAATAGCGTTCCGCTAATAGCCGTAAAAAAAACCATTAAAAAACTTTTGTCTGCTACGTTTAAAATCATTTGCTTTCCCGACAGCTGGTTGAATACAGGCGTTAAAAGCACCATCAGAAATACGGCTATCAGCGTAGCAATTACAAAAAGTATGATTGTTTCTACGAAGAATTGGAAAAATAGCTGGATTCTGGCCGCACCTATGATTTTACGCATGCTCACTTCTTTGGCCCTCAACATCGCACGCGCAGTAGAAAGATTTACGTAATTGATACAAGCGATGACAAAAATAAGGATAGCGATCGCAAAAAACATCTTGACCGTTTTCATCCCGCGATCTGTTCCATCGGCATTGTAAAGATGACTTTTCGAAAGCGGTTGTATTAAATATTCTACATCGGTATCCTCCGCCTTATGTGCCAGGTGAATAGCATCAAGTTTTTTACTTAGCGCTGGCAGCGAAGTCCCGGGCTTGAGCAGCAAAAAGGTTTGATAATTGAAATTGGTAAAATCATTCATGATGTCATGCCCATGGGCGGAAAGCTCACGAGTAGTAAAATCGTTCATGGATGCCATGATAGAAAAGTTAAAACTGGAGTTATGTGGAAAATCAGCTACAACAGCCGTCACGGTAAGTGGAACACTATCGTTCGCCATTAACACCTTTCCCACTGCGCTGGTCTCACCGAAATACTTCTGTGCCGTTTTCTTCGTAAGTACCACCGCATTAGCAACTGAAAAGGGATGTGCTGCTTTTCCCTCTAATACAGCTAAATCAAATACGGAAAAGAAAGAGGGGGCTACATACACGGCATTTTCATCGCCAAAAACCTTGTCTTCGTACCGAAAAAGGGTGAAATCATTTGCCGAAGTGATGCGCACCTGATCTACCACTTCTGGAAGCTCCTCTTTCGCCAAAGGACCAATAGGCGCTACATCAACCGTCCAAATCTGTTTGCTAGATCCGGTTCCTCCAAAAAGCTGTAATGAATATATATATCCGCCGATTTTTTGTAAAAATTATCAAACCGCCATTCATCTTGTACCCACATTAAAATAAGCGTACCTATTGCTAAGCCTGCTATATTGACGATAGAAAAGAACCGACTTTTCCACATATTACGCCAAGCGGTTTTCAAATAATTTCTTAACATAAGTACGTTCGTAAATTTCCAAACAAATCGCAAAAGAAGTGGAACAACTATATTGCCACTTGCGAAATAACTGACTGAAATGGCTTTGAGCATATGGTGCAATAAAAAAGTGTTCGAAAATGAACGGTTAGATGACCGAAAATGAACAGTATTTCTACAACTTCCGAAATACTAAAAACGGACCATTGCAAGCATTTCGTGTAATGAATACTTTTCATTATCTTTGATTTAGTTAAACATGCATATATGTCCGCTGTTTCCAAACATATCGTAAAGAGTTATTCCAGCCTATTTGATGGTTTAGATGCTATTACCAAGTTAGAGCTCATAGAAAGCCTCACTAAATCTATAAAAAAAAATAAAGACGCTAAAGAAACGGCTTTTTACATTAGCTTCTAATAAGTAAGATTACTCCTGCACTGCATCTTGTAATGCCTTTAAAATAGCCCGGTAATCCCTCTCGTTTTTCGATATCCCCTTTTCTTCGTAGTAATAGGATCTACTTTGCACCTCGCCGCCAAAAAGGTAGTCTTCCACGTAAATATTCAGCGATACCGTCGTTTTATCATCCAGCGGCCTTAAGATAAAATTATAAGTTTTTCTTTCACCCCTTTTAGCCGATATCATCTTTCTATTTTTCTCAAACACTTTCGCTTGGATAAACCCAGCCTGTTTATCCATAGCCAAAATAAACATATCACTGGCCTGTATGTAGTTTGCCGTTTTATCAAAAGCCGTATCTATACCGGCATTAAGCGTGATATTTTTAAATGATTGTTCTTTTTGGTCTGTCTGTGCATAACTTGCTCTGAAGCAGAAAACCATCGACAAGCATAATATAATATTCTTCATAAGCATCGGTATCATTAGAAGTATCACAAAACTCAATACAGAAAGCCAAAAAGCCATAAGGGAATTTTGTTGTGAGCCCCCACTTCCATATCATCCGCCACGACAAAACCCTTATCAACATCTTTTATTTGTGTTGTTTTTTTGCCTTTTCCTCCTATCTCAAAGGTATACTGCTCTTCTACAAAAAAATCACCTTTGGGTGCCAATGAAACAAGGTAACCTGCATTACGCAATTGGTTCAGGAAAAAGGATTCCCGCTGCGCTCCTATATTGGGTTGCCCGTTTGCTAAAGCATAATGCAAATTAGGATTTTCCAGATAGATTTTTTCCGGCTTTTGCAGTATGCTCACACTGTGGCCCAGCATTTCTAGTAGGCTGATGAGTTTGGCCTTAGAAAGGTAGTGCAAATATTGTAAAAGCGTATTCCTGCTTAACCCAATTTTCTCACTCAATTTGCTGATATTAGGTTTAAAAGGCACCTGCTCTGCCATTATCGCCAGTAAAGACATAATTTTAGACGTATTGCCCACATCAAAGCCGTCCACATAGCGCAGTTCTGTTTCGACAATTAAACGGGCCACCTGTTCCAACCGAATGAGATACGTATTGGTATTTTCCAGAAAAAACGGATAATACCCTGCGCCTAGATATGCTTCAAAATATTGCAAAGGCAGAAACGACTTCGTAAAGTGCAGCGCAATCTTCATATGGTTATCTAATAATTCATCTAGGCTATACCTAGGCAGTTTCTCCGCTACGCCAATAAATTGGAGGTACTCCCGAAATGACAAACCCTGTAACTCATAAAAAATTGCCCTTCTACTCAGGTCCGCCTCTTGCTTGTGGATATCAATGATGGAAGATCCCGTAAATATCAACTGTAGATCTTTATATGTGTCGTAGATGTTCTTAATTTCACGCGACCAATGCAAATATTTATGCACTTCATCAATAAACAAGATTTTCCCGCCTTTTTGTCTAAACATCTCGGCAAAGTCAACTAGGGTATGTGTGGAAAAATAAATGTCATCCATAGATATATATATCGCCTTTTCGTAACTACCGTCATAATCCATCTTTAGTCGCTGCAACAACAAGGTTGTCTTTCCTGTTCCGCGAGCACCTAAAATACCAATCAAACGATCTTTCCAATCAATCTGACCATATAATCCACGCACATGTTCGGTTGTAATATCTTCCACTAAAAAAGCAGATTTAGCAAACAGTCTTTCCATTTTGATATATATATTCAACAAAAATAATACATTTTTGTTGAATCAACTTAACAATATAGATAAGTTATTGAAATTACAGCTTAATAAAATACAGAAAAAAGGCTTTTTATATTAGCGGGGTGATCCTGATTTTTAGATAAATGTATTAAAAAAAACACATCTTGATGGCTGTTTACGGTCTCTTGTAGGTTTACATAAGCCCACCACTTCTGTTGGCTTTTGGCATAAGGTCGCCCACCTTGATATTCGATTGTCTAGACTACAGCTACAATTCCTGCTGGAGTGAATGGGGCGCACGACAGATTTCCCACTTGTCGTTGTCGTTCATTGCGAACGGAAGGGGATGGATAGTGCCGGGAGTGAAGCAATCTCATTTGCAGTGATGATCCTCCTGTGCGAGACTGCTTCGTTCCTCGCAGTGACGTCCGTGCAGGCGTCATTGCGAGGAGGCACGACGAAGCCTGCCTGACAGGCAGGCAATCTGACAAACAAAAAACGTAGATTGCCGCATCACTTCGCTCCTCGCAATGACGCGTTTTTTGAAGGGATTTTTGTCGTGCACCCGAGTGAATGGTGTAACAACGGACCTTCCTTAGTTAACTAAAAGGCCTTTATAAAGATAAGGTTCATCGCCTTGGCACTATTATTTCTGATCTTTTATAATCAGCTTGTCAACTTGCAACTCATGGATATGCAGTTTACCAATTTTTCCTTTGCCTATGCGGAGAGCACCGATTGCAAGTGCCCCTACAGCTACCGCGCCAATAGCCAAGGCTCCGAGAGCCATCGCTCCGAGGGCAATTCTACCGCCTGCGGCCTGTCCAACAACGGCATTTCCGATTTTACTGATATTACTTGGATTTTTCATGATGCTCTTTTTTACTTTCTGTAATTCCCCCTACAGCCTCTAGAATCCAATCCCGCAAACGCGGTGCAGATTCTTTTGTATCCCTACCCCACAATTCAAGATGCCTATAAGTAAGCTAATCGCCTTTCTTCTTCGGCACTTTGGCTCCTTCTTTTCTGGCCTCCGATAAGCCGATAGCGATCGCTTGCTTCTTGGAGGTCACTTTTTGACCACTCCCACTCTTGAGTTCGCCTTCCTTCATCTCCTTGATATTTTCGGCCACTTTCTCTTGTGCTTTTTTTGAATACTTTGCCATTTCTCCTCCTATACTAATATATAAGTGGAACAAACGATGAGGCGCTATGTTCTTCCTTAAGCTTAAAATTGTCAATGAACGCTTGACGAAAGAGAAAAAGGAAAATCCATGCGATCGGTACCTCGTTTCGTGTTGGTGCTATCGCGCATGTCAAATTCCAGAACGGCGCCTTTTAACAACTCTGAATGGCTTAGCCAATTTTTGCCATAGGCTTTACCATTCCATTTCAGCTCATGGATATAGCTGTTCTTCTCGCTATTGTTCGGAGCCTCTATCACGATCTGATTCCCGTTCTCCAGGCTAAGCACGGCTTTTTTGAATAAAGGAGCGCCCAGCACGTACTGGTCTGTTCCTGGTGTCACTGGATAGAAACCAAGCGCCGAAAAGACATACCAAGCAGAAGTCTGTCCATTATCCTCGTCGCCGCAATAACCATCGGGCTGGGCGTTGTAGAGGCGGTTCATGCTTTCCCTCACCCAATACTGGGTTTTCCAAGGCGCACCCGCATGGTTATAAAGGTAAATCATGTGCTGTATGGGCTGATTGCCATGTGCATATTGCCCCATGCCGGCCACCTGCATTTCCGTCATTTCGTGTATCGGCCCTTTTCTAGGCCCCCACCCTACCTTAGGAGGCAATATGAAAATGCTGTCCAGCTTGTCCACAAAAGCCTTGTCGCCGCCCATGAGCTCTTTCAGGCCGGCAATGTCGTGGAAGACCGCCCAAGACCAGTGCCAGCTATTTCCCTCCGTGAAAGAATAATTCCAGTCATAGGGATCAAAAGGGCGAAAAAATTCACCATTGGCATAGCGGCTATTCATCAAGCCGTATTCTGAGTCAAATAATTTTTTGTAATTGAAAGATCTATTCTTATAAAGATCTATTTCCTCTTGAGGCCTGCCGAGCGCCATGGCCAACTGATAAACGGCAAAATCGGCATAGGCATATTCCAGGCTTCTGGCCACATTGCCTTTGATATGGGCATCTTGTGGAATATACCCCAGGTCGTTATAATAGTCCACGCCAAATCTGCCCACGGAACTGACGGGACCAGATTGCCTGGTGTTTTTCACCATGGCTTCATATAGCAAAGCAGGGTCAAAACCTTCGATACCCTTTACGTAGGCATCTGCGACAATGGAGGCCGAATTGGATCCGATCATGCTCTCGCGATGGCCCGGACTCGCCCATTCCGGGAGCCAGCCACTTTCCTTATACGTATTTTCCAAGCCCTGCATGATTTGGCCGTTCAGCGTGGGGTACATCAGGTTGAGGAAAGGGAAGAGTGCCCGGAACGTATCCCAAAAACCCGTATCTGTAAACATATAGCCCGGCAGCACCTGTCCGTTATACGGACTATAATGCACAATATTGCCTTGTGCATCCACTTCGTAAAACTTCCGGGGGAACAATAGGCTACGATAGAGGCAGGAATAAAAGGTTTTTAACTGCTCTTCCGTACCACCACCCACTTTAATCCGTCCCAGTTCCTTATTCCATGCTGCTTTGGCATATTGAGCTACCTCTTCCAAGCTCTTATGCTCAATTTCTTTCATATTGAGGCTGGCTTGCTCATGGCTGATGAAAGAGGAAGCCACCCTGGCATTCACTACCGTTTCGGCAGATTTCTTGAAATAGACGGCCGCCATCACATGCTTGCCTTTCAGTTCCTCGATATCCGAAACAACCTTCCCATCGTTCCAAAAAACAACCCTATCGATTTCCTTATCAAAGGAAAGCTCAAAATAATTTTTGAAATTGTCGGGCACGCCACCGCTGTTTTTGGTGCTATAGCCTATCAGCTTATGTTCAGAAGGCAAGACCTTGAGGTACGATTCTTTGTCAAAGGCATCAACAAGCACATAGCTGCTGTCATAATCGGGGAAGTGAAAACGAAATGCGGCAGCGCGGTCGGTAGGTGCCAATTCCACCTTGGTGTCGCAGTCGGCCAGGTATACTTCATAATGATAGGGACGGGCATGCTCTGTTTTGTGCGAAAACCAGCTGGCTCTTTCTTCCTGATCAAATTGGGGTTCACCAATGCCGGGCATCAGGGAAAACTGCCCATAGTCGTTGATCCAAGGACTAGGTTGGTGCGTCTGCTTGAAGCCCCTGATCTTATCGGCACCATAGGTGTACATCCAGCCATCGCCCATCTTTCCTGTCTGCGGACTCCAAAAGTTCATGCCCCACGGCACGGCTATGGCGGGATAGGTATTGCCGTTGGAAAGACTAAACTTGGAATCTGTTCCGACCAAGGGATTGACATATTCTTCCGGATGCGCAACCAAGTCTTGAGCCTTCGCTCCAAGGGCCATAAACAGAAGCGAGAAACAAACAACTATATATTTCATTCCATTAGATCATTTACGGGTTAGCCAAATAAACATTAGGGCATGGTCAGTTTTACCATGACGGGGAAATGATCGGACAGTGTCCTGGCCCTGTAATCCTTTAGAGAAACCTCCCTGGGAAAATTGCCCGATTGGTATGCTTCTTCCTTATCATGAAGCTTGGACCGATAGGTATCGGTGAGGACGCCATAATACCGTACTTTGAAATCAGGTGTTAGAAAGACATGGTCTATCCGGCTTTCGGTCTTGCTATTGGGATTGAAATTGTTAAAAGTACCATTGGTGGCATATTTGAATGCAGCCACCTCAAAGGCATCCTTTAAGATGGGGGTACTGGTCAGCACGGCGTAGCTGGGGCTCTGCTGATCGACATTGAAATCGCCTGTCAGTATTGCCGTTTGATTATGGGCAAGCTCCTGCACCTTTTGCAAAATCAATTTGGCACTTTCGCTCCGCGCCACTACGCCCACATGGTCGAAGTGTACATTGAAGAAATAAAGCGCTTTGCCATTTTCCTTGAGTTTCAATTTGGCCCAACTACAGATTCTCGGCAATACGGCGTCCCAACCTTTGTTCGGTCTATCCGTCTGCTGGGAAAGCCAAAAATCGCCGTGATCTTCCAACAGGAATTTTTCGGTGTTATAAAATATGGCCGAGTATTCGCCAGCCTGCTTGCCGTCATCACGCCCAAGACCAGTATAATCGTAGCCCGGCAAGTCGCGCTTCAAGTCTTCCAACTGATGATGAAGTCCTTCCTGGGTACCAAACACATCAAATTCGTGGAAACGTATCATCTGGGCAATGATGGGATAGCGGTCTTTCCAACCATCGCCATTGGCCGCATCCGTCTTATTGTTGTCGTTCCTTAGGTTAAACGTGGCTACATTGAGGTCTTGCGCGTGGATGTGGCCACATATGCACAAGAAAAGAATAATACTTGCTCTAATAACTGTTTTCATAGTTCTATTGTTCAGAATTGGTATCTATAGGGGCTAAGATATAAATTAAAACGTTTTAGCCAATTTGCTTCACGTTCTTTAACGCTTTATTAACAAGATTCTTTTAACATATGGCATTAAGGGCAATTTTATAGGAAACACTTACTATAAATCCAATTTATATCCAAGGTATCTCCAAGGTAAGTCCAAGTTGTATCTAAGTATTACTTGGATTTTAAATAGAGATATATTAAATTTGATTTTCACTTACTTAGAATGTCGGTTATATCAATCCGACACATAGATAGACGAGAGAAAGTATGGCAATAGTAGATTCGCAGGGCTTCGTGCGGGGTAAACTGAACGACGAGGTCATATACAGGAAACTGAACGGCAAGAATGTATTACAGTATAAGCCAGCCGAAGTAAAACGTAGCTTCAAGGCAAAACTGGCTGCCCACGAATTTGGCATAGCGAGCAACGTGGGGAAAGCCATCCGCATGCTGGCGGCAAAGCCAAAGGAGTTGCGGGACGCCAATATGCATGCGCGATTGAATACCCTCTTGACCAAAAGCCTTAGACGAGTGAACCGAGACATCGGCGAGCGCGATATCCGCGACATAGACCCTGCCGACCTTATCGGGTTCCAGTTCAATATGGATGCCCCCTTCGAAAAAACGCTCAATTTTCCCTTGCGGTGCCATGTTTCCGAAGAGGGCATTATCCATTTTACTTTGCCTCGGCTAGCTGATGACGCACGTATAGCCTTCCTCAAAACCAGGGATGGCAAGAATGCCAAGGCCAGCTTTGACCTCATGGTAGCCCGTATGGATCTTCAGCATTCACGCTTCCAATTGTTGGAACGCGTGGATATAGAACCTTCCTCGCAGGAAGGTATCGAATGGGAATACTGCCGTCGATGGGAAAAAGACAACCTGATACTATTGTTCGTCTCACTCTCCTATTACATGGAAGACTGGGCGCAAAGGAAGATCCCCCTTAGCAACAAGGCATACAATTCCTCGGGCATCCTTGCTTCGTTCTTTGTAAACGACGAGCTATTTTCGCTCAATCAGGCTCTTCCCGGTATAGAGGAAAAAGAAGCGATAAGTGCTATTTTCACCTTTGACAATAAAGCTCTTTCCAAGCGAAGTGATATTAAGCAGGAGATTAAAAGGCAAAACACCAAGGCTTGATCCGCCATACTATCTTGTCAATTAATCCTATCGCTACAACCGCAACCTGAATCCAGCAGACAAGTCTATGCGCGAGAGATTCTCACGCTGGTCCTCTTCGAGTTCCAGGGTAGTCTCCTGACCGCCGCTGCTCACCTTCAGTTTACGCAGGTTGCCCCCCAGCAACGATGCGCCCAGCGAGAGCGACAACTTATTGCCCAGGGGTATGTCCACCCCGCCCTCCACCGCAGACCCGAAGGTGGAACCCGACAGTTTTAGCGACTGGCCCACCACCAGCGAATTGTCCACATACGATAGGTAACCCAGCGACACATTCACGTAGAAGTTCGACCTGCCCGTACCAAATGGGCGTCGGACGAAAAATGTCGGGGCAAAGAACTGGATGGCAATATCGTCGCTCATGCTGCCGTAGCTCACCTCACCCGTGTCATAAGTCAGGGTGACATTGTCCACCTGCCCCTTGCTGGCATAGCGCGAATAGCTTGCACCAGCGCCCATGTCCTGCCGCCAGAAATAGCCTAGCGAGCCCCCCAAATGCCAGCCAGATTTCAGCTTCTTGACGTAGTCGGTAAAGTCTCCCATTTGGCTACTTACCTTTGCTATACGGTAGCTCCAGCCCCCGTGGAAGGATAGCTGCCACTTGCCGATTTCATTTCCCTCGTAGCCCAGCGTATCAAGCGCTGATTCCCAATGGCTTTCGGTTTCGGCTTTCATGGTTGCATATACCGCGCCCCAGCATGCTGGCAAGCACATGGCCGTACCACATAGCAATAGCCCCAAAAGGCCTCTTTTCAGTTGTTCCATCTGATGTTGTTGATTTAAGTTGTTTGAGATTGTGTTGTCTTGTTTGTTATTGCGCTACCACCTACTACTACAATTAATTATACGACCATGTGATTGCTTGTATCGATATCAAGCCATCATCTACGTCCATCGGCTGATGCCAAAACCATTCAAATCCGGTCGAATCGCCTGCCTGTCCATCCTCTTGTTTGTGTCTGAAAAGAATTTTCCTACCCAGATGAAACACGTTTATGGAAACAGAACAGCTATTTTCTACCTGACCGACAGGCTGATCTCCGCAGAGGTCAATTTAATTTCTTTTTCACAGATTAGCAATACCCATTTTCGGGTAATTTCATCAACCTAAAACGCTGACTTGATGACCATAAGGCTTATACAAAACAGCATGTATCCATGCGCTATTTTGGACTATGTTTTCCTTCGACTGCCGCATTCTTTGGCAGTTCAAAAAAATTATTTCAAAAACATTTGCTTTTATATCCAAGATATCTACATTTGTAGTGTACTATTTAACTAATACACTATATGATATCGCTCTCTCATCTTAGCTTCGGTTACAAGAAGAAAAAACTTCTTTTTGAAGACCTCAATCTACAGCTTTCGCCCGGCCACATTTACGGCCTGCTCGGAAAGAACGGTGCCGGAAAGACTAGCCTGTTAAAGAACATTGCAGGACTATCGTATCCCAAGGCAGGGACATGTTCGATCAATACCATGACCCCCAAACGCCGGCAACCTGCTTTCCTGCAACAGCTTTATTATTTGGCTGAAGAAATCTATGTACCGGATACCAAAGCGAAAGACTTTGTAAAAGGTACCGCTCCTTTTTACCCTAACTTTGACCATGAACAGCTCAATGCCTACCTCACAGATTTTGAGGTACCGCAAGACAGCAAGCTCACCCATTTATCTCTTGGCCAGCAGAAAAAGTTCATGATAGCCTTTGCCTTGGCCTGCAATACGCAGGTATTGATTATGGACGAACCGACGAACGGGCTGGATATACCTTCCAAGGCAAAATTCCGGAAGGTGATAGCCAATGCTTTCAGCGACGACCGATGCATACTTATTTCCACGCACCAAGTGCGCGATCTGGACAACCTGATAGACAGTGTACTCATTTTGCACGATCGGCGAATTGTACTGAACAAAAGCTATGAAGACCTCGGAAAGCAGTTGTATTTTGGTCTATTTGATCAAGAAATTGGCGGAAAGTCGCTCTATGCTGAAGAAACATATAGGGGGACATTGGGCATAGCCACCAATGACAATAACTGGAACAGCAAGCCAGACCTCGAACTGCTTTTCAACGCTGTTATATCCGATAACCAATCTTTAATCCATCACTTAAACCAACAGCCATCATGAACGATATCTTTGACATAGCACGTTTTGGCTATTTGCTCCGCAAACATTTCAACGAAAATGCCAAAACCTACATCATCAGTCTCATTGTGTTTATTGCGATATTAGGCGTTGTCTTTGCCTTTATGACCTACTCTGGCGGTAGAAAAACGGTTGACATCAACGAACAAGCCGTCACTTACTTCGTTTCGCTCTATCTCGGAGGTTTTATCTTTGCCGGTAGTACCTTTAAGGAATACCACCTGCCGCGCTCTGGCATATCCATGCTGATGCTCCCCGCCTCTACGCTAGAAAAATATTGCTTACACTGGCTGGTTACCTGTGTTGGCTTTGCCCTTTGTCATTTTGCCGTATTTCACGCCACGCAATTCCTCGTGTTCAAATCGGTTTCCTATTATCTGGGGATAGAAAACACCTATTTCAACATCTTTACCAATCCAGGTTCCGTCCCCGTAAATTGGCTGTTCCTACTATATGTATTGATCCACAGTGCCGCGTTTCTGGGTTCCATCAGTATACCTAAAAGATCGGTCATTTTCTCAGCGCTTATCGTCTTTGCCTCGGTAGGCGCATATATCTATACCAATCATCGGATTACACTTGCCATTTTTGGCAGCAATTCCACGCCCTTTCCTTTGTTCCCCTTAAATACCATGAGTGAGCAGGGTTGGGCAAGCGTCAGCTTCGACAATGTCGAGATGCTTGGACAAAGTGCCTTGCTTGTCCTTGCATTGCTCCTATGGGCAACGGCATTTTTCAAATTAAAGGAAAAGGAGGTCTAAGCATGGAATTTAGAAACAACGAAGCCATATATGTTCAAATTGCCAATTATATGAGCGAACAGATCCTATTGGGAAAATGGGAGATAAACGAAAAGATCCCTTCTGTACGAGAAACGGCGACCGAGCTAGAGGTAAACCCCAATACGGTCATGCGCAGCTACGAACAATTGCAGCAGGCTGATATTATATTCAACAAACGCGGCATTGGCTTCTTTGTAAGTCCGAACTCGCACCAATTGATCAAGAAGCAGCAGCGCGAACAGTTTATGCAGGAAGAATTACCAATCTTTTTTCGCAAAATATACCTTCTAGGGATTCCATTGGAAGAGATTCGAGAAAAGTACAATAGCTATATAACCGCCACGTATAAAAACAAATAGACATGAAAACCAGCAATATATTACTGATAGCGACTGGAGTGCTCTTGCTATCGGCCATTTTCATCAATGCTTTTGCCCTGAAGTACAAAATCGATCATGGAGACTATACCATTCGGAACGACATTTACGCAGCGGACTTGGGCAAGAAAGAAATGCAAAGAACAGATCTCGCTCCCGGTATTTCAAAGGTAGCGCTAAAAGGTCCTTTATCGGAACTAGACATCCTCATCAAATATGACACCGTGGCCCATGCCGATATCACCAAAGGCCTCCCTATCGTGGTAAAGCAGGAAGGAGAAACATTATCCATAAGCTATGCAAAAAACATTCCCGACAATCTGGATTCGCTTTGGCATCTTGCCAACCAAAGGGGAAACATAAGCATCTATCTCAACAGTCTAAAAGACGTATCGAACGAAGGCATTGCCTTTACCGTTACCCATGGCAAGGGGAATAATACAAGCTCCGAGACCGTCTATTTTGGTTGCAAAATAACGCTCGATGGCTTTCGAGAAGATAGCCTACACATCGAAATGCGAAAGGCGGGACGGATACATTTCAATGATTTAGCTATTAAATCCATAGCGCTTGATATGGATGGCCAAGCGGTAGCTACTATAGACAGTACTAGTCAGTTGGGACAACTTTCCCTTACGGGCAGAGATTGGGCAAAGTTTGAATTGAACAAAGCGGCTATCAAAACCCTAAACACGGATCTGCAAAACGAAGCAGAGATTAAATTGAAGGGGACGAGAGTTCAGCAGTAAAACCACTATGTCCAGAAAAGCAAGAGGCTGTCCGAAAAGTCTGTCTATGCGTCATTTCGAGCGAAACAAGGTGTAGTCGAGAAATCTAAAAACATGAAATTCAAACATATAGATTCCGCTACGCGCCAATCGGAATGACGATGCGTGTTACTTTTCGGACAACTCCTTGTTAAAAAGCTACTTTTTCCCGCTCATATAAAACACCAATTCGCCGCCCTGGAGCAAATCGGATAACACTCAAAGAACACGAAATACCAATTACGAATTCAATACGTTGAGATAAGATGAACTAAAACCCGTCCACGGGGTTAAGTCGGACAAATGCTGTATAAAGACACCAACCAATGATGATTTCTTTAAACACTCGTACATAGAGACGACTCAACCGTAAAACGTTAACAGAAAGTTAACAGTCATACTATCATTATTTTAATACAGTACATTAGTAATGAGAAACGAATCCTTTAGGAAGTGAGTATTTTAGTGAAACATTGTTCCCACAACCATGAAAACAACTTATAATCGACCGCTACTGTCAAAAACCCCTTGCTCGATAAACTTCCTATCCATCTTACTGTCGATCATTATCCTTGTGTTTTCATGCTTGCCAACTATCGCTCAAAACGAGTCAGCTGCAAGCTTGGATTCGCTGCTGCAGGATTTTGGAACGCCTGGTCAGTTCGTCATCAAAGGTCAGGCAAAACAATTCAAACGTGATTTCTTTGAATTTGTCATCACGGGTTTTGGTGACAATGAACGAATGGCGGTACCAGTTGACAAAGACGGCCACTTTGAAAAAAGTTTCCCTGTTATACTAGAACAAGATATATACTTATACCTTAACGGTGACGCCATTACCTTTAGCGTAGGCGAGAGCGACACCTTGGAAATCCAATGGGATGAAGCAGACTTCCAGAATACCTTTTCCGCCCATAGCAACAACACGCATCGCAACCCCATTCTTAGTGTGCAATGGGATTTGTACCAACGATTTAGAAAACCGAACCTAACTTTACAAAGCACACTATGGGAAAACAGGCAGATATGGACAGAACAAGAGAAATTTGACAAAATCAATGATCTGTTCAACCAAGAAGTTCAACTTATATTAGACCATTCGGACGAAGGTAAAAAACCTTTTGCAGGTCTTCTCGTTGGACGATATTTCGAATATTGCCAATTGCTCAACGATGCTGGGCTGCTCGGGAAAAAAGACTTAACCATTGACACTACATATAATAAAGTTAATCATGCGATGGTCATGGCTTATCCCATACTATCGTTAGGCCCCCAATATAGGATTCAAAGCGAAGCATGGTTTTGTCACGTTCCGGCATACCGCGATTTTATCTATACTTATGTAAGGATGAGCCGGCCGTTCAATATCGTTGTCAACGACTACAGTTATCCATCCAGCTACCAACTCACTAGCTCACTATATCAAAGTATTTATAGGGTGTGGGGCAGCACCAGTTCGATTTTGATGCGTGACTGGTTCGTTGCCAACATCGTCAGCCGTTCCTTCCGTTATGACAGCTTTGCCTTAGCAGAAAATGCCTTTGAAAAATTTTCACCAGATATTCATACCGCATATTTCAGGTCCTTGTTAAGCAACTCGTACCAAGCAGCCAAAGCACTAAAACCAGGCCTTCAGGCGCCACCTCTCGCTTTAATGGATACAAATGGCAAGATGGTGAATCTGAGCGATTTCAGGGGAAAAGTAGTATACATCGACTTTTGGGGTGTTTACTGTGGCCCTTGCATACAAGACATTCAACAAGCGGTTCCCAAGCTACATGAGGCTTATAAGGACAAAGATGTGGTGTTTATGAACATCTGTGTCGATGTGGACGAGGCGCGATGGAAGGCGGCACTGGAAAAGTACAAGTTGGACGGGATCAACCTCATTGCCCCCGGCTGGTCTAGGAATCCCGCCATAGAAGCCTATCGAATAAAGGCCATTCCACACTACTTGATCATCAATAGGGATGGCACTATCGCAAATAATAACGCACCAAGGGCCATAGAACTGCTAAATATGCCGAAAAACGAAAATGAACTGGAGAAAGCTTTAGCAAAGCCATAAACTTATTAATCGACAAAGAAAGATGACTACGCATCTAAAATCTTGTATTACACTAATAGCGCTATTTGTCCTCCTATCGGCACAGCCCCAGCTATGGGCACAAAAGGGTGGTTCTATCCTACCCACCGTGCAGAAGCATAAACAAATCTATGCCATGTCCTGTATCCCCTCGTCTGTGGAAATGGTTTTAAAGTTCAACCGAAAAGTAGGTACTGGCTTCTATGACTTTCAACAACAATGGAAAAACAAAACGGATGGCTCTTTTGCCAATTTTGATGGAAAAACCATCCATGGTCTCACCTTTACCCACCGCTTCAAAGATCGTCGGTCACCCGACTTCCCCATCAATAGATTATTTGCCACCATTGATAAAGAGCTGTCCGAAGGCAGAAAAGTCATCGTATCGCTCGTATCTGGCCCATCGATGTGGCATATCTACGTGATAGACCGTCAGACCGCCCAGGGCGATTACGTATGCTACAGCAGGGCCTACGAAGACGATCAAGTGCTGGAGCTCACGAACACAAAGGAAATCATCCGACAGATGCGGGGAACAGATATACTCACCTATACATCCAATTGACACAATACCTTTTGCCATGCGATCAACCCTTGTCCTACTACTCTTGCTACTTTCGTCTTGCTACCTGCGTGCCCAAAACAAAGGATCTATCACGGGCCTTGCCCACCGCGCAAATAACGAACCCATAGAAAAGGCTACGGTATCCGTTATCAACGCGAGCGACTCCACGGTATTGTCCTACACGCTCACGGACAACAAGGGCCAATTTAAAATGTACCGTCTCCCGATAAACCAAAAGCTTCTTTTGGTCATCAGTCACGTAGGCCTCAACGCGCATCGGCAAACTTTCGTTCTACCAAATGAAAGCAGCAAAGATTTCGAGAATTTGCTGCTGGAAGAGCAACTGTTGGACGAGGTAGTGATCGATGTGGGGCAGCCACCTATACGCATGAATCAAGATACGCTGGAGTATAATACGGACTACTTCAAAACACGCCCGGGTGCCAATGTGGAGGCGTTGCTGCAGCAACTCCCTGGCCTACAAGTCAACCTAGATGGCACCATCTATTATGAGGGCAAGGAAGTCAGCTCCGTGAAGGTGAACGGAAAGGAATTTTTCGCCCAGGATTTACGCATCGCCACCAGAAACCTCGACGCAGATATGGTGCAGACGGTGCAGGTGTATAGGGACAAGGGCGATTCCAAAAGGCCTGTAGACAACGAGAATGACCTGCCCATTAGCATCAACCTGAAATTCAAACGTGCACTTGTGCGCACGGATTTTGGAAAAGCCTACGCCAGTGGTGGCTCGCGTGACCGGTACGAAGCCGGTGCGCTCTTGAACACGTTTAGGGATACCCTACAGATCAGCCTTATTGGCTTTGGGAACAACATCAACCGGCAGTCCTTTGACTACAGCGAGCTTTCGCAACATGCAGGCCTAGGTAGATCGGAGAACTTCGGATTTGGAAACTTCGGGGGCGCCAACTACTTTGGCGTGGGGAATGATATTTCAGGGGGAACCAACGTGAATTACGATTGGGGCAAGGTCACCAAATTGAACCTCATGTACCTCTATGCCTACAAAAACAGTGTACAGAACACACTGTCGGAGTCGGAAACCGACTATGGTAGCACCACCCAATTCAGCAAGAACAATTCAAATAACGAAAGGCGGGAACATCGGCATACGCTGAATGGCAAATTTCAACATAAATTTGACACCACATTCTTCCTGCGTTTCGAACCAAAACTAGGCCTTAACCGGAATACATCTGCCAACGCGAACATCAATGACCTAGCAGATCCCACAAGCGCACTCAACACCAACCGCAACAATTCAAAAAGCGCTGGCAACAGCATAGACTATAGCCACAACTTCTATGTAGAGAAAAGCTATTACAAAAAGGCGGTCCTATCCCTTAACTATTCGCAGTCCATCATGGACAGTAGAAACAACTCCGAAACACAGCAATACACGGCAATATTTGGCGAAAGTGGTTCTGAAACGAATCAACTGATCACCAACTGGTCTCCTAACGACAACCGCAACAGCAACGTGCGGCTGAACACATTAATTCCACTAAGCGAAAAGTTCCGCACAGATATTTTTGGTCAACTGATCTATAACAGGACTAACAGGAAGGAACATATCCACGCTATAAATGACACAGAGTCTTCCCTACAAAACGACCTCCTCTTCCACTCTACGGAATATATTACCGGTGGCCTATTAACTTGGCTCATTACTAAACGGATATCCTTAAATGGAGGCATTTCTACGCTATGGCGCGGCAATGACTTTGATTACCTCGGTGTATTGCCAAGCCGCAAAGTCGACAAGCAATATTGGCTTCCCGAAGCCCAACTGCGCTACAACAGCTTCACCCTAAAATATGAACAGCGAGTTCAGGGCCCCAGCCTTTACAGCATACAGACCGTAGACAACCGCATCAATAACCTGTACTATACGCTAGCTTCCACCGATTTTGACAACATCAAGACAGAACAATTCAACGTCAACTATTCCAAGTACGGCATGAAAGGTGGATTTTATGTTTATGGCAATTATATGATGCAAGATAAATCCGTTGGGTATTCGACAAATAGGGATTTGACCAATGGCCGTAGCGTATCTCGGCAATATCAAGCCCCGGGAACAGACCGGATGTACATGGGAACTAATGTCAGCCGAAGGATAAACCTGGGAAAATCGTGGCATCTCAACGCATCCTCCAATCTAAACGCCAATTTGAACCAACAATATACCACCATCAATGACATTGAAAACAAGTCTAGCAACTTGAACTTCACGTGGCGCCAAGAGTTCACGCTGTCTTGGCAACAATGGCTAGGAATCTCCCCGTCCTACCAGTTTGGATGGAACTCAAACAAAAATTCGGTCCAGAACGATAATTTCAGGGACATCAACTACGCAACTCACCAAATAGGTATAGGTGCTACTGCCAACAAAATAAAGGGGCTAACACTGGAATGCAGCTATAACCTGCGCAATCAGGCAGGTGGCATATCCAACAACCAATCCTATCATCTACTGAACACATCGCTGTATTACAACTTCAAGAACGATAGTCAAATCAAGCTTAGCGCCTTTGATATGCTGAACCAAAACAACAATGTCTACAGAGGAGGCTCGGCCAACTCCATTTATTACTATGAAAGCAATGTATTAAGGCAATATTTTTTACTGGGATACGTCTACCAATTTAGACAGGCAAAGACGAAATAAAGACAAGAAGCAATTTAATTTGAACAATAATGAAATGCAAAATCATCCTCCTATCTCTTTATTTGACCTATTGTCATGCTTTATATGGCCAATGGGAAAAAATACCGGACTCGGTTTCATTATGGATAGATGCCCAACTGGAAATTGATGCAGGGGAGACAACCAAGCTCGTGGGATATATCCAAGACTACCCAAATAACGTTCATTTAAAAACCGGTACGGCAGATCTCTATGACCCCGTTGCCAGCGAAGAACAAATCGCTTTAATCTCATTTGATAAAGATGGACGCTTCGAGGCCAGCTTATCGTTGAAATATCCGAAATACCTACAATTGTACTTTGATGATATAGCTACTTATGTTTATATCGAACCTGGAGCAAACTTGGCCATCCTTCTGAACTGGAACGAGATATATACCAAAGCATCAAAAGGGTATAGTCTGTTGAGAAATGTCCATTATAAAGGCAAAAATGCCAGCGTCAACGCGGAACTCGTCAAATTTCATCTAGCCTTGAATGACCAGGAGATTTTCCTTGACTTTGCCGACAAATTAGCTCCTGACGCCTTCAAGAAATGGCAAATTACACGTTGGGATTCTACGTTGCATAAGTTTTACAAAGAGGCAGATTGGGCGAATAGCTTACCATTAACCAAACACATCGTCCAAAACGAGGTAAACAGCCATTACGCATCCCAATTGCTTAAATATGCAAACAACAGGGAAAAACGGGATGATTTTCCGGACAACTATTACGATTTCCTAAACCGGATTAACTTCAATGACAGCAGTTTAATTGCATGCCCTTCTTTTCTTCAGTTTATCAATTCTTTTGAAAATAGTCCCCCTTTTATCATTCCTATCCCGGTAAACGTTGCGCCTAAAAAAAGTGTGCTCGACTTTATGCGAGAAGAACTCGACATGGAAGCTACGGAAGCCTATCGCGAATTTAAAAGCCTTACGGAAATTGCCAACGAGACAGATAGTGGTAAATCCGACTCCGCCCTACGAGAAATCGCCACATGGCTGGCCAACAATCCAACTATATTGCAGAAGTATCGCACCTACAATTCGCCAATACAAAACCGTAGTTTAAAAGCTAGCAGCCTGCTGCTGCATTGGGCAGCGAAAGATTCCGTATTAACAAATAACTTTAAATTGGAAAAAAACCTGTTATACAATATTATGAAGATAAGAGCCCTCAAATCACATTTTCAATTAATGGACCGAGTGGAAGGTAAGGCGTTCATCCATTCATTCAAACAAGGGATAGACTTTCCGTGGTTAGTTTCGGAATGTGACCGACTTTATGAACAAGCCTATCAAAAGGGGCCAGTAGATGGCTACCCTTTACCAGAAACAAAAGGTGGAGCGCTTTTCAAAAAAATCATTGCTCCCTATAATGGAAAATTCCTGCTTGTCGACTTCTGGGCGATTTACTGTCCTCCCTGCATCTCCAACATCCAAGACAAACAACAAACTAGAGCAAAATTTCGTAAAAATGATGCCGAACTCGACTTTCTGTTTATCACATCAGAAATTGGATCGCCTCAAAAAAAATACGATGATTTCGTGCGTGAACAGGGGCTGTTCAACTCCATCCGCCTTTCAAAAGACGATTACTATCTCTTGCAAGATCTCTTCAATTTTAATGGAATTCCGAGGTATGTCTTAGTCAACAGAATAGGTAATATTATGAATGATGATTTTCCGTTTTACCGATTTGAAGGCGAGATGCGATTACTTGCAGAACAATATGGCCTTACAAAAATTACGTTCCCGTAAATTGAGACAATCACTTGTCTAGTGGGGCGATCGGATCGCCCCACTAGACAAGTGATTTTATCCTGCAGATTTAATTTATCTTTTCCCGCTCATATAAAACACCAATTCGCCGCCCTGGAGCAAATCGGCATGGTGCAGTTTGTAGCCTTTTACTTCCTTGCCATTCAGCGTCACCTTCTTGACATATACATTCTTGTCCGATTGATTGATGGCGCGTATCTGTATGTTTTTGCCATTTTCCAGACGGATGGATGCACTACTTACCGCAGGACTGCCCAGCCAATATTCGTCTGAAGCCGGAGCCACTGGATAAAATCCTAAGGAACTGAAGATATACCAAGCACTCATTTGACCGCAATCATCATTGCCGCCCAAGCCGTCAGATCCATTGTGGTATTGATTCTTAAGGATCATCCTGATCTTTTCCTGCGTCTTATAAGGTTCGCCAGTAATGTTGTACAGATAGGCCACGTGGTGCGATGGCTCATTGCCATGCACATAGTTGCCAATAATCCCCTCACGAGTGATATCCTCCGTATTGGCAAAGAACTCGTCCGGCAAGTGCATGGTAAAGAGCGAATCCAGATAGCGGGAAAGGCGCTTCTTGCCTCCCATATTCTCCATCATAGCGACGGGGTCATGTGGTACATAGAGACTGAAATTCCATGAATTGCCCTCTATGAAACCTTGACCATGCGTTTCCAATACGTCAAATTCCTTCTTAAAGCTGCCATCGGCCAGTTTGGGTCGCATAAAGCCAATGGATGGGTCATACACATTTTTCCAGCTGGCAGCCCTTTTTATGAAGGTATCGTATATATCGGTCTTGCCCAAATGTTTGGCCAATTGCGCAATGCACCAGTCATCGTAGGCGTATTCCAAGGTATTGGAAACCGACGTACCTGACTTTTCTGCCGGCACGTAGCCTTTGTCGATGTATTCGCCTATTCCTTCATAGCTCCTCCTGTTGGCCGTAGTGACACAGGCCTCCAACGCTTTTTCCGCGTCACCCTGATAGACCCCCTTGATGATGGCATCGGCCACTACGGAGACACTATGATAACCACTCATGCACCAATTATCATTGGCATAATGCGACCATACTGGCAACATGGGCAAGGCGCTCTGATCGTAATGCGCCATCACGGAAGCCACCATATCGGCATTGCGCGAGGGATTGATAAGGTTGAGATAAGGATGGAAAGCCCTGAAGGTATCCCAAATGGAGAAAGAGGTATAGTTGGTAAATCCTTCTGCCTTGTGCACTTCTTGATCTAGTCCCTTATACTCCCCATTCACATCCATGTAAATGCTAGGCATCAGCGCCGCATGGTACATGGCCGTATAGAAGTTGATACGATCTTCGTCCGTAGGTACATCCACCCTGATTTTTTCCAGTTCCTTTTGCCACTGCGTTTGTCCATCTAGCTTCACTTTGTCGAAATCCCAGTGAGGTACTTCGGCCTGCATGTTTTCCAGCGCATTGCGCATGCTCACCGGGCTCAGTGCCATTTTCACCTTGATCTGCTCACCTTCCTGGGTATCAAAATCGAAATGCATGCGCAGCTTCTTGCCCGCTACGTCCGGAAAGTTCTTGGACTGGTCAAATTTGCCCCAGAAACCTCGGTACACCTTAGGCCCATCGTTATTCTGTGTACCGTACTCTTTGAAAGGCTTGGAAAAGCTCATGGCAAAATAGACGGTTCGCGTGCGGGCCCAACCGTTGGTCTGGCGGTAGCCTGTGATCAGGGTATCGTTTACCACGCGTACCACCGTCCACACATTCTTGTCATCATAGTTGTATATCCCCGCCATCAGGTCTAGGATAATATGCGATTGATCCGACTTGGGAAAGGTGTATTGATGGAAACCTACACGCGTGCTGGTGGTGAGTTCGGCCAAGATGTTGTCGTCATCCAACTTCACCTTATAATAATTTGCCTCGGCTACTTCATTGTCGTGGCTATAGGCCGAACGATAACCACCCTTTGGATTATCGGCTGTGCCGGGATTCATCTGTAAAGCACCCACGGTGGGCATGATCAAAAAGTCGCCCAGATCGGAATGCCCTACCCCACTAAAATGGGTGTGGCTAAAACCAACGATGGTAGGGTCGTCATATTGATAACCTGCACAATAGCGATATACCTCACCATTGTACCTACCGTCTACGGCATAGGGAATGGTATCGGTATCGGGACTGAGCTGCACGGAGCCAAAGGGCACCGTAGGCCCTGGATAAGTGTGCCCCATTTTAGCCGTACCGATTATGGGCTTCACATAAGGTACCAAATCATTTGTTTGCGCCCATATGGCAGCAGGCGACAATAGCAACAACGTAATTAAGCTTTTCTTATCAATCATTCTTTCTATCTATCTAGATAAATACTAAAAACGATGACAATTTAGGTATTAATACCTAATTGCCACCGTTCACAACACACAAATCAAATTTATTATTTCAACACTGGGTTTTGGGCATACTGAGCCCACCACTCGTCGACGGTCTTTCCAGTTTCGTCTTTCCAGAAAGCATCGGTATATGTCTTGCTACGCATGGCATGATCCAATTTCTTCACCAAGTTTTTTTGTCCTTGCTGTTCCATCCAATAGAAAAACCGAGCGGTGATGCGGTAAGCATTTTCATAGGATTGCTTCTCGTTAAATGGAGTCAAAGACCATCCAGCGCCTTCATTGTCCACACCCATGGTATAGCGTACATAATCGGCTATACCTTCGGTTATCCATCCCGGACCAGCGCCACGGGGATAGCTTTGTACCAAATGCATCACCTCGTGCGTGACCACGTCGATGTCATTTGGACTTTTCTTGAACCATTGTGGGTTGAAACGTACCAAGCCTCCGCCAGCAGCTGCTACACCGTCATATGCGGGATCGACAAAAAAGGTTACCTGACGAGTAGTCTTGGGGTTATATTTTTTTGCCTCTTTGGGGTACACCTCAAAGAACGTCTCAATCAAGCGCTGCTTCAATTCGGGATTGAAATCGGGCGATTTGTCAATGAAGATCAAGGTATATTTACCTTTCTTTAACGTGTCTACGATAGCTCCCGTAAGATCCATATCGTTCCAACTTTTTCTCTGTGCCTTACCTTCTTGTACCGCAATGACAGCGATAATTACTACGGCTAATAATGTTTTTCTAAGCATATAAATAGTATCTTTTATCTTGTGAAGATACAGCAAATTTGCTACTAATCTTGTCAATGAATCGCTAACGAATTGTTAATAGAACACAAATGAACAGAAAATGAAATCTTTATAGGCCAAGGCTACCGTTTTATTCGGCTCGCTAAGGAGAAAGACAACAAAATAGATATAAAAAAGGGCGATTACCTCTATAGTAATCACCCTTTCTCACTAATCAAAACAACAAACCACAATTAATTATAGCCAGGATTCTGCTGTAAATTGGGGTTCATATCTATTTGCTGCTGAGGAATAGGGAACAAGCTTCTAGTAGCTTGACTAGCTTGGTGATCCCACCACGATTCTGAAGTGAACTTACCGAAGCGTATCAGGTCATTCCTTCTAAAGCCCTCAAAAATAAATTCCCTTCCCCTTTCTGCCAACAGCTCGTCCAATGTCAAAGTAGCTGGCGTATAGGCATTAGCCGCCCAATCTGCCTCTGCAAATGCTCTCTTCCTACACGTATTTATCAGGTCTACGGCCTCTTGATTGGCCGTTCCTCCATTTTGACGAATGATAGCTTCTGCCTTTGCAAAGTAAATCCAAGTGAGGCGATAGATATTCCAATCGTTGTTGTTATAGTTCAGGTCGATGGGAGTACCATCATGCCCAACTAGCTGATTGCCCAATTTATATTTATTGAAACGAACACCGCTATTTTCTTCACCATCACTCATGGTTGAAGACGTCTCATTGACCGAATTTCTCCTGATGTTGTCAACAAAAACTAATGGCCGTTCATTATACTCTTCGGATCCGGTTACAACGGCACCCGTAGCAAAGTTGTATTGCGTACCTTCAAGCAACCATTCAGATTTTCTCAAGTCCTGGTCAGAGTACGTAGTATAAACCCCTGGGATCAAAACGATACCGTTATTGCCATTTCTTGCTCCACCGTATATTTCGCGCTGTTTGAAATGGAAAAATTCTCCTGGCCAAGAAGGTTGAAAATTGGCGGTCGTATAATCATATGCGATAGACATGATTACTTCCTTGGACAGGTCATTGGTATTTTTAAACTGGTCGATAATATTCGGATCCAATTCCATGGTACCATTTTGTCCTCCGGCTTCGCTATTGATCAACTTGTTGGCAGCGGCGATACAGTCATCCCAACGTGGTGTTCCAGTCCAAACTTCTGCGTTGAGATAAAGCTCTACGAGCATGGCGTAGGCTCCAGCTTGTGACATCCTTCCCATCATTCCTCTGGACAATACGGGAGCTTGATTTACATTTTCCAGAATCTCAGATTCTATGAAATTAAAAACCTCCGCTCTTGGCCTAGTTTCTGGTTGTGCGGGTATGCCCACTTGAGTTACAATAGGAATATTTCCAAACAAGTCCATTAACTTCAGGTAATGAAATGCCCTTAACAACTTCAATTCAGCAATAAAAGCAGCCTTTTCTTCATCGGATATACCCATGTCTGCGCTTTCCCGCGCTTCTAGATTTTCTATCGGGTCATTACACAAGCCCATCCCCCAATACATTAATCTCCAGGCATTGTTCAGCCCTCCTTCATCCACTGTCCAGGTATGGTAATGTAAACGTTTCCATTTGCCTCCGTCTTCACCATGCCTCCCTTTGGTAGGCCATGCCAATTGATCTCCTGACAATTCAGCAGGCCGCCACCAACCATCTTGTCCCGAAGGTGTAACCCAGGCATTGGCATGGGTATAAGGCCTCAAGACTGCCGAAAGTACTTCGTTCCGATTATTGTAAAAATCATCGGTCAACATTTGATCATATGCATTTTCCGTTAAATCGGTACAGCTGGCAAACGCGAGCATACCTAAGAAAACTGCTTTAAATAAATTCTTTTTCATCTGTATATCTTTTGTACGTGACATTAAAGTCACCTAACAATTAGCCTTTAATTATTTATCCCTAGAATCCAAAATTAACACCTATCAAAAATGAGCGAGTACTTGGATAAGCTCCCCGACTATCTATCCCAGGTCCTAAACCAGTATCCTGAATAAAATCAGGGTCATTGCCAGAGTAGCCAGTGATAGTCGCCAAATTCTGTCCTGTAAAGTACACGCGTAAGTTACGGAAATAAGTAGCGGGCAATTTGAAGGTATAGCCGATAGTGACTTCATCTATTTTCCAGTGGCTGCCACTTTCTATGTAGTAATCGGAATACATATAGGTATCGTCAATCTCCGCGTATTTTGTAAAGGCATCCTGCAACAAATTACCTTGCCATACCTTATTGCCATAGCTCAAAGCCATGGTATTTAGGATGTCGTAATCAAACTTACCTCGCATGAACACCCTAAAATCAAAACGTTTATAGGTAAAACTATTATTGATGGACAACAGGTATTTGGGAACCGCATTACCAATAGGTGCTAGGTCAGTTAATTCACGATTTCTGGAATTATTGATCTGGTCGTTGCGAACGGCTTCGCCATTCCGATTATAGAACAACCATTTCCCGTCTTCCGTAAACCCTGCAAAGCGCTTGCCCCAAAATTCACCTACACGCTCCCCTTCGTAGGTGACAATGGCATTACCCAATGCTCCCGCGCCACCTATACTTCCAAATTCCTTGTAATCGAGTGTATAGATATCATTGGAATAGCTATCCAAGGTATTCTTGGTAGTGCTCCCCACGAGATCTACAGACCAAGAGAAGTCTTTCTTGTCGATCGCTTTATAGCTCAAGCCAAGTTCTATACCTTTTGAAGAAATAGTACCCACATTGGTATAGATATTTGATTGGATAAAGGGCGGCTGTGGTGTGGTATAAGTGTCCAGCAAATCAACCGTCTTACGTTGGAAAACATCTAAATTACCGTTCAATTTTTGATCAAATAGCGTAAAATCCAGCCCTAGGTTATATTCCCTTTTGCTCTCCCATCTCAAATTTGGATTCGGATTTCTGTTTGGGCCATAGGTTTCCCTATAAGCCTCATCTGGGTAGAGATACCTTCCTCCGCCACCCAAAGTTACACGAGAAGCATTGTTGCTAAATCCAGAGTTACCCGTTTCGCCATAGCCCACGCGAAGTTTCAAGTAATTGACAAAATTTACGTTTTGCATAAACTCTTCCTCAGAAACGTTCCAACCAGCGGAAACTGCTGGGAAATTGCCCCATTTATTGTTGGTACCGAAGCGAGATGAGCCTTCACGACGTATTACGGCTTGCAGCATATATTTGCCGTTAAAAGCATAGTTAACTCTTCCGAAGAATGCGATCAGCTTATTGTCGTTCTTAAAACTACCCATACCGGCCCTACCGTCTATCAATGCGGTTCCTTGTCCCAAATTGTCTTCGTGAAAAAGGTCGTTGATAAAGCCACGGTTGGAAGCGCTCATCCCTTCTTCCTTATAATAGCGGTAGCTATATCCACCTATAACAGTGAAATTATGTTTTTCTGCAAACAGCCGATCGTATTGCAAGGTAGGTTCGAACGCATAAGCTTGGGACAGAAAATCGCTTTTTGCTGCCCAGGCTCCTCCTGGGTAATCCGTATTTTCAATGGAGGTTTCGCTATCTTGCGGTGCATATTGACTATCATTCCAAGAATTTCGCTGATAAGAGCCAAAAACCGTCCCTTTCAATCCTGCGATGATATCTAGGTCTGCTTTGAAATCGGCCGAGGTTGTCTGCTGTTTTCTAAAACTTGTCTCCTGCATCAAACGCGCGTACTCATTGGTGCTTTGCAGATCAAAATAATACGATCCGTCGTCGTTAAAGTTAGAGAACGTGGGATTTTTAAACAGTTCACTTTCCCATGCGCCACCACCTAGCAAATTAGCATTGTTGAAGTTGTTAACCAAATTCAGCTGCACATTCAAGCGATCGTTAAATCCTCTTTGATTCATGTTCAACCTAGCACCGAACTCCTGACGGCCATTTTCGAGGCCTATGCCTTCCAGATTTCTGTAGTTTACACTTGCCCGGTAATTGGTATTGTTGGTACCTCCGCTCATGGCAAAGTTGTGGTTATGCGATAGATTGTCATGATTGATCATCATATCGTAGAAGTCCGTACTGTAACCCCTATCTGCCCGAGATGAGCTAAGCTCGCCCGATGCAATTTTGTCCCTGAACTCCTGTGCGGTAAGTACGTTAGGTTTCCGTTGTACGTATTCCTTCCTTACATAATTGTTGTAGTCAAAACTAGCGGCTCCGGGTTTGCCTTTCTTGGTTGTCACCAAGATAACGCCCGCGTTAGCACTAGATCCATATATGGCCGCACCTGAACCATCTTTCAATACGTCAATGGACAAAATATCGTCCTGCTGCAATAGATCCATATTGCCCCCTGGGATTCCATCAATTACATAAAGAGGGCTGGCAGAACCTGTTACCGTAACCACACCACGCAGTTGCACGCTGGGACTGGAGTTGGGATTAGATCCGCTGGTACGCGTCACCTGCAGACCAGGGACTTTGCCCTGTATCAAATCCAGTGCATTTCTAGAACCACTTTGCCTAAATTGAGAGGTATCCACGTGTGCCACAGCAGAAGTCACTTCTTTTTGCTTCAGATTTCCGTAGCCCACTTGGACCACTACTGTCTCCAAGGATTGAATGTCAGAGTCAAGGGACACATTGATACTTGACCTACCATTCACTGCCAATTCTTGCCCCACATAGCCTATGGATGAAAATACCAATGTTGCCTGTGCAGAAGCATTAATTTCATAACGCCCATTGCCATCGGTGCGCACGGTCTGTCCACCTCCTTTTACAGTTACCGTTACCCCTGGCAAAAGTTCTTTTGTTTGCACATCTCTAACAACACCACTTACTTTGATGTCTTGTGCAGAAAGATTTCCACTTAAAATAATAAGCGAAAATAGCATTATGAGCCCTCGTTTGAACCCGATTAATGCCGTTGTCAATTTTTTGAGTTGATAATTGTCCATAATTTACAAATTTTAGTTTAGTCAATTCTTACATGTCAAATTGCGAAAGCGAGGTTATAGTTATAGGTTTAGTTTAAATAAAAATTTTAATTTAACTCCAATTTTAAAACGATTTAGCAATTACAACTAACCCAATATTGAATCTCCTTGCTTAAATTCTCCACTCATAATTGGTAACGGTAAAATTACTTTAATTGGCCTAACCTAGTTGTCAACAGAAACCCAACGAATTGTTAATACATCTTTAACAAGCTCTTTTTTGATTGTATTTTTAACAATATTTGTATATCATATTTCATGATCACTAAATGGAATTAAGATTTAGTTAAATGCACAAAACAATCGCTTTCATAAGCTTGCTCATTTTATTTTTTGTTCAGTATAGACTCATCTATAACACCTATGAATTGAAGGATAGGGAATATCAGTTACAGGAAAAAAGCATCATAAACGAAGCCTATTCCAGCGCCATTAGAAACGATAAAATTTTTCCGGGTGGTCAAGTAATCATAGATCGCTATCTTAAGGGAAACATTCTCACACTGGAGAAACTATACAAAACCGATCGTGTACTATTTGAAAAAGAAAGGCAATTGATTTGTGACAGTTTGCTAAATGCATTACGTCAGTCCAGCACTATGGACAGTCTATTTCATTCCATTATAGAGCAACATCAATTGGAGGAAAACCTACATTATCTGTTGGTAGTAGATAACATAGGTATTACATTTAACGGAACAGATTATATTACACTCTACAGTAAACAATCTTCAAAAAAAGATAAAAGCAACAGTACTAATATTATAATAAGTGGCGATTTAACGAACACCAACAAGCAGAATCTGGTTTCCTCTATTACGGTAAGTGCTCCATCGGCTTATAGCAACAAAATCAGTTTCTCGCTCTATGTAGACAAGAACAATAGACGATTGGCCATCATTGAACAAATGCTGCCCACTTTTCTTCTGTCTATTTTGTCCATGACATCAATCGTAGGCATTTTCTTAGTCACCTATAACAATTGGCTCAAACAAAAAAAACTGGCAGAAATGAAGTCCGATTTCCTAAATAGTATCACACATGAGTTCAACACGCCACTTTCAACCATATTTGTTGCCAACAAAAGTCTACAAAATAAAGATATAAATGCGAAAAGTGAAAACATTCAGTCGCTCACCGAAGTGATACAAAGGCAAGCCAGTAGACTACAGCTACTCATAGGACAAGCTCTAGACATCACTTCCCTACATAAGGAAACGGTAGTGACGCAAAAGTACGATCTACATCCACTCCTGGAAGAAATAGCGTATGATTATAACCTAAAAGCCGAGGATCACGTAAACATCCTATTCAAAGAAACATCGCCAAGTACCGTTATATCATTGAACAAATTTTCCTTTACTACCATGATTTATAATATCATGGACAATGCACTCAAATACAATCTATCTAGTCAAAAAGAAATATGGATTACTACCTATGAAGAGGGGAGCTATATCGTTATTAGTATCAGAGACAATGGCATAGGAATGGATAAAGTCACTACCAAACGAATATTGGAAAAATTCTATAGAGGTAAACACGAAAATGTTCGTGCCGCCGGACTTGGGTTGGGGTTGTTCTACGTAAAGGAATGCTTGGAGGCCCATGGATGGCGATTGGAAATAAAGAGCGAAGAAGATGTGGGAAGTGAATTCATTATATTTATTCCCAAAAGCAATTAATAAAATACAGGATGAAAAAGCATCTACTATTTGTAGAAGACGAAATAGATCTGGGAAACGTCGTGAAACAATACCTTGAAATCATGGACTTTCAAGTGAGTTGGTTCAAAACGGCAAAAGAGGCTTTAAATTGTTATTGGAACAAACCACAGCTATTTCATTTATTAATTATAGACATTCAGTTACCCGACATGGAAGGCTTTGAATTGGCCGAAAAGATCTTGAAACGCAATAAGGATCAAGCGTTTCTGTTCCTTACTGCGAGGAATGAAAAAAAGGACCGTATTAAAGGACTAAAAATCGGTGCGGATGACTATATCAATAAACCTTTTGACATTGACGAGTTGGTATTGAGAATCAAAAACATTTTAAAACGCTATGAACTTACGGCTTCAAATGTTCAAAATGAGGAAGGCTTGACAGTAATGGGCGACATTACATTCCACAAAAACATGCTGAAGCTCCTCATGCCAACAGGCGATGAAGTAGATTTGACCGCTAAGGAGGCGGAATTGCTTGGATATTTGTCCCAAAACCAAAATAGAGTGTTGAAACGAGAAGAGATACTAATCACGCTATGGGGGGAGAACGACTATTTCCTAGGCAGAAGCCTTGACGTTTTTATTTCCAGGCTTCGAAAAGTTTTAAAGGCATCGTCAACCGTGAGCATAGAAAATGTCTATGGAGTAGGTTTTGTTTTCCGCGTATCTTAATATAAAATAGACATTCCAAATGCGGTGTCCACTTCTTTACGGAAATAGAAGATGTGCTTGAGCGATAATAAAAACTATCTTATATAAGCAAGAAAAATAAGGGACCAATATACCCACTGATAGACTGGTCCCTTATTTTCTTTACCAACCTGGATTTTGTACCAGCGTGGGCGATTGTTGTATCTCAGAAATCATTATTGGAAAAAGATAATGCCTAGGAGCAATGAATACCCTTTCCTCTACGCAATAGCGTTCCATTCTATACCTTTTGCCATTTACTTCTATTTTGCCGTTGGGGTCTTCCACTGGCTGCATACCATTGATCATACGCTGTGTCTTAGGATACGGGCCATAGCCATTTTCCCAATACCGACGCGAACGTTCATTGTTGTTAGCTCCTGCACTTCTCCATACTTCCTCTTTGTTCAACTCATCTTGTACAGTGGGCTCCAAATATAAGCGAAAATCAAAAGCACGTTTATTTTCATAGAAAAACTCCACCCTACGTTCTCGCTTGATGTACTCACGCATTAAATCTTGATCTGCTAGCGTTGAAGGAGGCATAGGAGCCATAAAAGAGCGAGCCCGCACTTGATTGACCAGGCCATATATTTCTGCATTTGGCCCATCTATTTCGTTGACGGCTTCGGCATAGATATAGATGAAGTCGGGCAAACGCCATATCGCTGGAGCACTGATACTGACACTTCCGTTCCGATTCCAAGCCTCTTGCAAATACTTACGCAGGTAATAACCTGTACGGGTAGCGTTAGACGCATTGATACGATCGCTTCCCTCTGCTGTATTAACGACAGAAGGGTTATTGTTGCCTCCCCGAAAAGGCGCACCATGGTACACAATATCTCTATAAAAACGGGGATCGCGCTTCACTGATTTATAGGGATCTCCGTCATCGTACCCGTCGTCTTTGGCACGGCTCGAATAAATAGGATAACCATAACCATCTGGGCCAATATACTCATATTCATCCACTTGTTCCTGTACAGGTTGCTGCCGAGACCCGCCACCTCTACTGGGAGGATATACATCTCCGAACCATCCTTCCCCTTTATCCCTGGTCACGAACCATACGGCTTCGTTTTGGAAAGATTCCATGTCATAGTACATTTGCCATAATCGCGTATACACTGTAGAGTTACTGGTATTTTGACCACCACTGTCGTTGAAATCCTGCTCACCATATCTTTGATATAGGCTGTATCGTGGTCCAGCGTCACCTTGCAAGTCCAACAACGCCTTAGCCGCGTCGCGCGCCCTTACCCAGCGCTCGACATTGTAACCATATTCACCTTCAAATTCCCTTTGACCCGTATATCCATAGTTGTTCGCGCCATTCCATAGCGGCGTAGCTACGGCCCATCGAGTCATGGCTATCAAACCTAGGCATGCGCCCTTATCAACCCTGCCAAAATCTTGATTCCCCCATCTTACTGGCACTCGATTGAATGCTTCTTGCGCATCACTTACTATTTTATCTGCAAGGGTATGTACCGATTCACGGTGAAACTCCATAGACTGGTTTACATCTACGACATAATCGATATAAGGTGCTTCGCCATAGATGCGAAAAACCAGATAATGCAGGTAAGCACGATGAAAATAGGCTTCACCGATCCGTCTTTCCAAATCTCCAGGCTGTATAGGGTTATCCGGAGTGTTATGTTCAGCTATACCAGCTAAAATAACATTCGCCCTCCTAATACTAGCATACAAATCATGCCAATATTGTCCTCTGCTACCAGGGATTCCATTTATATTCCAATCTCCTGTATTGAAGTTATTGGTTAGGTTACCTTCCACTGTCGTTCCCTCTGCTTCATCGGTAATGGCAGCACTAGAAAAGTGAGCAAACCAAGTTAATGGGCTATTTGCAGCTTTTGATCTAGCATACAAATCCGTCACCAGCTCATTCACCCGTTCAAATCTAGTAAACACTTCTTCTTCAGACAATTGATCGTCAGGCAATTTATCTAAGTACTTTTGACAAGACATGATGGCCGTGCAGATTAAAATCAAAAACAATAAGCCAATATTAATTGATGTTTTCATAATATACTATCTTTTTTCTATCATATCATTTAAAAATTCACACTAACCCCGAAGTTGTAGACTTTCAGAATGGGGTACCAATAGCCACTGGAACTGCCAGTTTCCGGATCCAAATCCACTTCATCTAATCCATCCCAAGTAATCAAATTTTGCCCTTGGGCATAAAAACGTATTTGATTAAAACCAATCTTCTGAACCCACTGACGAGGCAAATTATAGCCAATTTCTAAATTTTTTAACCGGAGGTATTTGGCGTCGTACAAGAACAAACTACTATTGCCATTCTTGTTATTGTTATGTGCTCCAATATGCAAAGCTGGGTATGTGGCTGTCTCTGCCGTGGCAGGCGTCCAACGATTTAAATGAATGGGGCGCACCGCTCCTGTTTTATCCTGATCAAATTGAGGGAAATCCCATATGGCGCCATCTGTCAACAATATGGAAGAGTTTAGTGCTCCTTGGAAGAGTAAACTAAAGTCCACACCTTTATATTGTAAGGTAATAGGTAATCCAAACTGGATTTCCGGGCTACGTGGATTACCCATGATCCTTCTATCAGCTACATCCGTAATTACCCCATCACCATTTAAATCTTTATAAACTACGTCACCAGGAATCAATTGACCCCAAGGTTGATACCCTTGGGCATTTAAAGCATCTGCATCTGCTTGATCCCGAACGAAGCGATCAAATTCATATACCATGAATTCATCCAATCGATGTCCTGTTCTCGATCTCCAAGGATATTCCCATGAAATCTCGTTTTGGAAAACTATTTTGTTTCTGGCAAAAGTAAAGTTGGGCTTCACAAAATAATGAAAGTCCTTTCCAATCATATCAGACCAGCCCAACTCAAAATCGATTCCCTTGTTATCCACTTCTCCAATATTAATATATGGCGCATTTTGTCCCACTACAGAAGGAAACCCTAACCGATAATCCGGTGACAAGTCAGTAAGAATATCATAGCGGTGCTCATGGAAGAAATCAACCGTAATGTTGAGTCTATTTTTTAACATGGCAGCGTCTAGACCAAGATTAATTTTTCTGGCTTTTTCCCATGTAATGGCCGGATTGGCCAAAAGATCCTCTCTTAAACCACCTAATCCTACATTGAAATTCTGATCGCCAAAACTATAGCCACTACCGCCTGTATAAAATTGCAAATACCCAAATCGGCGATTATTGGGCAGTTTATCACTACCTACTAAACCGAAGGAGCCTCTTATTTTCAGGAAATCCAACCAAGCCTTGGTATCTTTCATGAATTTTTCCCTGGATACTACCCATCCCAAGGCTCCTGCGGGGAAAAACCCATAACGACGATCCTCAGCAAAATTCTCTGACCCATTGTAACCAAAATTGAATTCCGCAAGGTATCTCTGATCATAGTTGTAGGTAAACTGCCCAGTAAGTCCCTGGTACCTGAAATCTACTTCTGCCCTTCCTCCGTCATAGGCACTTTGTGAAGAACGGTTGAATAGTAACATACCAGATACGGTATGTATATCGGCAAATGTACGGTTATAGTTCAGACGCCCCTGATAGAAAGTGCGGTTAAAGGGATTACTTTGGCTGAATTCATTGCCTAAATTCTGATCCATGTTATACCTACTTCCTGGAATATACGCCCCTTCATAGTGACCAGGCGTCATATAGATATCTCTTCCTTCAGCAGGCAAAAAAATGGCATATCCTGGATACACCCTATACCCTTCGGAATACGTCCCTACCTGTCGCCTCACCCATTGCTGCTCTCTGGCATCATATGAAAATACACCATCTACTTTCAATCCCTTCGTGATGAAATCTAGATCATAGCCCATGGAAAAACTCCCCTCTAAATAGGTGTTTTTATCCACATGAAATCCGGTACGAGTTAACTCCCCTAGCATATTGAAACGATAAATCTGATCGCCGTATAACATCCCTTTGGGATTGTTGAGGATATAGTTGGCATTATCTGGATTATCATTTGGTTCGACGATGATCGGCAGATAGGGTGGCTGTGTCATGGCAATGGTCATCAGCCTGTTTGCACTTGTTCCTGGGGCGGTGCGATCGGTAATTCGAGCTCCCAGATTCAGCTTTGCCCACAGTCTTTTCGTAATATTCACGTCAATATTAGAACGAAAATTGTACCGTTTGAATTTGGCAGATGTGTTGTAATCGGACAAGTCGATATGATCATAATTTGTTCCTTGGGACATATAGCCTCCCATTACAAAATAACGAGCGATATCATTTCCTCCCCGTATAGAAAGATTTGATTCTTGTTGCAATCCGGGCTTGAAGAGGTAATCTAAATAGTCCCAACTATACCCTAGACCATCGGAATTGTCCCCTTGTGCGTTTCTAAAGGTATTAATCGCATCGTCAGAGAAGAGATTCAAACTGCCTATGTTGGTTCCATCTCTCGTGGCATCGTTAATTAATGCCTCATTGTATAAAGTAGCATAGTCTGCTGATCCTAATAGCGAAGGTAGTTTTGTTGGGCTATTGATGCCGACAGATGATCTAAAATCTACCGTCGCTTTGTCATCCGCTTTGCCTCTTTTGGTAGTAATCACTATAACGCCATTTGCTCCACGTATTCCAAAAGGAGCAGTAGAAGACGCATCTTTAAGTATGGTAAAAGTTTCAATTTCGTCTGGAGCCAAATAGGACATGTCTCGCTCAATACCATCGATAATAACGATAGGCGATTGATCACCATAGGTAGCCTTGCCACGGATGAAAATTTCTGAACGATCCACGCCAGGCTCACCACCACTATATTGGTTCGCGATCAAGCCTGGCAATCTTCCTGCTAGCATATTGTTAATATTTGCCGTTGGGCTTTGTACCAAGTCCTTTGACGTAATGGTAGAAACCGCACCTACCAAGTTCTCTTTCTTTTGTGTAGTATATCCCACTACTACGACCTCTTGAAGTGCCTTGGTATCTTCAACAAGTGCCACATTGACACTATTTCGCCCCCTTAATGATACTTCCTCGGGTTGATAGCCAATAAATGAAAAGGTAAGTACGGCATCCTCATAGGGCACTTGAATGCTGTATGCTCCATTCACATCCGTTGTTTGGGATATTTTCGTTCCCTTCACAACAATACTAACTCCTGGGATAGGCACCTTGGTTGTGCTATCGATCACAATCCCTGAAATGGTTTTTCCAGGCTGTAACATAAACATGCGTTCCAAATAGACATCGATGCCCTTACCGTAAACAGATGATAGAGAAAGGATGGCAAACAACATCAACGGCATGGAAATCTTAAAGCCAAATAAATGCTTAATTGGTAATGGTTTAATTTTCATTTCATAATCAAGTTTAAAATTAAAAATCAGTTATTTATCCTCATCATTATTATCTTTATTGTATGGAAAATCGGTTTTGCAAATAATACGGATACTACCTTAGAAATAGGATGAAGCGTAGTAATAGCTTGGTTGATTCCTCTCTTGAGATATGTTGGATAATAAATCTTAAACGTGCGCAAAGCCGCACATAAAACGTTTTAGCTAAATCGAACGACTCAAGAGTAGGGGAGTATCCCTCTAATTCATATCAATATATTTACATGGATTATCATAATTGTCACTATTCGTAATCGGCTTATACAAAGCAAATCAATAAAATCAAAAACAATTGTTAATACATTGTTAATATATTGTTAATGCGTTAACAATTGTTTTTGACACGATCACAATCAACCTGATTGCTGTGAATCTGTTGCAAAATTAATTTAGAATGGTATTCTTAACGAGAAGAAGAGGTTAAATAATCATTATCAAACCAACTAACACTTACAGAACTACCTTTAGGATATTATAAATAATTTATTGTCAACTATTTACAAAATATATAAAAAAAGACACAGCAACACACAGACGCATAAAGGGGGCATTATTTGATTTCGACTAAAGTAGATATTGAGAAAAACAACTAAACAGCAGTAGATTTGACTGCTAAGGAAGCGGAACTGCCTGGCTTTTTGTCCCAAAACCAAAACAAGGTTTTGAAAAGGGAGGAAATATTGGTCACACTTTGGGGGGAGAACGACTATTTTCTAGGCAGAAGCCTAGACGTTTTTATCTCCAGGCTTCGAAAAGTTCTAAGGGCATCATCAACCATCAGCATAGAAAATGTCTATGGAGTTGGCTTTGTGTTTAGGATCAAGGACGAACGCTGCGGAGTTTATCTGTCAAACAAAAATCAACGCATTAAATTAAATTGACCGCACCGAACATGGCGGACTGTTCTCCAAGACTGGCCAACTTGACATCCAAAGACATGCCCTTGTCCAATAAGACCTTGCGAGTAGTAGCCAGGAAATATTCAGCCGCTTTGGCAATATTGCCACCCAGAACCAATACATCGGGATTCTGATTCCCAAAATAGCGGACGACAAATTCGCCCAGGTGGCGTCCAAACTCTTCGAAAATAGGCGAAACATCTGCGTTATCTCCAAAGCGCTCCACAAGGTCTTTCACGCCAGATACTTTTTCTCCCACCCGTTCATTATATATCGTGGTGAACCATCTGGAAGAAAGGTATTCTTCGGCAATACTTTCCTTAAAGGGTGCCTGCCAAAGATTCTCATCTTTTACCACACCATCCTTGGCACTGGAGGACCCTAATCCCGTTCCCAGTGTAAGTCCCACCACGTGATGATGCCCCTGCGCAGCCCCCGCGAAAATCTCCCCTTTCAGATAACATGCCGCATCGTTATTGAAATGAATCTTGGACGCTGGCACCTGAAGCTCGCAGGCCAGCAGCTCTTTCACATTGAGTCCATACAATTGTTCGTACTTATCCTGCCCTTTGATAAGCGAAATACCCTTTTCATAGTCAAAAGGTCCCGGCATGGCGATGCCGATATAGGCGGGAGGAAGCTTTCCCTCCATACTTTTTCTCATGCAAGAAGCCCAAGCAGCTATGATGGAGTCCGCATCTGCACCCGCATCTATATGCTCACGTACAAATGTACTTTCTACCTGCTTTTTCTCTCTTAAGTTGATAAGTGCACATGTAATATGAGTGCCTCCAATATCGCAACCCAATGCTATCTCTTCTGTGTACATTCAGGTAATATACTTTAGTCTTTTGATAATTTGTTAACGGAATAAGTTCTTATTTGACGAGGCTCTTAGCTGCAAGGTTGTAGGTAAGACAAGGTGCTGTGGCTCCAATATTCTATCAGTTCCTAATCTATCCAGCAACAAGGCGATCAATTTTTGTGCTATTTCCTCAATAGGTTGTGCTATGACGGTAATGGGTGGTTGATGAAGCTCAAACAGATCATGCTCGTCAAATGCGATCAATCCAAAAGTCTCCCCCACTTTATACCCCATGTTTCTCAAATGACGCAATCCTTTTATAGCCAAATAATTGGTAGTAAACAATATAGCATCAATACCGGCATGTTGTGTTAAAAAGGAGGAAAAGCCATTTTTGAAATCGTCATCACTGATATCAAAATCCGCTTTATAGACAATGGGAGACAAAGCACTATCTTCCAATGCTTTTACATATCCCTCTTCCCTATCTTTCATCTGTTGCTGTCTCGAGTCTAAGGTGACACAGGCAATGAGCTTGTAGCCATTACCCAAAAACACCTTGGTAGCATTGTAGGCACTGAATTCATTATTAATACTCACACTGTCCAAACCCAACTTATCTATCATGCGATCAAACAATACCACAGGCTTTTTACCTTCTACCAATCGCTGGATTTCCGCCTCAACTCCTTCGGGTGGGCTGATGATATAACCATCAACCTGCCTATCGGCAAACATCTGTAGAATGGCCCGCGTTCGTTCAATACTGTTTTCGGTACTACTATATAGTATGCGGTATCCATTAGCATAAGCGATATCTTCTATGGCACGTGCTATATTTGAAAAAAAAGTATTTGAAATGCTTTCTACCACCAAACCGATGGTATTTGTTTTGCCAGTGCGCAAACTCCTAGCTAGCGAATTGGGTTTATAACCTATTTCATTGACATATTTGAGTACTTGCTCTTCGAGCCGCTCACTGATACGCTTTTCTTTAGCACGCCCATTCAAGACAAAAGAAACCGTAGTGGGAGAAACACCCAACGCCTTTGCAATATCCAATATGGAGATTTTTTTTGCCATTATACTCCTTTATGCATAAACCCTGCAAGCCATTTCATAAGCTTGCAGGGCAAATATCTACTTTTTAGCTTAGCTAGCTAATTACTTTTTACTAAATTTATATTCATTAGAAAAAGAATAGGGAAAATCCTTTTGATCCGTACCCCGTTTTTCATTGGGTTTATCCGACATATCAAAGTCAAGCACTGCGCCTTTCATCAATTCAGAGTGACTAAGCCAATTTTTGGAATAATTCTTCCCATTGTACTTCAATTCAGAGACGAATCTATTATCTGCGCTATTTGCAGGGGCATTTACCACGATTTGCTTACCATTCTCTAGAGTAATGGTAGCTTTTTTGAACAAAGGAGTTCCCAATACGTATTGATCCACACCTGGCGTGACAGAATAAAAGCCCAAAGCTGAAAAGATATACCATGCAGAAGTTTGTCCGTTGTCCTCGTCGCCACAGTAGCCATCTGGGTTGGGATTGTACATCCTGTTCATCGTTTCACGTGCCCAATACTGCGTTTTCCATGGTGCACCTGCATAATTGTAAAGGTAAATCATGTGCTGGATAGGCTGATTGCCATGGGCATATTGCCCCATGTTGGCTATCTGCATCTCCCGAATCTCGTGAATGACTCCTCCATAATAGCTATCGTCAAAAACAGGCGGCAACGTAAATACCGAATCAAGTTTTTGTACAAATTTCTCATTACCTCCCATGAGTTCTGCCAGGCCTTTTACATCGTGGAACACCGACCACGAATAGTGCCAGCTGTTCCCTTCGGTGAAGGCATCCCCCCATGTGAAGGGATTGAACGGCGATTGGAATTTTCCATCTTTATTCTTGCCGCGCATTAATCCAGTTTCTGGATCAAAAAGGTTCTTGTAGTTCATGCTCCGCTGGGCGTAAATCTCGATTTCCTTTTTCGGTTTTCCCAATGCCTTGCCCAATTGGTAAATGGCAAAATCGTCATAGGCATATTCCAAGGTCCTAGCGGCATTCTCATTGATTTTCACATCGTAAGGCACATAGCCCAAGGTGTTGTAATATTCCACGCCTGCTCTTCCCACGGCTGTCATGGGCCCCGCGTTATTGGCACCATGTGTCACCGCTTCCCACAGCGTTTCTACATCATAGTCTCGCAGCCCTTTGATGTAGGCATCGGATACGACGGAGGCCGAATTGTTGCCTACCATGATGTTCGCATAGCCCGGGCTGCTCCATTCGGGCAACCAACCACCTTCCTTGAAATCATTGGCAAGACCTTCCTGCATTTCTTTGTTGATAGAAGGATACATCAGGTTCAGGAATGGATACAAAGCCCTAAACGTATCCCAAAAACCAGTTCCTCCAAACATATAACCAGGCAAAATCTTTCCATTGTATGGACTCCAGTGAACGATATCTCCCTTATCGTTTATCTCATACAGTTTGTTTGGAAAAAACAGGGTACGGTATAGGCAGGAATAAAAAGTCCGGGTTTGATCTACTGTTCCGCCTTCTACTTTTATTTGGGAAAGTTTCTCGTTCCACAAATCCTTTGCCTTTGATTTCGTATCCTCAAAGGAATCCTGTGCCAATTCACGCTTTAGATTGGTCTCCGCCTGCTCAAAGCTGATGAAGGAAGTGGCTATCCGCAAGTTTACCTGTTCTCCCTTTTGTGTCTTGAATCCCACGATGGCCCCGCTATGGTCGCTGCTTAGCTCCGTTTTTCCCGTCACAATTTTATCTTTTTCCCATACTTCGGTCGTGGCAAATGGCTTGTCGAAATAGATGACAAAATAGTTCTTGAAATTATCTGGCAAAGGACCACGTGCAAACTTGGTGCTGTAGCCAATGATTTTCTGTTCCGAAGGGATTATCTTCACATAGGAACCTTTATCCAAAGCATCTATAACTACAAAAGAGCTATCGGACTGCGGATAGGTAAAGCGAAATTGCGCTGCTCTTTCCGTCGGTGCGATCTCGGTAGTCACATCGGCATCCGCCAAATACACACTATAGTAATAAGGTTTCGCTACCTCGGCCTTATGGGAGAACCAGCTTGCTCTATCATCCTGTTGGAACTTTTTCCCTCCTGTCACCGGCATAATGGCAAATTGGCCGTAATCGTTCATCCATGGCGATGGTTGGTGCGTTTGCTTGAAACCCCTGATCTTATCAGCATCATAGGTGTATGCCCAGCCGTCTCCCATTTTCCCGGTCTGTGCCGTCCACAGGTTCATACCCCAAGGAACTCCCACGGCCGGATAGGTATTACCATTCGAAAGACTGGGTTTGGACTGTGTCCCCATTAAAGGATTCACCCATTCTACAGGATCGTCCACTTGGTTGACAAGTGGTTCTTGGGCGAACAAAGTGGTAGCCGAAAATAGAGCTATCACAAATTGGAGTGAAATACGACGCATACGAAGTAAAAATTCAAAAGTAAAAATTAAAACAGATATTAGACACAAGACATTGGACACAAGACAGCTTTGTCTTGATACTTACGCCTTGATACTTGATACTAACTAAGTCAGCAAATGGCTTTTTTCATTGAACACTTTCCATAGCAGCTCACCGAAAAGGGTATTTGTCCACGCAAACCAGCTTCTGGTGAAGTTCGTGGCGTCTTCCTTATGAAAAGACTCGTGCATGAACCCTTTTCCACCATGCGAATTTTTCAGCATGTCAATGCAGTGTTTTACTTCCCCTTCATCCGTAGAAGTAAAGGCACGCATTACGATGCTCATAGGCCATATCATGTCTTTTCCCACATGTGGGCCACCTATTCCTTCTCCTGCCTTCCCTTTATAGAAATAAGGATTGGCATCTGAAAGCACGAATTTTCTGGTATTCTGATATATCGGATCATTTAAATCTATAGCTCCCAGATAGGGCAGGCCAAGCAAACTAGGCACGTTGGCATCATCCATCAGGTAGCGTCCACCAAAGCCGTCTACCTCAAAGGCGTATATTTTACCAAATTTTTCATGCTCTACTATAGCATATTTTTGAATAGCGGCCTCCACCTCATTGGCAAGTGCCTGTAGCTCTGCCGACAGCTGCTGCTCTTCTCCAAAGGCATCCAACATTTCGGCGGCCTGCCTTAGGCTGGTCACAGCAAAGAAATTGGATGGAATGAGAAAAGGAAATATGGTGGCATCATCACTAGGGCGAAAAGCGGAGCAAATGAGTCCCACTGGATTGACCGGAAACCCGTAGCCCGCCATCGGAAGCGAATCTGTTGGGTGCGGCGTTTCGCGCTGGAAGTGATAGGGACCCAATCCCTCTTTGCGCTGTTGCTCTTTAAATGTTTTCAGCGTCAGCCGGATACTATCTTTCCATTGATTGTCAAAGGGCGATCTTTCCTCCGTCGCTTTCCAATAGTGATAGGCCAGCCTAATGGGATAGCAGAGCGAGTCTATCTCCCATTTGCGTTCATGGACACCGGGCAACATATCTGTTTTGTCCGTCTTCCATTCTCCTTGCTTGTTTGGGTCTCCATAGAAAGCATTGGCGTAGGGGTCTTTCAACACGCATTTCACCTGATGGCGAACAAGCCCCTGTATCAGCTTGTTGAGCGGTTTGTCCTGTTTGGCAAACTGCAAATAGGGCCACACCTGAGCCGAGCTATCCCTCAACCACATGGCATCTATATCTCCCGTAATTACATAGGTATCGGGAATGCCCCCCTGTTCGCTATAGTATACGGTAGTATCTAAGGTATTGGGAAAACAATTGCCAAATAACCAAGCCAGTTCCTTATCTTTTATCTTCGATTGAAACAGCTTGATGGCCTGTTCCACTGATTTACTTGAAAAATGGCGATCCTTTGCAGGAACCCTAACGGATGGAAATTCTTCTAATCCTAGACCAAGGGTCCACTTGGAGGTCAACATACCTGCAGTTAATAAGCTTGATTGCTGTAAAAAACTTCTTCTGTGCATATATTTAAGTCTGTACTGGTTTCTTGATCCCAAATGTACATAAATATCTTTAAAATAAAATAAATCGTTTTAGCAATGACGATATTAATGAATTAAGTAACTGACATTTTTCTTGTTTGCCGTCATTGCGAGAGACGAAGCAATCTGGCAAACAGAAACGCAGATTGCCTGACTGTCATCAGGCAGGCTTCTTCTCCGCCAAAGACGGATCATCGCAATTCGTTTTTTTGATACGCATAAATTTATCATGCATCAATATTAATGAATTATTTCTATTTCAATATATAAAATAACATTCCGTTAACAAGACTCCTTACTCGTTGCCATACAACACAGCCAATCACGGCTTTCAATCGAAAACACAAAAAAAAGTTAGTTGGAAAGCGAGAAAGGCCTGTCTTTCTTGTTTATGGACCTACCTTTCATTGGCTCATTCCCCATATTAAAATTCAAGTTGCCTCCTTTTATTATCTCCCCGTATGTCAGATAGTTCTTAGTGAATATTTCACCATTTAAGCTTGCGTCTTGGACATATACGTTTTCCTTGCTATTCCCTTGCGCATGGATCACAAATTTTTCCCCATTTTCTAAAGTTATGGTAGCTTTCTCAAACAAGGGACTTCCTATTACATACTGATCCGTACCTGGACAAACACTGTAAAAACCGAGCGCACTAAGGACAAACCAAGACGAGGTCTGCCCTTGATCTTCATCCCCCGGATAGCCGTTTTCTGTCCAATTGTAGAGCTTATCCATCACGTTTCTGGCATGGAATTGTGATTTCCAAGGTGCTCCGGCATAGTTGTAAAGGTAAATCATGTGTTGTATGGGCTGGTTGCCATGGGCATACTGCCCCATATCGGCCATGACCATTTCCGTCATTTCGTGGATCATACCGCCATAACTACCCACATTGACCCTATTGGGTTCCGTAAAAACAGAATCCAGTTTGGCCACGAAACGCTCGTCGCCGCCCAGCAGATCGATCAGCCCCTGGGTATCGTGAAATACAGACCATACCCAATGCCAGGCGTTACCTTCCGTAAAGGGACCTCCCCATTCCATTGGATCAAAATTTAAATTCCAATGGCCATTTCTATCCCGTCCGCGCATAAAACTGGTGGAGGGATCAAACACATTCCGATAATTATACATTTGCCGCTTGAAAATATCGGCATAAAACGGCTGGTCTGTCATAGTGGCCAAGCGGTAGCCACAGAAATCGTCATAGGCATATTCGAGGGTCTTTGCCGTCCCTTCCCGCACCTCACTGGGGACATACCCGAGCTGATAGTAATCTTTCCAACCATCGCGGCCATTGGCCGGCCCCCACGGGCCCTTGTTGGTAGCCTCGTGCAAGTAGGCTGCCAAAGCCTTCTGAGGGTCAAAGGTACGAATCCCCTTTGCCCAAGCATCTGCCAGCAATGAAATAGCATGGTTGCCGATCATGCTTCCCGCTTCGCTCGGAAAGGACCAAGACGGAAGCCATCCGCATTGGTCATAGGCGTCCAGCAAGGCTTGCATATATCGGCCGTGCATGGTGGGATATAATAACGCATTTAAGGGAAATTGCGCTCGAAATGTATCCCAAAACCCCGTATCGGTAAACATATAACCGGGATAGACCTTACCGTCATAGGGACTGAAATAATAGGGGTTTCCCTGTTCGTCATATTCGTAAAACTGCCTTGAAAAAAGGCTGGCCCGAAAGAAGCAACTATAGAAGGTAGCTTTGTCATCTTCGCTATCGCCCTCTACCAATATGCGCGACAGATGATCGTTCCATACCTTCCATGCCTGTTCTTTCGTCTGTTCCAATCTCCTGTTCTCTCCCAATTCTCTTTTTAGGTTCAACATCGCCTGGTCTTGACTGATATAGGAAGAAGCAACCTTAACTTGCACGATTGCTCCTTCTTGAAACTCGATATACGCTCCCTTCCCATCTCCCATTGCCTCCAAAGAATCGGGCGAAACGGTATTATCCCTGTTCTCCCAAGTGCCATAATGCCTGAAAGGCTGATCAAACTCGGCTACAAAGAAATTCTTAAAACCTTCCTTAAAGCCCCTGCCGTTGTTCACAAAGCCGATAATCTTCCTTTCCTTCGGCAATATTTTCACCATGCTAATGCCCGTATACCCATCCAGTACCAAGAATGATTTATGCTTTTTGGGAAATGAAAAGCGCAAATGTGCCCCTCGCTCACTAGGCGCCATTTCCACTTTTATATCATTTTCCATTTTCACGCTGTAATAGTTCGGCTTTGCTATCTCGTGGTCATGACTAAAAGCCGTTGCCCGTTTATCTTCATCTACCTGCAGGCTATCCAAGGTGGGAAAGAATGAAAAGACGGCATAATCATTGGACCAAGAGCTGCACTGATGAGCCTGCTGAAAACCACGTAGCTTATCCACGAAATACTGGTATTTCCAGCCATCTCCATTCTTGCCCGTTTGGGGTGTCCAAGTATGCATGGCAAATGGCAAAGCCGTAGTGGGATAGGTATTGCCACGGGTCAGCTCGTGCTTGGAATTGGTGCCCTGCAGGGTGTTGACATACTTTACCAAGTCTGGTTGCTGGCATATGGCATTTGGGAATCCAGAGAGGGACAAGAACAAAACTAACAAACTAGTTTTCATTGTAATCACATCAATGGCATCGGACAACTGGAATGAATGAGTTCGACTCATAAAGCTCAATTTATATTGGTTCGCTAATAAATCGTTTTAGCTAAGCAATGATAAGAAACATTATGTAATCGCGCAAAGGCTAAAAAATTAGCAGGCAATCGAATAAAAATCAACCCAGCATTAAATTCGGGCAAAAATCGGCCATCACCTAATATATTCACCATGTGTATTATTTTCGTTACAAAAATATAAACTTGAAATTTTGCCCCGAGTTGCTATCTCAATTGCTCGCCATAGCCTGTACCCTGCTTAGATTGTCCGTAGCCTGAAGAATCTTCTTCATCAGTATAGGATTATAATCAGGGTGTGATGACAAGAAATCCTGCAAAATCTGGCAGGCTTCCTTTGAACGATACTGCCCTATGGAGCTGCTCAGCCATCGCTTTGGGAAAAAGATATCTCCTGTTTGCTGTATTTCCTGCAACAATTCCAGCGAAAGCGCCAAATCCTTGATGGCATCCTTTTGCCTCAGGGGATGATGGATATTGTTCAAAGCGGTCAATACCCAATCTTCTTTTTCCCTGTTCTTGGCTTGTTTAAAGGACTGAAAGAAAGCACTTCTTTCATTAGGATCTGACGACAAGGATGGCAACAGAAAGGCAAAGCGTTTCTGCTTGTCCGCATTGCTAATGGCTTGCTGTGCCGTTTTCAGTATGTCATTGGTTTTAGGATGCTCGTAAATGGCCAAATCCATCGCCATGGCCGTATAGTCGTCCTCATTGAGCTTGAGGTTGGGTATTTGCGTGTTCTTATTCCAAATCTGATACAGCCTTTCCCTCCCTTGACTCGAATAAGCAATACCCTTGTACAGGTTGAAGATTGCTTTCTTGATATTCGGAGGCAGCGTAGACTGCAGTTTTGCATAAAGCTCTTCCTCTAACGATCGCTCTTCTTTGATTCGCTGTTCATCGGTCAGAAAAGTCCAAAAGACGTTATCTATCTCGTTGCTTACCAACCGCATGATCAGCTCATTCTTTTCTACCTTTATTCCTTCTTTCAGTAAGTTGAATATGGCTAAAGGAGCAATCTCTCCATTCAACATTTTCTCATAGCCATTGATATAGGCGTAGCCCCTGGCTACATCGTCCTTGATATTCAATATAGCGATCAGTTCTTCTTTATCCATCGGAAAAACGCCATATCCAAGGCCATCATAGTTACATATGATGGCATTCGGTTTGAGTAAGCCTTTGGCCTCTGGCAGACTGGCCACCTTTCCATCTATGTTCACAGTCAGCAGATGAATGGAATCTGGGTAGACAAATGCCACGTCAAACGTTTGTGGCCACAAATGATCACCGCCGTCTTCTGCTGATTGTTCTATCTCGAACTTGGACACTTTGTTATCAGCATCGTAAGCAATGTGTTCTTCAAAAACGGGACGCCCACTTTGGTTGACCCAAACGTCGCTCCATTTTTTCATGTCCCGTTCGGTCTTGGTATCCAAGATGTCAATCAGATCGGGCCAAGTGGCATTGCCATAGGCGTAAGTTTTGATATACTCGCTTATTCCTTCCCTGAACTTGTCCTTTCCAATGGCCAATTCCAATTGACGCATCATGATGGGCGCTTTATCGTAGATAATGCCACCATATAGGGATCCTGCATCTTTTAAATTAGCCAGTTGTTGCCTGATGGGGTTCGTACCCTTGGTGCGATCTTCGCCATAGGCAGCGGGATAGTGATTCAAAACGAACAGCAAGTCGTGATTGATATCGGGAAATGCAGGATTGATAATCTTATCGGCCATAAAGTTGGCAAAGACTTCCTTCATCCATACATCGTTGAACCATTCCATCGTCACCAGATCGCCGAACCACATGTGCGCCGTTTCATGGGCAATCAGTTTGGCCCGCGATAGTTTCTGGCTTTCGGTTGCCGTGTGATCCAAGAACAAGGCCGATTCGCGGTATTGAATAGCCCCCACATGTTCCATCCCTCCATACTGAAAAATGGGAATAGCCGCAAAATCCAGCTTTTGAAAAGGGAAAGGATAGGCCGTATAATTTTCCAGAAAATCGACCGATTGCTTGTGCAGATCAAAAATGGGGGCCAAACTGGCCTGTACCTTTTCGGCATTGTCCTCCCGATATAGAAAACGCATATCCAACTTCCCTAAGGTTTCCTTGGCCACCGAAAATTTACCTGCCACAAAAGAAAACAGGTAAGTGCTCATCTTGTCGGTTTTGCCAAACCGATGCGTTACGTAATCCCCTTTATCCACACGGCTTTCCTCTTTGCTTGCGCAAAGCACTTCCCAATCCTTTGGAGCAGTGATTGTCAGTTGATAGTTTGCTTTTAAATCGGGCTGGTCAAAACAGGGGAAAAGCGTGCTGGCTCTATCGGGCACCAGCAAGGTATACAGAAAATCCTCATTTCTATTTAGCGATAGCTCTCCTGCCAAAAAATCGATTTCAATGGTATTTGCGCCAAGCTTCAACCCATCGGGCGAAATAATCAGGTGCTCTTTTTCGTGTACGATATCCTCCTCTCGCCCATTGACGGACAGTTTCAGAAGATGGTCTTGCTGCTCATTGAAATCCAGATACAGAGGTTGGCTCAATGAGTGTATCTGCAGGTCGAGCTTCAGATGGGCAGGTATAGCCTGCTCTCTGCTTTCGGGAATATCGAAAGAGAGCGCATAGGTGATATCCGAGATCTGCTCTTTGCGATAAGTAGCCAATTCTTTGGAGATACCTACCCCCAACAGATGTTTCTTCTCCGAACCATTTTTACAAGACATCATCAACAAAACACAAATACTGGTGAAGCAAAAATATCTTGTCATGTTTATTTTATATTTTTGTACATTAAAATGGGATCTGTGATAGCAAATCCAAAATTTGCTTCTCTGAAATATTACCCTGTTCAGATTTATCATAAATGGTCAATAATATGACCGTCGATTCTTGTACATAAAAGTTAGTAATGATTCTTGCTCCCCCGCTCTTACCCTTTCCTTTACTGGTTATCGCTATCCTAATCTTGAAACAATTGTTGCCTAACGAAACACCGTATTCCGCATTTTCTTTCAATAGAAGCACCAAATTAACAAGCTCAGCTTTTAGGGAGGGGTATTTCTTTATTAAACGTTTGACCTGGCGATCGAACGATTTTATAGTGATAACGCTATAACTCATTGAGCAAGTCCTCTACTGGTTTGCCTTTTAGCTTCCCTTGCTTTATCAACTTTACTTCTTCCACAGCTTTGCGAAGTTCATCCATAAACATATCATCTTTCACCGACTTCACTTCAAAACTCATTTTCAAAGCCCTAGCAAAAGCTTTCACGGCAGCTAATTGCTCCTTATTATTTGGATGAATCAATATTGTTTCCATAAATACAAATTTATGGAAATGCTTTTACAATGATAAAGATATTTTTGAAATAACTGACAAGCTGCGCCTTAACAACAGTTTCCATTCAAAAATATGCTATCAACGAAACCACACTGATGTACCCCATGAGCAACCCTTCTCTATCCTTAGTCTGTAGCCGAGCCATGTGTGCTAGAGACTAAGGGTTAAACTTATGAAAATGGTAGTCTCCAGACTACCTTATCATTCATCCAATCCGTAGTCCCCAACACCTCTCCCTCCCGAAAGACTACGGATAGTACTTTTTCTATCTATCCTTAGTCTGTAGCAAGGCCACGAGCGCCAGAGACTAAGGGTTAAACTATGAAAATGGTAGTCTCCAGACTACCCTATCATCCCACAATCCGTAGTCCCCAACACCTCTCCTACCCGACAGACTACAGATAGTACTTTTTTTAACTATCCTTAGTCTGTAGCTGGGCCATGAGCGCAAGAGACTAAGGGTTAAACTATGAAAATGGTAGTCTCCAGACTACCCTATCATCCCACAATCCGTAGTCCCCAACACGTCTCCCACCCGACAGACTACGGATAGTACTTTACTTCAAAAAATCAATCGCAATCAACCCTTTTTCATCGGTATAATAATCAATTGCACTTGAATAAAGGTAATCTTCTTCTGACCTGACTATTCCTGCCCTAACCGGATTTTGATGCAGATATTTCATACGTGTCCCCAAGATTTCCATATCATGGCATTCTATCGGATGATTGCCTTGTTGCCAAAATTGATAATGTTCATTTCGATTGTTCCTTTTGCCATTACTCTCAAAAATCCAAAGCATCCAATTACGCCTACTTTCATTCGTATTCATCTGTATTGCTTCAATAATTTTATTCGCTGTGAACTTCTTAAAATCACGCAAAATATCGGACAATCGAAATGGGGCTTTAGAAGATGCTATCAAATGAACGTGATTAGGCATAATGCACCAAGCATGAATATTCAGCCCTTTCTTTTTTTGGCAATATTTTAAATTTTCAACCAAAATATCGACATACAATTTCCTTGTAAAGACATCCACCCATTCGACAACTGCAAACGTAATGAAATGCACAGCAAATTGATTTCTTATTTTATAACCATCATCAGACATTTATCAAAACATTAAAAAACTAAATCCCTTATACCTTACCATTCCACAATCCGTAGTCTCTATCACATTTCCCACCCGACAGACTACGGATAGTACTTTTTCTATCTATCCTTAGTCTATAGCAAGGCCGCGAACGCAAGAGACTAAGGATAGCGTTTTAAAAATACGCTATCAATGAAACCACACTGATGTACCCCATGAGCAAGACCACCACGAAGCCAGCGATGCTGAGCCTCCACGGATGCTTATACTCTTTTCCCACGATACGCTGACGATGTACGGCCAACAGCATCAGCAGCAAGGCAATGGGCAGTATCAGTCCATTCAGGGCTCCAGCCAATACAAGAACCTGCACCGGTTTTCCCACGATAAGGAAAACACTGGTGGAGATGACAATAAATGCAATGATCAGGTAACGTTCATAGTGCTGCAAAACCGGATGAAAACTTTTCACGAATGAAACAGAGGTATAAGCTGCACCGATGACCGAAGTGATAGCGGCACTCCACAAGACCAAGCCAAAGAGCTTGTACCCTACCTCGCCCGATACTATCCGAAAGACCGATGCGGCCGGATTGTCGCTGTCCAAGGCAATACCAACTGAGACCACCCCCAACACGGCCAAGAACAATACCGTGCGCATGATGGACGCCAGCACAATACCGGTCACCGCAGCTGTACTGGCATTCTTCACTTGGTCCCTGCCCTTTATCCCAGTGTCCAATAGCCTGTGCGCTCCGGCAAAAGTAATATAACCCCCAACGCTGCCGCCCACGAGCGTCAGGATAGCCGTAAAGTCAAAACGCAGAGGCATTACGGTCTCCTTGGCAGCTTGAGCCAAGGGTGGATTGGATTGCCACGCTACAAATACCGTCAATAAGATCATCAATATGCCCAAGACCTTCATCACGCCATCCATCACCCTAGCAGCTTCGCGAACGATGAAGATACCGATGGCCATTAAGGCACTCCAAAAAGCACCATGCGACACATCCATTCCAAATAGTATATTCATCCCCAATCCCGCCCCGGCAATATTACCAATGTTGAACGCAAAGCCACCCAATACCACTAGTCCAGCCAAGAGAAAGCCCATACCAGGCAACAGCTCATTGGCAATGTCTTGTGCCCTCTTCTCGGACACGACAATGACCCTCCAAATGTTCAGCTGGGCTATGATATCCAAGACGACGGTCACCAAGATGACAAAGCCAAAACTAGCCAAAAGCTTTTCGGTGAAGAATGCCGTTTGCGTCAAAAACCCCGGACCAACCGCGGAAGTCGCCATCATAAAGGCGGCGGCAAGGAACTTATTTCTCGTTGAAGTGCTCATGGTTGGTTTCTTTGGCTTTTGCTGATTGCTTCTATCGTTATCCCCTCGGCCCACAGTCGGGCATGGACAGCCTTTGCAAAGTCAAGCGCGCGTTTTCCATCGCCATGTAGGCAAATGGTCTGTGCGCGCAATGAAATGGAACAATTTTCTACGCTCAATACCTTTTTTTCCTTGGCCAACATTAATACCTGCCGCAAAGCCTCATCCGTGTCATCGATAAGTGCATTGGGCTTGGCACGTGACACCAACATTCCGTCTGCTTCGTACCGCCTATCGGCAAAAGCCTCACCCACAAAGCGCAAACCCAATTGCTTGGAACCCTCCTCCATTTTACTGCCGGGCAAACCATACAGCATCATATCCCCATCAAAATCAACCATTGCCTGCCCTATGGCCAAAGCAATTTCTAAATCTACAGCCGCCATATGGTACAGCGCGCCGTGCGGTTTCAGGTGGTGGATACTTGCGCCCGCTGCCTTGACAAAGGCGTACAATGCTCCTATCTGGTAAAGGCAAATCTCGTAGGCTTCGTTGGTCGAAATCTGCATGGCCCGCCGCCCGAAGCCTTGCAAATCAGGCAAACCGGGATGTACGCCTATGGCTACCTGTTTTTCTACGGCCAGGGCAACGGTTCGACGCATCACCGAAGCATCGCCAGCATGAAATCCGCAAGCGATATTCACGGAAGACACATAATCCATCATCGCCGCATCATCGCCAAGCTGATAATGACCAAAAGATTCTCCTAAATCACAGTTTAGATCAATAGAACACATCATATCTTGTTCGTTCAAGATGGTTTAGCCTCCTTGCCCCCATCTTTGCGCTTAAAACACCAAATATCCCTTATCCTTTGCACTCAAAAAAGCTTTTGGGAAAATTTATGTGCAATATCTTAACGCTAATGCTTAATTTTACTCATCAATTTCTGACAAACGCCCGATAACACCAAATGGAAATGGCAGTGGAGTCCTAGACAAATGACAAAATATTCATGATAAATATAAAAGTACTGAGCGAAGAGGCTGTCGTTGTCCAGTTCGGGGACGAAATCAGCGAAACAGTGCTCAACCACATCACCTTATTTAACAAGCTCTTGCATCAAAATCCTTTTCCGGGATTTATAGAAACAGTCCCAGCTTATGTGTCTCTAACCGTGTATTTCAATCCCGAGATGGTGTTGTCTGATACAAAAAAAGGAGTACATGCTTATGATTGGGTGATTCAATACCTGAAAAATCTGCCCTTGACCACAGATACCAGCTCACCGAACATTAAAGAACCCATCCAGATACCTGTATGCTACGCATCGCGCTATTCGCCAGACCTACCGGTAGTGGCTGAACATAATCATTTATCGACGGAGGAAGTCATTGCCATCCATACTGCCGCCACCTATACCGTTTACATGATAGGTTTCATGCCTGGCTTTCCCTATTTAGGGGGCATGTCTCCCGCTATTGCCACTCCGAGAAAGCAATCACCACGTCCTTTGGTCGAAAAAGGATCGGTAGGCATAGCTGGTGCTCAAACGGGCATCTATCCTGCCGACTCGCCCGGTGGGTGGCAGCTTATCGGCAGAACCCCCATCAAGCTGTTCGATGTGTCGCATCCTCCCTATAGCTTGCTGAAAGCTGGCGACAGACTGCAGTTCTACGCCATAAGCGTACAGGAATTTGAAAAGCTTCAAAATGCCGCCCGCTTATGCGCATAAGCATCCTCAAACCCGGCCCGCTCTCCACCATACAAGATCATGGCCGTCATGGTTATAGGCAGTTGGGAGTACCTTTGGCTGGATGCATGGACAAGGTAGCAGCCACCATAGCCAATCTACTGGTGGGCAACAAAGGGCATGAAGCCGTGATAGAAATGATCTATAGCGGTATGACCTTTATTGCCGATACTCCCCTATTGATCGCTTGTTGCGGCGGGGGAAGCAAAATAATGGTAGACGGGCAGAAAATCCCATTGTGGACGCCGCTATTCATACCCCAGGGCACCACGGTAAAATGCATGCCGGACGACCAAGGCTGTATTGCCTATATCGCCATCGCAGGCGGTTGGGACGTGCCCGAAATATTGGGAAGCTACAGCACTTACCTACCTGCCCAAATAGGCGGATTTCATGGCAGGGCCCTGCAAAAGGAAGACGAGCTGAGCAATAATACGAATATCTCGGCGCTATCCGGTAGGATATTACTGCAACTGCATCAATCAAATCAGGACATCAATCACCCTAAATGGTATGTCAATGCTGGGAGATTCGTGGATTATGGGAACGAAACCGTCCGCTACACCGAGGGCTTGGAATATGACTGGTTTGATGAAAAAGCCCATCAGGCACTTTCCACCGCAAGGTATTTCCTAGACCGGCAGTCCAACAGGATGGGTTATCGTTTAGCAGGTCAAGTCCTGCGCGCTCGGACAGAAGGTCACGAGCTACTTTCCACAGCGGTAATGCCAGGTACCGTACAGGTCACCAAATCGGGTGAAATAATCTTATTGATGGCCGACTGTCAAACAACGGGCGGCTACCCACGTATAGCCCAAGTGATACAGGTCGACATCCCCATTTGTGTCCAGCTAAAACTTGGCGAAGCCATCCGTTTCGAAAAAGTCAGCCTGACAGAGGCCGAAAACCTATACCTCACCCAGCAAAAGCAATTGGCCGCATTGGGCAATACGATAAGAAAACTGTTTGCGTAACATGTATCCCCAAAAAAACACTAACGCCAAAACCCAATAAAAATAATTACTTTTGGCGTTAGTTAATATATTCACTTACGCCAAAAGTAAATAAAAATACATACTTTTGGCGCAAGTAAAATCAGAAAACAAAGAAACATGAATCTACAAGCAGTAGCAGGACGAAAAGAAGAGATAGCTATTTTACAAGATGCGTTACAGTCAAAAAAAGCTGAACTGATTGCACTCTACGGCCGCAGGAGGATTGGCAAAACATTCTTGGTGAGGGCGTTTTACAAAGACCACCTATGTTTTGAACTATCTGGAAGCCAACATGCGAACATGGAAACCCAGCTTTTCAACTTTGCCCATGTCCTAGGGAAATTCATGGATATAGGTATTGTTCCGCAAACGCCCACAAGTTGGCCAGCAGCGTTTATCATGCTAGGCAACTATATCGAACGATTGCCCGGCACAGGCAAAAAAGTAGTCTTCCTTGATGAGTTGCCTTGGTTGGACAGCATGCATTCGGGGTTTTTGAGTGCCTTTGATTATTTCTGGAATGCATGGTGCACAAAACGGACGGACATCATCGTGGTTATCTGCGGCTCGGCCGCATCATGGATGATCAATAAGATCATTTTCAATAAGGGCGGTCTGCACAACCGAGTTACCAGGCAAATCAGGTTACTGCCTTTTACATTGACCGAAACAAAGGATTTTTTCCAAAGCAGGGGCATTAAACTCGACCTATACCAAATAGCACAGCTATACATGGTCATGGGTGGGGTGCCACACTACCTGGAACAGGTAAAGGCCGGAAAGAGCGCCACGCAAAACATAGACGAATTGTGCTTTTCGTCCCAAGGCCCCTTGCGGGACGAGTTCGACAGGCTCTATACGTCCTTGTACGACAATGCGCATACACACATCGCCATCATCAGGTCACTTAGCGCATACCGCACAGGGCTGACGCGCAACGAGATAGTAAAGGAAGCGCAGCTAAAAAGCGGGGGCTACCTCAGTAGCATATTGAACGAACTGGAAGAAAGCGGCTTCATCACTTCTTACCTGCCATTGAACAGAAAATCAAAAGATGCGCTTTTCAGGCTGACGGATGAATACTCTCTCTTTTACCTGAAATTTATCGAAAAAAGACGTTCATCACAAAAAGGCACTTGGGCATTACTCAGCAGCCGCCCAAGTTGGAAAGCATGGAGTGGGTATGCTTTTGAAAATCTATGCCTAAAACATGTAGAAAAGATTAAAATGGCCCTCCAGATAGGGAGCATCTATTCCGAGCAATCGGCTTGGTACGACAGGAAGCTCGGCGCCCAGATAGACCTTGTCATCGACAGGGCCGACCGGTGCATCAATCTCTGCGAGATCAAGTTCTCGGATACCCCATATACATGGACTGCCAAGTACGCCAAGGAGTGGCAACAGAAAGTGATAGCTTACAAGAGCACGCTTCAAACCAACAAAACCATCTTCACCACGTTCATCACCACATACGGCCTTAAGCCAAATGATCATAGTGCACAATATGTGGATAGTGAGGTGACTCTCGAACAGTTATTCTGACTATGCATCACTCTCTCACCCGCAGCACGCTGATAGCGCCCAGAAACATGAATACACCGGCCATGACCAATGCAAAAATCGCTTGCCCACCAAACGCGTACTTCACGATATAGCCACCGAAAAATCCATTGACGATCTGTGGGAAGGTGATGAAGAAATTGAATATGCCCATATACACACCCATCTTCTTGGCAGGCAAGCTTCCTGACAGTATAGCATAGGGCATAGAAAGGATACTCCCCCAGGCCATGCCTACACCCACCATAGACCATATGAGCATGGTAGGGCTATTCATAAAATAAATGGAAATCAGTCCTACTCCGCCGGCTATCAATGAAAATGCATGGGTTTGCTTTCTACCAAATTGCCTGGCAAGCCTAGGCAATAGCAAGGCATAGAGTGCCGAGGTACCATTGTATATACCAAACAAAATACCTACCCAGTTTCCCGCATCGGCAAAGGCTGCCGAGCTAGAATCGCCCGGTACCACACCATAGATATGCACTGCAATGGCCGGCGTGGTGAATACCCACATGGAAAAGAGGGCAAACCAACTGAAGAATTGCACCAAGCCCAATTGCTTCATAGCCTGTGGCATTAGCCTGAAATCGTCCACGATGGCCAATAGTCCTTTTTTTTCTTCCACTTCGGGCTGCTGTCCCTCTGCTTCGGCATAGGCTTCCAATTCCTTCGGGCTGTATTCTTTGGTGGTGACAACCGTCCAGATTACCGTAGTCAACAAAATAGCCGCTCCAGTATAAAAGGAATAGATCACATTGTCGGGCACCACCCCATTTGGAGCCGTCTTGCTTACGCCCATGTATTCCGCCAACACATAAGGCAGCCAAGATCCCACTACCGCACCAATACCTATGAGGAAAGTCTGCACGGAAAAACCCGTTGCCCGTTGCTCATCGCGCAACTTATCCCCTACCAATGCGCGGAACGGCTCCATGGTAATATTAATGGAAGCATCCATGATCATGAGCATACCAGCTCCTATGGCGATAGGTGGAAGGAAATTGGCCAGTATACCCGCGTCGGGCATGAACAGCAGCGCGATGGACGTGAATAGCGCACCAAATAATATATACGGCCTACGTCTCCCTAGCCTCGTCCATGTTCTATCGCTATAATGGCCAATGATAGGCTGAATGAGCATACCCGTAATGGGAGCCACTAACCAGAACAGGCTCAAATGCTCCACATCCGCACCGAAAGTTTGCAAAATACGGGAGGCATTGCCGTTTTGAAGAGCAAAGCCAAATTGAATGCCCAAAAAGCCTATGCTCATATTGATGATCTGCCCTAGGCTCAAGGCTGGTTTTTTATAATTGGTTTTCATAATTTAAATATAGGAGATTGTTTCAAAAGTATTAAATTTCGTCATTCGAGCGAATCCGCCAATCGGAATGACAGGTTTCGTCATCTCGACCAGAGCAAGGCGGAGTGGAGAGATCGGTGCACAGGCATTGACTCCTCCGCTTCGGTCGGAATGACGGCGCATATTACTTTTCGGACAGCGTCAAAAACTCAAGATCAGCGCATCGGTAGAAATCATTTCCAATAAGATACCATCTTGTATTTGTACTGTCTTATACTGTTTCCCCGAGAGCAGATCGGTCAGCTCCAAAGCCGTCCGTTTGTCCAAGTTAAAATGAGCAAGCACCTCATCGGGCAGGTAGACCTTCACCTCTTTGTCCCTTCGCTCAAAATTGGCCACGATGAGCAAGCGCTCTTTTTCGGTATAGCGCAAGAAGGCATAGGTTTTGCCATTGAACCCGGTAGACCAGGTATTTCCATTCAACAGCTCAAAAAAATCGCCCTCCCTGATAGCTTCATGGTCGGTAACAATTTGCAGCAAGTCGGCATAAAATCGGCGTAAGCCCCTTTCATCATCATTCAGTTGTCCTCCGTCAAAAGCACCGCCGTTCATCCAACGCTGGTGATGGGGTACACCCCAATAGTCGAAGATGGTGGTACGTCCATCGTCTCCGCTGAAACCCATGGCCCCGATTGCCGGCTCTCCCACTTCTTGTCCGGAATAGATCATCACGGGGCCCGAAGACAAGGTAGCACTCACCACCATTGCCGCTTTGGCAAACCAAGCATTGCCCGCAAAGAAGCGCGAAGCGATGCGCTGCTCGTCATGGTTTTCCAGAAAACGCAGCATGTGCTTGGAAAAGCCGTTGCTTTCATATTTCCATACATGCGTGATGCTATCCACATGACCCGTGCTATCATCCTCAACAAGTTTGCGCAAGCCATCATATAGCCCCACCTTATCGTAAAGGTAGTCGAAATGTCCCTGCTCGATATAGGTACGATAGGCTTGCGGATTGTAAATCTCTGCAATAAAAATAAGTGCTGGGTATTTTTCCTTCACCTGGGGGATCACCCACTCCCAAAACTCCACCGGCACCATCTCGGCCATATCACAGCGAAAGCCATCCGTGCCTTTTTCTGCCCAATACAATAGAATATCCCGCATCTTTTCCCATAGCGGCGGAATAGGGTCTATGTGCAGTTGCCGGCCCTGAAGATAGTCGACCCCATAATTGAGCTTGATGGTCTCAAACCAATCATCTATACTCGGATTGGCACTGAAGACATCATTGCCCGTGGCCTTGGCTGGGAATTCTTCGAAGTGTCCGTCTTTCAAGGTACTTTTAAAATCGTCGCCCCCGGGATTGTAGCCCGCTGGTACTTGAAAAGCCTCATTCGGCACATAGTAAAAGTCGTTCCTTGCACTGAACGCCTTAGTTGTATCGTCTTCTGCACCGATATCGACCACACCATCGGGCTTCTTGTCCGAAGCATAGGTACGTGCCACATGGTTGGGGATAAAATCCATCAAGACTTTCAATCCATATTGATGCGTTCTGACTATCAATTCTTCAAATTCCTCGATGCGCCTATCCACATCTACAGCCAAATCGGGATCCACATCATAATAATCCTTGATGGCGTAAGGCGATCCCGCCCTGCCCTTGACCACATCCGGATCATCGGGATGTATGCCATAAGTACTGTAATCGGTCATGGTAGCATGCTCGATGACACCAGTGTACCAAACATGCGAAATACCCAGCTTCTTTATTTCTTCCAGTGCCTTGTCATTGATGTCGTTAAATTTGCCACTGCCATTTTCGGCTAAGGAACCATAGAATTTGTTGAGGTTGTTCTTGTTCCCAAAATGGCGCACCAACAACTGATAAATAGTCAGCTTATGATCGCTCAATCGTTCAGCAGTGCTATTTTCACTATCCAACATGGCTTTTTTATTTAGATTTCCACAGGCAATCAAGGTAAGCAATATAGCCGAAAATCCTATAATAATATAGTTCGCTTTCATACGCTTTCCAAATTGACGGCCACTCTATCTCCCGGGAGAATGGTATACAACATATCATTGATCATTACTTCAGCAACCTTGCCCTCGTTGGAAATATGCACTTGTTCGTGCGCTATTTTCACATAGAGCTTGGCTCCACGGAACCGCACGTGGAAAGCATAAGATTTCCAGTTTTCGGTAATAAAGGGATGAAAGGTCAATTTTCCATTTCGCACGCGCATACCCGCAAAGCCTTCTACTACGCTCATCCAAGTACCAGCCATGGAAGTGATGTGTAGGCCGTCCTCGGTATCGTTGTTATAATCGTCCAGGTCCAATCGTGCCGTGCGGAGATAGAACTGATAGGCACGTTCACCATCGCCCAGCTTGGCAGCAAGAATGGCGTGCACACAGGGCGATAGTGAACTCTCGTGTACCGTCCTCGGCTCGTAGAAATCGTAATTGCGCTTGATCGTTTCCAGATCAAAACGATCTTCGAGGAAGTAAATTCCCTGCAGCACGTCGGCCTGCTTGATATAGCACGAACGTAGGATGCGATCCCAGCTCCACTTCTGGTTCAAGGGGCGATCTTCCACTGGTAGGTCCTTCACCAGTATCTGCTCCTTGTCCAGGTAATTGTCCTGCTGCAAGAAAATACCCAATTCCTTATCCTCACCAAGGTACATGTTATCGCGGATATGCTGCCATCGCAGGGGCTCTTTATCGAGATTAAAGCTAGTCTTGTCCAAGATTTCATCAAAACGCCCTGCATCCAACTGCTTCACCTTGTCCAAGGACTCCAGGGTATATTCCAAGCACCACATGGCCATATAGCTGGTGTACCAGTTATTGTTCACGTTGTTCTCATATTCATTAGGTCCTGTCACTCCCAACATCACGTATTGCCCCTTGGCTCCGCTCCAGTTTACACGCTGAGCCCAAAAGCGCGAGATGGCGACGAGTACTTCCAAACCATATTCGACCAAATAATGCTCATCGCCCGTATAACGTATATAGTTGAAAATGGCAAAGGCGATGGCCGCGTTGCGGTGGATTTCCTCAAAGGTTATTTCCCACTCGTTGTGGCACTCTTCGCCGTTCATGGTCACCATGGGATAAAGAGCAGCCCCATCCCTGAAACCGAGTTTCTCGGCATTTTCTATGGCCTTTTGCAGGTGGTTATAGCGATAGATAAGCAGATTTCGCGCTACGTGCGGTTCAGCCGTGGCCAAATAAAATGGAACGCAATAGGCCTCCGTATCCCAATAGGTGACTCCTCCATATTTTTCACCGGTGAAGCCTTTTGGCCCTATATTGAGACGGGCATCTTCTCCCGTATATGTTTGATTGAGCTGGAAAATATTGAAGCGGATGGCCTGTTGAGCCGCCACATCGCCTTCAATGACAATATCGCTCTCTGCCCATTTTTCTTGCCAAGCCTTCGCCTGCTCTTCCTTCATCTTATCAAAGCCCTTAGTCGCCACTTTTTGGAGCGTTTCCTCGGCCTTTGCTGATAAGACCTGCTTTGCGTGGTTCTCAGAAGATAGGTTTACCGCATATTTCAGTAAGGTGATTTGCTGTCCCTTTGCCAAGGGAAACTCCAGTACCTTACCTACCAACTTATCTTCATCCCTATCTACCTCATCTACTTCCACAATCTCCTCATCCACCAAGATGGCGTACTGCATGGCCGTGGCTACCCAAAAAGCCGTCTTCTTGGTTTCCATCAGCAATGAAGCAGATTGGCTACCTTGTTTTTTGTCGATGAGGTTCCAAAACTGCTCGTCGTAATTGGAATCCCTATTGCTGATATTTCCGTCCAAATAGGGACTCATCTTCACATGGATGTCACCGCTCAATGCCTTGATGCTGTAACGAATAGCACCTGCCTCGTCGTCCACCAAACTGCACAACCTGGTCGATTGTACTTCTACCTTGGCACAATGGGACAATGTAGCCTCGAAGCTACGCTGCAAATAACCCTCACGCATGTTTAAGACGCGCTTGAAGTTGCTGACCTCCACCGTGGCCAGGTCTAGTGTTTCTCCGTCAATCCATACGTCTATGCCAATCCAGTTGGCGGCATTGATGACCTTGGCAAAATATTCGGGATAGCCGTTCTTCCACCAGCCCACACGGGTTTTATCGGGATAATACACCCCAGCTACATAAGAGCCTTGCAAGCTCTTGCCGCTGTATCGCTCTTCAAAATTGGCCCTTTGGCCCATACGACCATTACCAATACTGAAAATACTTTCGGAAACCTCATTCACGGCAGGATCAAAACCCTCCTCTATGATATTCCATTCGTCCTTTATGATATACTCTTTCATTTGCTTTTAGATATGAGATTTTAGACATCAAACTAAAGGCTAAGGCTTTGCACGCGTTTACCAGCTTTCGGCCCCCTGCACAGTTTAAAACTTACTACTTACAACTTATCACCTAATTTAGCGGCTATCGGCGGTCTGCAACATCAGCTAACGCTGCCCCACCTTTAACCCTCTCAAATCTCTTATAACAAAATCTGTCCCGTGCAGATCCTCTGCCTTGCCTATGCCCACCACGTGCATGCCTCCCACCCTTGCGGCATCTATGCCCGCTTGTGCATCCTCGAAAACCAAGCAATCGGCAGGCTCCACGCCCAATGCTTCGGCACCTTTCAAGAACACTTCTGGGTCGGGTTTGGACGCACTTACGCCATTGCCATCTATTATGGCATCAAAATAATCGATGATGCCCGTTTTCTCCAGGATAAGACGGGCGTTCTTACTGGCAGAACCGAGCGCTATCTTGTAGCCAGCAGCCTTGCTTTCTTTCAAAAATTCCTCCGCACCGGGCAGCGTATCGCCCATTTTCATTTGATTTACCAACTCCAGGTACCAGTCGTTTTTCTTCGCCGCCAGTGCTTCCTGTTCTGCCTCTGTTTTTTCAATACCTGCCCACTTCAGAATCAATTGCAAGGACTGCACCCTACTTACGCCTTTCAGTTGCTCATTTTCCCTTTCGGTAAAGTCATAGCCCAGGGTATTGGCCAAGCGTTTCCATGCCTGAAAATGAAAAACTGCCGTATCGACCAAGACCCCATCCAGATCGAATATCAGTCCTTTTATATTTTGCGGTATACCTGTCATTATCTACATTCAGTTATTTTATCTTATCACTAGTTTTAAGTATTAAGCTTTAAGTTATAAATCTTCTTATAACTTATGACTTACTACCTACAACCTCTTACCTTACTTTATCAACTCCAAAACCAGTGTCTGTCTAGGCCTTAACGCCAACGATTTTAGACTGTTAACCGTTTCGCTTGTTACAATGTTCTTCGCCGTATTCATACCGTTTATCCCTTCCGAAAAGCGATTCAGTTCCACTGTCTTCTCCTCGTCGTTACCGTTCATCACCACCATCACCCTTTTGTCGTCATGGATTCGAAAGTACACATAGATACCGTCTTCGGGCACATACTGCAGCATTTTTCCATCCTGTAGTATCCTGTTCTCCCGACGGTAGGTAGCTAACGCTTTCACATGCCGAAAAAAGTCCTCTTCTTGGTCCGTTCTGCCCGATGCCGTAAACTTATTCTGCTTATCACCACTCCATCCCCCCTTTACATCTTCACGCACCTTGCCATCCGGATCGGAAAAGTTCTTCATCAGGAGTTCGTCCCCATAATACCATTGCGGGATTCCCCTTGTGGTCAATAGCCAAGAGGTTGCTGACTTCATTTTCTCCACATCCTCACCCACGATGGACAGAAAACGGCTCAGGTCGTGATTTCCCAAGAAGACGACATTGCGCGTGGCATCTTCATAAACAAAATCGGTCGCCAAGGTAGTATACAACCTATTGATCCCCCCGGTCCACTCGAAGTTGCCATTCAGGGCCTCGGCAATGGCATAGTTGAGCTGAAAATCGGTTACCCCCTGCAATCGGGTATCAAAACCTTGGTGCAGCGTATTGCCCTGTGTGAAATAGGCCTGATTGGCCACGCCATGTACCCAAGTCTCACCAAAATACGTGAAATCTGGATATTCATCCGTCAAGGCTTCCCCCCACTTGGCCATGAAATCCAAATCATTGTAGGGATAGGTGTCTATACGGAATCCGTCCACGCCGGCGTATTCTATCCACCAGATATGGCTTTGGATAATATAGTTTTGCACATAGGGATTATTTTGATTCAGATCGGGCATGCTGGGCACAAACCAACCATCTGTCATGATTTTCTTGTCGGCCTTTGCCGCATAGGGGTCATATAGGGTTTGGTCCTTGTATGACGTGTTGGTATAATCTGTCCACTGGTGCACCCAGTCTTTCATGGGCATGTCCAGCACGGTCCAGTGATTTTTGCCCACATGATTGGGTACCACATCCTGTATTAGCTTCATGTCTCTCCGATGCAACTCTTTTGCCAACTCCCGGTACAGTTCGTTGGTACCGAAGCGGGGATCGATATGGTAGTTTTCCGTGTTGGCATAACCGTGGTAGGACGCCTGTTCCATATCGTTGGTAAGCACAGGTGTAAACCATAGCGTCGTCACGCCCAGCTCCTGCAAATAATCCAAATGGTCTAATACGCCTTGAAGGTCCCCGCCGTGCCTGTAGTACATGGAGTCTCTATGGAGTGACGTTTCACGCATATCCTTCACCATATCGTTCTTGGGATCGCCATTGGCAAAACGATCGGGCATCAGCAGGTAGATAAAATCACTCGTATTGATGCCTTGGGCTTTCACCGTCTGGTGATTCCTGACCAGTAAGGGATAATCATATACCAATGTTTTGCCTTTTGCCGGCTTAAACTGTATGGGAATCTTACCGGGCTTTGCCTCGGCACCAATTCTTAGGTCCAGAAATGCATAGTTTTCATTCTCCACGCGACGCACTTTCTCCAGTACTACCCCGGGATAGTCTATCGTCACCTCGGCCTTGCCCAGCTGCTGGCCATGCACCATGAGCTGCACCTTGGGCTGGTACATCCCCACCCACCAGTTTAACGGTTCCACACGATCTATTTTTAGATCCTGAGCATTGGCCAGATGACAGCAAAAGTATAGCCATAGCCATCCTATTCGAATATTCATATCAAAAGCAATTATCCTTGCACAGTTATAGGTTGTTATCTACTATTATCCTATACTTATTCCAATGTTTTGGGAACGTTCCCAAAGCTAGATAAAAAACAGCCCAATCACTGTTTCACAAGTTTTGGGCTATTTTCTTATCAATTTTTGGCCAAAGTAGTGACATACCCACCTTCTGGTTTCAGGTTGAGGGTAATGGTGTAATTTCCAGCCGACGTTATTGCAATATTGGCCCCATCATAGGCCAAATCGCTCATATCGCCACCAAGGTTGATATCCCAACTGTCATTTGCCCGGAACTTAAATTCACCGACGCTCAGATTCATGGTTTTGGTCCAGGTGTAACTACCCTTACCTCCATCAAAGTCCATCGCCGTACTATTATCCCAAGAGCCCGTAGCATCGCCTATCACGCCCCAGTTGCTCAATACGGCCGTATAGGTCAGCGCTTGCTTGTTCATCCGCACATGATAGAAGCCCGAGGTAGCGACTTCCAGGTTGGGGGCACCGCCGTCATCTACGATTTTCCCGTCGGCACTTTCATCTTTTCCGAGTCCGCCATCCCAACCGTCCTGCGTGGGCAAGAACTTGAATCCGCCATCCGCTGCATCCATGTACACGTAGATTTCAAAGGCATTCTTATCGTCGCTATAGACACGCATGGGCAATGCCAGGTCAGGCTCCCATCCGCTCGATATGGAACCGCCCACGATATAGAATACGGGATCGCCCTCACGGAAAAAGATCTGCTTCGTTTGCTCCGTTTGTCCACCATCATAACTGGCTCTGAGGAGAAAAGCACCATTCCAATCGCCATTTGCGGGTACTCCTATGCTGACGTCCACTATGGCATTCACTTTATCTACCTGTACCAGCGTATCAAAAACACTGGTGCCTCCGCCCTCGGGCACCAAACTCAAGGTAAAATTGCTTACATTATTGGTTATAAGTTTCACGTTAAAATTACTCCCGAAAGTGATCGTATCCGGCGCACTATTGATGGACAACCGTACTCCTTCGAGCCCGTGCTCATATTTACTGCAACTGGTCCACGCCAACAAGCCCAAAGCGAAGCATAGCATCCATGCCAAGGGGTTGAAAAATTTTATATACTTGTTCATATTTTTCTCTTTTTAAAAGAACTATCAATCCATGTTCTCCTTATTTCTAATACTGCGGGTTTTGTGTCAAATTACCGTTTGTCGCAATCGCTGTATTCGGAATCGGAAAAATCCGCTTATAAGCTTCTCCCGGATTGGCCGGTTTGAAAAGCAGAGCGTCTTCCCAGCGACCAAAGCGGATCATATCCGTACGGCGTGTCACCTCAAAGGTAAATTCGCGTCCTCTTTCTGCATAGATGGCATTCAAATTGAGGGTACCGGCGGTAAATGTTTTGCTAGGGTCAGTAGGGAATGCTCTTTGCCGCACCTCATTGGCTGCAGCCACTGCTTCTCCTATCGTTCCGTTGCTTGCTCCCCTCAATATGGCTTCTGCTTTCATGAGGTACACATCTGCCAAGCGGTAGATGACCACATCATTTCCTGCATGTCCGCTCACCTGGGCCGGATCGACCGAGTATTTCAAGCTCCTGGCTCCAGCCAGACGTCCCTTGGCATCGTCCCCACCAATATCGAAATCCGATCCGGGCAAGAGCTCGAAGCCATAGGGATCGAGCACGATATTGACTCCGTTGAATACCAATGGCTGGCCAGCCGCGTTGTACTGCTGTCCATACACCCACTGCTCTTTGCGGATATCATCGTCCTCAAACAGGTCGAAGTAACTTGGTTGGGTACACCATCCGTTCCAAGGGTTGACGTTCAGCCCATAAGTATCGCGCAGGGCATAGTGCAGCACCTTCATGAACAGCTGATTACCCGTGGCACGTACTGGGTCAAAAGGCAAGGAAAAGATAGGCTCCGAATCACCAGCGCCGTTGGTTGGTGCAAACTGAGCCAGAAAATTGGCATCCAGTGCATACTGGCCCGAGCCGATCACGGCATTGGCTTGCTCTACTACCTTGTTCCATTGCGCCGTACCAGTGTATACCTGTGCATTCAGGTACAGCTTGGCCAACAACGTATGGGCCATCCATTTGGTAGGGCGCCCATAGGTCACTTCACTTTTATCCTCGTTTAGGTTATCCAGATTGGCCAGGAGCTCACTTTCTATAAACGCGTAGATTTCGGCCCGGCTGGATGTAGACGGCGCAGCCGCACTTTCATCAAAAGCCGTCACCAAGGGGATATTGCCAAAGGTATCCATCATGAGGTAATAGTACCATGCCCGCATGGTCTTCAGTTCGGCCAGCGTTGTTATCTTTTCATCCGAGTCCTCGGTTCCCTCGATAATGCTGATCACCTGGTTACAGGTACCTATGGCGTTGAACCCCCAGTTCCATGCACCCGTGAGGGTTACGTGCGAGGCATCCCAGCTATGGTAGTGCATCGCACGCCATTTGCCCCCGTCAAACCAGTCTCCTCCCCTAGTGGGGATAACAACTTCATCGGCACCGGCAGTTTGCATATCGAAATAATCACCGAAAAAACCACGCGCCGAAGTATATACCGGCCCCGTGATGGCCATAAAATTGGGCACCTCCGTGTATTGCGCGTATACCTCGTCGTCAAACTTAGTACACGATTGGTTGAACAGCATGGCCAATGCCAATAGGGCCACGCTCGTTCCTTTTGCTATATATCTTGTTGCTTTCATCCTCTTCATCATTTATGGTTTAAAAACTAACATTCACTCCCAATAGGAAAGAGCGTGTCTGTGGGTAGTAATTGCGATCGTCTATACCCGGAGATAGTCCGCCCATATTCACCTCGGGGTCTACCCCCGTATAGTTGGTGATAATAAACAGGTTCTGCCCAGTCAGGTATACCCTGGCACTCTTCAGGTACTTCATATTGGCCACGTTGAAGGTATAGCCCAGTGTGGCGTTGTCCAAGCGCAGGAAAGAACCATCTTCCAAAAAGCGGCTAGAGGCAATGACAGGAGTCTCAAATATCCCTTCTTCCACGGCATCTTTCGACAGGTTGGTTACTCCTGCCTGTGGCAAGCGCGAAAGATCTGCTCTTGTGGCATTGAAGATACGATTGCCATATACGCCCCGGAAGAAAAAGCCCAGATCGAATTTCTTGTAGTTGAACGAGTTGTTCCATCCATAGGTGAACTTGGGCAAGGCATGGCCCATCACCTGAAAGTCCGTGGGAGCCACGATCTGGTTCTGTGTCACCAAATCGCCATTGGGTTTTTCATAGATAGTCTGGCGCGCATCAGCATCATAGCCCACATACTTAGCTACGTAAAATGTACCTATCGGCATGCCGGGCATCACGATGGCCACCGTCTGGTTGGTCCAGCCCTCCAGTCCCACGCCCCCTTCATAGCGTTCACTCACATTGAGGTTGGCGATATTTCCTGATAAGGAGCCTATCTTGTTGATGTTCCTGGCGAAGTTCACGGCGGTGTTCCAGCTAAAATCCGAGGTGCTCACCACTGAGGCATTCAGTGCTATTTCTATACCCTTGTTGTCCATGCTGGCCCCATTGGCCAATAGTTCATTGAACAAATAGGGTGGCGATGGCACCTGATAGGTATAGAGCAGATCTTTAGTCTTCTTTTGGTATACATCTACTGCTCCGCTCAACCTACCTTTCCACAGTTCAAAGTCGAGTCCCGCATTGATGGTGGTCGTACTTTCCCATTTCAGGTCGGGATTAGGATTCTGATTCACCCCATAACTACTCACCCACTGACCATTGTAAAGGAAGTATCCGTCACGCTGACCATATAGCGTAAGCGAGCGATAGGGATCGATATTCTGGTTACCTGAAACACCGTAACCGGCGCGCAACTTCAGGTCGCTTATCAGCTCTTGGTTTTGCATAAATGTTTCCGAACTGATGCGCCAAGCGGCAGACACAGATGGGAAAATGGCCCAGCGATTGTTCACCCCGAACTTGGACGAACCATCACGGCGCAAGCTGGCGTTGATGAGGTATTTGCCGTCGTAGTTATACACTGCACGGCCATAGAAGGAGATGAGTAAGGCCTCGGATTTTAACGGGAAGTCCGAAAAACTCCGAAATCCCGATGGTGGATTGGCTACATCCAGGTTATTTGCTCCCAAATCGTCCGACAAGAATCCGGTTGCCTTGGCCAATATCCCGTCTCCCAAGAATGTTTGCTGGTAGGAATAACCTGCCAAAAGTTCTAGATTATGCATGTCATTAAATGTCTTCGCATAATTGAGATAGGTTTCAAAAATACGATCGGTATCCTTGGTGGCACTTCGCTCGGCATAGCCATCGCCCAGGTAGGCAGAGGCAAAATCAGTAGTAGGCTGGTAATAGCTCCTATCGTAGCTCGATCGTTGGAAAGACCCTATATTGGTCCATACCAGACCGGGCAACAAATCCAGCTCCGCCTTGGCCGATGCCAAGAATATATTCCTTCCCCTTGTTTCATCGCGCTGGTTGAGCATAGCTACCGGATTGAAATAGTTGGTACGCCCAGGCACCTGGAAATAGCCGCCGTAGGCTGCATATTCCGGTGCCTCGCTCCTCACGGGCGATACGGGCACAAAACGCCCAGCCCCGTTGAAGATACCGTAATCCACGTGATTGGATGTAATGACGCTGTTGCTCACGTTCAATGATAAGCGAAGCTTGTCGTCAAAGGCATTCTGGTCTACGCCTAAGCGCGTAACCACACGTTCTATATCATTTTTATTGACGATCCCTTCCTGGTTATAATAGTTGACGGAGGCGTTGTAGCGCGTACTGGCCGTACCGCCAGTGAGTGATATATTGTGGTTGTGGGAGATTCCCGTGCGGAAGATCTCATCCTGCCAGTCGGTCCGATAGCCCGACTCGCTCTCGGCCACCGAGATATTGTTATCGCTCAAAAATTGCAGATATTCATCGGCACTGAGTACGTTCACCCTACGGGAAACATTCTCCACGGCTGCATATGCATTATAGCTCAGTATAGGCGCGCCTTCCTTTCCTCTTTTAGTGGTCACAAAAATTACCCCATTGGCAGCCCTTGAGCCATAGATGGCGGTAGAAGAGGCGTCCTTCATCACGTCCATGGACACGATGTCGTCCGGTGCCACAAGATCGATATTGGCTCCCGGAACACCGTCTATCACATAAAACGGTGACGTGCCAGCAGTAAGGGAAGAAGGTCCACGTAGCTGTATGGTAGCTCCTGCCGTCGGGTCGCCGCTATTACGGCTGATGGTGAGCCCCGGTACCTTACCGGCCAAGAGCTGATCTGGCGTTGCCACTACCCCTTGGTTGAACTCCTTGGGGGATACCGTGCTGACGGCACCGGTCACATCCCCTTTACGCTGCGTACCGTAACCGATCACCACTACCTCGTCTAGGCTTTGCGCATCATGCACCAGATGGATATCCAGCTTCACCTGTTGTCCATTGGCAATAAACACCTTTTTCTCGGTGGTTTGATAGCCCATAAAAGTGACCAGCAGCGTGTAGCTCCCGTCGGGTAGGCCGGTGATGTTGTACACTCCATTTACATCGGTACTTACTCCTCTGTTTTCTTCCCGTATACGTACGGATGCTCCCGGTAGTGTATTTGTATCCTCGTCAAACACCGTACCGCTGATGCTTCCATTCTGCGCGTAGGATGTCAGTGACATCAGCAACAATAGGCAAGACACCATGAGTTGAATCATGTAGCTTTTTTTCATTTCTGACATAATTTAGTTTGGCTAGCCTTCAGATAGACTAGGTGTGTTTATTATTGTGTGTATTATTATTTACAATTGGGTATTCATAAAAGGACTATTGTTTCCTCATTTAGTTTTGTTCAAAGACTTTACATAGGCAATTCATTTTGGTTCAACCATCATTTGTTCATATATCTTTTCTATTCGTTCAACAAGGTTTTGCTCAGTATATAGTACTGTCCTGGGGCCAATTGTTGCTGAAATGTGGCTGGCCAGTTTTTCCTTTCGCCAGTCATCGCATCGTACCATTGACCTGCCTCAAACTCGGGAATGCTTAGCTCGTGGGCCACTACGTCAAAATTGCCCATCACATATATTTCCTCCTCTCCTTTGGTGACGCGTACGTACTTGACCCCATCGCGTACCTGTGGCGTAGCTATACCATCACGAAAGATGGCATTCTTGGTCTTCAGGCGTATCAGTTTGGCCATCTTACTGTACAGTGTCTTCCGTGCAGGCTGTTCCGCATATTGCCATAGTATCGGCTTATTGCCCGTCCTTCCGTTTTCGTCTATGGAAATGTCATAACCCAGCTCGCCAAACTGCCATAACATTTTAGGTCCCGGCGCCGTATACAAAAAAGCTGCCGCTGCCTCCACGCGTTTTAGCCCCACCTCCAGCTGCTTCACATCGTAACCTCCTACCGCATTGCCATACTGCCCGTTCTTGAACATCAGGCGCTCTTCGTCGTGGCTTTCCATATAGCTGATGAGATCCGGCGCGTCAAACCCATGCGACTGGTGGTACAGGCGTGATATATCGGATCCTCCATTATTCACCCAACCCATAGTGGCTTCGTTGAAGGCATGGTTGATGTTGTTCCAGAGCATCATGCCCTGTGCGGCAAGCTCCTTTTCCTCTGTGTCTTCCGCAAAATGTTCCAATATGACGTAGAAAGTAGGGTCTATGCTTTTCATGTAGTCATTGTATTCTTTCCAGATGGCTATACGCGAAGCATCATAGGCTCCCCACTGTTCCACCCCACTGTCGGAAGTGCCCGAATTGACCTGAGTAAAGCCTTTGGACAAGTCGAAGCGGAAACCGTCTAGCTTAAATTCCTCCATCCAATATTTGACTACGTCTTTCACGTAAGCCTTTGTGGCGGCACTCTCGTGGTTGAAATCGTATCCCACGTTGAAGGGATGCATGGGCGTCATGTTGAACCAGGGGCTGCCATTGCTAGGGCGACCATTGGCAAAATAGAGCTGTACCATGGCCGACTGCCCAAATGCGTGGTTAAGCACCACGTCGTGTATCACGGCCATGCCGCGGGCATGACAAGCATCCACAAAAGCCTTCAAAGCCCGTTTGGTTCCGTAATATTTGTCGACGGCAAACATATAGGAAGGATTATACCCCCAACTCAGGTTCCCTTCAAACTCGTTGACGGGCAAAAGCTCTATGGCATTGACACCTAGGCGCTGCAGGTAGTCCAATGTATCGATCAAGGTATGGTAATCATGCGCTGCCACAAAGTCGCGCACCAGCAGCTCATAGATGACCAAATCGTGCTTGTGAGGTCGTTGAAAGGAGGTCTGTTGCCAGCTGTAGCCATCCCCTCCGTACTGTGCCACAGCCACCAGTCCGGTAGTCTTCCCGGTAGGGTATGTCATTAGGTCGGGGAACACTTCGTTAGATATATAGGGATCATTGTCGGGATCCAATATAAGTTCCGCGTAGGGGTCGGCTATGCGCTGCTGGCCATTCACCAAATATTGGTAGGCATAGGTTTGGCCGGCATCCAGCCCCTCCACTTTTGCCAACCATGCTTGGGATTCCTCGTCCCAGCCCATATCGCCACCCGCTTCCTGTCCCCAGCCATTGAAATCGCCTATGACGCGCACGGACTGTTTGCCTGGCGCACGTAAGGCAAAGATGGTGGTATGCCCCCCATCAGCAAAACGGACGCCATAGCCAGCAAAAGTCACTTCTTGCTCACCACGATCGATATCTGGATTGGGGGTTTTCTTGCAGGCACTGCCTAACAGCAAAAAACAATAGGTAGCAAGCAAAAAGTAAAACTTTTTCATAGAATCATAATTTGGTACGTATTGGTTTTTTTCGCAATCGTCTTCGTTCTTAAAATGGGAACGTTCCCGATTATGGAGTAAAAGTAACCGCTCTTAATTTAATTTCCAAGGAAATAAGAAAAAAAATTAAATGAAAAGCATTATTAAAACAACACAATAACCTAACAAACAATAACTTATAATAAAATCTTTTTCTAAGTTTTGACTGCTATACTTGACTACGACTTATCGTTGTTAGCCTATTGTAGATTTTTGAGGTATCAATTTAGAAGGGAGTAAAATGATTTGAGGTTCATCGTCTTTTCTATTGCCTTGCAATAGTTCAAAAAGAATTTGGGCCGCTGTCCTCCCCATTTCCATAGCTGGTTGTTGAACCGTACTCAACGCAGGGTTAAGCATGTCGGCAAATTCCAGACAAGAAAAACAAATAATCTTTAATTGCTCTGGGATAGCCACTTGTTCTTCATGACAAATACGAATCATTGGCATGGCCAATCGTTCCACCGAAGCAAAAATACCGTCTGGTCTTAGCTTGGCAAAAGATTTTTTTAACACCCGATAAATTTGGCCTTTATCATTGCCACATTCGATAATCAATTCCTGCAGCATATCTATACCTGCGTCCTTCAACGCGTCACAATATCCCTGCATTCTGATTTTTCCAATGGAAATATTTTTGTCAACAACCAAATATGCAGGCCGTTTACAGCCTAAATCCAATAAATGTTTAGTTGCGGCATAACTACTTTCATAGTCATTACCCGTTACTACCGGTGCTTCTACATCTTCATAATAACGGTCAAAAAATACCAAGGGGATATTCCGTTCTTTTAAAAGTCGGAGGTAATTATGCTTTTTTCCTTCGCCGGAGGCAGACATCAATACACCTTCCACGCGTCCGTTACACAACTCCTTTATGAAAGTGGATTCTTTCTCAACATCGTCATCCGTCACAAAAATCAAGGTGTAATATCCTTTCGCACGCGCTTGCTCCTCAATCCCCTTTATTGCTTGAGAAAAAAAATTGTTCCCAAATTCAGGAATGATTATAGCGATTGTTTTGCCCTTAGCTCCACGCAAATTACTGGCATACAGATTTGGCCTATATCCAAGCTCTTCCGCTGCTGCAAGAATCCGTACCTTGGTCTCCGGCTTTATGTCACTGTTATCGCGAAATGCCCTAGAAACAGTTGATTTTGAAATGCCTAAACTTTTTGCCAAGTCCTTGATGTTTATCTGCTTCATCTTTCTATCAACCAAATAATTAAATCGGCTTGTATGTTTTAAACACAAAAATTTAGAACACAACTCGATTTTTCTTTCATTTACGAACTTTGCATTTCAGACCCTCAAGCAGGAATGTAAGAAAAGTAGCTGTTTGCTCAAACGAATATTGTCAGGTCTTTGGCAGTATTCGCATCAAAATGTGAATCGAATTTTTTTCCGTAAAACAAATGTACATATTGTTTTTCGTAAATGCTTTTTTCAGTAGGAAGGTTTTGTCAGTAAACCGATCGTTTCAAAACGTTCAAACACATTGGCGCTATGGGGAGCATCAATCAATTCAGCAGTCAGGTCTTGCCCAGCCCAATGCTCATAGTGCATTCCATCTAGCCAGAGGCGGCTGCTGCTCACATCATAAATAATTCCTTTATAGGCTACCCAAATTTCAGTGCGATCTATACCATTACGCTTAGCGAGTTGGGCAGTAGTATAGCGAGGTAGTTCATCGAGGCTCATTCTGCAATGATAAAAAGAATAGACCAAAATGAAAATAATTATACTGTTTTTGTCTACATGAGAAGTCTTATCATGTATAGACTCGGACGATCGTATCAAATATTTGGTTTCTCTAGTGGCAGAAAAACCTTCTAAAAAAAATAAAGCCGCAATCTCTTGCGGCTCCTCAATTTCGTTTTCCATAGGTAGACACTTATCTGATCGGTAGTAAATAAGTATCCATTAATATTTTAATTAGCAGACAATGAAAACTACCCTGCTACTGCATAATTTGGCATGGTAGCCCCTACCTGATAAGGCTTCAAGGACTTTTTCAATGTCTTTCTTGCTACGTGAATACGAGTCTTTACAGTACCTATAGGAATTTCCAAATGATCGGCAATTTCGTGATACTTATATCCTTCGAAATACATAGTGAATGGAATGTAGTAGTCGTCTGAGAGGTTGTTGAGCGCATGCTTAATATCATCCATTACAAATTTGTTCTCGCCTCTGTTATTGGTGGCACTGTATGATAGGTTTGCGGATGAAATCTCATCTGACTTAGTCACAAAAGAACTAATCTTTATAAACCTTCTATAATTGTTTATGAACGTATTTTTCATGATGGTATATAGCCATCCTTTTAGGTTAGTACCCTCTTTAAATTTGTCGTAATAGGTAATTGCCTTCAAGACCGTATCCTGTACCAAGTCATTCGCGTCTTCATCATCGTGAGTAAAGTGCATTGCATACATTTTCAACGATTCAGCATGTTTTGTTACCATGGTGTTAAACTCCAGCTTTGTCATAACGTTTAGAGGTTGTGATAGCAAGTCTAAACTCTCATTAAACTTGTTATCAGATTAATACTTAATTATCGTGAAACCTCTCCATTTTTAGTTTCACCCTACCGATTAAGTTCATACAAGTACCTCGCCAAAAAAAGGACTCAACAAGAAAGAATAGGAATTTAACAGCAATTTAATACTTTGCCAGCAGCGGCACAATGTTCACTTCGCGTTCCAAGCGGATGCCAAACTTGCTGTCCACCATGTCAATAATCTCTTCAGAAAAACCATAAACATCTATACCTGTGGCATTTCCAAGATTAACCAATACGAGAGCTTGATTTTTCCATGTGCCTACTGGGCCTTTTTTGATACCTTTCCAGCCACATTTTTCGATGAGCCAACCAGCGGCAATCTTCACATGTGTATCACCAACTGGATAAGACACGATGTCCACAAAATTGGACAATAGCTTTTCGTACATGCCTTTAGACACGATAGGATTCTTGAAAAATGACCCCGAATTGCCAATCATCGTTGGGTCGGGCAATTTATGAACCCTGATGGCAGAGACCACTTGCGATACATCCCTAATAGTAGGCTCTTGAATGTTTCGTCGGTGCAGCTCCGCACTAATAGCTCCATATGTAATGTTTGGTTTGGACTCTTTAGAAAGCAAAAGGTTTACTTCAGTGATAATATACCTCCCTCGATATTGATGCTTGAATACACTATCGCGATAGGCAAAAGAGCAATCATTGCGGTTTAACGTGACAAATGTGCCAGACGAGACATCAAAGGCCCGACAAGAATAGAAGACATCCTGCAGCTCCACGCCATAAGCACCTATATTTTGTACCGGCGCCGCTCCTACCGAGCCAGGAATGAGGCTCAAATTTTCAACGCCTCCAAATCCCCTATCTACACAATAATTCACTAAATCATTCCATATCACGCCGGCTCCTGCCTTAATATATACATCATTACCAAGTTCATCGTATTTCACGTACCTGATTCCCATGTGTACCACCAACGATTCCACGTCAGCCACAAAAAGTGTATTGCTCCCCCCTCCCAATATGAAGAAATCCTTGAAACGTTCAAATGCCCCCTCTTCATGCAATTTTTCCAGGTCATCTTCTTCTGCAATTTCCACAAAATAATTTGCCTTTGCATCTACCCCAAAAGTATTGTATGTCTTGAGGGAAACATCTTTCTTAATATACATTTCCAGTTTCGCTTTTATCTTTGGGCAAATCTGACTAAATTTAGCCTTTATTACAACATCAATTAACCAATGTATATATTTGTTGCTTTTGAATCAATCAAATATTGGACGAATATCCAAGCGCAAATAAATATAACGTTTTAACTTGTAGGGGTAGTCACTTACTATAAACATGGACAATCAAGATAAAAAGCGATTGCAGATAGTGGATGCTGCGACAAAACGGTTTACGCACTTCGGTATGGCCAAAACCACCATGGCCGAAATTGCCAAGGACCTATCTATTTCTAAGGCTTCGCTTTACTATTATTTTCCGGACAAGATGCATCTCGTGATGGCAGTAACGGAAAAACTGGTCAGTAGCATATTCGATGCATTGAATCAGAAAATTTTCAAGCTACAAACACTGGAAGAATCCATTTACTTCCTGCTGGAACTGAAACTCAAATTTACCATAGACCACTACAATCTCCTTGAAATGATTTTGGGCACCTTCAGTGAGACACCTCCCGAATTGGAGGAGTTGGCAAGAAAATCACATCAGGAAGAAATAAACATCATCAGTAAGCTACTGCAACAGGCAGATCAAAGAGGAGAAATCAAGGCCAGTGACCCAGATGAGTTGGCCGAGATCTTTAGCAACGCCATGACGGGCATGCGCTTCTCTGTGCTGAAAGACGGAAGAAGAATCATACTACCGTCAAAATCAAAGTTTGACGAAATGGTCAAAAAACAGAAAAAACTGGCAAAACTTATCATTAAAGGTTTGAAACAGGCTTAATTGACCACCAATTTCAAAAATGCATTTGCTTATCTGAAAAGCCGTCCCTATATTTGACCAATTTTTAATTAAAGTCAAAAAGTTTAAAGGTCAAAATTGGCAACAGACAGTAGACAACAGCAGATAATCGAGTCGGCCTTGAGGCGTTTCTCTCACTTTGGAATCAACAAGACCACTATGGGCGAAATAGCAGAGGACAATGGTGTCTCCAAGGCTAACCTCTATTATTATTTTCCAGATAAGACTGCGCTCGTAATAGCTGTTATCAAACACCTCATTGCCGATTCGTACAACACCTACAGAGAAAGGGCAGCAGATCGTGCCAATGTACTCACTTGTCTAAATGCTTGGATAGACGTCAGAAGGGAATATTTTGAGAAATACTACCTCCTCCATGTCACCTTGGGCACGGCAGATAATAGCCTGAACATGGAACAACTAACAAACATAGCTACCTACGCACAAAGCATGGAGTCAAAAATGACAAGTTCCATTTTGGAGCAAGGTGTTCAAAATGGCGAACTTGTAACAATGGACATCGGAGCAACATCTAATATTTATGTGAATATACTAAAGGGGCTAGCCATGGTGTATATCTCATGCGAGATGAACAAGGATTTGCCGGAACTGGGAACCTTCACTACCATCAGTAATCAGCAAAAGTTGGCAACGGAGATCTTTGTCAACGGGCTAAGAAAACAGAAAAAACAATAATTGAACTATCTTTAGCGAAACATAAGTAAGTAATCAAAATTAAGCGGCAATATGCGAGTAGTTAATGAACAGTCTTTTTCCAACCGCGGCCAACGCCCTGTTGGTGGTGTAGAAAAGCGTTTCTGTACTCACATAGTCCTGTGGCCTGATCCATTTCCCCTTCAATATTCTCCAGAGTGTTTCGGCAATGTTCAGATGCGGGGAATACGGAGGCAGATAGAAAAGGAAAAGCCCTCTTTTCTCCCAAACAGGCCGCAACTTCCGTATTTTATGGTTGCGGTGAACGGAGGCATTGTCCAGTACGACAAACGTATCTTTACGCACATGGTAGGAGAATGTATCGAGAAAGCTGGCAACCTTGTCTGCGGTGATACTCTCCGTAGTGGTGAAACCCTCATAATGGTTCTTGCGGTCAACCATTCCGAAAATGTTGAGCCTTGCGCTTCTTTGGGAAGGGATGCGTACCTGCTCTCCGGGCAGCTGCCAGCCGTAGGGAACGTATCCCTCGGTGCAGACGTGGCTCTCATCGGCATAGTAGAGGGCAATACGCCCCCCACGTTCCTGTTGTTCAAGTTCTTGCAGCTTCTCGAATTTGTACTCGTAGAGCTGCGGCGAGGGGACTCCCCTTGGGCGTTTCCTTATACGCTTATATCTTGCGCCAATGCGGATAAAAAACGCTTGAACGTCAGATTGCTCGCCTCTTTCCCCGTAGCCTCCTGCCATGCGGCCCGGGCTTTGCCCACGCTCTGCCTGTCCTGCTCGATGGCCGCGCGCACGGCTCCCTCGTCCGAGCAGTCCATAATAGGTTTGCGGCCGCGGCCCGGCCGGGTTTGCAGGCCTGTAATGCCTTCCGAAAGGAAGCGTTTCACCCATGCGTTCACCGACACTAAACTCATGTCCGTCTGCTCTCCGGCTTTTGCCGAAGACAGGCCATCGGCCTTGAGAAGGACCGCACGGCAACGCATCCGTAAACAGTGGCTCGTGCCATTGCGGAAGCCGTTCTCGAGTCGCACACGCTGGGCATCCGTTAATTCCAGTTTTTTTATCTTTCCCATTGATAACCGTATCTACTATAATAGAACGAATAGAAAAACTAAATATTTGATGTAAACTAATTAACCCAAGTTGCGGGTTAATTAAAGATAAAAAGTAAGCATCAAAACCAAGAACTTTGGTTTACCACAACTAAATGTACTTGTATGATGCTTACAGAAGATAAAATTATAGGAATATTTTGCTTTATCGATGATATGTTGAAAACAATTAACCACTATGAGGACAGCCGCAGACGTGTTAGCGACAGTGAGGTGATCAGCACCGCAGTTGTTTCCTGTCTGTACTTTGGAGGACATCAGGATAAGGCCAGGCAATTTATGAA
>NZ_ATZA01000012.1 GCF_000427965.1 Olivibacter sitiensis DSM 17696 | reverse complement strand
TGAAATTAAACCACTTTTACCATCCAGAAGAACTTATCGAAGCCCTGGGAAACTTTGTGGACAACTATAACAACAGACGTTATCACGAATCGCTGCAAAACTTAACACCTGCAGATGTCTACTGTGGACGATCTGAAAGAATTTTGGAAAAAAGACAACAGGTAAAAATCGATTCTCTGAATAAAAGAAGACAATTGTATAATCAACAAAAATTAATAAATTTATAACTCGAAAGTCTCCTTAAGGTTTCATCCTAATGTGTCTAATTTAGTTTGAAGACGTACATTCTTCGAATAGCTTTGCATACTCACCGAGCGCTTTTTCGCCGGATTCATCGTATACACGATATTTTTCTACCGAATCGATAAAGAATAAGCTCAATACTTTAATTCCCTTGTCGAATAGTTGCTTTTCTTTCTGTAAGTGAGACAGGATAGTTTCGCGAATCTGCACCCGCCGAAAAGCCAATTCGTCTTTGTCGTTCACGATATCACCCGGATAAATATCTTCGCCGTTGACAACTATTTTATTGAGGTAGCCGTTGATCTCTGTAATCGTGTGGTTCTTATATACGGGAAGATCGCCAGAGAGCTCATAAAGGTTAGCGCCTTCAGCTAATTTTTGCCGTACTTTCTTGACACCTTCGCCGACACGCTTTTCAAACTCTACCACCGCAAATGGAGGTTTCGTTGTACTTAGGCTAATTTGTTCGAGATAGAGGTAGCCGGTAGTCCCGGTCGATCCTTTGAGGTTAATTCCTTTGACCTGAATCTTCTTAACCAATTTTTGGTGATAAGCATCAAGCGCATCCAGACGAAATACCTTATTGTATTCAACCTTGTGTGTGGCCGAATAGCGTAAGGTAAATAGCGGTCTGAAATCCTGCATGCTTTTCAGTGTTTTTTCACCATCTACGGATTGAGGTTCATCGATGATCAAGATTGGATTGGTCTGCGCAAGGATATCGATGGGCTTACGCGTACCAAACTGATCCAGCTCCATGTAGATCCGTCGTGCATCAGCACCACTAGCATTAAACGCTTGCGTATTGATAATCATTACGGATATGCGATTGTCGGATGCAAAACTCTCTATATCTTGTGGTCTACCGGAATTATAGATAAACGGATTGATCTTATGTCCATACAATTCCTGAAAGTGGTCCTGCGTCACTTGAAATGATTTATAAACACCTTCCCTAATGGCGATACTAGGGACGATGACAATAAACTTACTCCAACCGTAATGTTTATGCAGCTCATACATGGTACGGATATACGTATAAGTTTTACCCGTACCCGTTTCCATTTCTATAGTCAGATTATAGCCAAGTTTAACACCTTTTGGACGCTCTATAGTTTGGCTTTCGCTCAGTCCCTGTCCCCGTTGAACCTCCTGTATATTCTCAAGAATCTGACTGTCTACTAGCTGAATGCTACTATTTCTATAACCAATATCTTCAAGGACTTCATGATCAAAGGCCGAGGTTTGTATAGCGCCACTGGCAGCCTGCTTTGCTTTTCTGATAAGTTCACGGCTCCGCTCTAACGTGAAGCGATTTGTTTTCAGTGGTTGCCCTTGAAAACAATCGACCACCGCTTTGACCGCTTGAATCTGAAAGTCTTGTTCTTTAAATTGTAATTTCATGTTTCAGGTTATTTTTTGACGGCACGGTAAGCCTGTTTGAAATGATTTGGCATGTCCGGGATCGTGTATTCCAGCATTCCTTTTTCCCGAAGAGGTTTGATGAAATTAAACAAGAGGTATTTTTCTGTTTTGTTGAGTATGATAGAAAGCTCATGGATTTGGAAACTATCTGCTTCACAAAGTCGACAGATAAAATCTGCCAACAAAGATTTATCTTGTATTCGCTTTCTAAACAGAGGTATTTCACTTATCAGTTCCTGAGGGAGACGCTTTAGTATTTCTTCAGATTTAGCACCTTCTCCCTTACGGGGTGGTTCACTATCTCCTAGAGGTGGTTCATTATCTCCTAGAGGTGGTTCACTATCTCCTGGAGGTGGTGTCTTAAGATCATCAACTGGTGCACTAACGCTCACAGGTGGTTTACTATCTTCTGCTTCATTTCCGCTAACAAAGTTTTTCCCAACAACATAATAGGTAGCTCTTCCTTTACCTTTTTGGTCTAGTAATTCTTTTATACGCATATCCCTAAGATCACTACTGGCTTTGAGAATATCTACACCATTAAGCTGTCGATACGAAGAATTATCTATAGCACCCACTTCTCGGGTGAAGATCAAAGCACGTTTCTGATCTTCATTCAAACCATAAATTTCAAAAGTAGACAACCATTGGACATCATCAGTACCCAAGAAATGATGAAGAAGTAAACGTACCGTAAACTGGTTTCGTCCATGATCACTTTCAAATGTAGGCGGTAAAAGATTAGCTTTTTCCATCAAAGCTCTCATCGTACGTACACCCGAACCTTTGGTCTCTGCCAAGTTCGTCTCGTGAAATACAGCTGCAATAAAGGGGTTCCGACTTTTTGAACCCGGTTCTCCCAAATGATCTTCTGGTTTCAACGAAAAGCCCGGATTTTTAATCTCGATGCGATTACCATATCGAATGATCTGAATAGGTTGATTCTCGCGGTAAGTTCTGTGGATTAACGCGTTGACGATAGCCTCGCGAAGGACACGAGTAGGTAAGCCGATACTTTCGGCTTGCAATTCGCCCTCTGGCAACACAAAACCTTTAGGTAGGTCATCCGTAATTTGACTAAACACACGTTGTACCATTTCCAATAAGGAACCCCGCATATCGATTGTCGTAAACCTATTCTCAGGATCTTCCATCCATTCATTACCCGGAACTCGTACATAATCCACACGGACCATAGGCAACAGCCTGCGATGTGCTATGCGTTTTCCAAAAAGCAGTAAACCTGCGTACGTCAATTGGATTTTTCCTTTTTCTTTGCGGATACACCCCAATGAGTAAAGTAAATCTTCGTCATTGTACTGCAGCTCTTCAGCAAAGGCATTTACCTTGCCACGTAATTGCCGATATAAAGCAAGAGCTTCTTCACTGATATCATCCAGAGAAGAACCGCTTACCAAGGCACTATCAAAGCTATCTTCTTTATTAAAGAATACAAACAGATCATCATCTGTACAGCGTTGATCTGAAGATCCTATACGACGATACGCCCCCTGCGGCAGATTCTCATTCCGAAAATAAGCAGGTTTTTGACCATCCGGAAGTTCAGGTACATACGCCACAATGACGTTTTTTCCATTTACGGATTCAACCTGTATAGTGGGGCGAATAGGTTGATTGAACATCGATGCACACTGCGTGCTTAAATCCAGCTGTATTTTATCTGACTGTTCTACACCCGAAGCATAGTAAGTAGGGAATAAGGATAATTCTTCCTGTTCCACGCCAAGCAAGATATAACCACCTCCCAAACCTGGTTCGTTGGAAAAGGCACATACGCTTTCCAATATCGAACGATCAATAGCACTTCCACGTTTAGCTTCTATCCAATTACACTCATCCGTATAATTGAGCTGTTGAATTAATTCTGCTGCACTCTTCATATACCACTGATTGTTTTGATGTTAGGATTGCCATATCCGTCTAAACCTTGATTCGTTTGATTATCTTGATGGCTTGATTGCTTTATCAGATTATTGTTGTGCACTCTTTTGAATTGGAGGCTTTTGGCACCAAAGTTCAGTAATAAACCGATTTCCATGTTATAGGCCTCCACATAATTCATGGCTTGAGCCAGATGGACATCCTCTAGGTTAATGACGGCTTTGATCTCAACCATGATTTGATCCTCTACAAAAAAGTCGACTCTTCTTGTCCCCACATCGTGACCTTTGTATTGGAGGGACATCTCTTTTTCACGTTCATGTGCTATACCTTGCAGATTGAACTCGATGGAGAGCGCACGCTGATACACCACTTCTTGGAATCCATTCCCTAGATGTTTGTGTACTTCCATCGCCGCGCCTATAATCTTATGTGTCAAATCTTGATACTTCATATTAAATGCCTTTTTTCTTAACCTTGATTTGCCTGATCAACGTGATGACTTGATTTTATCAATAATATTTCTTCTAACATAATCAAGTAATCCTCCAATCCTTCTAATCATGGTTTAGACGACTTTCATTTCAGTCTCCGGACTCAGTTGCTTCAGCAATTGCTTAACATTGACCTTAGCTGTATCATCTTTAAAACCATTATCCCTAAAGACCACACGTAAAGGTTGATCTTTGGCGATCTCTTTGGCAAATGCCTCATCAAGGCCTTTATCGAAACAAGCGTACAGCGAATTTTCAGCAACACGGAAAACTTCCTTTCCTACAATTTCCAATCGTTCAATGTTCAAACTCAATGGAAGTCCCCAGTCGAGCATGACCTGTGCTAAAAGGTCATCTGCAGTTCGGTCAGATTTGACATTGTCTGCAAATAGATCCAGATTCGCTTGAGTATATTCCTGTGGTTTATAATACACATCTTGCATATTGCTTTCGTCCAAACGATACACCCGAAAACCGTAGTCAATATCTGCTCCGGTTTCTTCTTTGATTTTTTTTGCTGCACGACGGATGCGTTCTTTGCCTATTTCACAGATGTTTTTGTAACCCGCTTTGTAAGCTTCGCTTTTTTCATCGGTAGGTTCTGAGAGCTGGACTAAAATATATCTCCTGTTTTCTCTATCAAAGGAATTTTGTTTCATTATAGCGTGTGCCGTGGAGGCGGAACCTGAGAAGAAATCTAGAATTATATCTTTGCTTGGGATTTCTTCGTTTGTCCTAATAGTAAATATTTGAGAAAGCAAATTTATAGGTTTGGGAAAAGGAAAAATTCCTTTTGACAAAAATTCTTGAAAATCTTTAGAACCTTCTTGAGTATAAGGTCCATCAAAAATTGACAAAGGTGTTCCTCTACGAATTACCCCATTCTCATCTTTTAAATACCCTTTGAATCTCACCTTGAATGAGCCATCTTTTTGCTCATTAAATTCCAATAAGTTTTGTTTTTGAGCCTCTATAACTCTCTCTTGGGACCACAGCCATTGTTTCTCTGGCCATATCTCAATATCATTGTGATAAATAGGAAATCTTAAATTTGGTCGGTCACCCATACTTGTAGTATCAAGAGGCCATGTCGCATAAGGACCTCGCTCAATATATTTGTCATCTTTTTTGCGATACATAGATGCAGTTTTTTCTGAATAAGGAACTGAAATATCCCTAATATCAGAACTATTTTTTGCGTAACATAGGATATACTCGTGTAATCCGATCCATCCTATGGACTTCGCACCACCCCCCGTTTTATTTTTCCAAACAATTTCTGTAAAGAAGTTTGACTCCCCAAAAATCTCGTCACATATTTTTCTCAAATTATGAACTTCGTTTTCATCGATTGAAATAAATATAAGTCCATCTTCTTTCAAAAGATTTCGAGCCAATTTCAGTCTCGGGTACATCATACTCAGCCAGTCAGAATGATAACGCCCTGCTGTTTCCGGATTAACGACCAAGCGCTGATTGTACTCATCCTTCTGACCACTTTCAAGAAGCTCTTCCTGAGCGTCTTTTGTAAAATTGTCCTTATATACGAAATCCTTTCCTGTATTATATGGGGGGTCAATGTAGATCATTTTGATCTTGCCGAGGTAGCTTTCTTGTAAAAGCTTAAGCACTTCGAGATTATCACCCTCAATGTAGATGTTTTCGGTATTGTCAAAATCCACGGAATCTTCACGAACAGGCCGAAGTGTCTTCGTTGTGGGCAAGTTTGCGGTAACAATAGCTTCTTTCTTGCCCGGCCATTCCAGTCGGTAACGTTCTTTGTTTCCTTCTACCACGGCATGACTTAATTCTTGCCGTAACAAATCAAAGTCTATAGCCTTTCCTGTATCACTTTCCGTCACGCAGTTCGGAAACAATTCAGCCAATTTTTCTATATTCTGATTCACCAAATCCGGTGATTGCATATCTAATTTATCTACACTCATTTCGCTATTCTATTTAGGTTATTTAATCGTCTTTAATGCCAATTCCAAAGCTTCCTTTTGGTGGGATTCTGCTTCCACTGTTTTGAGGATCCGGTCCGCCAGCCATAAGGTCAACAGTTCCTGCTCGGAAACTTGGAAGATTTTCGCGATTTTCGTCAGATCCTCTTTCCTGAAAAAGCGGTCGCCACGTTCCATCTTGCTCAACAACGCCGTGTCTATATCCAATTGAGCAGCAAGCTGTCGGATCAGGATATTATTTGCTTCACGCATCTCCCGGATCTTTTCTCCAATCATGTTTTTATTGTTTGAAATTTGACTTGACAATTATTGGCTAATATAAGGGTTTTTGCTTATATTTAAAGCAAATTTGAAGGTATATATTGATAAGAATCTAAATTATGGAAGAATTAAAAGCTGTGTTGAATCAGAAGTCTTTAAACACTAGTAGCTTTTTTAAGACACTAGCGTTTGTATCTATCATATCTATTTTCACCATAATACTTTTTAGCACATTCATTTTTTTTCCAGCTTTATTACCGGTTTTTGATTTTAGCCAAAGTCATAAATTAACAATTGCTTCGGTTATAGCAAATCTCGCCGCGCCAATATTGGCCGTCATTTCTTCAGTTTTACTTTATCTTGCTCTTGTCAAGCAAACAGAAAGCAACAAATTCCAGTTAGAAAAAAGTGAGCTAGATATGTGCTTTACGCTTTACAATCAGCTGAATACAGAATATACTAATACAACGATCAAGAAGGCAGGAACACGTACAACGAACGGAGTAAAAGAAAAATACTTGGAAATATATCACGGTCACCAAGCTTTAGTAGAAAGTTTGCATCTGATACGGGGTGATGCGAATAACTTCGCAATCAATTTCGAAACGGACAAATTCATGTCCATGATTTCTACATTCGAGTTGACAGAAAAAGCGGTAGAAAAAGCACAAATCAATGAAGAGCTTAAAGTCATGTTTAAAGATAAACTAGATATGTTCTATGCTTACAAACTTCGTTCGGTGTTCCTTTTAACATTTTTTCTTATAAAGGACAACAAAGATCAAATTTCTAAGGATTTCATGACATTTGTCCAAAAAAATGAGCTCAAGAAAGACAGTAATTTCGATATAGACACTTTTTCTAATGAAAGCGAGGTGTTCAGATCAAATCTAAATCCTTCTGATTAGTATAATATTGTCGAACTTGCCTTTAAGAAATAACTACATAGTCTATTATCTTAACTTTTTGAAAGATAGGCAAGGTGTATTTGCATAATTGACTGTTAAAGTAAAAGTAATGAAAAAGATAAACCTTTTTAATCGATTTGAATCCAATTTGCAGAACACGTTAAACAAACATTCATTGTCAATTAAGGCAAATGGTGTGGCATTATCACAAGGTTATTACTTGTGTCCGATCTCCTTAAGGCTCTTTTCATCTGATAGCCTAATAAATCAAACGTTAACTCTTGAACATGTGCCTCCAAAGAGCCTTGGTGGTAAAGGGCTGGTTCTTGTTGATAAGGAAATTAATAATAAGGACGGACATTCCGCTGATAAAGATTTCCTGTTATTCTTTCAAACGAAGAACTTCATCGAACACGGCGGACAGCTTGAAGCAAGAATATCCGCAGAGACATTGGGTATGAATGGCATCACAACGCAATTTGCTTTGACAAGAGATGCTCAATTAGAAAGCGGTGAAGCAAAAATACAAGTTACGACTTCCGCGAAGAATATCAAAGCAATGGAATATAAAGGAATGTTCAGCAACTGGGACGGACTATCTTTTAGAGTATCAGGGAAAATGTCAAAGAAGGTGAACGCAAAATTGATGCTAAAATGCGCATATTTAACTGCATTTTCTATAATAGGATATGACTTATTATTTGACAAAAGAGGATATAAAAACGGGACTTATGGTGTTTTAATCCAGGCGCTTAATAATCCAGATAATAATGCTTTTCCTCTTATAGGTTTTGGTTATCATGCACCACTAGAGAAATCAGACGTCGGCGTAATAAACGAACCCAAAGATTACCGATCGCTATTTGTTAATTTGAGCTTTAAACTAGATGACCACGTGTACAAATATGTTATTTTCCTTCCACATCCTGACGAAGAAAATCTTGATTGCCTAAATCGTATAAAAAATATTCCAGCTGGTCAAACTGTAAACTTCAACATCAGCGAAATAGTGAGAAAAATCTAACAAACTTTATCATTATGAACCTAGTTAATAACAATTTCGTACTATCGGCAAGTGACCTGTCCAACCATATCGCTTGTAACCATCTGAGTTTTCTGAATATGGCCTTGGCCAATGGAGAAATAGAGGCACCGAAATACCGAGACCCTATGTTAGCTTTATTGCAGGAACGGGGACAGGAGTTTGAGGACATGTATCTGAACACCCTCCGAGAACAAGGGAAAAATCTGGTCGCAATACCTTCTGAAGATAATGGAAGTGCATTTGAGCGAACATTGAGCGCCATGAAGGCTGGTAGCGATGTCATTTATCAAGCGACCCTACAGAGTGGACAGTGGACAGGACGCGCCGATTTCCTAGAGCGTGTAGAGAGACCAAGTGCATTGGGTAATTGGTCGTATGAAGTAGTGGATTCTAAACTGGCGAAAGAAACTCGAGCCGGAACACTATTGCAATTGTGTTTATATGCGGAGATGGTAGCCGAAATACAAGGTGTGATGCCGGAGTATGTGCATGTCATCACACCCGAAGACGGACTTAGAAGACTTTCGTACCGGGTAGATGATTACTTGGCTTATTATCGATTGGTAAAACGAAATCTAGAGCGTTTCATCGAGCCAGGCAATATAGCGGCTACCTACCCTGATCCGGTGCCGCATTGCGATATCTGCCGTTGGTGGCAGTCTTGCATAGGGAAACGCAGAGCGGATGATCATTTATCTCTAGTGGCCGGCTTGGCCAACACACACGCAAAGCAGATTAATGAATGGCAGGTCGATACATTGGAGGGCTTTGCACACATGGCATTTCCTTTGCCCAAACCTTCAAAAGGCGCTAAAGAAACTTATACGCGACTAAAAGAACAGGCTCGTGTACAGCTGGAAGCTCGTGAACGGAATGAAAAAGTCTACGAATGCCTTCCGCTTGAAATGGGCCGGGGTCTGTGTCGCTTACCCGAACCCTCGCCAGGGGATGTGTTTTTTGATTTCGAAGGTGATCCGTTTGTGGGCACTTCAGGAATGGAATATTTGTTCGGATTCGTTTTCGAGCACACCTTCGAAGATTACCATGCTTTATGGGCATTTACTCCAGAACAAGAAAAAGTTGCCTTTGAATCGTTCATGGATCTCATGATGGAAAACTGGGAGCGTTATCCTGATTTCCATATTTACCATTTTACGGGATATGAAACCGGAGCACTGAAGAGGCTGGCGGGCAAATACGGAACACGTGAGGAGGAGGTTGACCGCTTACTAAGGGGGCAGCGATTCGTTGATTTGCACAGCATCACCCGGCAGGCGCTACGGGCCGGTGTGGAAACGTATTCCTTAAAGGAATTGGAACAATTCCATGGATTTATTAGGCAGCTTGACCTGCGTGAGGCCTCTTCGCAATTACGGTTATTGGAGGGATTGCTGGAAAGGAACAATGTGGACGCTATTACCGATGAAACAAAACAGGCTGTCAAACAGTATAATATGGAAGATTGCCTATCGACAAGGGGGTTGAGAATATGGCTTGAACAGTTGAGAAGCGAACAGATACAACAAGGTTTCGATATTCCGAGACCAGCGTTAGAAGAGGGGGCACCAAGTGATGGAGTGACAGAACACCAAGAGAAAATAAAACCGGTATTTGATGCGCTGATGGCCGAAATCCCTGTTGACGTTGGTGAACGAACTGATGAACAGCAAGCTAAGTGGTTGCTGGCTCATATGTTGGATTGGTACAGACGAGAGAAAAAAGCGCTTTGGTGGGAGTTTTTTAGACTTAAGGAAATGCCTGAAGAAGAATTATTGGAGGAAAAATCTGCTCTTTCAGGACTACATTTTACTGGAGTCCGTGTACTTGATAAACGGAGCGTGGTTGACACATATGCTTTTTCCGACCAAGATTGTGATTTAAGAGCGAAGGACGAAGTGGTTACGGGAGATGGCGACCGTCTTGGTGAGGTCATTTCAATTGATACGATATCTCGATTGGTAACAATTAAGAAAGGTCCGTCCAAAGCGGACACCCATCCAACAGCGATATTCAGGCATTTATTGATTAATGATAAAGTGAAAGAAGATGCTATTTTCCGAATAGCAGAATGGGCTGCAACCCATGGAATCGACGCTGAGGGCGACTATCGGGCAGGTAGGGATTTATTGTTGAATTATTTGCCTCGTACGGCTAGTCCCTTTTTATGCGACAAACACCCTCAGGAACGAGCCGTGGCGTGGGCTTCAGTATTGGATAACGGAGTACTGCCTATTCAAGGGCCTCCGGGTGCAGGCAAAAGCCATACCGCCGCCAATATGATCATCAGCCTGATTCAATCCGGTAAAAAAGTAGGCATTACCGCATTGAGCCATAAGGTCATCGTTGGACTGATGCAGAAAGTGATAGAATTTACTTCCGAGCGCGACATCCAACTGAACTGTATAAAAGCAGGTGCAGCAGGACTTGATGATGCTCAAGCGAATATAAAGGTTTATAAGGACAATGGAGCCGGCGCCAAAGCGGCTGTAGATCCTGATGTACAACTGATCGGTGGTACGACATTTTTTTGGTCCAGGGAAGAACTGGCTACGAGCGTGGACGTACTATTTGTAGATGAGGCAGGGCAACTGTCGCTTATAGATACTGTAGCTGTTTCTCAGGCAGCCAGGAATCTGGTGTTGTTAGGAGACCCGCAGCAGTTGCAGCAGCCTCAACAGGGTAGCCACCCGGAGGGAACGGAAGTATCTGCGCTTGAACACATTCTCAAGGATTCGCAAACAATAACAACTGAGAAGGGAATTTTTCTGCATGAAACGTGGCGGCTCCATCCATCGATATGCGCATTTGTTTCCGAACTTTTCTACGAGAGCAAATTGCACTCAAGATCAGAATTGGCACAGCAAAACATCTCGGGAAATACACGTTTCAACGGCTCCGGGTTGTGGTTTGAAGCCGTTACTCATGAAGGCAATCAAAATTCCGCCGTTCAAGAAGCCGAACATGTGGCACAAATTATCCACGAATTGATCAAAGGCGATGCTATTTACACCGATGCGGAAGGTAGACAGCATATCGTCAAACACGAGCATATTAAAGTAATTGCTCCCTATAATGCACAAGTTGATTTACTGAAAGGAAAATTGCCAGATGAAGTACAAGCAGGTACCGTAGATAAATTCCAAGGACAAGAAGCGCCCATAGTTATCTTCTCGTTAGCTACTTCTTCTCCAGAAGACGCTCCGCGTGGAATGGAATTTCTTTACAGTTTAAATCGGCTGAATGTAGCGGTATCGCGCGCAAAAGCAGTCTTTATACTCGTAGGGAACCCTTCATTGTTCGAACCGGATTGTCGAAGTGTGAAGCAGATGAAATTGGCAAATGCGTTTTGCCGATACTTGGAAATGGCGTCCTGTCTGTGATTGACACTGAGGAGGCGGTGAAACGGGGTTGATGGAATGTTATTGATACCGTAAAAATTGCATGATATGATAACACTATCCAATACCTTTACCTTTTGTGGTACGATAAGACCCAATTTTTAGGTCTTATCGTACCACGATTGGTAATGATACCATTTATCTTAAACTATCCTAAGTTTATGACACAATAGTATAAAGGGGAGGAAATAAGGCATTCGTCGTCCTCCTTCAGCAAGTATGTCGCCAATCCAAATAGACCCTATCCATGGGGGCTCAATTCCAAAGGCATTGGGATAGCGTCTATTGGCCCTCCGGGTGCTGCGCAGATTGTCATCATCCTTGCAGTTCAGTTCGTCCTCCTCATAGGCGGCTACTTTGTCTGGCGTGGAGCTGTATTCCATTTCATTCCATGTAGCACCACGCCATCCATCGCCGCCTCGAGTTTGGCTCGCCTGCAGGTCGCTCGGGCTGCGGTGGCCATAGGCAGGCCAACGCACAGGTCGCAATCTCCTTTTGCAAAAAATAACGCCAATCCGATAGGCACTACACATCCCTTCACAAACCTATATCAGTGTAGAGCCTATTCGCCCCCAGGGTGCTACGCAGATTGTCATTATTTTTGCATGACCAGTCGGTTGCTCCTGCAAGTGATTTCGTCCTTCTATGGAGCTGTACTGCGGGCCGCCTTCATTTCGCTATGCTTCATTATCGGCTACGTTGTCCAGCACCATTCCAGTCCTCCATCACTTGCTTTTCCCCATGCATGCCTAGTCCACCTTGTGTAGGCGAGCTTTCGGCTGTCACCATTTTTGAAACTCCCAAACCACAAACTCCACACATCAAAAATACCGCCAGCCAAGCTCACCTACATATGCCGTCCCCCGGTACTTTGTACCTCTTGGTCCGGCACCCTCGCTCCACTCGCAGGCGGCTCGCGAAGCTTGGTAGCTGGTCAGCAATCCGCTACGCTCATTGCAGCCAGCTACCAGCCGTTAGCAGAAGAATTAAGCTTTCCGACAAAAAATGCATACAATAAATATAACAGCCCATAAAAATCAAAAAAGCAAAGTAAGATAATGTAAGATGGCTAAACAGCAAGGTCAAGGACGAGCTTTTCCAAAAAATCTCCATCCTCTGGATAGTATTTTTTGGAAAAACCTTGCTTTATTAGCCAGCAAGTCATTGAAATACCACTTTCTTTTTTTCTCTTTTTTCTTTTGGAATAAATATTCTAAGACTTGTTTTTTAAGAAGATATATTGGCCGAGTGAATCTAAATCTCTGAATATTGAATACTTGTTTATACCACAAGCTTCCAAAGTGTGCTTAATGTTATCTGATTTTTCTTTCTTTATTAAGATCTTATGTAGTCTGATATCTTTGTCACTATACTCTTGATCTATTCTTTGATAATAGCCTTGTGAATGATAAGGATGGTAGCTAAACCATCCAGACTGAGATCCCACTCTGTCAATAATTGTTGAAGGTTTGAAAATTTTCAATTCTTTCTCCTTAAAAACATCAAAATTCTGATCTTCAGTGAAAATTTTATTATCCATACTTGCCGAAAAGACCCAAACCACAGCATTGCTCTCCTCCATAGACTCCTTGCTAACTGCGAAATATAAGGCAGCCAATGGATTATCAGTCCAATCCAGTAGCCTAGTAGGAATACCATAATGTTGTGCAATTGTTAACCATTCTAAATCATTTTTTGGGTTGGACTGCAAGTGCGGAAGGGAAGATCTTTTAAACTCATTGAACATTCTTATTTCGTTAACCTCTCTACTCTTTCTATAAAGATGTCGTGCGATGCCCGGAATTAAAGCTTTGTCCACATTTTGCCCTCGGTAAAGAATCATTCTCTTTCCGTCAGGTCGACCACGTCTTTCAATAAGTTTTATAAATTCTGAAAGACTATTTATTTCCGTTTCCTCAAACTTAGCCATGTATATTTTCAGATATTGTTCATATTTCAGATTATCAAAATAAAAGCCCGGCATTTGCCGAGCTTTTCTAATGAATAAAGCCACCACAACTTTATCGTTTTCTTTTCACTAAATGCGCGAGTAGTAAAGATACAAAAAAACTAACTGTCGCGCCAACAATTGCCAGTATAACGGTACGGAAAATATCGCCTATGAGCAATGATGGAAAAATTCCCATCAATAGACCTCCACATGTTCCCATACCTACCGCAGTTCTATTCATCGGGAGCCTCCTTTGAGCCTTCCGACTTATCTTTATCATCAACCGTAATCTGGCTAATGGCAGACAAAACACCACCAGCCACAGTCAAATAACCACCAATGGTCACCACGGCAACCGGAAGTGTCACTGGAGCGGTTACAATTGCTCCGCCGACGGCAGCAACGATCAAACCTATACTGCGCAGCACCTTGAAAAATTTGGGTGTTGGCGCCTGAGCTCTTTCTAAAACATTCATTCTTTCTCCTTTCTTTCAATAACCAAAACTACTTCCTGTCCCTGATCCAAAGTAGCGTAAATAGCCCCTTTCAACTTTTCGAATGCTACTCTGGATCTTATTCCTTTGCCTTCCCCAGTCAGCTCGCTAACAGGTGCAATACATCCACGCAATTCTTTCTCTGCATTATTGGCAGGATGAAATAAAATGGCACTTCGCATCGGTACGTCTCTTACCAGAATATGCCATCCAAATCGTTTGCTGTATCGCTTGGCTAATGGGTAAGTTCCTTCAGGAATACAGGAAATGTTACGGACGTTTTCGCGCCAAGGCAATTCAATAGCATAACACACCAAGTCATCACCAATCCAAATCTCACCATTGGTACCTCGGTCACCGTACGTCCGCAACAATTTCGCCACCAACATTACACACCAGTATCAACCAACACCAAACTCAAAGCATTGTATGCACCGTTGTTCAACGCATAGAACGTTCCATTAACCTGTTGCAGGAACTCAATCCCGAAAACCAAGAACAATGGCTTTGTAGAATCCACCACACCGATGTCGTTGCTTAGGCTGACAGCTCCGCTTACCGTATTGTCAAACGCGATCTCCGCAGAAGAGCTTTGCGCCAACGCAAAAGTTTCATTCTCAAAATCCACTTCAACACCCGCAGAGATCAAACGAAAATGCGTTGTGCCCCCGGGAGCAACAATTTGACTGTCCGGGACAAAACTCGCTACGTTCACCTCCAATAAGCCTGTCGCACGACCGATTGTTGGGGTATATGGAGCATATACCGTCGCACTCAGTCGGGCATTCCCGTTGAAATCAAATCCTTGTAAAAGAACTAACTCGCCATCCAACACATTGCGTAATCCTCGATTGCTGACTTGGTCAGCTTTGATTACCTGCATCATTGACTTGACCAAGCGGGAGATCATGCGCGAATCCTGAGTTTTGTTCAAGACAGGTCGGATCGCAGTACACAATGCCTTACTCGCTTTACCAGCTCGTGCAAACTCTGCTGCGTTTTCCCTCGTTCGCTGAAATTTTGGATCGGTATGGAAGCGTTCCTTATCAACGCCTCCTTTCTGTCTGGCCAAATAGCCATCTTTGCTTTTGTAAAAGGTAATATCCCCGATAGTACCCTTTAATTTAATAATACCTGATTGTCTTGCCATATCACACTCACTTTAAAATTCACCTTTGCTGCAGCTAATCAGTGATCACAGGTTAAAAATTGGGATAATTAGGTCTTTATAAAAGAGCCGACGTACCAAATGGCGGTAATAGGTCAGTATGGTCACATACTTCCTAAGTTTATTTCGTAAATTGCAACAAAGATTCCACCTCAACTTTATACCAACTTGTTACCAAGTTGGGCATCAGAATGATGAACTACTATGCTACCTTATCTTAATATCAAAAGGGTAGATGAAGCGTATATAGAGTATAGAAATGAGAAGAATCTGTATTTATCCGAAGGACATAGCCCGTATCACCGGCAAGAGCTACCGGCAGAGCTTACGCATCTATAATACCATTAAAAAAATACGTGGCAAACAACCACACCAATTGCTTAGTATGGAGGAAGTCTGTGAATATTTAGGTTTAGATAAAGAGCAGATAAAGACGGTGATTTGAATCCATGAGTAAGAATATCCAGCTCTATAAATTTATACTTATATAAACAAAAATGTTTATATTTGTGCTATGATTAAGCAGTTCGAAAAATATAAAGGCATACATCCGGGAATTGTTCTCGAACGCGAATTAAAGAGGCGTGCGATTAAGCAGCGCCCTTTTGCATTGTCTTTAGACGAACATCCACAGACGTTTAACGCAATAACCAAAGGCAAACGCGGACTTAGTACAGCTCTGGCACTAAAAATCGAACGGGAACTAGGTTTGGAAGAAGGTACGTTGGTAGTTCTACAGGCTTATTACGATATCCAAAAGGTCAAAGAAAAAGAAATTCAACCTACGCCAAATCTGTCCGTTCTCCGTACATCACTTTTTTGGGATACGGATATTAACAAAATAGACTGGCAGAAGCAATACCGTGCGGTTATCCAACGCGTTTTTGAACGTGGCAATGAAGATGACAAAGAAGAGATAACGCGTTTTTATGGCCTCGAAAAAGTAAGGAAGGCATTAGAGGAGTCCAAAGCCAGAACTCCATACACCATCTATAAACCAAATTAATAGGGATGAGTAGTTTATTTTATGGTACCGTTACGAATCTCTTGAAAGATTCATTGATCACTTTAATGGAGTCCTCCGCATTCATGCAATTTCGATTGGTGGGTGGCACTGCGCTTAGTCTCCAGATCGGTCATCGCATATCAGTAGATATCGACTTATTCACGGACGCGCCATACGGCAGTATTGCCTTCAAAGAGATTGATTATTTTATAGAAAATACCTTTCCCTTCCACGTTCATTCTTCGGGGATTGACCCAGCAATGGGAAAGTCTTACAGTATAGGTACTGATAACGATAATACCGTCAAGTTGGATGTGTTTTATACCGATACGTTCATACAGCCTGCCTTGATAGTAGACGGCATTCGATTAGCCACCGTAGAGGAGATTATTGCCATGAAGGTCGATGTTGTTCAACGTGTCGGCCGAAAGAAAGATTTTTGGGATTTGCATGAGCTGCTGATTAATCACGATATCCAGGCTATGATAGCATTACATCAACATCGCTATCCTTACACGCATGACAAAGACGTCATTTTAAAAAATTTTACAGATTTTACCTTAGCGGACGACGAATTTGATCCCGTATGTTTACGAGGCAAATACTGGGAGTTCATCAAAGAGGATATTGTTGAAGCTGTTGAGCGCTACAACAATATGCGGTCATAATCTCATACTGATGCATATCGACAAACAGATGTCTATTCTTTTAAAGAAAGCTTTATGAATATTTCTCCCGCAGCTCCAGCTTCTTGATGCGTGATGTAATAGCACCTTCTTTCCGTTGAAAGGTAGCAGCCAGTTCCTTCACAGTCTTTCCTTCACAGAACAAAGCCTCCAGTTTTTCATCGTCTTTGGTCGACCATGGCAAATAAGCTTGTGGATGCTGTTCGCGGATATCGTCCAAAGTATAACTCTCCTTGTCACTTTCCGGATCGGTCAGCTTTTCCAGTTTTTTGACAGCACGGTTAAAGAGCTTTTTGAAGTCTTTGATATCCTCTTCAAAGATCAATATCTTGTGTTTTTCGAAACCATCGTCGGTGCGCTTACTTTCCGAAACGGAAAGATATAGGCTTCCATTTTCTGATCTCTTTACATCAAAGAAATAAGTCCGGTTTCCTTTGGTGACTTTATCAGTGAATAGTTCGTTATTCTCCATTACAACAGATTTAGCATTTACGAAATGGTTGTCACATCAAATTTAACACACATATTTAAAATTAATACACCTAACAACCTCAAATAATGATAGTTATTCATTTAAATTACAGGTTCATTTCGTATATTTGTATAGCAAAAGGAAATAGGGAATATAGGTAGACAGTTTTTGCGAGACCCTAGCGAGACCTCGTAAAAGTGATGCTTATAAACAATATACTATCAGTGAGTTACGGAGAAAGTTCTACACTCTCCGGCTCCACCTTAGAGGGGTTTCTTTCTGAAGCCCCTCTTTCTTTATCGCAGCCAAATTTTCAATTTGCCTCATCAATTCCCATAAAAATTTGTTAAATAGCACGACAGCAGTTGAACAATTAGGTAAACGATATAGATGAACATACTTTGGCAATACCTCCGTCCCCATAAACTTTTAATTTTCTTTTCGCTTCTTCTGGCTGCTCTTGCCCAGTTGCTTACGCTCATAGATCCCGTCATATTCGGAAAAATCATCGACCAGTACGCAACAAACAGGGACAACCTGGCCGAACACGAGCTCATCCGTGGCGTACTTGTTTGGCTATCCATTGCATTGGGTATAGCCCTACTATCCAAGCTATTCAAGTCGCTACAGGAATACATCACCCGCAAGGCGGTAGCTCGCTTTGGCATGCAAATATTCAATGATGGGTTGAAACAAACCCTTCGGCTATCTTTTCAAGAGTTTGAGGAAAGTCGCAGTGGCACCACCCTCTCCATTCTCCAAAAAGTGAAAACCGATGCCGAACGCTTTATCAATTCCTTTATAAACGTACTCTTTTCAGCCCTGGTGGGCGTGGGGTTCCTCATCTGGTACAGCGTGAGCAAGAATTGGATGCTCATTCCTGTCTTTTTCGTAGGTGTGGTGCTCCTCGGGTCGCTCACCGGATTGCTATCAAGAAAAATAAAGACCGTTCAACGTTCCATCAACCGACAGACGGATGCCCAAGCGGGTGTAATCACGGAGAGCCTACGCAATATAGAGCTTGTCAAGAGCCTAGGACTTACTTTTGCCGAGATCAGACGTCTGAACGAACAGACACTCAAAATCTTCAACCTGGAGATGTTCAAGGCGCGGAAGGTGACCACGCTCTCATTTCTACAGGGTACCATGCTGAACCTGCTGAAGCAGTCCATCCTCTTCATCTTGTTGTGGCTTATCTTCCGCCAGGTGCTCAGTACCGGCGAGCTCATCGCCATGCAATTCATTTCTACGGCCATATTCACCCCCCTGCAAGATCTAGGCAATATGATACTCCTATATCGCGAAGCGGATGCTTCCCTGAAAAATTTCGATAGGTTGATGAAGAAACCCATTGAGCGACGGCCAGAAAACCCGGTGGAAATTGGTTCATTGGAGAGTCTACGATTCAACCAGGTTGTCTTCCGGCACAAGACGGCCAACTACAATGCCATTGACGATATCTCCTTCGACATCAGCATGGGACAGACCATCGCTTTCGTAGGGCCGTCGGGGTCTGGCAAATCCACCTTAGTGAAACTACTTGTAGGATTATACACCCCAGTAAGCGGTCAGATACTCTTCAACGATGCCTATTCAACCAGCATTCGCTACAACCCTCTGCGCAGGCAGATCGGCTTTGTCACGCAAGACACCCAACTCTATGCCGGCACCATCAAGGACAACATGCTGTTCGTAAAACCGGCAGCTACCGATGAGGAAATCATGGAAGCCATGCGCAAGGCCTCCGCTTCGGCACTCATTGCCAAGGCATCCAGGGGCCTTTATACCGTACTGGGAGAAAATGGCATGAAACTTTCTGGCGGCGAAAAACAACGGCTATCCATTGCCCGTGCCCTGCTTAGGCAACCCCGTCTGCTCATATTCGACGAAGCTACCTCGGCCCTGGACTCGTTAACAGAAGAGGAGATCACGCATACCATACGCGAGATATCCGAGAGCAAGGAACAGATGACCATCCTCATTGCCCATCGCCTCTCTACGGTGATGCACGCTGACGTCATATACGTGCTGGAGAAGGGCAAGATAGTAGAAACCGGTACGCACGATGCACTCCTTCACCAGAAGGGGCTATATTATGCGATGTGGCGTCAGCAAGTGGGAGAAAGAAAGCCTTGACAAGCCCCTGCTTGGGGGATATTATAATATTTTTCAATATTTATCCCTCATGTTGATGCATCCCCGCCAGAAAATCATAGATAGCCTCTTGCGAGCGTACTTGGTTCACCGAGCTATGCCTCAAATAACTGTTGCTGTTCTTAGCGTCAATTATCCGCGCTTTTACGTTGTCTTTCAATTGCAGTTCGATCATGGTCTTCAGCATCACCTTCACGCTTTGGTCGTAAATGGGAAAGCCGACTTCTAGGCGCTGCTCCAAATTGCGGGTCATCATATCGGCTGACGAGAGATAAACGCGCTCCTCTCCCCCATGATAGAAAATGCTGACCCTCATATGTTCCAGATAACGATCAATGATGCTCACTACCCTTATGTTCTTGCTGTACCTCTTTTGCCCAGGCACCAGACAACACAAGCCCCTCACAATTAATTGTATTTGTACGCCTGCATTACTTGCTTGGTAAAGTTTTAATATCAAACCTTCATCGGACAAGCTGTTCATCTTTAATATGACAGATGCCTTTCGCCCTTTTTTTGCCTCTGCAATCTCATAATCAATCAACTTGTAAATTTCTTTTCGATAAGTAGTTGGCGAAACAAGCAAATGCTTATAGCTGTAAAAAAACTTATTGTTCACCAAGCCTCTGAACACCTTTTTTAAGTCGTTGCAAATCCCCGCATGCGTGGTAAAAAGACTGGCATCGCTATACTGCCTGGAAGAATGCTCATTGTAATTGCCTGTAGACAGGTTAGCATAGTAAGCCAAGCGCCTCCCCTCTCTTCTTGCCACCAAACAAATTTTGGAATGTACTTTATAGTCCAGCTGACCGACGCTCACCTGCACTCCGGCTTGGCTCATCACATTGGCCCAATGGATATTGGCTTCCTCGTCAAAGCGAGCTTTCAGCTCGATCATACAAAAAACTTTTTTGCCATTTCTTGCGGCGTTTATCAGCGCATTGATCACTTTGGAATTTTCCGCCAAGCGATAAAGTGTTATGGAAATCGATACTACCTGTGTATCCATAGCCGCCTCCCTCAGGAAATGGATGATGTAGTCAAAAGGATGATAAGGCAAGCAAACCAAATAGTCCTTTTGTCTGATTTGATTGAAAATACTCTTATCTAGCCTCAAACCGTATACGGACAAAGGTTTCTGCGGTGCATAAACCAGGGAGGGGTCTCCCATGTCAGGAAAAGAAATAAAGTCCTTGAAATTGGGATATCTGGTACCTGCTATGAACGTTTCAGGCGGCAAATTGAGTCCCAATGCCAGCTGGTGAAGCATGTCCGAAGGCATTTCGGGATCGTAAAGCATACGCATAGGCTTGCCGCTGGCCCTTTTCTTCAGGCTTTTGCTGATGAGGTCGATGACCTGCTCTTCCATACGTACGTCCAGATCCATTTCCGAATCCCTGGTCATTTGGAAGCTATACGCTTCAATACGGTCATGTGGAAAAATAAAAAACAGATCGTCCAAGCAATAACGTATCACGTCATCCAGCAAAATGAGGTATTTGAGATGCCGTTCACCCGGCAGTACAAGAAATCGTCCTAATAGCTTGGTAGGGATCTCCAGGAGCGCATGCTCCACCTGCTTGCCCTTGTGGCTCATTCGGATAAAGAAATAAATACGCCTATCTTTCAATTCGGGTATCACAAAACGGCCATTTTTTTTCGACAACATAATAGGCACGAGATTGGCCAGTACCTTTTGCTGAAAATATTCGCGCACGAAATTCCCACGCATTACGTTCAACTGATTTTCTTTGAGGATAAAGATCTTTCTAGCCGCCAGTTCGTTCAAGGTGATGACGTCGTACAAACGCTGAAAGCGCCGTTCCAGCTCAATGACCTTACGCTGTATTTCCGTCAATACGGCCCTAGGGTTAAACCCCAGCAACTCTTTTGCCTTCGCATTCACATGTGTGAGCCTCGTAATGGTAGCCACACGAACACGATAGAATTCGTCCAAGTTGGACGAAAAAATACCCAAAAATCTAATCCGTTCGATAATAGGCACACTAACATCTTCTGCCTCCTGCAATACACGCTCGTTGAAAAAGAGCCAACTGATTTCTCTATTGCACAAAGGGATAGAAGCAATGGTATTATTCATCACTTTCAAGCGCTTTTCTTAGTAAAACTAAAATTTCGGTCAAAGTATAGCTTTTATATTTCCTTAATGTTAATTAAACATTAATTATGCAATTCCACGCCCAAAACAGCTCTTTCCTATTTGGCTACCCGGTAATTAGCAAAAAGCATTACCTTTGTTGCAACACATTAAAGACAACAGATGATAGAAATAGGCAATTACAATACACTTAATATAAAATATATCACACCTGACGGAAGCATCCTCACAGATGGCAAGGAAGAAGTATACCTTCCGCCTTTGATGCTAGACAACGAGAAAAAGGTGGGCGACCAAGTAGAAGCTTTTGTTTACTTCGACAAGAACGACAAGCTTGTGGGAACTACCAAGACAGTGTACGCTACGGTCGACTCCTTTGCCTACCTAAAAGTTGTGGACGACCACCTCCAGGGGGTCTTCATGGATATGGGTACCGGAAAGGACCTTTTCGTGCCGAAGGCAGAACAGCGATTTCCCTTGCACAAAGGCCAACGCTATGTAATATTTGTCTATCTAGACCAAGAAAAAAAACATCTTTTGGGGTCTACCAAACTGAATAAATTCATTAACCACGAGCCGCAAGGAATCCTATCCGAAAAGGAAGAAGTGGAGCTGCTTATTTCAGAAGAAACGGATTTGGGATACAATGCTATTATAAACAACGAATTTATTGGACTTATTTATGAAAATGAAGTATTCCAAACGGTACGTGTTGGCCAAAAAATGCGCGGATGGATAAAGCGCTTTACGGCCGAAGGAAAGATAGACCTTAGCCTTCAGCCCATTGGATTTACCCATATAATGGATAGCAAGGGCATGATATTGGATGCCTTAAAGAAAAATGGCGGTGTTTTGTCGCTGGGAGACAAAAGCGCCCCAGAGGAAATATACCGACAACTTAGGATCAGCAAGAAAACTTTCAAGAGAAGCATCGGCGGGCTGTACAAGGAAAACCTGATAGAGCTGGATGATCACGAAATCAGACTGGCTAATAATAGTTAATGTTTGTCTGATATTTTAGTCTCATATCACACGTCTCATATCTGATGTCGACTATCCAACAAACCATGCTTTATGATATAGATGTTTTGGCTTTTGATGCCGATGATACGCTTTGGGCAAACCAGCCTTATTTCGATCAGGCAGAGTTAGAGTTTCAGGCCTTGCTATCGGATTATGCCGATAAGGAGACCTTAGAGCGTAGCCTATATGCTAAGCAAATGAAGCTGCTAGAGCTGTATGGCTACGGTGTAAAACCCCTCACGCTTGGCATGATAGAAACCGCGGCAGAAGTTATCCCGTCCGCAGTGCCAGGTTCCATTCTAAACCGCATTCTTGATATAGGCAAGGAACTGCTCGAAATGCCTATTGAAATTCTTCCACATATCGAAGAAACGCTTTCCCTGATAGCGGGCAAGTACAAGCTCATCATGGCCACCAAGGGCGATTTGGTAGATCAGGTGAGAAAGCTACGCCGCTCGGGGTTGAAGGATTATTTCCACCACGTAGAAGTGATGAGCGACAAGAAACCGGAGAATTATCGCAATTTGCTGCGCCGACTGGAGATAAATGCCGAGCGGTTTTGCATGGTTGGCAACAGCTACCCCTCAGATATTCTCCCCGTAGTGCAAATTGGAGGAAAGGCCGTGTACGTACCTTTTCATACCACGTGGAAGCACGAGGTTTATACCGGTGACGCCATGCTGATAGATGGCCGTAGGGTTTTCCAAATTGACGATATCAGAAAACTGAACGAACTTCTCTTTTGAGCTCAACATTTCATAGCTGATAGATCATACCCTACCCCCTATGCCCGCCTCAAAAAGCTTCATTGAGCCCCAAGAAGAAACCCCGCGCGCCATATTTGCCTACCGCATAGTCTAGGCAAAGGTAGGTGCGTGTATGCTTGTTGAACAAGACCCGCAGTCCCGCTCCGCCCGCTGGCTCCCAATAATCGAACAGTTTGGTGCCATACACATTGCTTGCAGACTGCATGTTAGCAAAGACCACACCTCCCAAAAATTTGTTCTTTGTAATCGGAAAGCGGTATTCCGTTTCGAGGTAGAAAAACTGCGGCCCACGAAACCTCCCAAACGTATAGCCACGTCCTGTTCGGCTATAAAAGTCGGAAGCGGTGCCCGGCAAATCAAAATAGGGCAAAGTCCCTGAAAGCAAATAGCTGCTCCAATGCCAAAAAGCCAAGACGTGATCGGGCTTCCTCTTGGAAAGGCTCCAGTATTTCCTGAAATCTACCGTAGCTTGATAGGCGGTACGCGTACTACCCATCCACCTTTGGTTTGCCCTGATGCCGATATCGGCGTAGATGCCCCGTCGGGCACTATTGGGATGATCGCGGTCTACATATTGTACATCCAGCAATATACCATTTGACACATATCTATTGGGGGAGATCCCCTCATAATTACTATAGCTAAAATGCGGGGTATTGCCATCTGAAGCCAGGCTTCGGTCATCGATACTACTTTTGATATCGAAAGAAAGCCCGCCTCCCAGATAGAAATTTTTGCCAATATTCTTAAACACTTTCTCATTGAAGGTAAATGATGTATAGTGCAGCACATGTACTTTGTTGGTATTGTTTATCGGTATACCATCCTTTTCAAACACCTCGTCCCTCCTTGGTCCGCTGCCCAGGCCATAATCCGGCATAACCACCTTGGCCGCACGCCAAATCCCCTGTACATTGTAGGTATTGCCAGGGGTAAAGACATTGTGATTGAGGTAAAACACCAATATTCCCTTAGTAGTAGCGGCAATGGTCGTGGCAGCAACGGACATGGTGGTGTTGGGCTCGTTGCCTAGCACACGCCCGGCCATGGCTTTTATGCCGCCCTGCAATCCTATGGTAGGATTATAGGCCACATTAGGCACAAAAGATATCCCCGAAGGTGTTTTAAGAGTATCTATTATACGCTCGCGACGATGGAAAATATCGTAAACAGCATCGCCAATATCATAATGGTAGAAGGTATTGACCGTATCGACCGGGGCATTTTGGATTCTCGTGGTATCGCCAACCGGTCCCTCCTGCGCACAAATTGGGAACACGATTCCCAAGTAGAACAGCAAAGTGACGGGTATATAAATCAATCTCTTTTTTACAATCATAAAATGTTCAACTTAAAGACAACAACAAGCCCCGCCAGTTGTTCAGTGCAATTTCTATTTTCATATCCACCAGCAGAACAACAAATTGAACGAGATGCTGTAACAAAACGACTTTATAAAGGTCAAACAGGCATCAACACACATAATGAACCATGGATTTAATCATCGAAAATGTAAGCAAAACCTATTCAAACGGACTGAAAGCATTAAACAACATCAACCTTACCATTCCAAAGGGCATGTTTGGGCTTTTGGGTCCCAATGGAGCAGGAAAGTCATCCCTTATGCGCACCATCGCTTCCTTGCAAGAACCCGATCAGGGCACTATACGTCTTGGCGACATCAATATCTTGGAACAAAAAGACGAGCTACGCAAGGTGTTGGGCTACCTACCACAGGATTTCGGTTTTTACCCAAAGGTGAGTGCCTTGGAACTATTAAACCACTTTGCCATATTGAAAGGGATAGCCAACAAAAAGGAACGCAGCGAGATCGTGAATGCCCTCTTGCAGCAGACCAATCTTTTTGAAGTGCGCAAACGCTACGTAAGTGAATATTCCGGTGGAATGCGGCAGCGTTTCGGCATTGCGCAGGCACTACTGGGCGATCCCAAACTGGTCATTGTTGATGAACCTACAGCCGGATTAGATCCATTGGAGAGGAACCGATTTCACAACCTGTTGAGTGAGATCGGTGAGAACACCATCGTCATTCTTTCTACCCATATCGTTGATGACGTAAAAAACCTGTGCCGTCAAATGGTTGTGATGAATAAGGGTACCATTCAGTTTAACGGAACTCCGAGCCAGGCCATCGATACCGTAAACGGGCATATTTGGAAAAAAACGATCGCCAAAGAGGAACTCCCAGATTATAAAAAAGCCTATCATGTTATTTCATCCCATGTTTCCGAAGGCAACCTGAACATACACGTGCACCACACCGAATCGCTAGAAAACGAAGGTTTCATGGCCGTGCAGGCAAGCTTAGAAGATGTCTATTTTTCCACCATCACCAAAAAATAGTGCAGCTATGTTTAAGGAAATCTACTTTTTTGAATTGAGGCAGGGGTTCAAAAAGCCTGCAACATATATCTATTTTAGTATCTATTTTGGTTTAAGCCTGGTAGTAGGAATGGCCATTGTGGGCTACTTCAATACGGCCACGACCGATACCAACACGATAGCCAACTCTACCTATGCCGTAAGTGAGATGCTGGTGGGCTTTAATGACAGCATATTGGGATTGGTAAACAGCGTGATCTTGGTTGCCATTATGGCAACGGCTATACAGAAAGACTACGAGTACAACACACATCCCCTCTTCTTTACCAAGCCCATTAAGAAAAGCACCTATTTCTTTGGTCGTTTTTTGGGTGCATTTACATTGGCTCTCCTTGTCTTCTTTGGACAGGTTATAGGCTATTTTACAGGCACGCTATTTGGCTTGGGTACAGACCTCGTAGGTCCTTTCCATGCCTGGAGTTTTCTGAGTCCCTTTTTGGTCTTCACTGTCCCCAACCTGCTGCTACTAGGCATCATTTTTTTCTCGCTCACGACCTTTACGAGAAATACACTCACGGCCTACTTATTGTGCATCATATTGCTCATCATCAGAATCGTCAGCGACACCATTACGGCAGACCTGGACAACAAGACCATGGCTGCCCTGTTGGAGCCTTTTGGCGCTAATGCACTACAGCTAGCCACGCAATACTGGACCCCTTCAGAACAAAACAGCTTGGCCATCCCTTTGAGCGGCATCTTGCTATATAACCGACTACTTTGGTTGGCCATTGCCATAGCCATTACGGCCATTAGCTATAGAAAGTTCCATTTCAGCCAATTCCTTGCGCCGGCTTTTAAAATAAATTGGTTCTCTAAAAAGAGCGCTGAGGGGGAACAAACGGCTATCGTGTCACCGTTCGACTCCCTAGCTCGCCTACCCAAGGTTACTCAAGTATTCTCTTGGAAACAAGGAATATCCCAGTGCTTATACCTGGCAAAGTTTGAGTTCAAGAAACTGATAGGCACTACGTTCTTCATCGTGCTCTGCGCGCTAGGTATCGTGATGATGGTCATCATTTCCCAATTTATGGGATCCATGTACGACACGGAAACCTATCCCGTGACCTATCAGATACTAGAGGTAGCCAGTGGCGGTTTCCTCTTTTTTATTCTTATCATCTTGGTCTTCTTTGCTGGCAATAGCATCTGGCGAGAGCGGGAAAATAGGCTGGACGAACTGGTGGGCGCTAGCCCTGTGAGCAATGTCGTGCTGTTTTTCTCCAAGTATTTGGCACTTATCTTTGTGCTTTTCATTCTATTGAGCCTTGTGCTCCTCACAGGGGTAGGCGTACAGCTAAGCCAAGGTTTCACGCAGATCAACCTGACCGAATACATGGTGGAGCTCTATGGCAAGTCTTGGCTTAGTATGAGCATCACCGCTGGGCTATGTATGGCTGTTCAAGTGCTAAGCCCCAACAAGTACCTTGGCTTTTTCATCTCCCTCGTTCCAATCCTCTTCATCAATATACTATTTGGCCTGCTGGAATGGAACGACAAGCTCTATATCTTTAATTCCTCTGGACCTCGACTGCCTTACTCGGACATGAATGGATTTGGACATACCTTGCCAGTCTACTACCTGTACAAGGCTTACTGGCTGAATATCGTGCTTTTCCTCATGTTGGTGAGTTTGCTGTTCTTTCCACGTGGAAAGGAAAAAAACTACAAGGCAAAGTATCGACTGTCTGGCAAGCACTATGGCATCGGCTACAAGGTGGCCATGCTTGCGACATGGACGATAGCCTTCTCCTGCGGAGCCTATATCTACTATAATACACATGTGCTTCATGTTTTCCGAACGGCCTTGGAGATCGAACAGCTCCAAGCCGATTATGAAAAGACCTTCAAGCCCTACGAAAGGATAAGACAAGCCAGAATCACCCATGCCCTAATAGACGTAGACATCTATCCCGATAAGCGAAGCTTGGCTACAAAGGGCTACTACTTTCTCAAGAACAAGCATGAGGTACCCTTGGATACCTTGTACATCAATTACCAAACGGAAGAAGACAGTTACTATTTTTCGGAGCTTGCGCCAGACAGGGCCCATACCGTCTTGCAAAACGATTCCATCCAGGGAGTAAAAATCTTTGTACTGAGGGAGAAGCTGCAACCAGGCGACTCGCTCAAGCTATCATTCGCTTTTCGTTTGGAGCCGAATGGTTTTTCCAACAACAACCCCAGCACCGATGTAGTCCATAACGGCAGTTTCTTCAACAACATGCTGTTGCCCAGCATCGGCTACGAGAGCCGTGCCGAACTGAGCGCCAATAGTGCCCGCAAAAAGTATGGCCTACCTCCCAAGGAACGGATGGCCAAGGTGGACGACATGGAGGCCCGGATGAACAACTATCTCTCGAAAGATGCCGACTGGATCAGATTTGAGACAAAGGTAAGTACCTCGGTCGATCAGATTGCCATAGCGCCAGGTTATCTTCAAAAAGAATGGGAGGAAAACGGCAGAAGATATTTTCATTACACTATGGACAGTCCCATCCTCAATTTCTACTCTTACCTTTCTGCCAACTACGAGGTAAAAAAGGACAAATGGAAAGATGTTGACATAGAAGTTTACTATCATAAAGGGCATGAATACAACCTCGAAAGGATGATCAAGAGCGTGCAACATTCGTTGGACTATTACACCGCCAATTTCGGCCCCTATCAGCACCGGCAGGTACGCATCATCGAGTTTCCGCGTTATGCCAGCTTCGCACAGTCTTTTCCCAATACCATTCCTTATTCGGAGAGCATCGGCTTCATCACTAAGGTAGATGACAGCGACAAGTCAAAAATCGATGTACCTTTCTACGTGACAGCACACGAAGTAGCGCACCAGTGGTGGGGCCATCAAGTGGTAGGAGGCAACGTACAAGGCAGCGTATTAATGTCCGAGTCCATGTCGCAATACTCGGCCCTGATGGTGATGGAGAAAGAATACGGCAGGGATAAGATGAAGAAATTCCTCCGCTATGAAATGGACAACTACCTCAAGGGAAGAACCAGCGAAGGCAAAAAAGAGATGCCTCTGATGCTAGTAGAAAACCAAGCGTATATCCATTACAATAAAGGGAGCGTGGTGATGTATGCCCTACGCGACTACCTAGGAGAGGATACCCTCAATAAGGCTTTGAGAAATTACCTACAAAAAACGGCCTTTCAAGAACCTCCGTATACCAATTCCATTGAATTCGTAAATACCCTTCGTGAAGCAACACCAGATAGTTTGAAGTATATCATCAAAGATATGTTTGAAGACATCACACTGTACGAAAACTACGTGAAAGATTTATCGTACACCAAGCGCCAAGATGGAAAATATGTGGTAAACATGACCTTGGGCAGCCAAAAATTCAAGGCAGATAGCCTCGGGAAACAAGTTCGGGTTCCAGTCAATGATTATATCGACATCGGTATTTTCTCCAATAAAGATTCATCTGGGGAAGATATTCCGCTCCTACTCCAAAAGATAAAAATGGATGAACCCCTAAAAGCCTTTACCTTTACTGTGGATAGAGAACCTACCTCGGCCGGATTAGACCCGTACAACAAACTGATAGATCGCAATCCAGACAACAACACCTGGAAATTTGGATCCACGCCGCCGCCAGTGAGGTTGGACGATAAGGAAGAAACGACGGTAACTATCAAAGTGGGAGAGTAATACGCTTGATTTTATTTTGCAATCCCTGAGAAAAAAAGTAACTTTGGATAGTAAAAGATCTGGATTATGTTGACGGTCAGAATAAATGATAGCGGTTTAGAAAGGCGGATTGTGGAAAAGGCACGTACGATTGGTAAAAGTACGCAAGAGTTCGTTCATGATGTCCTTGATGACGCGCTCACCGAGGATTCCGATACTGGGCTTATCTTCGAGAAGCTAGACATCAAGAACAATGGCTATACTATGGTTTTCAGCAAAGCAGAAGACTCGGTGCTAGCAGAAGATGCTGAACCTTATTCTTATGTCACAGACAGCGCTACCTACACCGAGCAGCTACGCAAAAAAGCTTGGAGAAAATAAATGATCCTTGTAGATACTTCTTTTCTAATTGACTATTTCAGAAAACAGGAGCCTGCCTTATTTTTTGTAAAGAAATATAGAAAAGAGCACCTGGCAATAAACACGGTTATTGCCATGGAACTCTATCAAGGTGCCCGAAACAAAGCCGAGCTCACAAAAATACAAAGTGAGCTCGCGGGAATTTACATGCTTCCTATCAATGATTCCATTGCCGATTTGGCCTTGCAGCTTTCCCAAAAATATGCCTTATCCCACCATATCGGATTGTCGGACACATTTATTGCGGCTACTGCATTGATTTACGACTTGGAGCTCAAGACTTTAAATCTAAAAGATTTCCATTTCATTCCGTCTTTGCGCGTTTCGAACTCATTTGATTAATCCTGAAGAGCACGCGGATTCAAAACCAGTTAGTCTTGTAGTATGGCGGTATGATGCTCATGGCAAAGCTCAGCGCAAGCCAAACAAGCATCTGCACAGGCCTGACAATGCTCATTGTCATGTTGCCTACAGATGGCTTCGCATTTACGACAGGCCTCTTCGCATAATAGCAAGAATTGCGTAGCCAAGTTCGATTCTCTTTGCAATAGCCTCAGAGCCAAATTGCAGATATCTGCACAATCCTGATCGGCACGGATACAATCTACCATATGGGCCACATGTTCTTCCTCAAGGCAGGATGTGGCACAGTGGTCACATGCTGCGATGCATTTTACCAATGCATCCTTCATTTGCTGTTTCATAGCTGTATGTTTTTGATATTATCAATAGTACAATTCGTACGGCAAATGGTTTTCTATAATAGGAAACAACTTATAGGCACTTGATCTAAAAACAAAGAGGAGAGCCAATAGACTGACTCTCCTCTTTTAAAATATTCACCAGATATCTCAGTTGACTATATCTGAGCTTCCAGTTTACCTGCCAGAACAGATTTTGGAACCGCGCCAATTTGCTTGTCTACGATTTCACCATTCTTAAAAAACAGCAGGGCAGGTATATTTCTGATACCGTATTTGGTAGAGATCTCCGCGTTGTTGTCTACGTTCACCTTTCCCACTACAGCCTTTCCATCGTACTCCTTTGCCAGTTCTTCCACCAAAGGTCCTACCATGCGGCATGGCCCGCACCACTCTGCCCAAAAATCCACCAACACGGGTTTGTCCGATTTCAACACCAACTCCTCGAAGTTGCTATCTGTAATTTCTAATGCCATATAACTATCCTTTTATTTAATTTTTATATAATAACTTGCTAACCCAAATACAGGCATTCATGCCAATGATGCAAATATACCATTTAGTCAACATAGCCAAAGCGACCGCTAAATATCTGACATTAAAACTATAATCGCATTTGTGCAGTGCCCTTTAGCTCAACATATAGTTGATCTCCTGCTCGTCCAGGGCCGTCAGCAGCTCATTGCAGATATTTATCTTGCATTTTTTGCTCGGCATATGAACGGATATACGATCTTTGGGATCAATCACCCTAAACTGGAGTTCCTTATTTCCAACATACGACGAGAAAATATGGTTCATGTCGGTAAGCAGCTGCTCGGTAAGGTGGTGGATATCCATTGTTACCAAAATACCCTTTGATTGTTTTTCCAGCACATCGCGCAAATCCAGGAAATCGGAAAAGCTGACCCTGGAGCGTTTAGAACCATCTGGCGAGGAGAAAAAGCTTACGCTACCCTTCACATACAGGTAGTTATTGGGCACCAAATGATGCTTAAACTTCAAATATTCGTCCTTAAAGATGGTAAACTCATGTCCGTCGTCATAGCCCTCCAAACGGAATATGGCCCAACCTCGACCATCTTTGGTCACCATGTGCCGAACGGTAGAGAGAATACCCCCTACCTTGAAAGCAAAGTCGCCCCCCTTGTCCAGCTGGTTGAAAACAGCCAAGTTCTCTGTATTGCAATATTTTCCCAGCACATGACGATAGTCGTCCAACGGATGGCCGGAGATATAGATACCTACTACATCTTTCTCTTTGGCGAGCTTTTCCATGGTTCCCCAAGGCTCGCAAGGCTGTATGATCGGTTCGGGTATCTCCACCTCACTTGACGCCCCGAAGAGGCTCACCTGTGCCGAATTTTCATTTTCCTTATACTTGGCTCCGTATTTCAGTGCCTTTTCCAGTGGTGTGCTGCCATCGCCGTCGTCGTGTAGGTATTGCGCACGATGCGTACCGATAAAACAGTCGAAACCGCCAGCAAGCACCAGGTTTTCCATCGCTTTCTTATTGGCGGCACGCAGATCAACCCTTTTGGCTAGATCGAAAATGGATTTATATGGTGCTTCTTTCCTACTCTGTACGATGGTGTCTACCGCACCAGCTCCTACTCCTTTCACGGCTCCCATACCAAAGCGGATAGCACCCTGCTCGTTTACCGTAAATTTGTAGTAAGACTCGTTCACATCGGGTCCAAGCACTTTCAGCCCCATACGCTTGCACTCTTCCATAAAGAACGATACTTGCTTTATATCGTTCATGTTGTTGGATAGCACCGCAGCCATGTACTCGGCAGGATAGTGCGCTTTCAGATAGGCCGTTTGATAGGCAACCCAAGCATAGCAGGTGGAGTGCGATTTGTTGAAGGCATAACTCGCAAAGGCTTCCCAGTCCTTCCAGATCTTTTCCAAGATTTTGGCATCATGTCCTTTTTCTGAGGCCTGTTGCACAAATTTGGGCTTCATCTTATCCAGCACGTCCTTTTGCTTCTTTCCCATGGCCTTACGCAGTACGTCCGCTTCACCCTTTGTGAAACCTGCCAACTTTTGCGACAGCAACATCACCTGTTCCTGATACACGGTAATACCGTAGGTCTCCTTCAAGTACTCTTCACAAGCATCCAAGTCGTACGCAATAGGCTCTTCACCGTTCTTCCGCCTAATGAAACTTGGAATATACTCCAAAGGCCCTGGCCGATACAAAGCGTTCATAGCTATCAAATCGCCAAACACCGTGGGCTTCAGCTCCTTCATGTACTTCTGCATACCCATCGACTCGTACTGAAATATACCGATGGTCTCACCACGCTGGAACAGCTCGTAGGTTTTCACGTCATCTATCGGAAATTTATCAGGATCGAGCTCCACGCCCCTTGTATGTCTTACCAAGCTTACCGTGTCCTTGATGAGCGTGAGGGTCTTGAGGCCCAAGAAGTCCATCTTGAGCAGGCCTGCACTTTCTACCACCGAGTTGTCAAACTGCGTGACATACAAATCAGAGTCTTTGGCTGTGGATACTGGCACAAAGTTGGTAATATCGTCGGGCGTGATGATGACGCCACAAGCGTGGATACCGGTATTTCTTACCGAACCCTCCAGAACCTTGGCCTGCTTGATGGTTTCGGCGCTCAGGTCATCACGCTGCGCCAAGTTGATAAGCTCATAGACATTATCCATTTCCTCTGGCCTCAGCGCACTACGCAGGGCCTGTGCATCCATATTAAATATCTTGTTCAGCTTCAGGTTAGGTATAAGCTTGGCAATCTTGTCGGCCTCGAACAAAGGCAGGTCCAATACACGCGCGGTATCTCTTATGGAGCTTTTGGCAGCCATGGTACCATAGGTAATAATCTGCGCCACCTGATTGGCCCCATATTTATTGATGACGTATTCCATCACCCTTCCCCTACCTTCATCATCAAAGTCGATGTCGATATCGGGCATGGATATACGGTCGGGATTGAGGAAACGTTCGAATAGCAAATCGTAAGCTATGGGATCTATATTGGTGATTCCTAGGCAATAGGCCACGGCCGATCCAGCTGCCGAACCACGCCCCGGTCCTACGGAAACCCCGATATTGCGCGCTGCCGCTATAAAATCCTGAACAATGAGGAAATACCCGGGGTAGCCCGTGTTTTCTATGGTCTTCAGTTCAAAATCCAGTCGCTCACGTATCTCGGGAGTAACCTCGGGATACCTTTTTGCCGCACCCATATAAGTCAGATGCCGCAAGTACCTATTCTCCCCTCTTTTCCCTCCGTCGGTCAGGTCTTCCTCTTCCTGAAACTCCTCTGGTATCTCAAACTTGGGCAAGAGAATATCCCTATTGAGGGCATAGATCTCCACCTTATCCACCACTTCTTCAATATTGACGATGGCTTCCGGCAGATCGGCAAAAAGCCGTTTCATCTCCTCTGCCGACTTAAAATAATATTCCTGGTTTGGCAAGCCATAGCGAAAGCCCCTACCTCGGCCCTTGGGGGTGGCCAACTTTTCTCCATCTTTCACGCAGAGCAAAATATCATGCGCGTGGGCCTCCGTTTTTTCGAGGTAATAGGCGTTATTGGTCGCTACGAGCTTTATCTGATGTTTTCTGGCCAAGCGTATCAGGCCGTCATTTACCCTGTTTTCATCTTCTTGATCATGGCGCATTACCTCGATATACAAATCGTCCTTGAACTGCCCCTTCCACCAAAGTAGCGCCTCTTCTGCCTGGTTTTCCCCTACGTTGAGCAGTTTGCCAGGCACCTCTCCATACAGATTTCCCGTAAGCACCATAATATCGTCCTTATACCTTTCGATAACGGTACGATCGATGCGAGGCACATAGTAAAAGCCTTCCGTATAGGCAATGGATGCCATTTTGGCCATATTGTGGTAGCCTTTTTTGTTCTTGGCCAAGAAGACCACCTGATAGCCATTGTCCTTTCTCGATTTGTCCTGGTGGTTCTCACACACATAAAACTCACAGCCTACAATCGGCTTTAACAATAGCTCGGTAGTGCTTTCGCCCTTTTCCTGCGCCTCTTTGTTGCGGGCCTCCACTTCCTTATTATGCTTCAGCACATTGCTCACAAAATGGAAAGCTCCCATCATATTGCCGTGATCGGTCATCGCTACGGCAGACAGCCCCTGCTTGGCAGCAGCCTTCACCAAAGATGGAATGGATATGGTAGATTGCAAAATGGAGAACTGCGTATGCACATGCAAATGGGCAAAGCGCGCATTTGCTAGATCCTGTTTATCGTAGCTTGGCGCCAAATGGCCCAGGTCATCATCCACATCTACCTGCTGCTTGCGTATGGCATCTGACGCAGCCTTCAGGTTCACGTGCTTGAGCCCTACACTGGCTATAGGCAGCGGATTAAGTTCCTGAAATTCCTTGAAATAGGCCATCTCCACCTGCAGTTCCTCTTTGGTGAAGACCTCTCGGCGCACTAACTCCAAAAAACACCTTGTCGTAGCTTCTACGTCTGCCGTGGCGTTGTGTGCTTCGGCAAAAGGGACACCAAAGAGGTATTGGTGCAGCTCGGTAAGTGTAGGCAGCTTATAGCGACCGCCACGTCCTCCAGGCAATTGCAACAGGCCAGCCGTCACTTCGGTACAGGTGTCCAAAACGGGTATTGTGGCCATGGGCGAATCAATTCCCATCCTGTGGAATTCGCAACCCATGATATTGATGTCAAAACGGATGTTCTGTCCCACGACAAATTTTGCCTTGGACAGGGCCTCATTGAACTTTTCGAGCACATCGGCAAGGGCTATACCTTCCTGTTGAGCCAATTCCGTAGAGATGCCATGTATACGCTCGGCGTCATAGGGGATATTGAACCCCTCAGGCTGCACCAGATAGTCATGATGTTCTATCAGTTTGCCCCTGCTGTCATGCAGCTGCCATGCAATCTGTATACACCTTGGCCAATTGTCCGTATCACTTATCGGTGCATCCCATCTCTTGGGCAAACCTGTAGTTTCGGTATCGAATATTAAATACATTCTGTGAGCAATTTTGGAAATCAAACTTAATCAAATTTGAACACAATCCCACATTAATTATCGCTTGACCGATGTTTCCAACTGGAAATAATGGAGATAGAATTTCCCTATCTCTGGATGGAAGCGCAATTAGGCCCCGAAATTTTGGATATCTTTTTCATCTATCAAAATGTAGGTAAGCGTATCAGGTAAAAACCTATTAGCCAAAGCGCCCATGCACGTAGTTGGCAGTCAATTCCTGTTGCGGATTATTGAAGATAGACGCCGTAGGTCCTTGTTCTACCACTTCACCCAGATACATGAACACCGTCTTATCGGCAATGCGCTGTGCCTGCTGCATACTGTGGGTAACGATGACAATGGTATACTCCTCCTTTAGTTTTAGAATGAGCTCTTCGATTTTGGCAGTGCTAATGGGGTCTAGCGCAGAACAGGGTTCATCCATCAAGATTACTTCTGGACGCAAGGCGATGGTACGAGCGATGCACAAGCGTTGCTGCTGCCCACCGGACAGGCGGACAGCTGGTTTATTCAATTCATCTTTTACCTCTTCCCAGAGGTAGCTTTCCTGCAACGATCTTACCACTATTTCGTGCTGCTGCTCTTTGGGCACGCCATTTATCTTCAAGCCATATACCACGTTGTCGTAGATACTCTTTGGAAAAGGGTTTGCTTTCTGAAACACCATACCAATCCGTTGCCGTACTTGCGTGGCCGATAGCGGACCACCATATAGGTCCGTGTTATCCAGCAAGAACCTACCTTCAATGCGCGCATCCGGTACCAAATCATGCATGCGATTGAAAGCCCGCAGCAAGGTGCTCTTGCCACAACCCGAAGGGCCTATCAGCGCCGTTATCTTCCGCTCTGGGAAAGTCACATCAATGTGTTTTAAGATTTGCTTTTGGCCAAACCAAAGATTGACATCGTGAGCAGCCAATTTGATCTTTTCTTGTATCATTTTGAGCGGTGTTTATAACGAATGTAAAAAGCGGTAAAATTGAGCAAAAAGACGACGATAATGAGCGTCAGCGCCGTACCATAGGCCAGAGGACGGACTTCTGCAATGGCCTGATGCTGCGTAGACAGCATATACAAATGGTATGGCAGCGCCATAAACTCTTGATTCAATGCACCGGAGGGATTGTTGATGTAAAAGGCGACGCCCGTAAAAAGAATAGGTGCCGTTTCACCGGCCGCGCGCGACAGGGCCAGCACCACGCCGGTGAGGATGCCCGATATGGCCGAGGGCAGCACCATATCCCTGATGGATTCCAGCTGCGTGGCCCCTACTGCCAGTGCGGCCTCCCTGGTACTAGCAGGTACACGCCGCAGCGCCTCCTCCGTAGTGGTAATGATATAAGGTAAGGACAGCAATCCCAACGTAAGTCCCGCGGCCAGCAGGGAGGTACCCAACTGCAGGGCCTGCACAAAAATAGCCAGGCCGAAAAGGCCATAGATAATGGAGGGGACGCCAGCCAAGTTGCGTATAGAGGCCCTAATGGAGCGCGTAAGCCAGTTATCCTGTGCATATTCATTGAGGTAAATGGCACAACAAACGCCAAAGGGCGTGGCCGAAATGGCCGTAATGAGCGTAACCGACACGGTACCCACGATGGCCGGCAATATACCTCCCTTTGTCATGCCGTCGGTAGGCAGCGAACTGAGGAACTCCCAAGAGAGAACCGGTAGCCCTTTGCCGATGATGTCCCAAAGGATGACTACCAGGAAACAGCATACCGCAGCCGTACTCAGCAACAGGCTTCCCCATTCAGCGATAAATTGTAGCTTTCTTTTCATTAGGCGGCTTGATATTTACGAAACTTATTCACAAAATGTTCACCAATCAGGTTGACCACCAAGGTCATGGCAAAGAGCACCGTGGCGATGGCAAACAGTGCATAGTAATGCGTGGTTTGATAGGGCACCTCGCCCATTTCAATGGCGATGGTGGCCGTGATGGTTTTTACCGAATGGAAAAAACCCTTCGGAAAGGCCGATACGTTGCCCGTAGCCATTAGCACGGTCATGGTCTCTCCTATGGCCCTGCCCACGCCCAGCATCACGGCCGCCAATATGCCTGGCGCTGCCGCTGGAATGGTGATCTTGGTGAGCGTCTCCCAACGGTTGGCCCCTACGCCATAGCTGGCTTCCTTATAAGACTGTGGCACGCCTTGTATAGCATCCTCGGCAATGGTCACAATAGTGGGAAGCGCCATGATGGCCAGCAAGATGGCACCATTCAGCGCGTTGAGCCCATTGGACTGCCCTGTCATCTGCGCGATCTCCGGGCCAAGGAATACAATGCCCAGGAACCCGATGGTAACACTGGGAATGGCTGCCAACATCTCGATGATCGGTTTCAGGATATTCCGAAGTCTGCTACCCGCATATTCCGAGAGGAAAGCGGCCGTTCCAATCCCTATGGGAATGGCAATGATCATCGCACCCAAAGTAACAAGGCAGGTGCTCACCAACAAAGGCAAGATGCCGTACTGCGCATCGCTAGAGGAAGGATCCCACTGCGTGCCCGTAATAAAATCAACAGGACTGATCTCCAAGAAAAAAGCTGCCGTATTCCACAACAGCATACCCAAGATAGCCATCAGTACCACGATGACCATTACGCCCGTCAGCCTAAACACCTGCTTGCCCAGACTGTTCCACCATTCTCTTCTTGCTTGCCTCATTGTTGTTTTATTTAGCTTCCACTGTATAATATCCCGATGAGCGTATCAATTCTTGCCCCACGGCGCTCTGCTCAAAGGCAATGAAGGGCTGCACCTTCTCCCAGGAGCTTTGCGGTATAAACTGAAATAAAGGGCGCTGAAAGAAGTAACGCCCCTCGGTAATAGCCTTTTTGTCCAAAGGGGATATGGCGGGCTCCCCTACCCTTTCCGTAATACGCAACACTTTGACAGAACCATCGTCTCCACCGTCCAAGATATACCCTGCTCCTACATAGCCTATGCCGGAGCGATCCATACGCACCCCCTCCATGATCTGTGCATTACCGTTCATTTCCTTGGCCTCCCTGCTAAAGTTAACACCCAATTTTTTCCGGACAAAGGAATGGGTGCCCGAATTGCTCTGACGCCCATAGATCGTAATAGGCAAATTTGTTCCTATAATGGAACTCCAGTTGTTCAATTCCCCCGACATCGCCTTGGCCAAGGTAGGTACGTCCAAGCTGTCCAAAGGAAAATCGTGGTGCACGATGATGGCCGTGGCATCCTCGGCAAAGACCACTGTATGTAGTTTGATGCCCCTGGCCTTGAACAGGCTGTCCTCTTCCGGGTTCAAGGGCCTGGACGAATTGGCTATATCTGCCTGTCCGTTCATCAAGGAGGCAATGCCCAAGCCCGAGCCCCCTCCCGAAATCGACACACTGAAATCGGGCTCCTGCTCATAGAAATGCTCTGCCAACTTCACGGCCAGGTTGACTTCCGTATCAGATCCTTTCACCTTGATACCGTGCTTGCTGTCGCTGCAGGCAGCAATAATCAAAGCGAACACCAACATGTAGACAAATTTCATTAGCAAAGATTGAATGAAACAAAACTAAACCAATACCTTTAAGCTACTGTTAAGAAATGGTTAACATTAGCCCCCTAAAGTCCACTATAACACAACAAACGTATGAATCAAGTGTTTATCTAACTTCCTTGCCTTGCCACTCCTGTCAGTTGACAGGTGGCATCAGCGACAAATATAGTTAACAATAAGTTAATCGAACGGCAAACAACAAATAACAAAAACTATTCTACTTTTGCTTTTCATTATGTATCAAAGGTAGCATTTCATGAGATTTTTAATTCCACTTTACTTAGTTATCCATTTAGCGACACTTTCATTTGCACAGGACAATGCTGCCCTCAAAAGGCCAAAGCTGGTTGTAGGTATCATGATTGATCAAATGCGATGGGACTACCTCTATCGCTATTACGATCGCTACGAACAGGGTGGCTTCAAGCGCTTACTAAATGAGGGCTACAGCCACGAAAACACCTATATAGATCATTTGCCCACGGTAACCGCCATAGGGCATACCACAGTCTATACGGGAAGCGTTCCGTCCATTCATGGCATCACGGGCAATGATTTCATGTACCAGCTAGAAGGTAAAGTGACCTACTGTGCTACCGATACCAGCGTCTCTGGCGTGGGTATAAATGGCTCAAGTGGCCAGATGTCCCCCAAGAACCTGCTGACCTCTACTGTTACGGACGAGCTCAAACTGGCCACTAATTTTCGCAGCAAGGTCATCGGTATTGCCATCAAGGACAGGTCGAGCATTTTCCCGGCCGGCCATTTTGCCAATGCCGCTTATTGGTTTGGCAACGATGCGAAATGGGGCACCAGCAATTATTATATGGACGAGCTGCCGGCTTGGGTAAAACAATTCAATGAAAGCTCCTTGGCAGACGACTACCTAAAAAATGGATGGCACACCTTGTACGCCAAGGAAAGCTACGTACAGAGTAGCCCAGATGAGAACCCCTACGAAGGTGCCATGAAAGGCATGAACAAGGCCGTGCTCCCTATCGATGCCTCTATTTTGAAGAAAAATGGTCGTGGCATTATCAGGGATACCCCTTTTGGCAACTCTTACACCTTGGATTTTGCCAAAGCCGCTATCCATGAAGAGCAATTGGGGAACAATAAAAACGGATGCACGGACTTCCTGGCCATAAGCCTTTCTTCTACCGATGGTATTGGTCACCAATATGGGGTCAATGCATTGGAAGTAGAGGATATGTACCTCCGATTGGACCAAGACCTCAAAGCCTTCTTTGAATTTCTGGACAACAAAATCGGGAAGGACGAATACCTGATATTTATTACTGCCGACCATGGTGCTTCACACAACAATCCTTTTTTCATAGACCATCGTGGCGGAGGAGGATATCTTTCATTGTCGCAAGAGCGTTTAAACCATCATTTGGATAGCATTTACCATAGCCCTGCCCTGGTAAGGAGCTTGATGAATGACCAAGTTCACCTCGACTACGCCTTGATAGCATCGAAAGGTTTGAACCTTGGGAACATCAAGGCCACCATCATCGATTATTGCCGTAGGCTTCCCGGCATTGCCTATGCCGTAGACATGGACCGTGCCGGGCAATCTACGGTTGCAGACCCCATTCGCAGGAGAATTGTCAATAGCTACAACTTCAAGAGGAGCGGCGCCATACAATTGGTATTTGACCCACAATGGAAAGGCGGTTCGGATAAGCAGACAGGCACAGGCCACAGCGCCTGGAATCCATACGACGCACATATCCCTCTGGTATGGATGGGTTGGGGGATTCCAAAAGGTGGGTCGAGCAACCAAATAGCGAGCATGTACGATATCGCACCTACCATCAGCGCGCTGCTTCACATCCAGGAACCGAATGGCAACGTAGGACATCCGCTGTCATTTAAGTAAACGGACGGATGGAATTGTTTTTCACTTCCTACTTTCCAGCACACTTGTCCGGCTTGTTCCCATATAGAGGGAGACAAGCCTTAGCTTAGCCTGCAGACCTATGGACAGTTTGGGTTGCGCTTGGATGCGAGAAAGGTAGCACACCGGCCTATCTCCCTCTCCGAAGCGGCGCGATGGGATGAAGTGTCGGGAGGGGGAGGTTTGGAAAAATCTTTACGCCAGACAGACTCCGTACAGTTCCATTTGGCGACTGCAACCTAATTTTATTGAACGCGGTTATAATCCTCCATTTTTATGTAAGTTTGGCTATCAGCTTCGCAAGGATGTTTCGTCGCAAAGGCCACCCGAATGCAAAGCCATAGAGCAGTAGACGGCAAAAAAATTCAAAACAATGAAACATATCATATTACTAACATGCGCGGTTGCGCTGGCATCCTGTGCAAGTCAAAAACAGGCGGGGAAAATCCAAAGTATAACCGCATTGACGGAAGTATTTGGCGATGGGCAGAAGACAACCGCGGCCTTAGTGGAATACGATAGGGAGATCGAAAACGAAAAGCTAGACAAAGCCTCCTTTTCAGTAGAGGGCAGGACGATAACGGCTGTTTATGCCAATGCCGAACCTGAAAAATCAGAAGAAGGAAAAGACGGTAAATACGTCATCATCGAACTGGCAAAAGACGATGCCACTGCCGCTACCTTCATCCCAAAAGGCAAAGATTCCGAAATCAGGACGGCGAAAGTTGCCGTCAGCCAACTAAAAGAAATTGCTACATCCGATGCTAAATCTATAGCGCCAACAGAAAAAGCCATTGACAATGACAAGGTGGTCAACCTTATCGTAGACGATTTTACCCAGCACGAATACCAAGATCAACAAACGGGCATCACGGTAAAATACAACTTATACGTTCCAAAAAACTATGACAAGAACAAATCCTATCCCATGGTCATGTTCATCCACGATGCAGGCGTGGTCAGCCCGGAAATAAAAGCGACATTGATGCAAGGCTTGGGGGCCGTCATTTGGGCGAGCCCCGAAGAACAGGCTAAACACGAAGCCTTCGTTTTGGCTCCACAGTATTCGGTCGTTACGGTCAATGATCAGTCCGAATTTACGGAGGACTTAGACGCGACTGTCAATCTGATCAATGAATTGACGTCTCAATATAATATCGACAAAAACCGCCTGTATACCACGGGACAATCCATGGGCTGTATGTCGTCCATTGCCCTGGACATCAAGTATCCCGATTTGTTTGCTGCTTCTTTCCTTGTAGCAGGACAATGGGACGCATCCAAGGTAGCACCTATGGCAAACGACAAGCTATGGATCATTGTCTCGGAAGGCGACAACAAGGCCTTTCCGGGAATGAATGCCATCACGGCCGCTTTGGAAAAAGAAGGAGCAAAAGTTAGCCGCGCTACTTTTAACGGAAAAGCTACGCCGGAGGAATTTGCCGAAGACGTAAAAAAGGTATTGGCTCAAGGCAATAAGATTCAATACACACCGCTAAAAGCGGGGACGGTAGTTCCGCCCGATATGCAGGGACAAGGCGGAAGCGACCACCGCGCCACATGGCGCATCGCCTATACGATTGAAGGCGTAAGAGACTGGCTGTTTGAGCAAAGCAAATAATCTGTTTATAGAAATTCGTCGAAGCTGACTTATGAATACATTAGCAGACAGGCGAAGTTAGTTTCGGAAATAGGCTATAGAGAATGAAGCTGAAAAGCTGGGAATCCGTAACGATATTCCCGGCTTTTATATTTCCTATTTCTTACAAAGCGTGTCTATCCACTCAAAAAGTTCATTCAGGTCATAGTCACCACTGTGTGGCTTGTCCCAAGGTAGTTCCAAACTGACGTCATAACCTTTGTTTTCCAACAGCGTTGCCAGCATAACGGAAATGGCCAACCCGGTATCCTTATCTTTCGTTCCATGGCGGATTCGCCAATGTTGTGAAATTGTAGTGCCCGCCTTACCGATATAGTCCATCGGATTCATCCTATCCACGATCTGCATGTCCGTCAAAACCCCGTTTGCAAGCGTATTTTGCTGTGAAAATGCCGTAAAATGCTTTTTGTCGGTTGCACCATCGCCAAAGAGTTGATTTTCCGCCGATGAGAGGTCTAAGGCATCGAATGCAGGCGGTGTCTTCATCCGTTCCATGTAGCGGACATACGCGTCAAAATCAAGATCGGTGATTTTACCGTTTCCTGTTTTAATCCAGGACAAACCCGATAGATCAGTTCCAGCATCCATTGCTTTTTGTGCAGAGGCAATCACGTAAGATTTGACCAAATCCCGAAAATTACCGTTGCCGCTTTCATCCAGTTGCAAGAGCTTTCCATCTTTTCCTTTCAGTTCAAGTCCATTGACATACTCGGGAAACATAGCCTTTAACTGACCCGAAACGCGAATCTGGTCGTCGGTGAGCGACGCCACTGTCGCCTGCTGCGGCATTCCCCCTCCTGCTGGTCCGCCCCCACCTCTTTTGGCATAATTGTTTACGCCATTGAACTGCCATTCATAGGCCATATCCGCATGGTCGAGATTGGTGATGGGGCAATAGGCCGAGACCGCAAAGATATCGTCCGTGGCATCAGCCGCACCGATTTCCAGGAGATAAGGCTCGTAATCTTTATTGTTTCCAGTTGCCCCTATGAGCGAAGACAAGGCGCCTCCGGCACTCGTACCATTGGAAATAATCCTTGAAGCATCCCCCGGCATGCTCCTGTCATTGTACTTCAAGTAACGTACGGCAGCTTTTAGATCTACAATAGCTGCAGGTGCTTTCCCGGTATAGCTTCCCTGCTCGTTTTGTGTCGTCCTACCACGTGCCCCTGGCGATGCCACCACATATCCCTGTGCCAAGGCCAATGCAATGGTCGTTTGTCGGTTCCCTCCTGGCCCACCGCCTCCGGGACCTTTTCCATCGTTGATTGCCGTGCCCGGTTTTGCCGGCATGTATCCGCCCACCTGGTTTGGGAAAAAAATGGGTGCCGTTTCGGCTGTGTATCCGTTGATATCCTCCCCTTCAAAATAGGCTTCGGGAATATAGACATTTATTTTCTGGTAAACCGTATCCACGGGGTCTGCTACATAGCTGATATTTTCATAGGCACGGATTTTTAGCACTGCGCCATTTACGGTAACCTCCTGTTTTTCAAATACATTTGAATTAAATTCCAGCTTAGATTTTTGTTGTGCAGTTCCACAGGAAATAATACATGATACGGCCACCATGCCGAACGATTTCTTGAACAGTTGATCCATCATTTTATTTATCAGAAATAGGATGGAAATGTACGGATTTTTTCGCCCACAAGGAACCCAAAAATGCGGTTCTTCAGCATCTTTTCACAACAAAAGAGACTGTTTTCGATCGCTTTATTCCGTTAAGATGCGTATTTTAGGCCAGTATTTTTAAACTTTCACGCTATAAACCACTAATGGCTATGCAAAACCTAAGAAAAGAAGATATCAAGCAGGAAGTTTTTGACCTGTATAATGACTACGCACACGATCGCTTATCACGGAGGGACTTTATGCAGAAGCTTTCTCTTTATGCCGTAGGAGGATTGACGGTATCCTCGCTGATGAGTTTTTTGACACCTGATTATAAAGGAGCCATCCAAGTGAAAGCGGATGATCCGAATATAGAAACGAAATACATCCATTATCCTTCGCCAAAAGGCGGTGGCACGATCAAGGCACTCTTATGTATGCCCAAAGGAAACCAGAAAAAACTAGGCGAAATAGTAGTAGTCCATGAAAATAGGGGCTTGAATCCACATATAGAAGATGTAGCAAGACGAGCAGCATTAGCGGGCTTTGTCAGTTTGGCACCGGATGCGCTAAGTCCATTGGGCGGTTATCCTGGCAATGATGACGATGGACGCGCCTTGCAAAGCAAGCGCGACAGAAACGAGATGCTGGAAGATTTCATTGCAGGGTTCGATTTCCTGCAAAAAAATGAATTTTGCAATGGTAAAGTGGGCGTAGTGGGTTTTTGTTTTGGCGGGTGGATTTCCAATATGATGGCTGTCCGGATCCCCGGCTTGGCCGCTGCCGTGCCTTTTTACGGGGCACAGGCTCCTGTAGAAGAAGTCCCCAACATCAAAGCACCTCTCCAGTTTCATTTTGCCGAGCACGACACCAATGTGAACGCGGGGTGGCCCGCTTATGAAGAGGCGCTCAAAAGCAACAACAAGGAATACACGGCATATCATTACCCGGGCACCAACCATGGTTCCCACAATGATACAACACCGCGTTATGATAAGGAGGCGGCAACACTTGCGTGGAAGCGTACGGTAGAATTCTTCACACAGAAGCTGGGATAACGCATTCAGAAAAATGTGTCGTTATTAGTTTATCTGCAGCATGGGGCGGGCTTTCGTTAAAAAAATTCTGTAGCGTTATGAAAGACAATTTTTCTGCACAGTCAGACAAATACGCTAAATATCGCCCGACTTATCCAAGCGAATTTTTTGACTATTTAAATTCGCTTGTTCCCACCAAACAAAATGCCTGGGACTGCGGAACAGGGAACGGACAGGTCGCGATTAGGCTGGCAGAGACTTTCGACAAGGTTTTTGCTACAGACATTAGCCAGCCACAAATCAATAATGCCTTACGGGCAGACAATATCACTTATACCGTCCAGCCAGCTGAAAAGACCGATTTTGAAAACCAGTTTTTTGACTTAATCGTCATTGCACAAGCCATCCATTGGTTCGACTTTGAGCAATTTTATTCAGAAGTGAGGCGGACGGCTCGGGAACATGCTTTGATCTGCGTTGTCGGTTACGGAAGAATAGAAATTTCCGACCTTATTGATCAAATCATTGCAGACTTCTACGAAAACGTCATCGGGATGTATTGGGACAAAGAACGAAAATACATTGACGAAAACTACGCTACCATTCCATTCCCGTTTGAAGAAATCCAAACACCCAATTTCGCCAATAAGCTACCTTGGACCCTGGATCATTTGATCGGTTACTTGAATACCTGGTCGGCCGTAAAACACTTTATTAAACAGAACGGATACAACCCGATTGATGAGTTACAGGACGAAATCGGAAAATACTGGAATAAAGAAGAAATAAAAGAAGTTACGTTTCCTTTGCTGCTGCGAGTAGGAAACATAAAACGATGAACAAGACAGGATATGCCCCTAGCGAAAGTTTGGCTCGAAGAAAAACAGATAGGCATTTACATAGTCACGCTCCTGATAAGTGTCATTATTGGTTTGAACTGGAACAACAGTAACGTACTTGAATATGCCATTGAACCCATCATCGGCATTTTACTTTACAGTATGTTTTGCCAAATTCCCTTTTTAGAACTTAAAAAAGCATTTCAAAACCGTTCGTTTTTCAAGGCACTTTTAGTCGGGAATTTTATCCTAATACCCCTCTTTGTCTGGCTTTTGGTAAACCTATTTCCCATAAGTCCTGTAATAAGCATCGGCGTTCTTTTAGTATTGCTTACTCCTTGTATTGACTATGTCATCGTTTTCTCGCATTTGGGAAAAGGAGATTCTCAAGCGGTTTTGGCGGCTACCCCTTTATTGTTCATTTTTCAGATGCTTTTATTACCTCTGTTCCTATGGATATTTCTGGGAAAAGAAACCATCGGCATCATTGAGGTAACTCCGTTTATAAAAGCATTTGCTTTTTTGATTGCTATTCCTTTTCTACTTTCAATCGTTACGCAAATGGCTTCGACGTCAAACAGCAAAACGGGAAAAGCACTGATGGACTTTTCAGGTTGGCTGCCTGTCCCATTTATGGCATTTACGTTTTTTGTAGTTATTGCTTCACAAATTTCGACATTGCACAACAACCCCGAACCGATTTTTACTGTTTTGCCGATCTATATTGCATTTGCCTTATGCGCTCCCCTGATTGGCCTGCTCTCTGCAAGAATGTTTAAAGTCAATTTTTATAGCGCTAGAGCCGTGGCATTTTCAACAAGCACAAGAAACTCATTGGTGGTATTACCACTTGCCCTTTCTTTGCCTACCCCACAAAACCAGTTGGTAGCGGTGGTCATAGTAACTCAAACCATCGTTGAAATTTTCTTTGAACTGCTATACATAAAAGCAATACCAATGCTGATAAAAAGAAAAAACAATTAACATACTCAAAAAGAGTTGGGGACATAATGATCTACTGAACGCCACTTATTTGAATTGATCCAACAGTGTTCCTTTCCTCATCACTAACAGAAAGTATTAGCTATTAAGATTGACGAAGTCAAGATGGTACATTTTGACCTGTAGGATTGTAAGTAGGGCTAATATTATTCTATAGCTTGTCATGGATATTCTCAAGAAAATGAATATCTAAAAAGCCACCATTTAAATTGGGTGGAGCAACAAATTGGGGGACACCACTGACTAGATCCAACGAAGGCGCATGAATATGGCCGGCAAATATCGCCAACATATTGGATGTGGCAAACACTTTAGCTCTAAATTCCATCGTTGTTTTCGTATGTCCCTCCACAGGCCATCGCGGCCTTCTTTCTATCTCGTACAACTTGTCGGTTGCCGCTCGCCAATCGGGGTGGCCACATCCAAAGGCAACCTCTCTACCTTGTGCATACAAGGGAATATGTAGAACCAGGACTATTGGCATTGCCACCTGTGACTTTTCATTAAAAAAAGCCAGTTGTTCAGGCAAAATACCATACGTTGAGTTGTCGATGACAATGAAACGAATCCCGTTTAGGTCCAAACAAGCCATTAGCGGGTCGTGGGGACCATAAAGCGGGCGGAGCCTACGCTGTGACCATTTTTTGCGCAACTGGTCTATACTTCCCTCCATTCCCTCATAGTGCCAGTCGTGGTTTCCCGCGGTATACACAAAGGGAATTCCAGCAAGCTCCAACTTACCACAGACCCAATCTATGGCCGCCTCGGACGGATAACTGAAGATATCACCCCCCAACACCAGCAAATCTGCTTTCTCCCTTACTGCATATTGAAGCGTCTCTTCAAATGCGGCCATCGGAGAGGTCGGATTACCTGTCTGGAAATGCACCGTTTGGTTGTATGCTTGAGCCATCCGACTGCTATATTTGCGATAAGGTTCCTCCCGTTCATCACTTTGCCAAAGATGGGTATCTGCTATAAAAATGACCCTCGCCGACTTGGAAAATGCCCTGTCGTAAAAGCGAATTTGGTTGTTAGTAAGCGAATAGTTTGCGTCAACAACATATTGCGGAATGGTCTTGTTGCCCACCGACATCGCAATTACACCAGTAGATACGAGTGTGGTAGCTCCTAAAAATTTCCTTCTGTCCATTTTATTTATTCAGTACTTAGATAATTGCATTGAATTTGACAAATGGTGGTCTGAAAGCCATTATTCAAAAATAATATAAACTCCAAAACAAATTACGGCGCTGTCCAAAAATCAATACTCAACATGCTAACACATGCCGTAACTTTTCTCAAGTGAAAAGTTACGGCAAGGGTTTGGCGTTTATTCAGGTAAAAATGCGCTAAATTAATCAAAATATGAAGACTTAAAGTGGCGATTTATTTAAAGAAGGATTACGCTGCAGCTCTTGTATAGCAATTGGAAAATATAGGTTATCTTCCCGATAGGTGCCACCAAATACATTTGTAGCACCTATAAGATTTACGAAGTCAATACGACCGTCTTGACTTGTAAGATACATGCGGGTAGTCCTAGTGTACCTTGCATCTATTGGCAAATCACTCATTTTAAGCATAAAAGCAGTCTTTTGAATTTTCTGGTTGATTCATTTCATGATAGCTGCTTCATCCAAACTGAATCTAATCACTTGCCTTCTGGCCCGATTTATCCCATAGAATACATTCGGTACAACCGACTTATCCAAAGCTATCCCCTGGCCAGGCAAAGGAACGTCAATTATCCTCAGCAAGTCCAGCGTCGAGCCAATTTTGGGTATCTGAAGAACATACATCTCCTTGAGGTCATGTCCCGTCAAATATAGGTTCCCATCGGTTCCCCAAAGAGCCCCAGAACAGCTCATATCACCAAACTGTTTGATCAACGTATCTGGAAATACCCAAGCCGCCGTCTTTATCCAGTCTTCCGTAAATTTCACTAAACTTGTCCATTTGTTGCTTCTATAGTCGTCATCATTGTTATAGTGAGCAAAAACCGCCCACCAAGAATTGTCCTTAAAGTCTATAGAAGTCAAAGAGCCATAATCTATCCCTATGCTGTGACTGTCCACATGGGAAAGGGAATCTGTATCAAAGATTTCGATAGAGCTCGTCATCGGCACCTTAGGATAGTTGGAGTTCGTGCAATAGAGCCTGTTACCGATCACTACACCTCCATTTAAATGCTTCACACCGTAAGACTCTCCGTTCCATTTCGCAACCTGAAGACCTGAGTCTTTTCTGTGTTTGGTAATATCGCTATTATTAACCACATAGAAGTACTGACTATCCACCGCCACTCCTTGTTTCGCTTCTGACACAGTGATTTCCTCCACGTTGCGAACTTGCGCCTTTAGCGCAAAAGGGATGCAGAGAAAACAAACTGCCACTATACAATTTTTTATTTCCATATTTATTCAATTTTTATCTTTTCTCCCACCAACCCTGAACTGAGCTGTTGTCCGATCCACCTAACGATTCGATAGCTTGCCGCAAATTGGAAGCATTAAGCGATTGTAAATAGGTGGGATATACCAATCTTGAGGGGAACGTATTCTCCACAGGGATACCTTGTCCTCTCGGCAAGATAGGATATCCCGTTCTCCTTTTCTCAAACCAAGATTGCATGTCCATAAAGAAATAAGCATAATACTTCTGTGTTATAATCTGTTCCAATTGATTTTCAAAGCTTGCCGTCTCGTCATAACGAATGCCATCTTGCTCTACAAAAGATTGGCCTACACTAACTTGCCACTGGCTCATAGAACCCTTTATCCCCATTTCATAATGGTGTTGTGCGGAGCCTCCTGTATTAAAACCTCTCAAAGCCAACTCTGCCTTTATAAATTCCAGCTCTGCATAAGTCATGATAATACCCAATATAGGCGTGGTTTTTAAATTATCGTTGTAACTCGAATTCCTGTCGACCGTATAGGCCACGTCCGATGTGTAACCACTTTGTATTCCCCTGTAGATCAGCTTTCCGTCTTCATTGACCGTAGTAGCCCAAACGGTCAGTCGGGGATCTCCCGTAGAGAGCATCTTATCCAGGAAAAAGGAAGTGTAATAATCGCCCTGTCGCCAATCTAGGGTGCGAGCATTGTAATAAGGGTTGTAATATGGATAGACTCCCGTATACTTCAATATTGCCTCATCCTGGTTGGATTCAAACACAGGGAAAGTCTGTTTATCGCTCAGCATTCGCTCTATTTCACTACTTACGGCCACTTCTCCATCCCGATTAATTATACGCAGGAGCAATCTCAATCTCAACGAATTAGCCAGTTTCCGCCATTTCAACATGGATGCCTGATCAGAGCCATAAATAATATCACCGCTAAAGGGCAATCCATCTTCCTCATTAATGAGTAAATTGGCCTGATCAAGCATTTCCAATAGTCCAAGGTAGATTTCCTTTTGTTGATCAAAGGCAGGTGCTACGATATTTTCTTCAGCCCTGGCTGCTTCTGAAAAGGGAGCGGGACCAAACGCATCTGTGAGAATGGAGAATGCCCATGCCTTGAGTATCATAGCGATAGCTGTATAATTGGGATGTTCGTCCTTGGCGATACTTTCCAGATCATAAAGATCCGCCATACGCGCATAAAGATCATTCCATACCGCCGAACCGTTGCCTGGCAACACCTCATATCGATGTATCCCCCCGCTGGCACTCTCTCTGGGCGCAGTCACCTGCATCAATTCGTGTGTGAACTGCTTAGAAGTGGAAATAGTAGAATTGACCAATCGATATTCGAGTTGCCCAAGCATATTGCCGGGGTTTACCTTGCCCGGTCTAATGGGATCCTCGTTCAATACCTCGAAATCTTTCGTACAAGATGTAACGAGCAAAATACAAACCAACGAAAAACAAAGCAGTAATTTCGTTTTATAATATTTAATGTTCTTTTCCATGTTTTAAAAGTTGCAGGTTAGGTTGAAGCCTATATTTCTAGTAGAAGGATATTGCCCCAACTCGACGCCCGGTGTCAATGTCGCATTGTCCAAATTGCCCCCTTCGGGATCAAAAGCCGGGAAACTCGTGAAATTGAAAAGGTCTCTTCCGTAAAAAGCAAGTTTCACGTTCCTGATTTTAGCTCCTTTCCACAGTTTGTTTGGGAAAAGATATTCCAACCTCGCTTCCCTTATTTTTAAAAAGGAGGCATCAAAAATATTGGTTTCGGCATTGGCCCTCGCATAGTATTGCTCATAATATGGACGGGCGTCCACCCGATTTGTATTGGGTATATAGGATCCGTCTGCCAATTTCACGACTCCTTCGCCAATTATTCCTTCCTCGCGACCTGGTAGTGTCACTTTGGTATTACCAAATTCATTGTTTTTGTGATTTGTCAGCGAATATATTTTACCTCCTTTTTGTCCATCCAGGAGTACGCTAAATCTAAACTCTTTGTAGCCGAAAGTATTCGACCAACCCGCTTTCCAATCAGGGAATACATTCCCCCATTTTTTGGCTATGGGATCCAAAGGCGCGGGTACACCCGCGGACGAATAGACGATCTGTCCATCGGGCGAACGTTCAAAGCCCTTGCCATATATATCTCCCATTCTGCCTCCAACCCTAGCTTCAATGGACACATCATCTCCCCTCGAAAAGATAATCTGGCTATCCACCCTTGGGGCGAGCTCGCGAACATAACTTCTATTGGCAGACCAAGTAAGCGTCGTTTCCCACTTAAATTTGCCTATCAATGGCTTAATGGTAGAACTTATTTCCAAACCCCGGCTATTGATCAGTCCGGCATTGACCATCTTGCTAGCATAGCTAGCGGTTGGGTCTATGGGAATGGCAATGATTTGATTCTTGCTGTTATTGCTGTATACGGTGACATCGGCGATTACTCGACTTTGCCAAAACCTGATTTCCGTACCCACTTCATAACTTGTCGTTATTTCGGGCTTGAGATCCGCGTTGTACAAAGTGCTTGGGTTGGTAAAACCATTGCCATATATGCTGTTGTAGTACTTACTGGTTTGATAGGGGTCTGTATCATTTCCTACCTGTGCCCAAGACAAGCGCAGTTTGGCATAGTCCAATTTGCCCAAATCAAGCATTTCACTCAAAATTAAGCTTGTATTTACCGAAGGATAGAAAAACGAATTATTGTGCTTGGGCAGGGTACTGGACCAATCGTTTCTTCCCGTGACATCTACAAAAACCCGATCTTTATAGGATATCTGCCCCATTCCGTAGACGCTATTGATAGATTTAACATAACGTTGCGGATCTGCAACTGCTGGATCAAGGCTGTTCGATATTTGATATATACCTGGTTGATTCAATTGATCGGCATACATGCCGTCGAAATCATAAGACTGTGTCATTAGGTTTCCGCCAACAGAAAGGCTATATCGCCAATCTTGAGATTCATTCTTGTAAGACAATAACGCGTCATTGTTATTTTCGTACATGAATATATCCTGCGTACGATACATACCCCGTGGAAACTTTGTCATGCTGAAAGGTCTTTGTTGCGACCGTTTTTCATAGGATATGTCCAAGGCAGTTCTGATCGTGAGGTCCAAATGATCATTGAACTTGTAATTTGCCGATATATTCCCGAACGTACCATTTTTACTGAGCTTGTTCAACATTTCATACATGGCCAAGTATGGGTTGTCTGGTCCTTGATAGAAAGGACGCCTCTGTTGAACGTCTTCCAATCCATCTTCCCAATATTTCCTGTGCCATTCGGGTCTGACATTCGTTGTCGTCCCGATAATCAGGAAATACATCAATGTCTGGTTGTTATATCCGGCGGCAGGTAGGTTGTCGCTGCTTTTGTTATTATAGTTTACATTTCCGGAAATAGTCAACTTGTCTGCTATCTTTTGCGATGCCGAGAGGGAAACATTAAACCTTTCAAACCCCGTATTGGGAATAATCCACTCATTTTTCAAATGGGTAAAGGACAACCTCGCATTTCCGTTATCATTACCGCCCATGATGGACACATTGTTGCTGATGTTGCTGCCAGTCCGGAAATATCCGGAGTAAGCGTCACTATAGGGTTGCCACAGTGTACGTTCGGTAGGCATACCATCTGGAGCATCGGGATTATACTGAAAGTACATCTGACCGGCATATTTAGGCCCCCATGAGCGGCCTCCTCCTGCTGCCATACTTGTATTTGCCCCATCCGGACTATCGCCTTAGGAATAATACTCCTGTGTTCGGCCCTCTCCATACTCAAACTGATAATCTGGCCAACGGTTGATCTGATCAATACTTGTGTTCAGATTGTAAGTGATACCTAGGCCATCCGTTTTCTTGCCCGATTTGGTAGTTATGATGATCGCCCCAGCCGCAGCCCTTGTACCGTATAATGCCGCTGCCGCTGGCCCTTTCAATATGTTGATGCTTTCAACATCCTCAGGATTGATGTCCGAAGCATGCGACCCATAGTCTACGGGGTTGTCGTCAGAAAGATGGGAACTGAATCCTGTACTGACCAACCGAGTACTTATGGGCACGCCGTCTACTACGATTAAAGCCTGGTTGTTGTTCAGATTCAACGAATTCTCGCCACGAAGCGTGATACGGGATGAACCCATCGGCCCCGTTCCAGCTCCAGTTATTGTAAGTCCAGCTACTTTTCCGCTCAATGCATTTACCCAATTGTTTGTCCTTACATCCGTTAATTCCTTGTTAGCCAATGACATGGTGGCATATCCTAGTGACTTTTCCGCTCTTTTTATGCCCAATGCGGTTACTACTACTTCATTTAGCGAATCCATCGCTTCTTTCAGTACGATATCAACGGAGGTTGTTTTTCTTTCCTCTACACGCACAACATCCCTTCGCTGGGACACAAATGAAACGAAGCGCACTTCCACCGTATAAGTGCCCGGAGCAAGGGTTATATCGTATCTTCCATCCTTGTCAGCGGCTACCATACGATTGATTTCCAACACCTTGACACTTGCTCCAGGCAAAGGTTCTCCTTTTTCGTTGGTAACCTGTCCGGTGACCCGGCCGAGCTGCTGACTTCTGGACAACAGTACCACTCCGTCTTTTTCTAAAAAGCCCAGACCTTTCCCTTCGAGTAGCGTGCGCAGCACATCCTGCAACTTATCGTCGGAGAAACGAGCTCGGCGCACTTCTATTTGACTTAGGCCCAGGTCCGTGGTAAAGGCAAAGTCCACCATAGCCTTTTTCTGGATATCCAGTATGACATCGTGCAAATTTTTGTTGTGGTAGGCCGCGGTGACGCGCCGTTCCAAAACCTGTGCCGTTGTTGAGCTTGCGTGCAACATCTGTGCCGTCAAGGCGAAAGTGACCAAAAGTATACTTGAAATTTTCATATACCACTTCCAATGCGGTAAAAAATCCATCATTAATCGTATTGCGATAGCGCCAATATTCACTACATTTCCGCTTAAAAAGTTTTCAATAGCAGCGGAGATATCGATAAATTCCCCATCTATTCAAAGCAATTTTTATTGCTTAGCAGAAGGAATTTATCTAAGTTTGGCGCATTGGTGAATAAATTATGTTAATAAAAACCAATGTGGACAAGGCAGTAATAAGGGTCCAATCTTAATCTGTTGCCTTAGCCATTTTTCGATCAGGTCATGCACTGTGCATGGCCTGTTCTGTTTCAAAAAATATTTCCTTTAATTTTAATAGAGAATAATCTCGTCTCCCTCCTTTTTGTACTGTTTGTTGATTAATTCGGTTAATTGTTCCAATGTCTGCCCCAGCGTTCTGATGGAACGGATGGTGAAATTGTATTTTCTGTTCAACACGGCACTATCGCTGCTCCTAAGCTGTATTCCATAAAGGTTGTACATAGCCTGACCCACTTCACCAAAGCTGGCCCGATCTAATACCAAGACACCCCTTGTCCATGTGTTAGGGACGGCCGATGACCGACCTGTAAAGGCAAGCTCCGTTTGCCTATTGTATTCCATTTGCTCCTGCTGTCCCAAGAGTGCCAACTGCTTGGCTCCACGGTTCACCTGCACCCTTCCCTCGATAACCTGCACGCGGATATTATCCAAATTTTTGTAGGACTGCACATTAAACTTGGTACCTAGCACCACTACCTGTAGGCTATCTGCTGCTATGCGAAAAGGGAGAGAGGGATCAGAAGCCACCTCAAAAAAAGCTTCTCCTTCCAACTGAAGATCCCTATGTGTCTTATCGAATTCGGCAGGTATTTTTAAGCGCGAATTGGCATTGAGATAGACGATACTGCTATCGGGCAACTTGAGTAGCTTTACCTGCCTGATGCCGGTCTCTACTACCGTATAAGTTGCATCCGCTGCCTGATGATGGGAAGTATTGTCATGCCGTAGCAGCAGCCAGGTAAGTGACAAACAACAGAATAGCCCCGCGGCGGCCACGGGGCGCAGCCAAGTTTTTCGATACCATGCCACTGTTTTCGGTCGTTCATGTGCCCGCTGGATAATCTCTTCCTGAAAAGCAACCATGTCTACCTGCTCGGCTAGTTCTTCATGTTGCTCACTTTTTTCCAGCAAGGAACTGTACCACCAGTCTACCACTAAGCGCTCGGCTGCGTTGGCCTTGCCTTTTCGGTAGCGTTCTATCAATCTTTTTAGCTTTGTTCCTTCCACTTTGCTGTCGCTTTACACAATGAAAGGGACGTGGGAACGCAAAAAGTATATGAAGCAAAAGACAAGAAATTGTTAAGTTTACATGAAGCGCAAAACAAGCAGCAGCAATAGGGAGTGGCTGATGTCGGGATGGCGTGCCAATAATTCCAGCTTGATACGTCGGTTCAGTTCAGCGTGGTAGCTCTTTACCGTTTGCTCGGCTAGCCCTAGGGCCTGGGCAATCTCGCGCAGCGAATAGTCCTCTTGCCTGAGGGCAAAAATAGCGCGCATGTTATTGGGCAGTTGATCGACTATCTCGGACAGGCTTTGCTGCAAATCTCCTACAGCCATCAGGTCCAACACGGTATGTTCCAGTTGATCCATCTGCCGTGCCACATGCTCCATGGCACGTTGGTGCAAATCTAGCCGAGAGACCTGACGCAGGAAACGGTGTTTCAGCATGGACTGCAGGTAGGGCCAAAGCGCGGTTTCGATCTCGAGTTGATCGTGTTTCTCCCAAATATCAAGGAAAACATCCTGTACTAGGTCTTTCGCCAATTCCACATCCTTAATCAGCCGACAGGCTTGCTTTAACAAATCCTGGGAATAAAGGCTTACAAGACGTTCAAATGCATCACCATTGCCCTGCCTTAGCAAGGATACAAGTACACGATCCTGTTCTGCCGTTGATTTCCCTTTCATCGCCAACAAAATTATCCCAAACTTAGACAAGGAAAAGGAAAAAGTACATTATGAAAAGGTTAATTTTTTACGTTAAAAAATCAATCCCGACGACCTTTTGTCGTCGGGATTGAAACCCTTAACGAAAAAGGCTTACTAGATATCCTTATGGAGTTGCTCTGGAAAGTCTATTGCTTGAGCAAGCTTTGCGTCGAATCGGACTTTTCGGCATAAGTCGAAAGCACTTCAGTAAAAAGCCCGGTAATATGGCAATTCAAACTACTTATTAGTAGGTTCAATTCTGTTAGGAATACACATACACCAACTTCGCCCCAAATATACTATTAAGAAAGTATATACAGTGGTTTTATATAGGTTTGACAGAGGGTTAACCTAGATATAACCTATGTTAACCCTCTGTCAACCCACTGTCAATACTCTGTTTAATCTCTGTTAATAGCAAGTTTGGTGTAAACTTGGCAGCTATTTGCCCCAAAGAAGGCGGCCTACTAGGTTTATTGGTGTAGAGCCACGCAAACTATCAGTTACGCTACCAGGCTAGAGCCCTTCTTTACGTAAAAAATCCCGACGGCTGTATGCCATCGGGATTGGAATCGGTAAACGAATCGTTTTCTACGAAATTAATTTCTTACTTTTAAAAAATTGACACCATCAATGGAGAATTTGGAAGAATCTTGCTTGGTTTTATCGTAATAAGGCGAATACATCTCTGCTGAAACCGTTGAGTTGTCTATATCGAAGGTCAACAATCTTAGATAACCACCTCCGAAATCCTCGTGCTGATAGTCCTGTAGTATCTGATACACCGTATTTCCGTTTTCCAGCTTATCTATTTTATATGCAGAGCTCACAACATGACCACTCAGCACGAACTTGATATTTTCATACTTCTTTACAAGTTTCTCGAAAATATCATTGGGACTAAAATCACCGTAGCCAGCATTGTTGTTGGCTATCTCGCCTTGTGGAGTAAGGTAATAATGCGTGATGATAATTACGTTATAAGCATGATATTGTTTCACGATATCACCTGCCCAATTGATAGGCCCTTGACGAGGGCAAAACTCCAGGTTAATGACCAACCAATTCGTCTTTCCAACTTTAAACGTGTAATAGGCATTATCACTTTTACCAGCTTCATAACGGCCGCGCTGGTTGAGAAACCTACTTGGAGGAAAATAGGCATTAAATTTATTGGTTTTCCTCAGATTTTGATTGACATTGCCAGGCGCGGCGCTCCCACTGTATTCACCAACAGCTTCTGTATCATGATTACCAAGTGCTATGGCATAGGGTATACGATGGGTATCTAATCTATCCAATCCCTGACTAGCCACTTCGTAGTGCTCGAAATTGTCGAAGTTTACCAAATCACCCACATGAAGTACAAAGGGAATATTTAAGGAATCCTTCTTGTTGATGATCCAATCTATTTGACTGAAATACATCTCAGGCCTATCGCCTACTTCTACTTGCGTGTCAGGAAAGATAGGGATAGTAAATTTTTGCGCGTAGCATTCCTTTACACAAAAAGGAAAGGCAATAGCGGCTACAATAAATTTGATGTTTCTTTTCATGAAGATAATAATCTAATGATAACCTGGATTTTCCACTAAATTGGGATTACTGGCCGTCCTTGCCAAGGTAATAGGAAAATAATAATTATGTCCTTCAAATATAGGAGGGGTTACACTGCCGTCCGTCCTTTCACGTATGCTGACTTCAAACTTCTTCGTCCGGAAGTCCAGGACATACCTAATGCCACTTAGGTTTTCAGAGAGGTATTCTTCTGCCAGTCGCCACCGTCGCAGATCCCAATAGCGGTGGCCTTCGAAAGCCAATTCCACCTTGCGCTCGTTTCTTATGCGCTCCATATCAATGTGACTCAGCGCCACGATACCTGCACGTTCTCGGATCTGATTCAATGCCAAAAGTGCCTCGCCCGACATACCAAGTTCATATGCCGCTTCGGCAAAGTTCAACAAAATCTCTCCATAGCGAAATACGATAAAATCCTGTTTGGAACCGAAAATACCGGCAGACGAACCGTCTCCATTGTCCTTTGTTTCATCAAGGTATTTGAGTACGCCAAAACCCGTCTGGGTAGGTTTTTGATCCCCATTTGTTAGTACGCCTAGATAAGAGCCCGTTGTCAAGAGCGAACCGTCCTCCGTACGAATTCCATTATAGAATTCCAGATTCCTGCCTTGCCACTTGGTATCTTGGGTATAAAAAGTAGCATGAAAACGAGGATCCTTATCTCCCCATAACTCTTCCATTGTCCACAGCTTACCGTCCAACATCTCGGCCGTCAGTTTGCCTGGTCTTCCATCTACATATTCATATGATTCTACCATTTCCAAATAAGGCGCATCGTGTATACCATTTGCCCAGCCATTTGGGTAAGGGCATTGGAAATAATCATAAGACCAACCAGCACCTCCTATTTCCTTGTCGCTGCCATCATGTTGCTTGGCAAAGATCACTTCTATGTTTCGTTTTGTGAGAAACAGGTTTCGAAAATTTGTGGCCTTATTAGTACCTTCTTCGTAAAGATGGAACTGCTGGCTGTCCATGATGGCTTTAGATGCCGCCAACGATTGCTGAAAATAACTATTGGCCTCTGCTCTATTTATGCCCAATACTCCATCAAGTTGTATTTCACCATACTTGGCGATGCTTCCAGCATATAGTGCTGCACGCGAAGCCAAGGCAAGGGCGGCATATCTCGTGGCCCGTCCCCAATCGGCGTCGCTGTAGCTATTTGGCAATATTTCGCTGATGGCCATCGCTTCACTCAGCACAAAATCATACACCTCCTTTTCCAAATTGCGCGAGGCCATAAGCTCCTCATTTGGCTCATCCAACTGCTGTACACGTGTTATAAGTGGAACGCCACCATAGCGTTTCACCATGTAGAAATAGTTAAACGCTCTTATAAAACGTGCTTCAGCGACACGCTGCTGTTTGTAACTTTCCTCAAAGTCCGCTTGCGGAAGTCGTTCAATAAGATCGTTCATCGAACGGATGACCCGATATGGTGCTTCCCACCATTCCATCAGCCCACCTTGAATGGTCAAACCATTCGTCTTAAACTGATATGCATTTCCAGAAAAATTTGATGTGCTTTTTGACTCATCGCTCACATTATTAACATAAAACATAGTGAAAAAGGGAGTCGACATGTTCTGGATATCTACCGATTCATTGGTAAATACCGTCGTGCCTACATAACCACCAGTTAGATAAGCATCTACCAGCTTTTGATCATTCCAAACTACTGGGTCTGGAATAACATCCAAAGGCATCTTGTCCAAAACATCTTTCTGACAGGAGCCTAGCATGAGGATGATGAAATATAGAAATGTTATGTTCTTAAACTTTTCGTACATACAATTGCAAAGTTTTTGATTCATTTTCATGGTTTATATACTTAAAAAGTAAGCTCTAATCCAGCAGATAATGTCCGTTGTTGTGGATAATACAACCCTCCCATACCTGTGGGGGCCTCGGGGTCTATATCATACTTGTTCAGTTTGCTCCAAGTAAACAGATTGGTTCCCGCAAAGAAAAGCCTTATATTGTTAATGTATTGGGTGCGTAACACTTTAGAATCAAAGGTGTACCCAATATGGATATTCTTAAGACGCAAGTAACTAGCATCTATTTGGTTATAAGTTGAAGTCCATCCGTTTGATGCCGCGCCGCCTACCCTTGGTACAAGTGCATCGCTCACATTATTTTGTTCGGTCCACCTGTTTTCATAGAAGAAGGTAGAAACCATTCCCGCTTGTCTGCCGTTGGCAAAGATATTGTAGCCAAAGGCTCCTTGAAAAAGAAAGGACAAATCGAACGAACGATATTTGACGCTGCCATTGAACCCTCCCATCCACATGGGGAAATTTCCTTTTCCTATCTCTACCTGATCACGCCAAGTAATCTCACCGTCGCCATTTACATCCAAATATTTCACGTCGCCAGGACGCAAGGTAGAGTTGCCCCTCAGGTCTTGATCATATGGCAATTGATCTATTTCTTCTTGGCTAGTAAACAAGCCACCTGAGAGGTAGCCGAAGGTTCTGTTGTCCCAATGGCCAGTTTGTTTGTTAATACGTTCTTGATCCAAATCGCTGTAGTTCGGTTCATCAAAGGCTGTCCACTTAGACCTTGACCAAGAGATATTAGCAGCAACATTCCAGGAAAAATCGCCTACGCGATGATTGCTTGCCAACATCAAATCAAATCCTCTGGTATCCTTGCTGTTTAAGTTCTCAGTAGGCATGACTGCACCAAAGGAGCCCGGCAAGGAGCTCGAACGTATGGCAGGAATGCCATCCCTTTGCCGATAAAACGCATCTAAATTGAAATAGAGGAATTCCTTCCATAAGGAGACGTCCAACCCTACATTATAGGTTTTGAGCCTTTCCCAGGTAAGGGAGACGTTGGCCAGACCTCTCGGAACGATTCCAGGCAGTTTATCATTGCCAAATAAATAACTGCCTCCGCTATTTTGGTCTGTTATGGAATATCCAGCCAGATATTGGAAATTACCGATACCGTCATTGCCCGATGTTCCATAGCTGAGCCGCAGTTTCATCATATCTAAGTTTTTGACCGACTGCAAAAACCGCTCATCGCTTATCTTCCAAGCCAATGACACGCCAGGGAAATAACCCCATCTAGATTCTGGCGCAAATTTTGCCGATGCATCAACTCGCAAGCTGCTCTCCAAAATATACCTGTTCAGCAAGGTATAATTTACCCGGCCAATAATACTTTTACGTCCCATCTCGGCCGTAGAGCCACTATTAGTCATCCCTGAGGTGCTTCCAGCCAGCATTTCGTCTATAGACGAGGTCAAAAAGTTGGATCGGGCGGCCGTTATGCGGTCGTTAAAATAATCAATGACCTCATAGATGCCGAGCACATGGAGATCATGTACCTGATTGAATATTTTTTTATAACCTAGGTAACTCTGGCTTGTAATCTGCCTATTGCTTGTCCTAGCAAGATTAAGATTAGAACTGGTACCGAAATTACCAGCCAACGTATAAATATCTGCAGCGTAATCGTAGTTATAAAAAGAAACGGGAATCTGAAACTGCTTACTGGATCCATATCCTTGTAAATAATCAACCAGCGAACGTACTTGCAGACCTTGCAACCAACCATCAAAATCATAAGTTAAGTCCAAAACAAAATGTGTGTCTTGATCTTTCCCGTCATTGTACCCCGTCAGGCTCCTATCTGAGGTGATATGTGCACCTCCAGTACCGCCACCTCCAGCATAGGATATTTTTGAAGGATCGGGAAATGCTGCCGGATAAACGGGAGAGGTATTCCATAGATCACCAAAGAAATTACTGGTCATGCCACGGTATGGGAACTTGTTGTTTCTTATTATACTGGAAAAATCCACGCGTGCCTTCAGTCCTTTAGCAATGTAGGCATCAAGGTTAGAACGCAAGTTGAACCTTTCAAAACTCGCATCGCTGCGCTTCATCACGGTTTGTTGGTTAAGGTATCCGAACAATCCGTAATAGCGTACCTTGTCACTTCCACCCCGTACGGAAATATTGTGTTGCTGTTGAGGTGCCCAATCGCGAACAAGCAAGTTAAACCAATCCGTGTTGGGGTATTGCGGATCCGTACCTGCATAGAACTTTTGTATTTCTTCTTCCGTATAAGGCGCTGTCTCCACTGGCTGTCCACTTTGGATATGTCCCTCTCGCAATATTTCAGCCAATTGGCCAGACGATGACATAGTGGGCATTAAAGTATTTCCTTGTGCGGTGAAGACGGATTTAAAGTTAATGGAAGGCGCTTGTATAACACCTCTTTTCGTCGTAACCATAATAACTCCATTTCCAGCCCTAGCACCATAAATGGACGCGGAAGCATCTTTCAGCACAGAAATAGATGCGATTTCATTAGGGTCCACTGTATTGATATCGCCCTCCACGCCATCTATGAGTATCAACGGAGATCCAAAACCGCGGATGCTAAGCGTTGCTTGGTCGTTTCCCGGACGACCGTTAGATTGTAGACTGACAAGTCCAGGCAAACGTCCAGCTAATGCACTCGTTATATTTGCCACAGGTGCACGAACGATCTCGTCCGATTGGATCGCAACTACAGACCCAGCGAGATTTTCACGCTTTTGGATTCCATAGCCGACTACTATTACCTCATCCAAATTGCCCAATGCTTCGGTGAGAACAAAATCCAGTGAAAGGCTTTGTCGCTCTGCTACGGTAACATTGCTTTTTACGTGTTTCTCGTAGGAAACAAAACTCGCTTCGACCGTATATATTCCAGGTTTCACGGAAATGGAATAGTTCCCGTCCTTGTCTGTTCCTGTACTTTGATTTAGCTCCACTACTCTGATGGTGGCGCCAGGAAGAGCCATGCCGAGGGTGTCCACTACCCGACCAGATATAATCCCTGGCTCTTGCTTTTTGGACAACAGTACAGCCTGTCTTCCTTTTTGCGTATATTCAATAGCGGTTCCTGACAACAGTTGGTTCAGTACGTTTTGTAATGGCTGTGCATTGGCATCCATCTCTTTTACTAGAATCTTCTCCAACTGGAGTACCTGTTCATCAAAGACAAACTCCACACCACTTTGCTGCTGCAATTGTTTGATGGCTCCTGACCTCATGTTCATTCAGAAGTTGAACGAAATCGACAAAGTCCTGTTCAAAAATCATAGCTTTCTCGTACTAATGGCTTTTTCAATGTGTTTGGGATAACTTCCATGCAACCAACGGTAGTATTCCTGCCGCAGACGAGTAACTTCGGCTATACGCTCCGATGCCGGTCGGCTTAGCCAAAACCTAACGTCCTGCTCATCCTCCTCATCCATCTTTACCTGATTGGCAACCATTAATATCTTTCGTTCTTTCATGGCAATGACACAACTTATCAATCGTAAAGACACGAATTTGGACAACAAAAGGAAATACTGAATGCTTCGCTGACGAAAGAAAAAACCGTTAGTTCCCTGTTGAATTTTTCGAGGTCTTCTCTTGTGAGCATCTCTACCGTCATATTTCCTCCTTTGATCTTGGTTAAAGAATAATCGATGACGGCGCAATCGGTATTGTTTCCGAAAAGTCTGTCCTTTTCCGCTATAGGACGGTACTTGGAACTTAGTCTTTCCCTGTCTGATGTAAATCAGGGAAGGACATGTAAAGTTTCACCAAAGAAGCCCTCGGAGAACTAGTATTGTCGCATATAAAACGGTACTGCAAAGACTTAGTAGCTCCACAAATCCTGCTCAAAATCCATAAGCGCCCTTTTGATGCGATCACTTTCCTGCAGGCGCTCTTCGGGAGTGAGCAAACGTCCGTTACGCTTCATATCGCGGATACTGATATCTTCTGGGTTTGATTCCTTGATGATGTAACTGGAAAATATCCGTTTTATAAAAATATCGTCGTAGCTGAGGCCAGTGGCATCATTATGTCTATTGGCCACTTCGTGATTGACTAAGATGTTTCTCGCTTCTGGAAAGTAAATCCAAAAGGCAGGTATCGGTTCGATATCCATATCCTTAAGACCTTCGACCTTTAGTTCGATGAGCGGCGCAATGCCCAAGATACGAGGTTCCCAAACAGACCGATGCTTGTCGAATATCCAATCTTCCTTAAGCCGAAAAGCGGTTACCTCTTCTGGGTTGAATTCGCCTGCCATCATCCGAATACCAGTCTCTTCACCCGTCTCGTTGTCTATGATGGGGACGGCCACGCTATCTGCAAAACGGTGCAACAGCTCAGATGGGCTAATGGGCGTCTTAAAGCTGTCGCCATGCGGATCTCCTAGAGCAGGGTTGGGTGTAGGGTCATAGGCACTAAGTTCTCCATCTTGCACGGCATTCCACAGAATATTCATCAAATTAGAGCTTGGTGCTTTGAAAACCGTATTAAGCCGCTCGCGAAGATCTATCACTCGCCAAATGCGTTTGCTAAAGAGCACGTCGCCGCTCCTGATGGGCGCATAGGGAATGACCTTTCTTCCCAAGAGATCCGATTTTTCATAGAAGCCATCCAGCGGCGTTTCCTGCTGTTTGTTGAAATCGTTGCCGCCCAGTTGTTGCGCGAAAGCCGAAAAGCTTCCTGCCAGCAGGCTCAACAGACCAAAACATATTAACCATTGCCTCATCATTGTCCCATTAGGTAAAACACCCTATTACTTTGACATTCCCGGTGCTGCCATAACACATCTGAAACCTATATATGACCTAGAAGAATCCTGTACTTCGAAAGTACGTGTTGAATTCTGAAGGAAATACGCTATATCTTTCCAAGACCCTCCCCGCACCACTTTACGCTTGAACACTTCGGGATCATCCTTTTTTGCCCTATAAGAATAAGTTGGCACCATATCGTGCACCAAGGTGGTGGAAGACTCGTCAAAAGCCGAGGAAGTCCATTCTGCCACATTCCCCGCCATATTGTACAAACCATAATCATTGGGCATATAGGCCTTTACAGGCACCGTAAAAGCCCCTCCATCAGAAGCATAGTCGCCCCTGCCCACCTTAAAGTTGGCCATGAGACAGCCTCTGGCATTTCGCATGCTTGGTCCACCCCATGGATAAGGCGAGTTGATATGTCCGCCACGGGCAGCGTATTCCCATTCAAATTCCGACGGCAGGTCATACCTTGCCCGGGCTACATGTGCCCCAGCTTGCTTTCGATTGTAATGTTCATAGAGCTGTGTGCGCCAAGCCGCAAAAGCCTTTGCCTGATACCAATTGACACCCACCACGGGATAGTCCTGATAGGCGGGATGCGAAAAATAGCCCTCTACCATGGGCTCGTTTTGCGCATAAGCAAAATCGGTAAGCCACACAGTCGTATCGGGGTACACTGCCACCGTATCTCTGATGATGGCATCCGACCGATTGAAATTGGGATTGTTTTTGTTGGCCGCTGCCAGACGCAGATCGTAGGTTTCGTAGATATACCTCAATAAGCGCACATCAAGCTCCTCCTGACCGAAGATTTGATCGCTCCCTTGATAGAACATCGTATTTAGCTTGTCCCTATTGGCTGCATCGGCCCATAACGATTTCCCACTAGCTACTTTGCTCCAATCGATGAAACGTTGATCGCTAGCACTTCCTTCCTTGGGACTGATGAAATACGATGGATCGTTCAGGTACTGGGTTATGGCAATAGAATCTCGCACCCAATTGACAAATTGCCTGTACTGGCTATTGGAAATTTCGGTTTCGTCCATATAAAATGGCGACATGGTAAACTGCCTGTTCTGCTGAATCTGGCTAAAAGAAATGTCCTCATCAGACACTCCCGCTATGAAGGTCCCCTGAGGAATATACACCATGCCCTTGGGAGGGCGATTGCTTTTTATGCTCTTGAGACGCACCCCCACCAATTCCCCCCTACCGCCCGAAGAACAGGCCGACAAGGCAAAAAGCCCCAGTAAAAACAAAAACGGAAAGCACCACTTTTTATTCATAAGCTTTCTCTAAAATCGGCACGAAAGGCCTCTATGAGGACTATAAGCTATACTGAGTAAGCAAATACGAAGAAACTGACGTTTTCGCTCTCCATACTTACTTACCATTTACCCTTTTTATATATTGCTCTACAGCCATCGTCATACTAGGTGCCTCTGGTGTAGGTGCTTCTATATCCAATATTAAATTATGGTCTGCTATAGCCTGATGAGTACTGGGACCAAATGCCGCAATACGCGTCTTGTTTTGTTCAAACCCTGGAAAATTGATATATAGAGATTGTATACTGGAAGGACTGAAAAAAACAATGATGTCATAGTATACATCTGCTAGATCAGACAAATCGCTCACGACAGTCCTGAAAAGTACGGCAGTGGTGAAATTATATCCATTCTCTTGCAGCCACCTAGAGGTTTCCTCGTTTGCCACATCAGAACAAGGATATAGAAACCTTTCTTTTGCATGTTTCTTCAGCACCTCTTCCAGGTCTTGAGCTGTTTGTTTTCCGAAGAAGATCTTGCGCTTTCTGTATTGGATATATTTCTGCAAGTACAAAGCTATGTTTTCTGTAAGGCAAAAGTACTTGAGGTCTGAAGGAACCTCATAGCGCATTTCTTCGCATATCCTAAAAAAATGATCCGCAGCATTTCTGCTGGTAAAAATCACGGCCGTATAGTCTGCCAAATTGATTTTATCCTTTCTAAATTCGCGCGCTGGCACCCCCTCCACATGAATAAAAGATCTGAAATCGACCTTTAGGTTGTACTTATCTGCCAAAGTAAAATAGGGCGACTTGTCATTTTCAGGTTTAGGCAAAGTCACCAGAATACTCTTTACTTTTAGTTCTCTTTCTTCAACTGCCACTTTCAACGTGTTTTTTTTTCTTTCTAGCCTAGATCCCCACAAATTTCAACAAAATAAGTATGGGACTAATTTCAAGGGTGCAAAGATACAGAAATAAATAAAACTTGGGAAATCTATAGTTTGTCAAAATATTCTTCGCTACTCTGAAAAACTGAAAACCCAATACGACCAAAACGCCTATCAATGCCAAGTATAAGGCCTCTTTGATGACCGAAACAGGCAAAAACACCATGGCGAACAATATGGGTAGCAAAACAATCGCTACATTAAAATAACAAATATACAGGGCAGAAACATAGTCCCTAGACAAACGCTTCAGATCGAATATAAACCCTAAAAAGCGTATCATCACAATTTTTGCAGTAAACAGAATAAGCACGGCGGCAGAGAAAACAAAAAACAGGTCCACCCCGGAATAGTCGGTTGGCAGCTGCAGGACGGTTGACGCTACAAAAATGAACATGCCCAAGGTAAAACCAAATAGGATATATAAAAACACAAATGCCCAAGAGGTAAACAAGTTATCTTCCTTGCTCAGTTGCTGTACCACGCGATCGCTATATAAGGCGTGGACAATGGCCAACAGCTCTCCTCGGAAAAAATAGCTTATACCGCCAAAGAGGAGCAATAAGACGCCCAGCATACAGAGTTCCCAAGTAGCCCTGGTATGCCTTGGCTCGCCTCGTTGATGGAACTGTTCCTTGTTTTGGGTGAACCGTTTTGCGTAAGCCAGAAAGTCCCCGTTGGGGACCGTATATACCTGCAGCAAGCTGTCCATAAACAGATTGGGACTATTGGCGGGAAGCGGCCTCACGTATTGAAAAACAAGGGAGTCATGAGCCGAGGCAATCGAGTCGCGCAAGCGCTGTTTTTCCATTTCCCTCGCAAAACGGGCGGAATCCTGAACCAACCACTTGATTCTGTTTTCGGGAGACACAACTCTTTGGGGTTTGGGCAATGAGGCCGTGCTGTCTTGGGACAAGGACAAGGGAGCACCACACAGGTCGGTGGACACCATATTGCACCACAAAAGAAACAGCAATGAGCCAAAAAACCTAAGCATAAGTAAATGATCGAGGTCTGCAAAGTTATGCTTTTTCCCGAAAAACCTGTTCATTGTTGCATGTACCACATAATAATAAGTTGTACAAGCAACAATGAACAGAACAAAGCTACATCTTGAGCCCAATTTCCCGCAAACGTTCATCTAGGTACTCTCCCGCTGTATAATCTGCATAAGCTTTGGGATATTCACCGCTAATGCAGCTTTCTAGGCATTTCAGACTCATATCGGCCTTGGGATGCAGGAAGAAAGGAACGGAATAGCGAGATGTCTTCATTAACTCTTTGGGCGGGTTGACCACGCGGTGCGTGGTTGACTTCAATTTGTTGTTGGTAAGTCTCTGCAACATGTCTCCTACATTCACGACAACATCCTCTCCATGTGCCTTGACGGGGAACCAGGTACCATCCCTGGTCAACACTTCCAGCCCATCGGCACTAGCACCTATGAGCAGCGTGATCAAATTAATGTCTTCGTGGGCACCGGCCCGTACCGCTTCGGGATCTACCTCCTCGGGATTTTCTATTGGAAAATAATGTATGGCGCGCAATATGGAATTGCCATTGATAACATGTGGCTCGAAATAGTCTTCCTCCAGATCCAAGTAAATGGCAATGGCCTTTAGCAATTGCCTACCCGCGTACTCCAAGCGACGATACACCTCTGCCGTAATGGCGTTAAAGCCCGGCAGCTCCTCCACTTCTACATTGGGCGCAAAGTCACGGGCCAATTCTTCGTCATCAATTATCGTCTGTGCTCGTTGCCAAAATTCCTTCAAATCGGGCTTCCTGGCGTCCTTTGCCTTCTCCTTGCCTTTGGAAGTATATCCTCTCTGTCCAGCCAGCTCCGGCCGCTCGTACTTCAGCTTTACCGACTGTGGCAAGTCGAAAAATGCTTTAACCTCTTTGTACAGGTTGTCAATTGTAGCCTTGTCCATACCATGATTGGTAATGGTGACAAACCCCGTTTCATTGAATGCCTTACCGATATCGTCCGAAAATTGCTTGCGTTGCTCCGGAGTACCCTCCGTATAGTGGAGCAAGTCCAGTCTAGGAATGTTTACTTTTGTCGACATATGTCTTTTTTATTGAAATATATGCAATATCATTAACTTTAAAGCCATTTTTACGCCTAGGCGACGAGTATGGCCATTGTGCAGTAAAAGTAACATATATGAGCGAAAAATCTAAAAAACATGGAACAATTTCAAACGATTATACTCATCATATCCGCCATAGCTTTGTTTGTATACGGCCTGCAGAACTTCAGCAATGAAATTGAAAACCTGGGCGCAGACAGCCTGAGGAAATGGATAGGAAAGCTTACCTCCTTTCCCCTTGGCGGCTTCCTTCTTGGGGGATGCGTAACGGCGATGGTCCAATCTAGCACCATGGTGTCTTCACTGACCGTTTCGTTGGTCAATTCGGGAATTATCACCTTTCGCGACAGCCTTCTAATACTGCTGGGCACAAACGTGGGCACTACTTCCACTGCTTGGATAGCCACTTTTCAATCCAATCTGTTTGGACCTATTTTCATCGTATTGGGGACTTTGATCAGCATGATTCCGACCAAAATAGCTACTGCCGGAAAATCCATTTTCTATTTTGGATTCATATTTTTCTCGCTTACAATGATCAGCTCGGCCATGGACCCCATCAAGTCCGACCCCGTGCTTATCGACATCCTATCTAGGGCATCAAACCCCTTTCTAGGCATCCTGTACGGCATCGTCATTACGGTAATTATCCAATCCAGTTCGGTTGTCGTGGGGCTGGTTATCGTATTAATAGCACAAGGCGTGATCCCCCTTGATGCTGCCATTCCCATTGTACTGGGAGCCAATGTGGGTACTACTTCTACGGCCTTGCTGGTCAGCTTCAAACTGTCACCCCTATCGCGATTGACAGCCTTAGCAGCCTCTACCTTCAATTTGCTCGGTATTTGCTTGCTTTTCCCCTTTTTCGATCTTTTGGAGCAATTTGTGAAGCGGCTCACCGCGGTTCCATCCATTCAGGTGGCAGCAGCATTTACTATTTCAAATACCCTCACCTCCATCTTCTTTTTGATTTTCCTGACTCCCACCATAAAATTGCTGAAAAGACACAGGTGGTATAAGTAATCAATGGCAATGCAAGTATTAGAAAACAGAAATAACGCTTAATAAGAACTTGCTATATATCGGTATCGTCGCCCCAGCGATAAGTAGACTGTTGAAGTCCCAATAAGTCGACAACGCGATTTATCACCGTATCGGCCAAATCTTCAAAACTTTCTGGCCTGCTGTAAAACGATGGGCTGGCAGGGCATATAATTGCCCCAGCCTCCGTCACGGCCTGCATATTCTTCAAATGAATGAGGCTATAAGGCGTCTCGCGCACTACCAAAATAAGTTTTCGCCTTTCCTTCAGCATTACATCGGCTGCCCTACCCGTCAAATCGCTGCTGATACCATGGGCTATACGAGCCAGCGTGCCCATAGAACAAGGGCAGATAACCATGGCGTCATACTTTGCCGAACCCGATGCGAACGGTGCAAAGAAATCATTCTTGGCATGCACATTAAACGGATAGCCATCAATGGTCAGCTCGCCCAGTTCATATCGCCATACATCTCGAGCATTGTCTGACAGTACCAATCCTACCGTTTCTATTTGATTACTTAATAAAGTCAATTGATCCAACAAGCGCTTAGCATAGATGGAACCGCTTGCTCCCGTTATCGCCACCACGATTTTCATTTTTCGCTGCATGAAATCTCACCGTATAAACAGCAAACATAGTCAAATAAGGAAAAATTGCCAACCAAACCCTCGTTTCGGACCACTTTAGAACAAAAAAGGGCCGAATGACTAGCATTCGACCCTACATCTACCTATGAAAAACATGCCCTTTCGGGCACTACAAAAATAGTTTTATATTTCAAATAAACAAATCAAATCTATCAAATTATTAATTTTATTACATTTAATTGAAAAATTTTACTATTAATGTAATATATGTTAAATCAAACAAAATTTTATACAGAAACATAATTTTTCATACTTCTTTTCATCGACGAAACAAGCACAGTGAGCAAATAAGCATAAAAAATATATTGATTTTATTAAAAAATGGATAATTTTGAAGACAAATTGCGCAAACAAACAATCTATGAGTTTAAGCTTACTTGAAGAGTACATTGAATCGGGCAATAATGTAGCAATTGACAAACTACTGGCATCCGACCCTTCCCTATGCCTTGAAAAGACAAGCCACGACATTTCTCCTTTATTACTTGCTTGTTACTACAACAAGCCACAAACTGTGAAAGTTATACTAAAGCATGCTAGGGAGATTACCTTGTTTGAGGCAGCGGCGGCTGGATTGGCAGATCTGGTGAGCGACTATATAGAAGAAGATCCGAGTTTGGTACATGAACATTCCGAACATGGCTTTTCTGCCTTGGGCTTGGCGGTTCATTTTGGCAATGCCGATGTAGTACGTTACCTTATCTTAAAAGGAGCCAATGTGAACGATCCTTCCAGCAATGGATACAACGTCTTTCCTTTGCACACGGCCGTAAGTTCCAATTTTGATACTATTGCAAAAATGCTTGTCGAAGCCGGTGCGGTCGTCAACGTGCGCCAAGCGGCCAACAATACACCCTTGCATGCCGCAGCGCAAAATGGCAATATCGAACTGCTTATTCTCCTGTTAGAAAACGGAGCCGAAGTCGATGCCAAAAACGACTTTGGAAAAACACCTGCAGATCTTGCTCTTGAAAAGGGCTATGAAGAAATAGGCAAAATACTATCCTAGTAGTCCCAAAGTCGATAGCGGATGCGCTTTACGAAATGCCTTATGTCCAATACTATCCCGGCCAGAAAATAGAAAATAATGGGAAAGCCCACGGCCAGAAAGGAAGAATAAATAAAGAAAAGCCTAATGCGGGAAATAGACACATTAAACCGCTCTGCCATGTAGGCACATACCCCAAAGGAGTACTGTTCCATGAAAATCATGATGCGCTGTATCATAATGTTTTATTAAACTTAAACAATTCTAGACCAATACCGCATTCCAAACACCTCCGCTGTTCGCAATAGCTGCTTTTCAACTGCAGTAAGGCTTGGCTATCGGCGGCTTCCGCCGCTTTTACGCCCAGTGCCTCAAACTGGCGAATTACATGGTTATCTTCTGCTACCAATTTTTCTAATAGCGAAACAGCACTACAAAGGTAGCTTTCTTTATCCACATATCTACCATAGGCAAACAAAAGTATGACAACGGTATTGATGAGTATGTTATTTACAGCATTTTGTCCCAAGCGCGTGCTATGTTCCTTCCCTTCTTTCGAAAACACGTAATGCTGTTTCCAATAGCTGGAGCCCTCTACCTGAGCCAGGCTTTCTATAAAGTGCTCGGGCGCACCATCCACCATGGCGGAGAACAAGGAAGGAACGGAAGCACATAAATGGGCAAATTGCGCTAGCCTGAGGGTTGGAAAATTGGCAGGCCGCATCCGCATAAATTTCCATGACGCTGTGTCTATGGCCTGCAGCTTATGCTGCTTGCTCAAAAACTGATATTCTGTCCTTAGGGAAGCCAGGTATGCATCATCACCATCCTTTTCTCCCGCCAACAGTCCCGACTGCCCAAAAACCAAGCTCTCTACGGACAGAAACCGGTGCCTATGCTTCTGCAAAAGCGCATAAGGCAGTGATTTGGCCAATTGCTCAAATGGGGCAGCATTCACTTTGAAACCAAAGTTTCTGGCGAGGGCCACATAGGCTGCTTGGTTCCAGTCACCCTGGTATTCATCCACTAGCTGCAATACGTATCGAGACTTGGCCTGCAAACGCTCTATCAATATCCTGGACAACCACTGCTTCACCTTAAAACTATCTACAGTGCCTATCTGTGCAGCGCAAGCAATCCATGATTTGGATTCCGACAGTAGTTGATATTGCTCCAAAACCCCCGGCATAAGCAAGTTCTTCAACTCCAATGTGTCCACTTTCGTTCCATCTTCCCGGTGTACGATGCGGTCATCTTCATATACCACGTGCAGAACTACGGTATTGTAAGCCTTGTCCAAATGATGCTTGTGTGCGTACCATTCACTGGCTCTTTTATGTATTTCCACATGACCACACCAAGTTTCCTCACCTATTCTTAGGCGCGCTTCTTCAAAATCGGGTCCTGCATCCCTATTGTGTCGTCCCACGGACAGCACTTGAAGTTTACTCCCATCTTGGGTATGCATCTCCGGCCGAAAAAAAAGCTTATACTTCCACACGAACTGTAGAAAATTCTCATTAAATGGCATAAGATATTATTAATAGAACTACGACTTCGCTTTTGTATATCGTGCCACTACCATGGCTGCGGCGGTGTCGCCAGTAGCATTGAGCACCGTAGCCATAGGATCTACCAACGTACCGATAATCATAACGGCAGGGACTGTTTCCAGGGGCAAGTTATATGCCGATATCATTAGCAACTCCCCTATGTACCCACCATTGGGGATACCTCCCTCCACTACGCTCACCAACACGGCGAGCAGGATGGCTACCGCAATGGTATCGGCTTGCATGAAATCGCGCCCCATTAGCTGAAACACGACCACTAGCTTCACGATGGCAGAAATGGAAGAGCCATTTTTATGCAGGGTTGTCCCCAAGGGCAATACCACATTTGCCACCGCATCCGGAATACGCATCTTGCGCGCAGCATCCAGGTTGATGGGAAGAACCGCTATACTACTGCATGTACTTAAAGCAGCGAGAGACGGCAGTATGTTGTTCTTCCAGTAAAGCTTTACGCCTTGAGTGCCCGCACCAATAAAGGCATATAAACTAAAAAAGACTATGAAGTAAACCAATCCATAGCCATAGTATATGCCCAGCGGCTTGGCATATACACCAAACAACTGTGGCCCTACCGTCCCTACTTGGTAGGCAAAATAAGCGCCCAATCCCACGGGAGCCAGCTTCATGACATAAACCATCAGACGCTTCATCACCTCGTTGCCAGACTGCAGGAAAGCGCGAAAAGGGGTGCCCGCCTCTCCTATTTGCAAGGTGGCCAAACCCACAAAGAACGAAAAGATGATGAAAGGCAACATGTGCTTGCGCGAAAGCAGGTCGCCAAACTCCGAAACGGTAATAAAGCCGACCAATTGGTCTCCCCAGTCTTTACTTTCAGCATGTTCAAGTGCTTGCTCCATCGCTACTACGGACGGCGCTTCTACCGGAAAAAGTGCAAATACACCTATGGTAGATGCAGCAGCTAATGCTCCCGTGATAAAAAACACCAGCAACATGACCGAAAGCAACTTGCCCAACTTCTGTCCTCGATCTATACTGGCAACTGCAGAGGCGATGGCGAAGAAAATTAGAGGAATAACTACAGTAAACAACAAGTTGAGAAAAATATCCCCGATGGGTTTTAGGTATACCACTTCATCCCTATAAAACATGCCTACGATACTTCCAACAACAATGCCCAGCAACAATAAAATAATATTGCCATAATTTTGGAAGAAGCCATTGCTTTTTGTCATAATCTGCATGTCCAAATGAGGATATCCATAAAAGTATAAAATTTCCGAAAGACACAAAGCACAAAAGACCCATATTTTTCAATTGGGTCTTTTGTGTTCGGAGAACTTGAAACTGCTATTCTTCTACAGTTTCTGCTTCTGGTGCGTTTTTCTGTACAGATGCAATCCCTTTATCGCGCCCCGCTTCACTCTCATACATCTCGCTCGTGCCGATAATCTGCCCATTGCTGGCCTTTAGGTTAAAATAAAGCTTGCCATTTTTGGAATCTTTCTTTTCAAACCTGGACTCGATAGCAGCGTTTTTCTTCACGGATTCTATTCCATTTTGACAGGCGGCTTTGGTAGTATAGCCCTCACTGGCCAAAATCTTCTGGCCGTTAGTAGCCTTTAGGCTGAAATAGAATTGCCCATTGGCACCTGTTTTAACAACAAACTTTCCCATATTAAAATAAATTAAGTTGAAGCCCCTAATCTATCAAATCACATCAGAAAAACAAAACAAATTTACTTGAAACAGCCATGTATATAGGGGCCGCGTCACTCATTGGACTGCAACTTCTGCATGCTTTTGTTAAGGTCTATACCTTTGCCTAGCACAGGCTTAAAAACATCTCCTATATTCTCCAACCTTTGCGGCACATTGAAAATATTAAAATCGGTCGGGCGAAGTCCCTTCTTCAATTCTTCCCAGCGCACAGGAGTAGATACAGTGGCTCCTTCCCTAGGGCGCACGCTGTAAACCGAAGCAAGGGTTTGTCCCCTTTTATTCTGCAGATAGTCCATATAAACTGCATTTTTCGGTCTCTTAGAGAGCGAGCGCTCCATGGTAGTGAGCGTAGGCAGCTCATGGTGGACAAGCTGTGCTATGATTTCTGCAAACTGACGCACCGGTTCGTAGGAATATTTGGCGTGGAGAGGCACGTAGACATGCATCCCGGTGGCACCCGATGTCTTGCAATACCCCATTGTTCCAGCTTTTCCCAGCACTTCTTTCACCTTCAGAGCTACCTCAATGACATCATCAAAGCTATTCTTTGGCGATGGATCGATATCTATGATCAGGTAGTCTGGCTTGTCCAATGATGACAGCTTGGAATTCCAGGGATTTAGTTCAATGCATCCCAAATTATTGAGATACAAGAGCGTTGCCCTATTATTACAAAGAATATAGTCGATATCCTTATCTGCCGATTCGGAATAGAGCGAAGCAGTGTTTATCCACTCTGGCGCCTCGGCACCGGCATCTTTGTGAAAAAAACTGCTTCCATCAATGCCATTGGGATGTCTATGGAGAGATTGCGGTCGATTTTTGAGATAAGGTAAAATATATCCTTGGACAGACTGGTAGTAATTTAATAAATCGATCTTGGAGATCCCCTCCTTGGGCCAGTAAATTTTATCCAGATTGGTCACATGCACCTTGTGGCCATTTAAGGTGAGCGTTTGCTCCTTTCCTTTTGACAGATCAACAAAACTCTTTTTCATTTCTCGACTATTATTTTCCACAACATGGGCTTCTCCTTTTCTCACTTCCTCCGCATCTTTATCTTCACGAAGTCCGTGATAGACCGGCTGTCGGAAACGTCCATCCTTTGTTATTTCGGCATAGCTAATGCTTGCAACCAATTGTGGTCGTATCCAAGTGATCTTTTTTCCTAATGGGGGCTCCCCGTCCAATGGGCATTTGCTCACCTTCAATGGCTCCATAGTACGAGCGAGCTGCTCTAACACTGCATCGGAAAAGCCTGTCCCTACATTTCCTACATAAACCAGTTTTTCGCCTTCGTACATGCCAAGCGCCAAGGCTCCGAAATATTTCCTTGCCCCTTGTGGAGCCGTGTAGCCCACAACGATGGCTTCTTCTTGCTGCTGATGCTTCACCTTCAGCCAGTCGGAAGTTCTTTTACCTTCGTGGTAAAGGCTATCCGTTCGCTTGGCCATCATACCCTCGAGCTTTCTTTTGCCCACTTCTTTGAAGAAAGCCTCTCCTTTTTCGAATACGTGGTCGCAATAAAGCACATATCCCTTGCCAGTGCTCAACAGCTTCTCAAGCTTTTGCTTGCGCTCCAATAATGGGATAGCTTCCAATGATTTTCCGTCAAGCTCCAGCAAGTCGAATACATAATAGTAAATTGGCCCTTCGGGATTTTCTTCCCATTGCTGCAAGAGCTGAAAACTGGGCAACCCAGCTTCGTTGAAAGCCACAATCTCACCATCCAAAACCATGTTCTCGCCAATGCCCCTCAATTCGTCTACAAGGGTAGTATATCGTGCAGACAGGTCAAGTCCATTACGGCTATAGAGGCGCAAATCCTTGCCTGTTTCGGCTATGGCCCTATAGCCATCCCATTTGATCTCGAAGAGCCAATCAGCACCGCTAAAGGGCCTTTGTGTTTCTTTGGCCAACATGGGGCGATGGAAGGCAGAGCGTTGTACAGCATATTGGTCATTATGCTTGAGCAACAGCCAAGCATTCTCATCCTTGGCCGATTTCATCTTCACCAAGGCAAAGCTTCCTTTCAACTTCTTGCCATGCAACACGAATTTAAGAGATCCTTTCTTGAGATCTTTTAGCAATTGCGCCTCCCCCGATTTTTCTGTCCCCTCCAATCCTTCCAATTGGTATGTTCCCTCGTCCCAGATCTCTACCAGCCCCGCACCATAATTGCCTTCGGGTATTGTCCCTTCAAAATGGCGGTAGTCCAGGGGGTGGTCTTCCACCTGCATGGCCAAGCGCTTATCATGCGGATTGAGGCTCGGCCCCTTGGGCACCGCCCAACTTTTCAACACCCCGTCCATTTCCAGGCGAAAATCATAATGCAGATGCGAGGCTTGATGCCTTTGGACGACGAAGTGCAACACCTTCTCTTTTTCACCCTTTTTTGCCTGCGGTTCGGGACTTTCACTAAAATTGCGCTTCTGCTGATAACTCTTTAATGACATAAACATAATGGATTTGAAGCCTATGATTAAATAAAACGATAAATCATAACAAATGGTAGCCAACGGGCAATTGGCCTGTCCTAACCTGGTTGACCAGGTTATGTGCCAATCGGGTAGGCTCGGGCAAACGATATCGAAGCGCGCAATGAGCCATCATACGTAAGCAATCTGAAAAATCGACGAGGTTTCCCGGAGATACAAAGACAGGCTTCACCTTGTTCTTGGTCCGATAGGTATAACCCAGCAGTCCGTCGCTACTTTCTAGGGGAGAATAGCTTCCTTTGACTTCGGGCGGATCGATGTACTTACCATAGAGCTTTTTCTTGGCACATCCCATGGTAGAAACGCCCAATACGGTACCTAGATGAGTAGCTATGCCCATACGCCTTGGGTGCGCATAGCCATGCCCATCTACCACAATGACATCCGGCTTCTGCAATAATTGCGCATAGCACGCTACTAGAGCAGGCACTTCCCGAAAGGCCAAGAAGCCGGGAACATACGGAAATTTGGTTTGCGATTGCACAGCGCTGTACGCGATGGGACGTAGCGTTTGATAATCCAACAAAACAATGCCCGCAAAGATGGTTTCGCTGAACCTATTAAGTGAAATATCTGCCCCCGCAATGATGCTTGGCTCCTGAGGCAATGGCGATAACACAATTTGTTCGCGCAAGTTACGCTGTATCGCCGTGGCCTCTCCAATGGTCAATCCCTCATAGCTTAATGTATCTTCCATGTGTTAATTTAGTTCTTTCTTCTTAGTTTTTCTCCTTTTGGTGGGTGAACTGGACATTAAGCTAGCCTTCAACTGATCCATTAAAGTAGTTACCTCTTGCGGCAATTCTCCTTTTTTCTTTACGATCTTTGGCATTTTCCCTTTGGCCTTGGCCTTAATGAATTTGAGCAGCTGCGCCGTGTATTCATCCTTATATTTGCTAATGTCAAATGGCGCAGAAAGTTGCTCCACTAGTGACAAGGCCATTTTTCGCTCTTCCGGTTTCAGTCTTACGTTGGCAGCGGGTATATCGAATGCCTGGGGATCACGTATTTCTTCCTCAAAATGCAATTTTGTCAATACCAGCGCATTCTGATACACCTTGATGACGCCAAGATGTTCGCGATTGCGTAACACGTAGGTACCAAGGGCAACCATACCCGACTTCTTTAAGGCCGTCCGCAACAAGCAGTAGGGCTTCACATCTTTCCCGTTTGGTTCCAGGTAGTAGGTAGTGTCGTAGTAGATGGGGTCTATTTCCTTTTCCTTGACAAAGGCACTGATATCGATGCTGTCCGTCCGTTTTGCCGCCGCCTTCTCAAAATCCTTATCCTCAAGTATCACGTATTTTTTGTTCACCTTATAGCCTTTCACGATATTGCTCCATGCCACTTCCTGCCCCGTATGCTCGTTGATGCGCTTATAGCGTATACGGCCTTCGTCCTTTTTGTCGAGCATGTCCAAGTCGAGCTTTGCCTCTGCTATCGCTCCATAAAGTTTTACGGGGATACTTACCAAGCCAAAAGAAATGGTGCCTTTCCAGATGGGTCTTGCCATGATCTTGTCTTCTTATTTTGATTACAAACAGCGCAGCCGTCATAATGTTGGCAACAGGAAAGGGATACCTGCTAAGTTATTTGTGCAATATTTTGAATTAAACTCTTTTTTATTCTAGTTTTGTTATATCCATCAGGAAAGAAATAGCGATTACGGATATGCCTTATAAGGATAGAGAGATCAACAAACTGTATTACACCATGGGGGAGGTGACCAAGATGTTTCAGGTGAACCCCTCCCAAATTCGTTTTTACGAGCGTGAGTTCCCCATCATTCAGCCAAAGAAAAACAAGAAAGGCAACCGCCTATTCACGCCCGAGGATGTCAGCAACCTCAAGATTATTTTCAACCTGGTAAAAGAAAAGGGCTACACCCTACAGGGCGCACGTGAATACCTGAAAAAAAACAAGGATTCGGCTACGGAAAACCAGCGTATCATTGATTCCCTGGAAAAGCTAAAGCAATTTCTTATAGAGGTGAAGGAAAGTCTGTAAATAAGCTGTAAGTAATACGTTTTAATTCCGACGGGTAGTATACCTAAGAAATTTAAAACTTAACACGTAAAACTCACAACTCAATATTCCACGCGATAAGGTATCTTGCCCTCTTTCGCAGTCTCTAAATAGAGCAGCACCTGATTGACGCATGCACGCAAATTCTTCTGTACATCACCGCTCCAAAAACGAAATACCGTATAGCCCAGGGCCTTCAGTTGCCTGGTACGGATACGGTCCAACTGCATATTGCGTTCGATTTTAGGGATCCAAAAGCCGCTGTTCTTTTTCAAATTGGGTTTTGTTTCCTGCCAACGGTAGCCATGCCAAAATTCGCCATCTATGAAAATGGCCAATTTGTATTTCTTGATAACGATATCTGGCCGACCGGGAAGTTCCTTCACATGAATACGGAAACGCAAGCCCTTAGCCCAAAGAGCCTTTCGCAAGGCAAGCTCTGGCTTGGTATTCTTGCTTTTTATTTTGGCCATTAGTTGGCTCCGTTTCGCAGTAGTATAATACCCTGCGCTTTCCTCAAAGCGCGGTACCTTGATGGGACTCTCGTCTTCTGGCAATGGGTAGTTTTTCACAGCTTGCTTTGTCCTTTTGCTATTATAGCAATAAATAAAATAAAGCCTCTAAAGTTTTGTTTTTCTTTCAAACAGCAGCGACTAAACAAAAAATCGTAAATATAATTCATTTTTGAATTTTTACTTTTTATTTTTTACTTTTCACCATGCAACTGTATACGATAGACACTGGATTTTTCAAATTGGACGGAGGCGCCATGTTTGGGGTAGTGCCCAAGATCATATGGCACAAGACCAATCCGGCAGATGAACTCAACCTATGTACCTGGGCTACCCGTCTCTTGCTCATCGAAGAGGCCGACCGCCTAATATTGGTCGATACTTCTATTGGCAACAAACAAAGCGAAAAATTCTTCAGTTACTATTATCGACATGGTGAGGACACCTTAGACTCATCGCTGGCCAGGCACGGATTCCATCGGGACGACATCACGGACGTCTTCCTTACGCACCTCCATTTCGACCATGCAGGAGGCGCAATAGATCAGGTAGGTGATCAATATGTGCCTGCCTTCAAGCATGCCAGCTATTGGAGCAATGAGCGTCATTGGCGCTGGGCTACGGTAGAACCTAACGAAAGAGAGCGTGCTTCTTTTCTCAAGGAAAACATCCTTCCGATAGCAGAGAGCGGCAAGCTGAAATTCATAAAAGAAGAGGATGGTATACGGTTCAGCGAGCACGTGACGGTGCGCTTTGCCTACGGCCATACCGATGCCATGATGCTGCCCCAGATAGATTACAGGGGGCGAACGTTGCTATACATGGCAGACCTGCTCCCTTCCGTTGGGCATATCCCCATTCCTTATGTCATGGGCTACGATTCTTTCCCGATGAAGACCCTGGAAGAAAAGAAACGAATATTGCAGGAAGCTTACGAAAACAACTATATCCTGTTTTTGGAACACGACTCCGTGAACGAGTGCTGCACGCTTAAACAAACGGAAAAGGGATTGCGCTTGGACCAAACATTTAAACTAACTGAAATATGAGAATATGTCGCTTCATGGGAGCCTTATCCTTCTTGCTATGCCTGAGCCATTTCAATATCGTGGGGCAGACTAAAGAAGACAGCATAAAAACAACAATCACACGCCTATTTGCCGCCATGAAAGATGGTAGGGAAAGCAACATAAACCTTCAAGAACTTTTTACTGAGAACGCCAACCTACAGACTGTAGCCAAAAGCCAACAAGGAAAGGACACGGTACGTACAACACCCATAGCGCAGTTCATCCAAAGCCTACTGACATTGGACAAAGGTGCGGCAGACGAACAAATCGAATTTGAGACCATCAAAATAGATGGTTCTTTGGCAATGGTATGGACGCCATATCGATTTGTCTATCAAGGCAATCTAAGCCATTGCGGGGTTAACTGCTTTATTTTGGTCTGGCAAGCCAACAAGTGGCGCATCCAGTACATTATAGATACCAGAAGAAAGGAACCTTGTTAAATAGCATAGCGGCAAGTATTATCGCTGCGGTGGCCGCATGGCAATGATGCTGTCCACAATAAATGCGCTATAGCCACGCCAAGGAATGCTATGCTTATATTCCTTATAGTGCAAGTCAAAACTATTACCACTATTGTACATCAGCACTTTAGCAATACTATCGTCCACTACGGAAAACTCAAATTCATTGGACTGTATAGACCCCGCTTGCGACCGCAGCCCTTCTTGGATGAGTTTGCCCTCATAGGTCTTGAACACGTTACCTTTCAACACCAAATAATTGAGTTGCCCGGACTTCACTCCTTCCCCAAACACATAGTAGTAGTTCCACCAAAAATAAAGGCCACCACCAGCCAACAATACCAAAACAACTATGAAGATAAACTTCCTGAGTCCATTGTCTTTCTTGACGCTTTCTCTTTGCAGCTCTTCCATAAATTAATATTTAGGTTCAAAAGTAAGGAAATATTTTAGATGTGAGATATGCGATGTGAGATATGAGAACAATCAACCTTTGCCCCGTTCTCTTTTTTGTGCCAGCAATTGTCTGAGATGTTCGCCTTTGGCTTCCAGTTCCTTTTCCCTATCGCTCGGTCCTTCTTCCAGATCATCAAAATCGCTCTTGTCCGTTTTAGGCCAAAAAGGTACGCTCACATGGATGGCTGCCTTACCTATGATATAAGCCGATGTAGGAGATGTAAGTGCTATAAATAACACAATGCCTATCCCCTTGATCAACACTTCCACATTGTTGAAATACAAAACGGCCCCGGCAACGATAAACACCACACCTATGGTCGAGTTTTTTGTGACCGCAGACAAGCGGGAGTAAAAGTCGGGCAAGCGCAAAATCCCCACAGCCGAAATCAACATTAGAATCGCGCCCATTAAAACAAACAATCCGCTCAATATTTCTGTCGCTAAATTCATTTTGAAATTCTATTAATCAAATAATACGCAAAAGACAAGGCACCCCAAAAAGCGACCAATGAAAACACCAAGGCCACATCAAAGAAAATGAGCTTGTCCGTAAACAGGATATAAACCACCATCATCGCTATCAAATAGGCCGCAATCAAATCCAATGCGGAAAGTCTGTCGGCCAAGGTAGGGCCAATAAAAAAACGAATCAAAGCCAATACGGTCGAAAGGCCAATAAGTACGATACAAATAGTCAATATGATGGTGAAAAATGTCATGCCAACAATTTTATTAATCTTTTTTCAAAGCCAGCTTTATATCCCATTTTAAAAGCCTCCACACTTCCTCCCTCCAAATAGAGCGTATGTAAAAACAGGTATTTCCGATCTTCGGAAATACCCAGTACCAAGGTGCCTGGCGTAAGGTTCGAGATGCTCACCAAAGCCATCAAGCCATAGTCGGTATGGATCTCTAAGGGGATTTTCACCACCGCGGGCGTAAGCGAAAGCCCCGGCGTCATGATCTCCCTTGAGAGAATGTAATTGGACCTAAAGAACTCTTTCACGAAGTATTTGCAGAGAAAAAAAAGTTGAATAAACCAATAAAAATAATCCTTCGCTACCAAATAGCTCAACAGCCACACTGCTACAAAAGCGGTCAAAAAGCTAAGGAGGGCCCCTCCCGCCGTCTCAGGCACAAAAGGAATATAATTCATAGCAAGAGAGCAAAGTCCAAAGCCCAATAACATATGGATCAAGAACCTGACCAACGACCTCTTAAAAAATGGTTTTCTTCTCATATCCTTTAAATTTAGTCGCCCAACACCTGCCTGATATATATTTCCGGATGAAGCAATTGATAGGCTGCTTTCGTAGATACCTCTACCAAAGGAGCTGCGTATATACTAATTCCCAAGGTAAAGACCAGAAGGATGCCTATAGCCATGCACATGGGTTTATGTCCCGATAGTAACTGCCGTTCACTTACTATTGCGTTCCCCTGTCCGTCCCACGGGCGAAGGAAAGCTATTCGCCATACCCTGATCATGGAATAGAGCGTCAGCAAGCTAGTGAGCAATAAGATGACAATGGGCACATAAGATGCGCTGGCTATAGCCGCTTGCGTAAACATGAGCTTACCGTAAAATCCAGATAAAGGGGGAATACCCACCAAGGTAAGCGATAATAGCATGAACACAAACGATATCAGTGGCCATGCACTATAGATACCCCCAAGTTCCTTAATCTGAAAACTGCCCCTTTCTACCCCAATCATGCCAGTCACAAAGAATAAATTACTCTTCACCAATATATGATGTATCGTGTAGAAAATAGAAGCCGCAATAGCAAGGGGGCTATTGATGGCCAAACCCATGATGATAAATCCTATCTTGCTAATGAGGTTATAGGCCAGCACCTTTCTGATATCTTGCTGCACCAGAGCTCCCAACACACCAACCAGCATCGTACAACAAGCCATAATCATTAGTATATTAACAGTGAACGGCCTATCCAAAGGAAATAAAAGCGTATATGTTCTCAGTAGGGTATATACGCCCACTTTAGTAAGCAGCCCTGCCATCACGGCAGTAACGGCAATGGGTGGTGTATGGTACGAAGCTGGCAGCCAAAAGAAAAGCGGAAACATAGCCGCCTTGGCCGTAAAGCTCACCAAAAGCAAAACGGAAGCTAACTGAACCATGCCCGAGATATCGGTATGTTTCAATAGCTGGGACAGCATGGCCATATTGGTGTGCCCTGTGACGCCATATAATATACCGATGGCCAAAAGCAGAAACGTAGATGCCACAAAATTAAGCACCATATACTTCAAACCTCCCTCGAGCTGCTTGCGCTTACTGCCCAATGTCATGAGCACAAAGGAGGAGATGAGCATTACCTCAAACCACACATATAGGTTAAATAGATCGCCGGTAATAAAGGAGCCAATGACTCCCATCAACATAAACAGGAGTGAGGGATAATAGCCGCCCCTTTGCCTGCTATAGCTGATGGATGTTCTAGACAACGAAAATATCGAGACCGCAAATGCAAGCAAGCAGGCTATACCAATCATGAGTGCAGAATAAACATCCACAACGATGGTAATACCATAGGGTGCCTGCCAGCCCCCTACCTGCATGCTGAGAATTTCAAAATGAAGCACTTCCCTTAACAGGCCGATGGCACATATTAGCGCAATGAAGCTGCCTGCTATAGCGATGTATTGTTGTGGCCTTACCTTCCCATGGAAAAAAAAGCACAAAATAGCAGCTAGCATAAACGACAGGAGCGGCAATATGATAAGACTATTATTCGCCATTTTCAATTTTATCCGTATGGTTCAATTCATCCACGTCATTGATATTGGACGTTTGGTATACCCGCTTAAAAAGCACAATAGCAAAAGCCTGCACGCCCAGTCCAATCACGATGGCCGTGAGGATGAAAGCCTGTGGTACAGGGTCTGCCAAAGGCAGGGCATCCACATCGCTTTGCGTTTTGCTCACAAATGGCGGATTATCACGTATCAGGCCCCCAGCTATCAGCAAAAACATGTTAATGGCATTGCCAAATACGATGATCCCTGTAATCATTTTCATAAAACTCTTGTGGAGCAGCAGATAGACTCCTCCAGCCATCAAAAAACCCGTTACAATAGACAAGGTCAAACCCATAACTTAATCTTCCTCCAATATAGTCAAACTTATTTTCATAATACTTCCCACCACTCCCAGATAAACTCCTATATCAAATAGCAGTACGGAACTCAAGGTGCCTATGAAGGGAATCTTCACATTGGACCACATAGCATGAAAAAAACCATCGTCCAACAACATGGGGCCTACCCCGCCAAAAAAAACCAGCAAAAGACCGGAAGCAGTGAGCCACATGGTATTTATACGGTATTTTTCTATGGTATAGGTCACGCCAAAGGCAATCACGTGAAATATCAACGCAATGGAAACCACCAAGGCACCTATGAAGCCCCCACCAGGACTATCGTGCCCCCTAAACAAGAGATACAGTGAGTAAACAAAGAAAATGGGCAACAGCACCCTTATGGCTGTTTGTAATACAATTGTTCTCATATTTTTAGTATCAACACATAAGATTTTGTTCTATAGTAATAAATGGTAAGTTTTAAAGCTACCTGATATTTATCATTTATAACTTACCAGTTTCAACCTATCAGTCTCATATCTCAAGTCTCATATCTAAACCTTATTCGACTTCAACTTAATGAGCGTCATCACCCCCAAAGCCGTCATGCAGAGCACTACCATCTCGCCGAAAGTATCGAAGGCCCTGAAATCGACCAACATCACGTTTACCACGTTCTCCCCTTTTCCTTCGGGGCCGGCTTTCGTAATATAGAACTCCTTCATGTCTCCATGCATCTCGTATCCCTGCATACTGGCCAAAATGAGCGTAGTAATAGTGCCAAATGCCAAGGCTATTAGAACGGAAACGATGCGCTTGTGCTCTCGAGGGAAAGATATGTGCTTTGGCAACCGATGCAGTACGATGACAAAGATCAACAACGTGATGGTCTCCACTAAGAATTGCGTCATGGATACATCCGGTGCACTGAACATGGCGTAGAACAACGCTATGCCATAGCCTACCAAGCTCAGCGCTGCCAGCATGGTAAGCCTTGACTTTTCAAACATCACCGTCACCACCCCTACCACAATCATCATCAGTGGTAAAAACTCATAAATCCGGTCCACCTTGAGTTCGGTTCTGAAAAGCCATTGCGAAGGGTAGAGATCGTAGTCAATGTAAATAAACACGAGCAAGGCAGTAACTAAAAAGAACGTGGTCTTCAAATAAACCGTGAGTTTACCTCCTTGGACGAAAACAGTAAGTTTCCTTGCCGCATATTGAAGGGTCAAGAGGCTTTTATCATACCACCCATCAAAATCCCACCAAGTTACCAAGCTACTACCAAAAATTTTTCTAATTTGCCTGAGCCCCACATAAAGTAGGGCGCCTAAGCCCCAAGTGGCCAGACTGAGAACAAACGGTAAGTTAAAGCCATGCCACATTGCCGTATCCAACGGATATGGCCTGCCTATTACTACGTTGCATACCTGCTCCATAAAGGGTGCTATCAAATAAGCAAATATGCCAAACCCAATGCCCAGCACACTCAATACCAAAGGTGCAGCCCACATTAGAAAGGAGACTTCCTTTCCCTTTTCGCCCAAGCGTTGTTTCCTCTGGCTTAGGAACATTCCATATACCAACTTAAGGGATATGGTCACGTATACTGCACTGCTAAGGAAAACCGCCCAAAGCGCAAAGGAACCAAGCCCATGCGACACCCCCATTTCATACAATTTTTCCTTAGCCAGAAAGGCCAGCAGTGGCGGGAATCCCGCCATTGCCGCACAGGCCAGAATAAGCGCAACACCGGAATAGGGCATCACCTGGAAAAGCCCGGTCAATTCGTCCACATTCTTGCTCTTGATTTGCTTGTCTACATTGCCAGCCAGCATGAACAGTGCCCCCTTATATAGAGCATGGGCCAACAAATACAGCAAGGCAGCTTGTATGGCCGTAACGCTTCCTACGCCTATCGCCATAACCAAAATACCAAGAGTACTAACCGTAATATAGGCTAATAGCTTTTTCATATCGTTCTGCGTCAGGGATTGCATAGCGCCCAAAAGAGCAGTGATGCCTCCCATGCTTATCAACAACCCCTCCCAGTATACGGTACCTCCCAATACTGGATGGAAACGCAAAAGCAAAAACACACCTGCTTTTACCATGGTAGCCGAATGCAGGAAAGCACTGACGGGTGTGGGGGCAGCCATTGCGTTAGGCAGCCAAAAATGGAAGGGAAACTGCGCAGACTTGGTAAAACAAGCCAAACAAAGCAGCAGAAGAATAGGTAAATAATAGTTTCCCGATTGAAATTTATGATCTAGCATTACAGATAGCTCATAAGATCCGATTTGCTGGCCAAGTAATACCAATGCCGCCAGCAGGGCCAACCCTCCCAAATTGGTCAAGAGCAGGGCCTGCATGCCCGCCCTGCGAGCCGCCTTCTTTTCACTGTCGTAACTAATGAGAAAATAGGAACTGATACTGGTTAGCTCCCAAAAAACGTATAACAGGAAAACATTATCGGCCATCACCAAACCAATCATGGAAGACATAAAGAGTCCTAGGTAGAAGAAAAACCTGTTCTGATGCTGTTGTGCTCGCATATATACGCCTGCATAAGCAAAGATGCAGATGCCGAAAAAGCTAATGAGGAGCACGAAGAAAAGGCTGAGCGCATCTAAATAAAAATTGAGGTTGAAGTGAATCTGTGGAACCCAACTTATGTGTTGCACCCAGGTTTCACCGGTTGACACCACAGGAATGAAACGGCAGAAATAAACGAAAACGCAGATGCAAATACCGGCCATAACAAAAGCCCATCGGTATGCCTTCTTCTCCGAAAAAGCTAGCGAAACAAACGACAACAAAAACAGTATAAGTAGGGCTAAGGCCATATAACGCTTATATCAATAATCAACGGATACTTTCGTCCGGAACCATGTCTAAATAAAAAACAGATTGACTTGCTAAATCTATAAACAGCAGAAGCGGTTATTTGTTGACATAAAGTAGATATAATGGTAGAGCAGGTATAGGGGTAACGAAATAGCCGACAAGCACATAAATACCACACGAAATAAGTAGATTTACGCAGATTAACACAATATGCCCAGAAAAAAACACGCCAATAAAGAACGGTTGGAAGATCCCCAGACGTCGTTATCACAGGGTGAGCATTCGTATACCAAAGAGCTAGAGCAAAAACTAAGGCAAGCAGAGGAGAAATACCAGACGCTCTTCGATTCTATAGACGAAGGTTTTTGCATCATAGAAGTTCTTTTCGATGCATCGGGCAGCCCTATAGATTACCGCTTCCTAGAGGTAAACGCCTCCTTTGAACAACAGACCGGCATAAAGAATGCCGTTGGTAGGCGCATGCGCGATATCGCTCCCGAGCATGAGGACTATTGGTTTGAAATCTATGGAAAAATCGCTCTGACCGGTGAAGCACAACATTTCAAAATCACAGCTGGAAACTTGACCTTAAACAAGGAAGTATTTGACCTCAACGAATTTATTGAAGCGCGCATTGAGGAAGCACAGGTCGCTACTTCAAATCATACTATTTTATTTGAATTGCTCTGCAGACCATTGTAAGCGGCAATCTACATCCTCTCGGGTACCTCTATGCCCAGCAATCCCATCCCCTTGGCTATCACGGTAGCGGTGAGGTAGGACAAATGCAGGCGAAACTGTTTCAGGGACTCTTCTTCTACCTTAAGTATAGAAACCTCGTGATAAAATCGGTTGTAGAGCTTGGCAAGATCGTATACGTAATTGGCTATCAAGGCTGGACTGTAATCCTTTGCCGCCGTTCTGATCAACTCTGGATATTTTATCAATTCCTGAATAATATCTCGCTCCACTCCCTGCAATTCCTTAGGCTTTTCTACCGTTCCAGAAGCATTGAACTGCCCTTTGCTGAGCACCGACTTGATACGTGCATGGGTATATTGCACGAAAGGCCCTGTATGTCCCTGAAAGTCGATCGACTCGTTTGGATCAAACAATAAACGCTTCTTAGGTTCTACCTTTAGCAAGAAGTACTTCAATGCTCCCAACCCGATCATCCTATATAGATTTTCCTTTTCCTCGTCCGAGAAACCTTCCACCTTACCGAGTTCTTCGGTACGTTCCTTGGCCGTTTGAATCATGTCCGCTATCAGGTCGTCGGCATCCACCACGGTTCCTTCACGCGATTTCATCTTGCCAGATGGCAGATCGACCATACCATAGGAAAGGTGATACAATCCGTCAGCCCAGGGCCTACCTAGTTTCTTCAATATTAAGAACAGCACCTTAAAATGATAGTCTTGCTCATTGCCCACTACGTAGATGGATTTGTCCATCTTAAAATCATCGTATTTCAGTTGCGCCGTGCCCAAGTCTTGGGTGATATAAACCGACGTGCCATCACCACGAAGCACAAGCTTTTGGTCCAAGCCTTCATCCGTCAAGTCTATCCAAACGGAATTGTCTTCTTTTTTGAAGAAGACTCCCTTTTCAATCCCCTCTTCTATGATATCTTTTCCCAAAAGATAGGTATCGGATTCGTAATAGGTCTTATCAAAGCTAACACCCAATTGCTTATAAGTAAGATCAAACCCAGCATACACCCATGCATTCATGGTTTTCCAAAGCGCTATTACCTTCTCGTCACCTGCTTCCCATTGCCGCAACATTTCTTGCGCCTCCAGCATCAAGGGCGCATTTTTTTTTGCCTCCTCTTCGGTATAGCCCTCTGCTTTTAACTGTTCGATTTCCTTTTTATACTCTTTGTCAAATAGTACGTAGTAATTGCCTACCAGCTTATCTCCTTTCAGTCCACTGGAGTCGGGCGTTTCGCCATTGCCGTACTTTTGCCATGCCAACATGGACTTACATATATGTATACCCCTATCATTGACCAGATTGGCCTTAATGACATCGTAGCCAGCAGCCTCCAGCAACTGCGAAACAGAAAAACCCAACAGATTATTGCGCACATGGCCTAGGTGCAAAGGTTTATTCGTATTGGGCGAAGAATATTCTACCATTACTTTCTGCCCGTTCTTAGGTGACGTAAAATAGTCTTTTCCCTTGACCATATTGTCCAATATCGAAAACCAATAATCGTCCGATAGACTAAGGTTGAGAAATCCCTTGATGACATTGAAAGACGAAATAGCATCTACATGCGCCAATAGAAAGTTCCCCAAGTCCTCTCCCGTTTGCTCAGGCGATTTCTTTGAAAATCGGGTAAAAGGAAAGGTCACTACCGTTACTTGACCGTCAAATTCTTTGCGTGTTTCCTGTATATTGATGGTATTTGCATCCAACTCTACACCATAGAGTTCTTTTAGCGCTTTTGCCGTTTCGTCTATAATAAAGTTCATCGTGGGGCAAAAATAACCAATTTAATCAAAAGACAAGTTTAATTATGAGTTGCCAGTTGTGGGTTGCGGCATGTGGGTAACAAAATCCATGCGAATGTCATTTTGCAAATGGTCAAACTGAGAGACCAAATATGGCAAAACATTTGTAGGTATTTACCTGTTCAATAGATAGCAATGTTTAATTAAAAATCAATCAAAAATGAGTACTGCAACATTAAAAAACACGGATACCAAAACAGTAAACACAAAGACTGCCGAATTTATTGGTAATATATTTTCTTTTAACGACAGTTTAAAGCTCTTTCACTGGCATGTGACAGGAACAGGAAGTTATGCAAAACATATGGCATTGGATGAAGCTATTGCCACCTTATTAGGCGTGACTGATCGTTTGGTAGAAACTACTTATGCCATGGAAGGTGATGTAGCTATCACTATTCCAGCCACCAAAACGCCTAATGACATTGTAAAACATGCAGAGGGCTTTTATAGCTTTGTGGAAGATCACCGCGAATTGTTTACTGAGGCTTTCACTCAGTCCATCATCGATGACTATCAAGAGGGAATCCAACAATTGATCTATCGCTTGAAGAGATTGCAATAGTACAGAGATTATTGCACAGAGATTTAGCGATAAGGGCGTCCAAAAAAATATCTTTTGGACGCCCTTACTTTTTCTCCTGTATTGCAACGATATTGAGGAACAATTTACCTAAGCAAGTTAAATTAAACCCTGTATTCCTACTCATCAATGGGCGCACGACAGATTTCTCACTTGTCGTTGTCGTCATTGCCTGCCTGCGGTAGGCAGGCGAGGAGGCACGACGTGGCAATCTGACAAACAAAAAACGTAGATTGCCACGTCACTTCGCTCCTCGCGATGACGCGTTTTTTGTGGAAAGGGATTTTTGTCGTGCACCCCTCATCAATAAATTCGCAAATAACACTTTTAAATTTACTTATTTTCCTCTATAATTAAGCAGATTTTGCCCCTACTTAATTCAAGAAAATATGTCATATAAGGAGCCCTTAAAAAAACACAGCAGCGAATTCGATTTTAGCACCGCTTTTATTGTAAGAACTCCTACCCTGCCATTTAAGCCACATTATGAGGATGATGAGACTTACGGCTATTTCCTGCACAACCCGCTACTTAAGGAAGCCGTTTATCTAGCATCTACAGGCTTATATGACCAGTTAGCTAAATCAGCGGAAAAGACCTTAAATGGGCCAGTATCTGATCGGCTTTTGATCTCTTTGAGAAAATACGCGCTTAGAATGAGTAGTAGGTGTACCCCTTTTGGGCTTTTCGCTACTTGCTCTACCGGAAAATGGTCGGACCATACAAACCCCACTATCGCCTCCATTATAAAAAGGGTTACACGCCTGGATATGTTATACCTCTGCGAATTGGCAGATAATTTAAACAAAAAGAAAAGTATTAGGGAAAGTATCCGATTTTATCCAAATACGTCCATGTACCATCTGGCCGATGAACTTCGCTTTGTCGAATACAAACAAATCGCAAGCAAGCGGTTTCATACCATTAGCGCTATTTACCATTCCGAGGAACTAGCCAAGTTATTGGAAAATGCCCAACAAGGCATTCGCTACCAGGAAATGGTAAAAACAATGATGGAATTCGATTATACCGAGGCCGAGGCAGCAGACTTTGTAGAAAACTGTATAGAATCGAGACTTCTTTACAGTGAACTTGAACCACAGATAACTGGCGGAGACATGCTGCAGCAGCTGTTGAAAACACTGTCGAAAATAATGGACGAAGGTGCCGATGTGCAGCACGAAGTAAACTATTTGCAAGCTATACAAGAAAAGCTACAGGAACTTGATCAAAAACAGCCAAACGCCATAAGCGCCTATCGGGAAATCATCGCATTGGCAGAAAACCTAGGAACTTTCATTGAAGAGAAGACATTCTTTCAAGTTGATGCCTTTCGGAAAAATAATAAAGGGTTTTCTCTAAATAAGGCTCATACCCTTGCACTCCAACAAGCCTTATCTGCGCTCAACATACTCATACCCCGAAGAAGTAATGAAAGATTGGAAGCATTTAAAAAGCGTTTCATAGAAAGATATGGCGACAGAAAGATGCCCTTATTGGAAGTATTAGATACCGAAACAGGATTGGGTTATTTGGAGGTCGCCACCAATCCGGAATCACCCCTGTTGATTGGCATCCCCATGGGAGGACAAAGACAGAAACCGAAAACGGTGGAACACGACAGCATGGATGAATTTCTTACATCGCTTTTATATAACTCACTAGGAGAAGGCACGAAAAATATCCAACTCGACTTAGATGAGCTAGTATCCGAATTTGGGCAGCCAGATGAACACGACTTACCGGACTCCATGTCTTGCATAGCTTATTTGCTCAATGAAGAGCAATTTTTCCTAGAATCCGCCAGCGGAAGTAGCGCGATAAACCTGATGGGAAGATTCGGATATGCGGATGAGAATATCAGGTCGTTGATAGATGAAATTGTAAGAAAAGAAAAGGAACTGAACAGGGCTCATCTATTGGCGGAAATCGTCCATCTACCTGAGAGTAGGGTGGGAAACATCCTGCAGCATCCAGCCTACCTCGATTATGAGATCCCTTACCTGGCAAGGCCTTCATTGGCGGATGACAAGGTAATTCCCCTCGACGACCTATCCATATCCATAGAAAATGCAAGAATTGTCCTATGGTCCGAAAGGAAACAAAAACAAGTCATACCTCGACTCAGCAATGCACATAATTATGGCAATAATGCCCTGCCCGTCTACCAATTCCTTTGCGACATGCAAAATCAGGGACTGGAGCAAGGATTGGCATTCAGGTGGCCGCAAGCTTTAAGACATCTCTCCTATTTTCCGCGTGTATCGGTAGGCAAGGTATTGGTTTCACTCGCCACATGGAATTTTGGCCTAAGAGACATCCAATTTGCGATAAATGAATATACCTCCACCGGCAGTCTGAAAGATTTTTCCGAAAAATGGAGGCTGCCACGACTGATTTCATTGGTAGAAGGAGACAACACGCTACTCATAGATCTAGAAAGCACTTCATCTCTTGCAACATTTTGCCAAACGGTCAAAGGCAGGAACCGTATAGTCCTGAAGGAATTCCCTTTTGATCTTGGCCGTAATTACCCCATTGCCGACGAACACGGAAATCCGTATATCAACCAGCTCATCCTACCGCTTGTCAAACGAAAGAAAGAAAAAAACGATATGCTTCAAAAAGCCTCCGCATCTCCCCATGCGGTCCAAAGACACTTCCTGATGGGATCTGAATGGCTTTATTTCAAAATTTATGCCGGCACGCAAGTCATGGAGCGCCTACTAACCGAAGAGATTTACCAATTGGCAGAAGAATTAAAAAGTGATGGACTTATAGATGGGTGGTTCTTTATAAGGTTTATAGACACGGGGCACCATCTCCGCTTACGTTTTAGACTTTCCCAGAGAAACGAGTTTCAGGAGCTCGTAGATCGTTTTAACAATTATTTTAAAACACACCTGGAAGAAGGCCTTATTTGGAAAGTATGCTTGGATACTTACGAAAGAGAATTGGAAAGGTACGGGAGTAAGGGCATTTTCCTAGCGGAAAAGTTCTTTATGCTCGACAGCGATTTTACGGTAAAAGCCCTTAAGTTGATCAATGAAGGTACTCTTCCAGAAGAAACGCGATGGCTCCTGGCCATGAGGTCGACCGATGACATACTGACCGATTTCCATTTTACGCTGGAAGATAAGCTCCATATGCTAGCACAGCTCAATCGTGCTTTTGCAGCAGAGTTTCAGGCAGATCGCGAGACCTATACCCACATAAACGGCAAATACCGAAAGTATAGAATACAGATTGACAAGTACATGGAAGATGACGGATTTGAAGATAAGGACTACATGCCATTGTCCAGGTTATTGAAACAGCGAAGTATATCCACATCATCCAACTTAGCGCTAGACTTCGAGCATTTAATCCAAAGCGAGGAACCCGGCACCTCTCGATATGGATTTATATCCAGCATCATCCATATGCACCTGAACCGGGTGTTTCCCTTTGATCAACGTGCACACGAAATGGTCATATATGAACTTCTACATATTTATTATAAGTCGAAAAAGTCGAGATTGGACAGGGACATATAGCGCATTCGATGCTATCTGGGAGCATATTGACTAGCACCGCCTCTCAGTTTCAGATTGATACCGTGTAGAAAAGCATCCTTATAGGTGCTGCCGATGGGCAGTTCATGTTCGCCTTCCGTTAGGGAAACCCTGTTCCCATCTACCGATGCGATCTTGTCAATGGAAACAATATAGGATTTGTGTATCCTGAAAAAAGAAAACTCCTCAAGCTCCTCCTCCACATCCTTCATATTGAGCAATGTGACCAATTTACGGCCTCCTATAAGCTGGAAAACGACGTAGTTCTTCAACCCTTCTACATAGAGTATTTCCTTAAAGGCAATCTTGGTCAATTTCCCAAGGTCTGTCTTGACGAAGAAATGCCCCCAATCGTAAGCGTTTTCCTTGAACGGCCTGGGTTTAGCAAATCTATTCAGGACCTTTTGAGTAGCAACGATAAAGCGTTCGAAAGAAAAGGGCTTCAACAGATAGTCCGTGGCATCGTTATCGAAAGCACTAACGGCATATTCGGGATAGGCCGTGGTAAAGACAACTGATATAGGATTTTTCAACATCTTGACGAACTCCAATCCCGTCATGCCCGGCATGTTGATATCGAGAAATACAAGCTCTACATACCTATCCATAATCACATTGAATGCCTCGCGGGAATCCGTAAACGAGCCCACCAATTCGAGATAGGGCGTCTTCCGGCAATAGACCTCCAAAATATCGATGGCATGCTGCTCGTCGTCTATGATTATACACTTTATCATTGGGATAAATTTACGAAAAAAATCAGTTGTTGTTCAATTTTTTCAAATCTGCCACCTCGATTAATTCCATATCCAGTTGCAGTTCGTAGAAATCCTCCGAATCATGGATTTGGATATGATGAAAATGTTCGTAAAATTCCTTAAGTCTGGACTTGACAAACCGCATCCCTATCCCATCCTTTTCGTCCAGCTTTTCCCTCTTCAACTTCCTGTTCTTAACACAGAAACGCAAGTTATTCCCCTTTTCTACAGATAGCCAAATGGTAATGGGGAAGTCGGCATCCTTTCCATCGCCATATTTCATGGCATTTTCCACCATCGTTATCAAAATGAAAGGCACAATTCGATGTGTGGCTTTAACGCCGACATACTTAAAAGAGATATGATAATTGTCGTTGAACCGATACCTATTTAGCAGAATGAGATTCTCTATATGCCTCACCTCATTCATCAACTTTGCCGAGCTACTGAGGTCGGATTCTTGAATGGAGTAGCGCATAATCTCCGAAAGGGTAAGTATTCCCTTGGCCAACTGTTCCGACAGGACAAATGCCTTGGAGTAGATAAAACTCAACGTATTAAAAAGGAAATGGGGATTGATTTGCGCCCTTAGAACAGCAAGTCTCATGGCCGTCAGGTCTCCCTTTAGCTTTTCCTTCTCCAGCTCCTTTTTCCTAACGGCATCTGCCGAACGCATAGATACGCCATAGAACCAAAAGGCGGCTGCCAACAAGGAGAAATAAAGGGAGCGGTGGATTGTGCTCAATAAGAAAGACGGCATATTCCCAAGCCTGTCATCTAACAAATCCAAGTGCTGCAACTGCTTGTATAAAATAAATTTAATGCCTGCGTAAGCGCCAGTAATCAAGGCCAACCTAAACCCAATACGCCATGCATTCAATGCTTTGCCCCATTCGGGAAGTGCCCAGTTCTTTACAATGTAAAACTGGACGATATTGAGGGATATCATCAGAATGGTCTCTGTCCAGTATATCGTTTCTGGGACAAGTACAAAGGCATGAGCCAGCTCATACAGCCAATAAAACAGCCATAATACAACATGGATCATTATGTTGGTCGATATATTTTTCGATTTCCCCATCGATACGTTACCACGTAACTTACCCGAATCCATGTGCAGCCATTATTTTTATTTGTCGAACCATGCTGCCAATTTAACTTTTTTGTCAAATTAAAATAAACAAATGTATAAGACGCATACGTCAAAAGCCCCCCAAAAGGACAGACCCACCGAAAAGAACTTTCCTATATAAATTTCGTACTCGGAATCACTCGGTTTGAACTTATTTTAACCGTGTTGGTGTAATAAGTTTAACTAAAAAAAGGATTAAAACAATATTTGATCAAACAAATAAGATATACATCATGGAAACATTAGCAAAACAAAGGCAAAAGGGTTTTAACAAAAGAACTATTGCAAAACTCAACCAAGGAGTGACACAAAACGCAAAAGGCAAGATATTTTCGAAGGGGGTGGAAACCTATCCTACACTTACGTCTGTCACTGCAGACTTTTTGGCTGTCTAAGTATTGGCACAATGATTTTAGCCCAATGGATAGGCTCGCATTTTCATCTCGTAATCCAATTTTATTCGGGAGGAACGAAACAGAAGCGACTTTGTTTACAACAATAAGTCATCTCACTTCGTCCCCCCCTAAACCTGTCAACGGCTTGCTGGACAAGCTATTGCTTTCAATAGAAATAGGCCAGAAAGATTTAGTAAAGGATCTGGTCTATACGGCCAATATATTGTCACGTTTCAATAGTTCCGATTCTGAACTTCAATTGTCGGTTCCTAGATACATATATAATCTAGCGGCGGACGCCTGTCTAACACATATACACAGTAACAATTATAGTTTTTTGGAAGGCGCCGGCGCATATATGCTATTCCTCCGAAACAGTAGATTATCGGACGAACTTGGAGAGCTGATGGAAGAGTTCATGAGGGGTTTGGAAATTTTTATAGATGAAAAGGTTTATAAAACGCTTGATTCGCCCACTTTCGAGTTGGCAAACCTTATTGATATTCTCCTGTACCTGCCTAAGCCGGATATTGAATTCTATATCTATCGTAGGTCTTTGTTGGAAAAGTGTATGGAGGCACTTCTTGACTACTGGCAGGAAGTAAGCCTAGAAGACCAAAGGTTTACTTTTTTCGGTCCAACTCCCGAATCCTCCATGAGGAAAATACTCCCGCTGTTGCACGGAGACCTCTTGCCCGCAAAAGCGCTGATGGACTACGCCACCTTCACAGGCAAAGCTTCTTTCTTCCGGAGCGGGCACGCCATCGCACTCAACACCTTGCTGTGTCCAGTTTTATTGGAAAATGATGTGAGCAACACTTCTTTTTACGAAGGTTCGCTTGGCATAGCGTACTTGTATTCGGAATTCTTCAGGATGACAGGGGATTGTAGGTTCCATAGCGCATTTGAGGATTGGTTGAAAATTACAAAGGAAAACTCGTTCCAACCCCCACTTTGTGCCATGCCTATCAGGACGAACATAGATCACCTGGTTACCAGAACATTTATCGAAAAAGCCGTCATTGATTAACATGGGAAGAAGCCTAAACGCCTGAAAACTCAAAAATGGGTTGGAATCTCTCATAGAGGATTTTATTGAAACAACTGCCGTGGATAGCGACGACTTGCTCGTGAATGACTATTTAAGTATCGTGCTCTATTTGTATGAAAGCGGCCGATATGGCTATAATACTTATTATAATCGCAATCAGCACTTCTTCGAAAGGTTCCTCTCCCATCATCCAAACGACTTGTTGGAAGACTGTTCCCTTAGATCGGGAATGACTGGATTTGCCATGCTCCTCACATTTCTGAAAAAGAATGGTCATATTCAGCTCGACCTGGAGAAAGAATTGTCTGAATTGGATTTACAATTATGCCTGCAATATGCCAGAAATAATAGCGCATGCGAAAATAGCTTTTTAGATGGGGCCTTGGGTTATCTACACTACCTTTCTTTTAGGGATTTCTCGTCCGAAATAATCGAACAGAACGCTTCGGTATTGATGCATTCCATTGAGACATACAGTACATCTACCACCAAAGAGAAGAATGATACCTGGTTAGAAAATGACAAGGTCTTGCTTGGTTTGCTATTGCTGAACCTCTATGAAAAGCATTTCCAATTTAAGTGGCTAAAGCAAGAAATATTGGCCATAGCCGAATCGATCCTGTCGGATTCGAAGAACATCTGTTCTTGCCAACAACAGCTCATATCGTCACTTTTTCTGTACAGGGTACATTTCAATTTTGTCAATGCCAATTATGTCCAAGAGGCGAAAGCACTGGGGATTCAATCTTTTTGCAACCTCAGCAGCCAAGCACGCGGCATAGACAATCCCTACCTCTACAATGGAACATCGGGGATAGCCTGCCTTTACAAAGCCTTGTATAAACTCACTGGGGAATTCACCTATATAACTGCCTATAAGTTTTGGCTAGGCCAAACAGAGATCAAGACTAAGGAAGTATTAAAGTACAAAAGAAACACACCCCTTTCACATCTTGGCAGTATACTTCACGGCATTGTCGGCTCCTTACTCCTCTTAAATTCCCAAGGGACCCAAAATGACAATTGGCTATCGATTATTTTACTTAATTCCTGATTTACATTTCCTCAAGGCTGTTAGGCCCTTGCATCGTAATCTACTCGCCATTCCTTCGTTTCGCGTTCGGTATCCAATGCCTCCATTATTCCCATCCGGCGCATATAAAACGTACCTCTACAGTATCACTATGGAATGAGGGTAGAATGAAGGTAAAAGGAAAGCTAAATGAATACCGAATAGTTAAGAGACTTAAACGGAGTTGAGCGGACTTCAGCGGACTTGAACGGACTTTTAGATGTGCTTTAGGTTGAGCTTAGGTTAGTCGGGCTAATATACATAAATAGCCACATGCCCTGTTTATTGCAAAATTACATAATTTCCATATGTGAAGCAATACCCATATCCTACAGTTCCCCTTCTACTCCCAATCCAAAAAGCGCAAAATCATATTTCACAGGATCGTCGGCATCCAATTGCCTAAGCGATGCGGTCAATTCCAGCGCTGTTTGCCAATCGGTTTGCTTTCTTTTAATCAGGCCCAAATGTCTTGCCACCCGGTCTACATGTACGTCACAGGGACATATCAGGTCGCTTGGCCTTATCTTTTTCCAAAGACCGAAATCGACACCCTGCCCGTCCTTCCGTACCATCCAGCGCAGGAACATATTCAATCTCTTACAGGTCGATTTTTGCAGGGGACTACTGATATGCTTTTTTGTCCTGCTCGGGTAATCCGGAAAGCTGAAAAAATAAGCCCTAAATGTATTGAGTGCTTGCTCTACCAAAGGGATTCCTGCATTTGGAAACTTTGGCAAAAAGGCGTCTTCCAGCGTCATTGATTGTTGGTAATGGCTTTGTAGTACGGACACAAAATACAGCAAATCCGTATCATTGAAGGTACGGTGCTTGAAGCCCAATAACTGTTTGCGATCAGATTCCTCGTGATAGCGTATAAAATCATATGGAACGCCGTCCATGCGCGCAACCAGTTCGCCGCATTTGTTGATGATGGTCTTCCGCTGGCCCCAAGCCAAAATGGCAGCAAAGAAGCCCATGATCTCCACATCTTGGGGCAAGCTGAAACGGTGGGGTATACAGATGGGATCTGATGGGATAAATTCAGCGCGATTGTATTGCGCCACCTTTAGCTCCAGCAAGTCCCTGATATTTGTGAGTGTATTTGACATTTTTTTGAAAGACTAAAGCAGAGAAAGTAGAGACTAAAGCAGCCTAGATGGATCTTCATGACCAATAAGCTAATCAGCTGTCAGTTTGCCAAGCCTCCAAAGTCGGATGAGATTCCTCGACTAGGTTTCTACTACGCTCGGAATGACGAACAACTAGCTGACCAATAAACTAGCCCAAAGCTTGCTCCAAATCCTCTAATAGATCCTCAATATCCTCTACCCCCACGCTCAAGCGCAAGAGATTATCCACCACGCCCACTTTTTCGCGCACTTCCTTTGGTATAGATCCATGTGTCATGGTTGCCGGATGGTTCAATAATGATTCTACACCGCCCAAAGATTCCGCTAGGCTGAACACCTTGAAGCGGGAAGCCACTTCAAAGGTATCTTGCAGGGAAGCATCTTTCAGCACGATGGAAATCATCCCGCCAAAATCGCGCATCTGCTTTTTGGCCACTTCATGATTGGGATGGTCCTCAAAGCCAGGCCAATAGATCTTTTCTATCCGGGGGTGTTTCTTCAGGTACGCTGCCACCTGCCTGCCATTCTCGCAATGCGCTTTCATGCGCAGGTGCAAGGTTTTGATACCACGCAGCACCAAGAAGCTATCCTGAGGCCCTGGCGTACCACCAACGGCATTGTAGTAGAAGAATAGTTCTTTGTACAGAGTTTCCTCATTAGTTATCAGAGCCCCCATTACCACATCGCTGTGCCCACCAATGTATTTGGTGACCGAGTGCATAACAATATCGGCACCTAGGTCCAGCGGATTTTGTAAGTACGGCGAAGCAAAGGTATTGTCTACCACCAGCAGGGCACCGGCCGCCTTGGCCTCCTTCGCCACGGCTTCAATGTCGATGATCTGCATGGTAGGATTGGTAGGAGTCTCCACCCACACCAATTTGGTATTGGCATTGCTATGCTCTTTGATAATAGAAGGCTTGCTCAAATCCAAGAAATGGAACCTGATGCCAAATTTTTCGAACACCTTCGTGAAGATTCGATAAGAACCACCGTATAAGTCATTGCCCGTAATTACTTCGTCTCCCGGTTTCAGCAGTCGCAATACGGTATCGGTAGCGGCCATGCCGCTGGAGAAAGCCAAGCCATATTTCCCATTTTCCAGGGCTGCTATGCAATCTTCTAAGGCCTTGCGCGTGGGGTTTGTTCCTCGCGAATACTCATAACCCTTATGCTCTCCCGGCGATTTCTGCCAGTACGTAGAAGTTTGATATATAGGAGTCATTACGGCTCCTGTAGTAGGGTCGGGATGTTGCCCAGCATGTATGGCTTTTGTTGCGAATTTCATTTTTGTTCAGTTGTGAGTTGTGAGCTATGCGTTGTGAGTGTACTGTTCGCACAACTCGCAGCACATAACGCGCAACACAATTAATAAGCCTTAGCAAACAGCACTCTCTGCTTGGATACTTTGCCTGTAAATATACACGTGCCTTCCTCCAATTTATTATCCAGAGGAATGCATCGGATGGTGGCTTTCGTTTCTTCTTTCACCCTTTTTTCGGTTTCTACTGTACCGTCCCAGTGAGCGGAGACAAAACCACCTTTGCTTTCGAGCACCTCCCTGAACTCTTCATAGGAGTTTACTTCGGTGACATGCGCGTTGCGATAAGCCAACGCCTTGTCGTATATGGACTGTTGCATAGCCTCTAGGAGCTGCTCTACCGTGTCGGCTAGGCCTTCTTTGCTCACGGTTTCCTTGCTCTGCAAATCTCTCCTAGCTATTTCCACATTGCCTTGCTTTAAGTCCCGGGCACCAATGGTGATGCGCACGGGCACGCCTTTCAGCTCCCATTCGGCAAACTTAAAGCCAGGGCGTTGCGTATCCCTGTCGTCATACTTCACCGTGATACCCTTTTGCTTAAAGGCCGCGATGAGCTCATCGGCCAGTTCTCCTATTTCATTCCGCTCTTCATCCGTTTTGTAGATAGGCACGATGACCACTTGTATGGGAGCCAGCTTGGGAGGCAATACCAAGCCAGCATCATCCGAATGGGCCATAATAAGCGCACCCATAAGACGCGTGGAAACACCCCATGAGGTGGCCCACACATAGTCGAGCTTCCCTTCCTTGGATGTAAACTTTACGTCGAAGGCCTTGGCAAAATTTTGCCCCAGAAAATGGGATGTTCCAGCCTGCAGGGCCTTGCCGTCCTGCATGAGGGCTTCTATGCAATAGGTGTTGATGGCACCGGCAAAACGTTCGTTCTCGGTCTTGGTACCACGCACTACGGGCAGGGCCAGCCAGTTTTCCACAAAGTCTGCATAGACATGCAGCATGCGCTCGGCTTCTTCTACGGCTTCTTGCTCCGTGGCGTGCGCCGTGTGTCCTTCTTGCCAGAGAAACTCTGCCGTGCGCAAGAAGAGTCGGGTGCGCATTTCCCAGCGTACAACATTGGCCCATTGGTTTACTAGAATAGGCAGATCGCGATAGGATTCTATCCAGCCACGGTAGGTATTCCAGATGATGGTCTCGGAAGTGGGCCTTACGATCAGTTCTTCCTCCAATTTGGCATTTTCATCCACCACGATTTTGCCCGTACCGTCATTCTTGAGGCGATAGTGTGTCACCACGGCGCATTCGGTGGCAAAACCCTCGACGTGGGAGGCCTCCTTGGAAAAAAAGGACTTAGGAATGAAAAGGGGAAAGTACGCATTGCTATGCCCTGTATCCTTGAACATCTGATCGAGTGTAGCCTGCATCTTTTCCCATATGGCATAACCATAAGGCTTGATAACCATGCAACCTCTTACGGCAGAGTGTTCTGCCAAATCGGCTTTCGTCACTAACTCATTGTACCATTGGGAGTAATCTTCGCTTCTACTGGTAATACCCTTGCTCATTTTTTATTGGAATAATTTTTGTCAGTCTTTTTATCTATTGTTGAAAAAGCCCTGAGAACAGGCGGCCTAATAACAAGAAAGGCAAAGTTATCGTTTATATTAAATGAAGCAAATTTTTAACTTAGGCATCTGCTTCTTTATATCACAATGCGAATTAAACCTTTTATTTGTAATAGGGTCTAATCAACTAAGGAACAAAAGAAACTCAAGCATACAGAAAAAGGAATTAGAGAGATGATTAGTAAGAACAAAATAACAGGAGCTTTGCTCGTACTAGCGGCGTTCATATTAAGTTCATGTAGCAGTACCCGTTACGGGCAAGCTACTTATGTGGACGATGTCTACGACAGCAAGAGCAAAGCGCAAGAGGTCGCTTATCGTAGCCCTGGTTATTATTCCGACAGTGAAGATGTAGCCTATGCTGATGAATACCAAGACGATAGCACTGAGTATTATGACGATGAGTACTATGATGATGAAGGCGACTATTTTGCAGATGAATATAGCGATTACGAATATGCTAATCGCATAAATAGATTTCACTATGCTACTCCCGGCATGACCTACTACGACCCGTTTTTTGACCCCTGGTTTGGTTATGGCTTAGGCTATGGCGCCGGTTGGGGTTGGGGTTCCAGATGGAGCTTAGGCTTTGGCTGGGGAGGTGGTTTCGGTTGGGGCGGTGGCTTTGGCTGGGGCGGCATGTGGGGCAACCCATACTGGGCTGGCGGCTGGGGTGGCTGGGGATCCCCATGGTGGGGTCCTGTATCCTGGTACGGCGGCGGCTGGGGCTGGGGCGGTGGCTTCGGTTGGGGCGGCGGCTGGGGTTATCCCGGTTGGGGCTGGGGCGGCGGCGTTCGCAATGCCAGCTACGGCCCTCGCAACTCCTATGCCGGACGAATTAACAGTGGTGCTTATGCCGGCGGACGTGGAGTTGCCGTAGGAAGCCGCGGATCGGGCAATGCCATACGTCCATCGAGAGGTGCAGTGAGCACCGGTCGTGGCACGTCGGTCACTAGACCTGGAAGTGCTACTAGGCCTTCGGCTGTCAGTAGGCCATCTAGCGGAAGGCCCACTGCTGTGGGCAGGCCCAGTACCTCGGGAAGACCGGGAAGCGTTTCCCGACCAACGGGAACAAGCTCACGCCCTACTGGTGTAAGTAGGCCTTCGGGTACCAGCAGACCTAGTGGCGGTTCTGTATCCAGACCAACTGGCTCTTCGAGCCGCCCAAGTGGTGCCAGTAGACCTAGTAGCTCTGTATCGAGGCCGAGTGCTTCCTCCGCAAGGCCAAGTGTGAGTCGTCCTAGTAGCAGTGCTAGCAGGCCTTCGGCACCAAGCGTCAGCAGACCATCGTCTTCTTCCGGATCGAGCGTATCTGCCCCTTCCAGAGGATCTTCAGGTGGCGGTAGTGTGAGCAGCGGCGGTGGTGCTAGCCGCGGCAGTTCTGGAGGCGGTAGCTCACGTGGCGGTGGCCGCGGCAGGTAATTATTGCATCTTGCTAACAAGCATCAATATTTTAAGCAAAAGACATTATACTTATATGAGATCATTCACTTCTATAGCTATTACCGCAGGCGTCCTCGGTTTAGCTACATTAAATGCACATGCGCAAACTGCCGACGAGCTCTTTAACTACTCACAATCCGAACTGGGGGCCACGGCCCGCTTTAAAGGACTGGGAGGTGCACAGACTGCTCTAGGTGGCGACATCAGCAATATATCTGGCAACCCTGCAGGTTTGGGTTTCTTCAATAGTTCAGATTTCAGCGTATCTTTGGATTACTTTGGCACCAAGAATAGAGCCGATTATTTTGGCACCAGAACGAATACGAACGACACACGCGTGGGCCTCAATCAGGCCGGCATTGTTTTCAACATGCCTACCTACAAAGCTAGAGGAAGCAATCTTGATCAAGGCTGGCTCAATTTCAATGTAGGGGTAGGCTATGCAAAGACCAATAGCTTTGCCGGAAAAATGGGAATATATGGAAATAATACGGAAGACAGCTTTGTAGATTTGATGAATGAAGATCTTGGAGAATTATACGACTGGGGATATGACGGCAAATTGTTCGCAACTTATCTTCCTTCGGGCGCTTCTCAACGACTTTCCTTTCCCGGAAATGCCTTGGGTAATGAAGGCTATACGGATGTAATCACCAGGGGGCATCAATCAGAAACCAGTCTCTCTTTCGGTGCAAATCACAGCAACACCTTCTATATTGGCGGATCATTGAACTTTTCGGCTATCAGGTCTGAGAAGAGATACCGTTATGAAGAATATGGCCGTATGCTCAATCGACAAGAATTGGAGGCAATTCAAGCAGACGGTTATCCAAATATTGACTTCTTAGATCAAGCCAACTACCCTGATCTTTACCAATTAATAGACTCCGACTATGAATTGGCTTATGGTGAAAACCTAAGGCAAACAGGCAATGGCTTCAATGCCAAATTGGGTTTTATCTATCGTCCGGTAGATGCCGTGCGTATTGGCTTCACGGCTACAACACCTACCTGGTACAGCATGTCTGAGACTTATGAAAACTCCTTCAGCAACTATTTTGTAGATCCAGGTAGTGGCCAAGATATAGATGGTTATGAAGTAGATTGGTATCCCAATGTATACGATTATAATATTCGCACTCCATACCGCTTGAATGCGGGTTTGGCTACCGTGTTTTCCAGAGGGTTGATCAGTGCAGACATAGAATATGTAGATTATAAAAGCACACACTTTTCTGCTAATGACACTGGTTTGGAAAGGGATATTAACGATGCTATCCAAAATACGTATAAAGGAGCGCTCAATTACCGTATAGGAGGTGAACTAGTGGTTGTTCCTCAATTTTTGCTGCGTGCGGGTTTCAATTATCGCGGCAATGCCTATGAGGATTCTGCTAATTTCTCTTCTGCTTCTAAGACGATTTCTGGTGGGCTAGGCTACCGCTACGATAACTTCTATGTAGATGCTACCTACCAAAACGTAAGCGCTGACCCTTATAATATGGAAGCCTATGCAGGCTCTCCCCTCGCCGATATCAAGACCAACAGAAACAATGTGTTCTTGACGGTGGGCTTTAAGTTCTAGTATTTATTGTCTTTTTCGATAACAAGCCAATAAACCAGGAAAGAGCATCTTCTAAGATGCTCTTTCCTGATTTATGCAATGCTCTAGTAGTTGGCTCAACTAGGCAAGTCTATGTCATCTAATTTCAAAAAACAGGGATGATACAAAGAGGAATTTATCTATTTATTAATCTTATTTTTACCTTTACCAACCCCACAGGTCGGGTATCTGACCATTGAAGATAAAAAACAACAGATGAAAAGAACACTTATATTTTTGGCTCTAACGAGCATATTACAGACGGTTTCTGCACAAACCCTAAAAGACATTCCCTACCAAGATGGGACACAGAAATTAAACGGCCTTATTACATCCAATGCCGGTCAAGAACTTCCAGGGGTATTGATCCTTCCGGCGTGGAAGGGTATCGACAACGAAGCAAAAGCTGCAGCGTTGGAACTTGAAAAACAGGGCTACATCGCTTTCATTGCCGATATTTACGGCGAAGGAAATATCCCCGCAGACAATGGCGCTGCGGCAAAGATCGCAACTAAGTACAGGCAGGATTACAAAGCTTATCAACACCGCATCTCATTGGCTCTTGACCAGTTGAAAAAAGGAGGTGCTTTACCCAATAAAATTGCGGTAATAGGATATTGTTTTGGGGGAACTGGTGCCTTGGAAGCTGCCCGCGCCTCATTTCCGGTAGTTGGAGTGATATCCATCCATGGTGGATTGGCAAAAGATCCTAACAGACCAAACACGGGGATCAAAGCCAAGATTTTGGTCGAACATCCAGCAGAGGACAAAAGCGTGAGCAAAGAAGATTATGATAATCTAGTTAAAGAAATGAACGCGGGCAAAACCGACTGGCAAATTATCACATATGCCAATTGCGGGCATACGTTTACCAGTCCTGAATCACCTGAATACAACGAGGTGATGGCCAATAGAGCTTGGAATCATACCCTCCTATTCTTAGATGAAATTTTAAAATAAAGCATTTTTGACATTGAAAGGCCTGAAGCCATAAATTAATTCAGGAATCGAATTTGGTTGAAAAAGGGCTGTCTCCTATGTTTGTTGTAAGCAAATGTAGGAGACAGCCCGCTTTTGATCTTTTAAGCACCTTGCCCCAGATTAATACTCAATCCGCCATCAATGGTAATGGTAGAGCCCGTGACATAATCGCTATCCGAAGAAGCGAGGAAGACTGCAGCAGCTTTGATGTCTTGGGTCTCCCCTGCCCTTTTCATGGGAATGTTCTTTTCCTTTTCTTCTTTTGCCTCCTCGCTTTCCATGGCTTCCTTGTTCATATCCGTAAGGATCATACCTGGGGCAATGTTATTGACGTTTATCCCTTGCTCGGCCAACTCCAATGCCAGACTCCTACTGAAATTTTTGAGCCCTCCTTTAGATGCATTGTAATCGGCATTGCCAGCAGTAACCACCTCCTCGTGTACGGAGCTCACATTGATAATCTTACCACCTTTTTGATTCTTGTTCTTGAGCTGTAGGTATTCCCTACTACAAAAAAAAGGCCCATATAGATTGGTCTTGATACACAGATCGAACGTTTCCGTTTCCATATCCACCACGGGCACATCACTTCCATTGACTCCAGCATTGTTTACCAATATATCTATCCGCCCATATTTTTCGTGCACCTTACGGAATACCTCCTTCACGCTTTTTTCATCGCCCACGTTCAAATGATAAGTGCTACTTTCTATGCCATGCTCTTTCATATACTTGGCCGTCTCATTTGCACTTTCCTCATCCGAGTGATAGGTGACAATGACGGTGGCCCCCTCCTCTCCCAGTGCTTCCGCAATAGCACGGCCTATACCCGAATCGGAACCGGTAATAATCGCTACTTTATCTTTCAATTTTTTCATAATTGTTTACTGTTTTTCCTATTTGATAAACAAGAACAGCACCTACTTGTTCATGATATAGTATTCGACGTTTACAAATTAATGGACAGCAATAAATATGCAGCAACGTAACTCCTACTTACCTATAGAAAATCACGGCATCATTGGCAATATGCATACGGCCGCGCTTGTGGCCATGGACGGTACAATAGATTTTCTATGTTTCCCAAAATTTGATTCCCCCAGCATATTTGCATCCATTTTGGATTGCGAAAATGGGGGCCATTTCAGCATTGTTCCTGAAATGAGGAATATGAAGACCAAACAGCTTTATATTCCGGGTACAGCTATATTGATAACCCGTTTCTTTTCTAATGATGGCATTGTGGAGATAACGGATTACATGCCCGTAAATGAAAAATCATGCTACAGCTTCAACGCGGTCGTGCGCAAGGTGAAAGTAGTACGTGGAGAGATCAACTTTAAGGTATATTGCAGGCCGCGTTTTCACTATGCTCAGGCACAGCATGAAGCGAGCAAACGTAACGGCTCTGTCATTTTCAAGGCCAAGAATGACGGCAACACCACCATGCGCCTTTCGTCTAACTGCAAACTGAGCACCAGGAATCACGACGGTTACTCCAGCTTTAAACTGAAGGAATCCGAGAAGGTTCTGTTTGTACTGGAAGCAGCGAAAGAAGGGGAAGAACAGAACTTCCAAGATATTGAAAGTTACGGAAGCGAAAATTATTTTGAAACCATCAAATATTGGCGCAACTGGTTAAATCAATCAGTCTATACAGGTAGGTGGCAAGAAATCATTCATCGATCTGCCATCACTCTTAAGTTGCTCACTTCGATGGAATATGGCTCCGTAGTCGCCGCGGCCACCTTTGGTCTTCCCGAAGAACTGGGCGGGGATCGCAATTGGGACTACCGTTATACCTGGATACGTGATGCTGCCTTTACCATGTTTGCTTTCCTGAAATTAGGTTTCACCCATGAAGCGAGTGATTTCTTAGGTTGGATTATCCGACAGGACAAAAACCGCGACCTACATTTGCTCTATCGCATAGACGGCACTTCCGAAATGACGGAGGAAATACTGGAACATATGGAAGGATACAAGGGAAGTAGCCCCGTACGCATCGGTAATGAGGCCAACCATCAGTTGCAGCTTGATATTTACGGCGAACTGCTTGACACGATATATATCTACAACAAAATGCATAAGCCCATCACCTATGAGCTATGGGAAATTATCGAAAAAGAAATAGCACATGTAGAAAAAAAGTGGCGAGAACCCGATCACGGTATATGGGAGATAAGGAACGAAAAGCACGAGTTCCTCCACAGCAGGTTGATGTGCTGGGTAGCTATCGATAGGGCCATAAAAATTGCAGAAGACCGATCGTTTCCTTACGATGCCGATAAGTGGCAAAAATTGCGCAACGACATCTATAAAGATATCTATTACAATTTCTGGAACGAAGAGATCGAGGCTTGGGCACAATACAAGGACGGCGATAAGGTGTCCGACTCTATGGATGCAAGCGTATTGCTAATGCCCTTGGTACACTTCATCACACCAGAGGAACCGAGATGGATATCCACCATGGCAGCCGTAGACAGGGAGCTAAGGCTCGACGTACTAGTCTACCGTTACAAGAACAATGGTAAGATAGACGGACTGGACGGGGAAGAAGGCACCTTTACCATGTGTTCCTTTTGGTATATCGAATGCCTAGCCAAAATGGGAAGGTTGGATGAAGCCGTAGAGAATTTTGAGAAAATGATAGGCTATGGCAATCACTTGGGCCTATTTGCCGAACAAATAAGTAAAAACGGCGAGCACCTGGGTAATTTCCCTCAAGCCTTTACCCATTTGGGGCTTATCAGTACCGCTCTGGAGCTCAACAAGCAAATCGGCAGGGTTACTGGAAAGGGAAAAGACATCTATTAATCAATAATTTTATCATTATTCAATGCCAATGAAAATCGAAATAGCCGTGGGTATCAATTGCCAATTGGGCGAAGGCCCACTATGGGACGCCAAGCGACGGTGTCTACATTTTGTAGACATACTCTCTGCCCGATTTTTCAGTTATTATCCCCATACCAATCGAGTGCAGACGCACGAAGCCCCAGGTATGGTAGGTGCACTGGCCTTGTGCAGGGATGGCAGACTACTGGCAGCCGTGGCTAACGGCTTTTATTATGTAGATCCTGACAGCGAGGCATGGACTTTCCTGCTCCATCCAGAAGATCACCTGCCCAGCAATAGATACAACGACGGAAAATGCGATGCTCTTGGACGCTTTTGGATAGGCAGTATGCACCTGGAGGAAAAGGATGAAAAGGGAGCATTATATCTATTGGACAGCAATCTCTCCTATAAAAAAGTGCTGGACAATACCACCATTTCCAATGGCATGGAATGGGATCGTGAACAGCGATGGTACTACCATATAGACAGCCAAGAAAAGGCTGTCAACAGATTTGCATACGATGCGGAGCAAGGCATCATCACAAAACCAGAGCGTATAATCTTGTTTGGAGACAAGGAAGGTGTGCCCGATGGTATGACGATCGACACAGAGGGCATGCTGTGGATAGCGCACTTTGGCGGAGGTTGTATAAGTCGGCGCAACCCAGATACTGGTGAAATATCACTGAAAATAGACTTGCCAGTAACACAGGTGACGAGTTGTACTTTTGGAGGAAAGCACCTAAGTGACCTTTATATTACTACGGCGGCTAAGGGGCTGTCCAAAAGCGACATGCTACAACAACCGCAGGCGGGCTATACCTTTGTAATAAAAGACATAGGCTATAAGGGATACAAGCCCAATGCGTTCGGCAATTAATATTGCCATGGTAATTCCATCGTTTTTGGCTATGTTTGTTTTTGCTCGAACAAAAGATGAATTTACGGACAGTACAAGTCGTACGCTATATCACTCCCTTGCGGGAAGGCGGCAGCATGCCGGCTATCGTTGAGGCCGATGATGGTTTCAAATATGCATTAAAGTTTCGTGGTGCAGGGCAAGGCCCGCGTGCGCTGATAGCCGAGCTGATTGGAGGTCTCATTGCCAAAGCCTTAGGACTGAAAGTACCAGAGCTGGTTTTCGCGCAGCTCGATGAGGCCTTTGGCAGAACGGAACCCGACGAAGAGATACAGGACCTGCTTCGGGCAAGCGAAGGCCTCAACCTTGCCCTGCATTACCTCTCGGGCGCCATCACATACGATCCTGCTGTGGACAAGGTAGACGAACACACAGCTTCTATCATCGTGTGGTTGGATGCCTTATTGATGAACGTGGACCGCACCGCACGGAACACCAATATGTTGATATGGCACAAAGAACTCTGGCTCATAGATTACGGAGCTTCTCTGTATTTCCACCACTCATGGCACCAGTGGCAAGAACAGTATACCAAACCTTTCGTTCAGATAAAGGATCATGTGCTGCTTCGCTATGCCACACAGCTAGAACAAGTAGACAGCGAACTAAAGGAGAAACTGGATCCGCAGCTCATTACGGATATCGTGGCCACCATACCTGAGGTATGGTTACAAGGCGATGCTCCTTTTGAGAATACAACAGCCCATAGAGATGCTTATGTTCAGTTCCTGAACAATAGGATAGCCCATTCGTACCATTTTATAGAGGAAGCAAATCATGCAAGAACGTAGTCTATACGAATATGCAGTGGTCCGTCTGGTGCCATCGGTATATCGCGAAGAGTTTCTGAATGTGGGCGTAGTACTCTATTGCCGGGAGAAAAAATTTCTCCGAGTAAAATATCATCTAGAAGCCATGCGCCTATCTGCCATCTGGCCCGAGCTCGACATTGCGCAAGTGGAGGAGCACCTTTTTTCTTTCCACCAGATTTGCGAAGGCAAAGGCATCAGCCCCATAGCACAGTTACCCATAGCCGAACGTTTTCGCTGGCTCACGGCAACCAGAAGTACCATCATCCAAAGCTCCAAGGTACACCCAGGCTTTTGCCATGACCCAGAGTCTACGCTAGAAGAATTGTTCGCAGAAATGGTGCTATAGAAAGCTTCGGCACCATTAGCATTCAATAAAAATAACTAAGTTGCACAGCACCATATTGATGCCTGGTGAGCATGTTTTCAGATTGCTTACTATTGAACACATAATACACCTTGAGACCGATGCGCCCCTTACGGTGGTGCAAACCCAACTGATGAGACAATAGCCAGGGCTTGATGGGGTACACTACCGGCCCTTTGTCTTGCAGGAACATGCCACCCTGTATGGTAGCATCATAGCCGACCCAAGTGAGGGACGGTTTATAGAAAACGAAAAACTCCTTTTGCGCTATTTCTCCCCCGTTTCCTATATTGCTCCAAGTAGAAACGGAACTATGAAGGGGATTGAACTTACCTAGTCGGAACTGTGGGCCTATCTTGACATAAATATTGTTGCTTCCTATGCTAGCAGCACTGTGGGCACTGACATCAAAGCGCTTGTTGGGGCTTCTATGCAACAACTGCATATGGGCCAACCGCATATCTACTCCCCAAGCACTATGGAGCTGAAATTCCCACCCGCTAATGGTATATAGATTGAACAAGGAATGAAAAGCCTTTTGTATTGGTCCCCCAAGTGCCGTGCTGCCTATGGTAGCAAGCTCGGCCCCTAGAGAAAATACGCCTTCCGACCTTTTTCGATATATCCATTGCATTTTCCCCTGCAAATACAAATAGCCTGTGATAGGCCTGTCTACTTCCTGTATGAAATGGACATTGCCACCTACTGCATTGAACAACTTTTGCCCTAAACCTAAGGACCAGATTCTGCGATGCCCACTGCTATCCGCATCGTGCGGATGGTCTACCGCACGACTGTACTGAAAATGAATGCCATTGGTATAATACCTATCCTGCCCAGTAAAAAGGTAGACATCGTTCTCGTTCTGCAAACTTAGCTGATTTTTGAAAGCCTGCTGAGCAAAGGCTCGATCACTCGGTAAACCAAGCATCAAACAGACGCTAAATAAGCAGATATAGCTCCAGGCAAGGGGCATAGGTTTAACAAGTTGATTTTTGCTTATAATAGAAAACAGCAAAAACCCGTAAGACGGCTTTTGCTGTTAAGTCGTATATGCTGTTTCTAGCGCGAAAACTTGAACACAAGATATGCATCTTTTGCACCAGCGATATTCACAGGCATCAGCATTGTAAGACTTTGTGCATCAGCATAATCCAAAACAAGCCGATAGCCTTCCTTCACCTGACTAGCTTTCTCTCCAGGATAGAGTTTCTTGAATTGAAATTGCACGTCCTGCCCATCACCATCGAATACTGACCAAAAGATATCCCTTGTGGCCCCCGGGGCACAAACGTCGCCATTTGCCGTAAAGGTAATTCCACCGCGGCCATTAGAAATCAAATTCCAAGTACTGCCTATAAAACATTCTATGGGAGCTTCGTCAAAGATACGGCTCACTGAAGCCCCCTTGGGGAATGCCTGTTGGCCAACCTCATCCAATACCCATTGGCCTTTCACGGCATTGCGCCATTGTCGCGCCGAAGGCGAATCGGACTGCCCTTGCTGGCTTGTCTTGCATCCAGCCCATGCACAGGTAACCAGGGCCAATAGAACTAATAACGTGCGTAATTTTAAAACCTTCATCTGAATTTTCTTCTCTTTTTTTAATGAAGCCCTTCTATCGAAATTATTAAAGATGTTTGAAGGGCATAAACATTATAATGCTTAAATTTGTTCATCACAACAAAAAAGGCAGCATAATGCGCATCAAAAATACCAAAAATCGTACCATCACAAGCAAATTTGTTTCGAAATTATTGGTTCGCCTATTTGTCATCCTATTGGTATTAGGCGTATTACCAATTTTCGTTGATGAGCAAGTTAAGAGCAACCTGGAAGTAACTTATGTGTATATAGAAAACAAGTGGGTATTTATCTTCCCACTTATTCTGTTCCTCAGTTTTCTCACCCTATTGATATTGGCGGGGAGGGCAAAAAACGAGCAAGATGATTTAAACTGGATGCTCTCACTCAATACACTGCTCCTCATTATTTACATCGTATTGCTATACGTGAAGCTCTATCCGAGCATCTATGGCAATAATGCTTTGATGTAGATCGAGATATGGGATAAGAGGCATATGAGACACTAAATGGCAGAAAGCTGACGGCTGCCAAAAAGAAAGAAAAACATGAACATCATCATTACAGGGGCAAGTAGCGGGATAGGTTTTGAAGCTGTCTTGGAACTAATCCAGAATAACGACAACAAAGTGATCGCGCTTGCGAGGTCCGAAGACAAACTGCGCAAATTATATGAGATTGCCAAGGGGTTGAATCCCGATTGCGCTATCTTCCCTGCTCGCTTTGACATTGTACACGACGATTATATCAACGGTCTTATTCCTTTTGTAAAGGGCAAAATGGAGTATGTAGATATCGTGATCAACAATGCGGGTGTACTCATAAACAAACCGTTTATGGAGACGTCCGCTTTAGATTTTGCCGAATTGCTACAAAGCAACCTGTTGGGCCCAGTTAAGATGATCCAAGCTACATTGCCTATTTTATCCAAAGGCGGACATATCGTCAACATAGGCAGCATGGGTGGCTTTCAAGGCAGTGTAAAGTTTCCTGGTCTATCCGCATATTCAGCCAGCAAATCGGCCTTGCACACGCTTACCGAATGCCTAGCTCAAGAGCTCATGGATACCGGGGTGAAAATAAATTGCCTGGCACTCGGTTCTGCCCAAACAGAAATGCTAGAAAATGCGTTTCCTAATTATGAATCGCCAATAGCAGCCTTTGAGATGGGCAAATATGTGGCGGATTTTGCACTAACGGGGCATAAATTTTTTAATGGAAAGGTTATTCCAGTTGCGGTAACCACTCCTTAAGCAAATGTAAAAATGAAAGGGATAGTAAATTTGATAAAATTTGGTAGATGGGGGGCGATTTACATCCTCTCTTTGACCTTGTTGATAGCTTGCCAAAACGAATCACAGCAGCGGCAGGAAACCGATGGCATAACAGCAACGGATACCCCAGCAGATAGCTCGGAAACTAAAACGCTGGTACTTCCCTACGAGGTAGTTTTTAATGAGGATGATGCCTCTTTTGAGGTAAAACCCAACCCTCAAAACAGCAGTGTACCTCTTAACAAAGAAGAACTGGCTGAAGCAATCAACATCAAATATCCAGAAATCATGATCGAATTGGGAGAAAGTGCCGGAGATACGCTATTTGTCAAAATCCCGAATGCTGCCTATTTGACGCAAAACATGGGAACCAGCGGAGCTCGTACCTTCCTTGCAGAAGCTACTTATGCCTTCACGGAACTACCAGAGATAGAAGTTGTTCATTTTGACTTCAAAGAGGGTGATCATGCTATCCCCGGATATTATAAACGCTCCAACTTCAAAATGATGGAAAATATCAATGATACTTTTTAATAACAAAAACAGAAAGCTAATAGATCACCAATCCAAGCTATGAATTGCTAATAGTAGAAGTTTCCTGAAAGGTCGTAGAACCCTTCAATTCTCTTTCTGACGTTGCGGAATTCGAGGGTGTTCTATAAATATACATAAACAATACCACTAAGGCAGCCACCTGTAAGACAAAGAGGAAAATTTCACCAACTGTCAACTTCTGACTTTTCTGAGGCGGCAAGGGAAAGTCGCTTCTATCCAAACCACTACTGCCATAATTACCTGTTGAGCTAAGGTTTTCCGACGACTTAGTAAATAACCCAACTCTTCTTGTTTGATAATTGTGTTTCATAACAGATACTATTTATGTTGAGAACAAACTACTGCTTCAAAAATAGTACCGAAATGTAGCGTGCACAATACCCATAATTGTGTATTTTTTATCAGAAACTGAAAATAAAAAGCACATCTCCTTGATTATTAACAACAAACAAATTATTTATTTAATAACAAATCGACCGTTTTTGTTACAAAATAAACAAAAAACACCTATTGATATAGATAAATCCTTACCAATAGGTGTTCCTAAAAATGTACGTTATTAACTACAGCGATTTCAGCAACTCGTTAATTGCTGTTTCCAGCTGAGGATCTTTGCCTTGCAGGAAATCACTGTAGGGCAATGGTACCTTAATATCTGGCTCCAATTGCAGATTTTCCGTTGGTCTTTCTTCCTTACCTATCGTAGCAACCATAGGTATGCCGAAAACCAAGGTTGGATCGATCTGCGTTTCCCACCAAACAGCGGTGCCGGTTCCGGGAACGGGCATACCCACCAACTTGCCCAAGCCATTTTGCTTGTACACATAAGGAAAAATAAAGGCATCGCTGTAATTGCCCTCGCTCATGACTACGATACTAGGCTTAGTCCATCTTGAAGCGGGCTCACCCCCCTTCAAAATATCACCCTGAGGGGCGAACTTAAGGTATTCTTTACCGCTTAAGAGGGTATTGAGATCATCGTGGAGCCAACCTCCTCCATTGAAACGGGTATCGACGATTAAGGCTTCCTTGTCCCTGTTCTCTCCCATCACTACGTCATACACTTCACGGAAACTGCCATCGTTCATCCCTTCCACGTGAACATAACCGATGCGGCCATTACTCAATTTTTCGACATATTCTTGCCTGCCCCTTACCCATCTTTTGTACATCAATGCGTTTTCTTCACCTATGCTAATGGGTTTTACCTTTTCATTAAAGGTCACCCCAAAAGCATTTTTTCCAGATAACAACACTTGTTCACCCGTTTTTCTGTTCAGGTATTTTGACCAATCTACCGTATCCTCGATATCTTGTCCGTCAATGCGCTCGATGACACTTCCCACGCCCAAAACAGCTTTTGCTCTGTCCAAAGGACCTCCAGCTATCACTTCGGCTACCTTCAACCCCCTGCCCGTATAGGTCTCATCGTACAGCAAGCCAAGGACTGCCGTATTATCGCCATTTTCCGCTCTTGGCGAGAAACGCCCGCCAGTATGTGAGCCATTCAGCTCACCCAGCAGTTCGCTCAGCAGTTCTTGAAAATCGTAGTTATTGTTGATATGTGGCAAGAAACGGGCATAGGTTTCCCTATAACCTGCCCAATCCATATTTCGGATCGTAGGGTCATAAAACTTCTTCTTCACCTGTAGCCAGGCGTGGTTAAAAATATATTCCCTTTCTTTGGCCGCATCCAAAGCCAGCTCGGTCTTACTGCTTATCGGCGTTATCTTGCCATTTTCCGTGTCGATCTTCACCAAATTACCCCGATTGACCACAAATAGGCTCTTTCCATCTTCACTTATCTCAATACCGCTTGGCGACCCGCCCAACTTGGCCAATATTTTGGTCTCCTTGGTACGGGGCTCCGTCACCCACAAATCATATCCCTTTTCAAAAGAGGCCAAGTAGTACAACTTACTGGCATCCTTGTTCAAGGCATAATCGGATATGGAGGCACTGTTGATCGTCAGCTGCACCTTTCTCTGCTTCAAGCTGTCCAGGTCAAATTGCAAAGATGAAACCGCCTCTTCCTTCTCTTTTGGCTTTTTGTCGTCTGTCTTAGTCTCCTTCTTATCTTTATCTTCTGCTTCTTTCAACAAGTTGTATTCATCTTTGCTAAGGAGATATCGATCGTACGCTTCTTTATCCAGAAAATAAGCGAAGATATCCAATTCCCTACTCCCTTGGTAAGCCAAGGACTTTCTTCCATACTTGCTGCTAAGCACAGTAATCATTTTTCCGTCTTGGTACCATCTGGCATCTTTTTCTCCAAAACCACTCATAGTGGGGTAACGTATTTCGCCAGTGCCGTCGGCTTTGACCAAAGCGGTATTATAGCTCATCATGTAGCCACGCTGATCGTCGACCAATAACCACTTGCTATCTGGGCTCCAGTTGAAACTCCAGTCGCCGTCCGCGTAGCTGTGGTTATGTCCTTCAGGTAACAAGGTAGTAGTCTTGCCAGAGGCAATGTCCACCACCTTCAAGATATTACGCTCCTCGATATAGGCTATGGCCTTACCATCGGGAGAATACTTGGGCGAAAAATTATCCTGTTGACCGGTAACGATGGCTTCCTCTTTCAGCAAGCTGGCATTGAAGAAATAGGGTTCGCTTTTATCTACCAGTGTTGTCTTGTAGATACCCCAGCCATTCAAATCCCTTTCTGCAGCGTAGATCAGACTCTTTCCATCTGGCGACCATTTTACCATCCTTTCTTGCCCAGGTGTTTGCGTAATACGTTTGGTAAAATTACCCTCCACACTTGTCACGAATATTTCCCCGCGAGTCACATAAGCGATTTCCTTTCCGTTCGGGCTAAGCTCAAACTGACTGATATTGCCATTGAGCTGCAACGAGGTTTCTTCTGGACTACCATTGTCCATACCGATGAGCACTTTCACTTTTTTGGGTTCTTCCCCCTCCTTGAGCGTATAGATTTCGCCGTTTTGCGTAAATGCAAGTAGCCCATCGTCCGCGATGCTCAAATGCCTTACGGGATTTTGTTCAAAGTGGGTTAACTGTATATCGGCTATTCTCGCTTTCAAGCCTTTCTTAAATAAGTTTTGATTGCCGTTTTGTTCACTTAAATAGTAAACGTACTGACCATCTGCACTGAAAACCGGTTCGCGGTTTTCCACCTCCGTGGTTGTAAGCGCCTGATAGTTTTTCCCTTTCAAATCGTACAGCCAAATATCGCGTGTGACAGATGAGGTATGGTGTTTTCTCCACGGATCTTCATATCCTTTCCGGTCCTGAAATACAATAGCATCACCAGCTTTATTGAAATGCGCATTTTCCACGCCTGCAGCACTTATCAACACAGGCCTTCCCCCCTTTACATCCACACCGTACAAATTCTGAAACAGCCGGGTACTAGGAAACCGCACACTTGATGCAGTAGACTGTCTAGAGCTGCCAAAAATCACCTTTTCGTTATCTATGCTGAAGTCGTAGGGATAATCATTCGCACTATGATAGGTAAGCCTAGTAGCCGTACCTCCGCTTGCTGGCATTACAAAAACATCAAAATTGCCATAGCGATTGTTTGCAAAGGCAATTGATTTTCCGTCATGGCTCCAAACGGGCATCATGCTATGAGAGCTGCCCACCGTCAAGGGAATGGCCGTGCCACCATTTACGTCCACCTTGTAAATGTTGCCTTGATAGCCAAAAACCAGCGTTTTCCCATCGGGTGAGATGGCTGGATAGCGGAGCCATAGGGCTTCCGATTGGGCAAAAGCACCTGCACTAAGCAATAAGCAACACAAAAGACTGAGAAAAGCAAAATATCTACGCATATAATCAAATTGGATTAGAAGTTTATCAATTAAGAACAAATATAGAAACAAAAGCAACTATGTTGAATAATTTTTCCATTAATGCCGTAGAAACAGTATTTAACATTTCTTAACAGGCGCATCAGTTAAACCTTCATGCAAAGATTGGCTCTTATGTACAAAGCTTTTGGTGAAATAGGAATGATTATTCTTTAAAAAAACACCACAAATGGAGATCGCGATCCGTTTATAAATTTAGGAGATAATGGAAATAGCAGCATCCTTATCGACTTTAAGGTTGAACATTAATTTAAAGAAATAGACATGAAAAAATTAGCATTATTATCTGCATTGGCACTAGGATTGGTCATCAATGCTCAGGCTCAAGAACAAAAACAGAGGCCAAAAAACAAGAAAACGGAAATAACACCGGAAAAAATTGCCGAAAACAAAACTGAAAGGCTCGCAAAGCTCCTTGATCTGACAGATAAGCAGAAAGAGCAGGTTTATAGCCTTCAGTTGAAGCAATCAAAAGAACAGCTTGCCGAAATGCAGAAAATGAAAGAAAAGCGTAATAAGGAAAAGACCGAGTTGGAAGCTATACTAGATAATACGCAAAAGGAAAAGCTTCAGGAAGCCTTTAAGGATAGAGCGAGATTTGCCCAAAGAAAATTTCAGGGCAAACACAATAAAAAGGACCGGATGCCTGGAAAAACAAAGGATCTGAAACCAACTGAAAACGAGATCGATTCATAAGAAAAACTCCAGTTCAATAAACAAACAGTGCGGGGGATAGCCTTAGGGTTATCCCCTTTTTTATTATATTTATCCGCAGCTATCGGAGAGTACCTATCCAGTATAGGATGCCCCCTTAATCCAATCAGTTATTAGCAAAAAATATGATAAGAAAAATTACGGTAATAGGAGCTGGCACCATGGGAAATGGCATCGTGCACAGCTTTGCCCAATTCGGCTATGAAGTGACTTTAGTGGGTCTAAACGATGCCGTTATAAAAAACGCATTGCTCCTTATAGGTAAAAATATGGAGCGACAAGTCAATAAGGGCGTCATCAGTCTGAACCAAAAGGAAGCCAGTCTGAATAGGATTTCCTATACCACTGATTTGGCCAATGGATTAAGAGAAGCAGATATGGCCATCGAGGCTGTTACCGAAAATTACGATATTAAACGGGCGGTTTTTAAGGACATGGATGTGCTAGCGCCCCAACATGCTATTTTGGCATCCAATACTTCCTCTATCTCCATTACCAAGATCGCTGCACAGACTCAAAGGCCAGATAGGATAATAGGCATGCACTTTATGAATCCCGTACCTATGATGAACCTCGTTGAAGTGGTCAGAGGCTATCAGACTTCCGAAAGCTGTGTGAAACAGGTAATAGATCTGGCAAAAAGCTTGCAAAAAACGCCTATTGCCGTAAATGACTATCCTGGATTTGTAGCCAACCGCATCTTGATCCCCATGATAAACGAGTCGGTGTATACCCTATTTGAAGGGATTGCTGGCGTGCAAGAAATAGACACCATCATGAAGCTGGGCATGGCCCACCCCATGGGTCCCTTGCGATTGGCCGATTTCATTGGCCTTGATGTATGCCTTTCGATTTTGGAAGTACTCCATCAGGGCTTTAAACAAGCCAAGTATGCCCCATGTCCATTATTGGTCAATATGGTTGCAGCTGGCCAATTGGGAATGAAAGCGGGTGTTGGCTTCTACGATTACAGTACGGATCCCAAGAACCCAACGATTGCCAAGAATTTCCGACAAGAATTTTACCAATCAATGGAGTAGTCCCTTAAATCATTAGCTATCGTATTTTTCCAATTGCTTCAATGCCGTGGCAAAGTCCTTGGGATATGGGGCTTCAAACTCGTAGTCGGTATCGAAAACTCGGAGGCTCAAGCTTTTGGCATGGAGCGCAAAACGCTTCATAATGGGGTATTCTTCCTGATCCTTGCTTAACGTATACCCTCTTTTTATCTTAGACAAAAAGATAGGTTGACCTTTATATAGATCGTCACCCGCAATACTGGCACGCTGGGTGGCCAAATGAATCCGTATTTGGTGCATCCTACCTGTGACAGGCCTACATTCCACCAAGGTGTAGTTCTTGAAAAATTGAAGTGACCTAAAATAGGTCTCCGCTCGTTTGCCATTGGCCCGGTCTATAGTCACATTTTTATTTCCTAGATTGGCAATGGGAAAATCGACCAATAAATCCTCAAAAACATGTGTTCCATTGATGATGGCGTGATAAACTTTCTTCACTCTCCGGCGTTCAAACTCTATGGAAACTGCGCGATAGGTCTCGGGATCTTTAGCTATCAGTAATATGCCCGACGTCTCCTTATCTATTCTATGGCAAATCTGCGCATCGGACCAGTATTTTTTTGCCAAGCGGAGCACGTTGACCTCACCTCCCTCCCGCTCGTCTAAAGTGGAAATGAAAGGTGGCTTATTGATCACGATCAATCGTTCGTCTTCAAATAAAATAAGATCTTTGAACTTGGGAAACTTAAAAAGCGCTTTCTCTGTTTGAATCATTCCGCAAAATTACAAATTATTGGCTACTAATTGTAGACATGCTTGAAATGGCAAACCGCTCTATTAGTGTAGAAGGGTTCCCCATGACAGGCATGGCAAAAAAACCTATCGTCGATTTTGTTGTTGTATTATCATAAAAACCAATTTAGAAAATCCATGAAAGTTCTTATTACGCTATTAATTTCGGGTTTATGGAGCCTTACCGTATGCCTATCACAAAACATAGAAGGGGCTTGGCAGGCTCACGAAGGTTCTAAGCAACAGGTGCTGCTACTGGTAGATGGATATTTGTCCTACACCGAATTTGACCAGGATAACAAGCACTTTGGCCTCACCTTTGGCGGACCGTATACTTTCTCTGACAACAGCATCGCTTTGCACTATGAGTTTAATTCTCAGGATGGCAGCCTGGTAGGCAAGCAAATCTCCTTTGGTACTGAGCTTAAAGATGAACTGCAGACCAACATAGATGGCAAAGCAATATCATGGCAAAAGATTGATGACAAAAACAATCCGATAGCTGGCGTATGGTGGATTTCCGAACGCAAGGAAGGCGAACAAATGGTACAGCGGCAATTGCGAGACAGACGTACGCTAAAGATTCTAAGTGGCAGTCGATTTCAGTGGGTCGCCATTAATATCAAAACAGGAGAATTTTCGGGCACGGGGGGTGGCACTTTCCATTTTGGAGAAGGAAAGTACATAGAAAACATAGAATTTTTCTCTAGAGATGGCTCTAGGGTGGGTTCCTCCTTAGAGTTCAATGGAGAGCTCAAAGACGACAAATGGCACCACAGTGGGTTGAGCTCCAGTGGCAGCCCTATTTATGAGGTTTGGAGCAGACTGCCCAGCAAATGACATTAAGCTTTTTGAGCAATGCCCTTGCGTATTTTCATGTAGCTAATGAAGGCAATAACAGCTAGGCAGAGCCAAAACATATCCAGAAAGAAAATATCCATGGCCCCATGCTCCAGCGTATACCAAGGCCAATTTCCAGAAAACAGCCCATTGGACACAACGACCAGTAAGGACAATATTGCCCCCAAGAGCAATGTCTCGCGATTGGTGCGGCTTAAATTGCGCCTGATACTATAATAAAGCGACAAAAGAAGCCACGAATAAAAATATACTTGGTAGATCAGCGACTGGTCGGCATGGCCATTGGCCTTTACCACGATAAAGGTAAATGCCGTGACAGGGAACATCGTGAGGCAGATGGCCAAGTAGATATTGGACAACCAGAAATTGAACCGACGTTTGCGCTTGGGTATGTTGCCTTTGTCGCGCGCTACTAGCCATATCATGATACCCGAAGTGATGACGATGCAACCCATGATGCCCAAGACAAAATAAACGATTTTCAAAAAGTAACCTCCATAGTCGCCAAAATGTAAGCGATAGATCAGGCTCTTTACTTTATCCAGATAAGAGGAAGGACCGTTGGGCGATTTATCCCTGAGCACTTCTCCATTCTTCACATCATAGATAACAAAGCCCGCCCCCGAAAAACTTTGCCGACGGTCGGCATCGGCCTCGATAATCAGCGACATGCTCTCGTCACCATAGTGTTTCATCGTCACGCGTTTTACAAAAGCGTCAGGCCACATTGCTTGCATATCTTTGATCAGATGGGCAATATCCGGGACACTTTCCAATGGTTTTCCAACAAAATCGCGGTCGATATCAACGTTATATTCCAATTCTTCAAACACTTTTTCCATATCGCCCTGATAGAACACCTTGCTAAAGGGCATTAGTAGGACGGTATTTATAATGAGTATAATACCCGTGACTGCAAAGACGAATTGAAAGGGAAAACCTATTACTCCCAATGCGGTGTGAATATCCGTCCAGATGGTCTTTGCCTTGGCCCAGGGACGGAACAGATAGAAATTGGAAACGATCTTGTCCCAATGTAGCATTATGCCCGTGATAAGCGCAAACAGGAACAGGAAAGACACAAGACCGGCCACGATATAGCCAAATGGATACCCGATATTGAACGGAAAAGCTTCATTCAATTGCGCGAAGAAATGTAGGCGATAAAGAAACTCACCCAAATCGTAGGCCTCGCTGTAACTCTTAGCTTCCTGTTTTACGAAATCATAATTGAAATAGGCGCCTTCTAGGGCATTCTGATGATGCGACGTATCTTTTGAAGCACTTAAATTTACATAGGCACGTGTTGTATTGGGGTAAAAATACAGCGTAATATCTCTTCCGGACAGACCATATTCCCAATCCAATGAATCGAGAAACGTCCCATATGGAAAAGCTTCCTCTTTATGTTGTTCGTAAGACTGGTTACCTTGCCAAGCACTGATCTCATCCTTGAAGAAAGAAAACGAACCTGCAAAAAATATAACATACAATAAGGCACAAATGATGATCCCACTAATGGTATGCGTATGGAAATAAATATTGTAGTTCCTGATATTCATAGAACGCAATTATAATTTAATAAGATAGGGCAAGGAAAAAAGCAACATAAGCAGCAGGTATACCCCCCATATCTTCCATCCAGACTTGGCGAGAAAGGCCAACAAGAGCAGTACGGCCCAAAGGATATACCCCAGAATCATGGCTGTTCCCATGACATATTTTGGTTCAAAAAAATGGGCGAACATTAAGAAAAAAGTCAACATCACGCCATAACCACCTACAAAACCAGCGGAAATCTTCAAAAAGCGCTGCAAAGCGGACGATGTAAGGTATTTCTTATTGGCCGGCATAATTCAAAAAATCAGGTTTTCTACCATGAACAAAAAAATATCACTACTGACCGACAAAAAATAATTTAAGGAGCTGCCATATCTGGCAAGCTCCTTTTTTCATATTTTGGTTTTACGACAAACTAAAAATATGAGTGATAAAAATACAGAAAAGAAATTAGTCGGTCAGCCAATCTTCAAACAATTATTAGGTTTTATTCCAAGGAACAAATTTGAGATGCTTGTGAGCAAGCACCGGTCTGACCGCTATTACAAGACCTTTGATTCATGGACACAACTCATGACGATGCTGTTCGGAATATTCAGCCGATGTGATTCTATGGGCGAGATC